>CAZXIX010000058.1:5238-27017 GCA_964640855.1 uncultured Saprospiraceae bacterium
GAGAACAGCAGCCTGGCAGCTATGACCACAGCCGATCTGGAGGCCCTAAAAGCTTTTCTGTTGGGCGAACAGGCTTACCGCAAGGGATATTTCATGGAGGCCTACGAATACTACACCGAAGCCACCCGCCTGGACTCAACCTTCGCCTTCGCCTGGGTCCGCCTGATGGACGCCGGAGCCTGGAGCGCCGATATCAACAATCCCAGGGCATTTAGCAAGGCGCGAAAGTACGAGGATGAGCTTCCGGAAAAATGGCAGGACCTGCTGGACGTCCGGGAAGATTATCACCTGGGCCTACCGCAAACCGAACCCAAGCTCGCCCGGCTGATGGAAAAATACGGGGAAACCCGGGAGTTCACCAATCAAATGGCCGAATACCTATTCCACCATAACCCCACCCACGGGCGGTCCTATAAGGAAGCCAAACCCTGGTTGGAAAAAACCCGTGAACTCGACCCGAACAATAATGAAGCCCTGGTCCACCTGTTCGATATCGCTTTTGCGGAGAACGACCTTCCCACCATGGAGAAAACGCTGTCTGAGATAGAGTTCCAATCGCAAAACTGGCCCCGCTTCCGATATCGCTACTTATTCAGCCGGGGTGACGCAAAGGAGGAAAAGGTGCGGGAAGTCATGGAACATCCCTATTTCTCCCCCTACCAGATGGCCTTATCCATGACAGCTCCTGAAGATGCAGCCGACTTCTATGAATTAGGTCGCCCTTACTTCCAGGAGGTAGAGCGAGAAGGGCCGAAAACCCAGCTGGTAGTTGCCGACGATCTGTTGCACGGCAAGGCGGAGAAGGCGCTGGCTTCGATTGAGGTCTTGCTGGAAAACCAGGATGAAATACCCACAGACCTCCTCACTTTGCCCTCGGTCCTGATCGGGGGAAAGGATTTTTTCCCCATGAGGAAGTTTTATGAAACCTTTCGCGAGGCCCTGAGAAAGCACAACTTCCCTAAATCCCTCTTCGCCCAATTGAAATATACGCTGGCTCTGGCTGACAGACAGGAGGAGATCGAACCCCTGAAGCAAAGGCTCCGGGCCATGGCTCAGGAAGAAACCTATTATACACCGGCTACCTATTACCTGCTGACGATCGAGGCCTACCAGGCCCGCCTGTCGGGGGATAATGAACAGGCCCTGTCGCTGATCGATTCGGCCTTCCAGTATTCTCCCGGCTTCTGGGAATCTCAGCGCAACAGCATAGACAAAAGCTTGATGCTGGCGGATATTTACGAAGAAAAAGGCCTCTACGAACTCAGCATTGCCCGCCTGGAAAACATTCCGGTCACGCCCAACTTTCCGGTTGTTAAAGGCTATGCCACTTACCGGCTGAGCGAATTGTATGAATTGAACGGACAGATGGACGAATCCATCGCCAAATGCGAAATGCTGATCCGGGACTTCCAAGCCTGCGACGCCAGATTCCGACCCTGGGTGGAAGAGTGCAGCATGCGTAGGGATCGCTTGCAGCGTCTCAAAGGCTGAAGGGTTCTGTAGTCCGCGTACATTTCCCTATCTTTTGGAGAAATCCAACTGCTTCCCTTTTATGAATAAGTCAATCTTACTTTTCCTGGCCCTCCTTTTGTCGGCCTTGTCCGTGCCAGCCCAGTCCGATATCATCGAAAAGCTGGAGGAGATCGCCATCGTTGACCAACGTGTGATGATGCCCATGCGCGACGGCATCCGGCTGATGACCGATATCTACCGACCCAAAACGGACGAACCGGTTCCTGTTATTTTCTCCCGCACGCCCTACAATTTCAACCCCTGGGGAGACGGGGAACGTCGTACCCGAACTGCGGAGCGCGCCTACGAAGCCGTCAAGCGGGGCTATGCCTATGTGGTACAAAATGAGAGGGGCCGCTATTTCTCGGAAGGGGAATGGGACATCCTGGGCGTGCCGCTGACCGACGGTTACGATGCGTTCAGCTGGATCAAGGATCAACCCTGGAGCAACGGCCGCATAGGCACTCTGGGGTGCTCATCCACCGCCGAATGGCAAATGGCCGTTGCCGCTCTCGATCACCTGGCTCATGCAGCCATGGTCCCCATGGGTTACGGTGCCGGCGTCGGTCGGGTAGGCGATTACTACGAACAGGGAAACTGGTACCGCGGCGGCGCCCAGCAAATGCTGTTTACCGCCTGGCTGTACGGGGTAGAACACGACAAGTTCAAACCCCGGATCCCGGAAGGCGCCACCCAGGAAGACCTGATCCGTATTTCCCGCTTCTACGACCTGGCCCCGGAAAACCCGCCTGTGGATATGTCGGAAGCCCTGCAGCACCTGCCCGTATCCGATATCCTGAAAAACGCCAACGGCAAAAAAGAGATCTACGATAAAATGATCCGCCGGAAGCCCAACGATCCGGAATGGTACGAGGGAGGGCTGTATCACGATGACATGGGCTTCGGGGTGCCCAGCTTCTGGTTTACCTCCTGGTACGACGTATCCATCAGCCCCAACCTGGCTTTGTTCAATCACGTACGAAACAACATCGAAGACCCGGAAGTGTCGGAAAACCAATATTTGGTCATCGCACCTACGCTCCACTGCGCCTACTGGCGGGCTACGGAAAATACCATCGTCGGCGAGCGCAGTGTAGGAGACGCCCGACTGAATTACGACGAACAGATCTACGACCTTTGGTTCGACAAATGGCTCAAGGGCGAGGATACCGGTTTTGAAGAGAAAATTCCCCGGGTGCAATACTATACCATGGGCTCCAATGAATGGCAAAGCGCCGAGCAATGGCCTCCGGCTGCAGCCGAGATGACAACCTTCTTCCTCAACAGCGGCGGCCGGGCCAACAGCCTCTATGGCGACGGCAAGCTGCAAACCAATCCGGCCGCCGCGGATAGCCCCACCGACGGTTTCACCTATGACCCCATGAACCCCGTCAAATCCTACGGCGGCAACGTTTGCTGTACGGGCAACGCTATCCGGGGTGGCTCCTTCGATCAGCAACAGATGGAAACCCGAAGCGATATTCTCGTTTACACCTCCGACCCTCTGGAAGAAGGCGTGGAGGTGACCGGTTTCATCGAATCTACGCTCTACGTCTCTTCGGATGCCAAAGACACCGACTTCACCATCAAGCTCATCGACGTCTATCCGGATGGCCGTGCCTACAACCTGGACGAAACCATCCAGCGGGCAAGATACCGGGAGGGCTATGACAAGGAGGTTTTCATGGAAGACGGCCAGGTTTACCAACTGGAAATAACGCCTATGGCAACAAGTAATTTCTTCGAAAAAGGGCATCGGATCCGGATCGAGATTTCCAGCAGCAACTTCCCCCGTTTTACCCGCAACCTGAACACAGGCGGGAACAACTTTGACGAGAAAGAAGGGGTGGTAGCCCGCAACCAAGTCCACCACAGCGCAGAATATCCTTCGCAGATCCGCCTGCCGATACTGCGAAAGTAGGATCTGCCCGGATAGTCAGCGCGCAAGTTCGCTTTCCCGGCTCTGACATGGATGCTGCTCCGGATGGGTACCGGTGGGGGGGCCTCAGTGCAATCCCCCTGGGGATTCGTCTATGTTCTTCCAATTGAACTGAACTCATCCCCCCTCCGATTCATTTACATTTTACATTCTGCATTTTTTAATTAAAACACCGTCTCCCATTCTTCCAGCGTATTTTTACCCATCATCCTTTTCTAATTTGCAACAGCTATGTCGGAACCTACGGATGTAATCAACCCCATACAGAACGTTGAGCTTACCTACCTGCAAGTCGAAGACTACCAGGAGATCAAGGAAGCCATGATCGAGTCGTACTCGACCATGCCCAACGCCTATTGGCAAGAAAGGCAAATTCGGACCTTGATCGAAAAATTTCCCGAGGGCCAGGTGGTGGTCAAGGTAAATGAGGTGATCGCCGGCTGTGCCCTGACCATTGTGGTGGATTTTGATAAATACGGTGAGGCTCACGCCTACAAGGAGATCACGGGCAACTATACGTTCAATACTCATACGGACCAGGGCGATATCCTGTACGGGATCGACATTTTCATCAAACCGGAGTTCCGGGGCCTTCGACTGGGTCGGCGCCTCTACGATTACCGAAAGAACCTGGCTGAGAAGCTCAACCTGAAGGGCATTGTTTTCGGGGGGCGCATTCCCAACTACCACAAATTCGCATCCGAACATTCTCCTAAGGAATACATCGAAAAGGTACGGGACAAGGAGATCCACGATCCGGTGTTGAATTTCCAGCTTTCCAATGATTTCCGTCCGGTGAAGATCCTGACGGGCTATCTAGAGGGAGACCGGGCCTCCCAGGAGTATGCGGTGCTCATGCGTTGGGATAATATTTATTACGAAAAGCCGACGCATCAGGCCCGAACGCGGAAAACCGTCGTCCGGCTGGGCCTCGTGCAGTGGCAGATGCGGCCCTACAAGGACCTGGATGACGTCATGCAGCAGGTAGAATATTTTGTGGATGCCGTGTCGGGTTATCGCTGCGACTTCGCCCTTTTCCCCGAATTCTTTGACGCGCCCCTGATGGCGGCTTACAACAACCTGAGCGAATCCGATGCCATCCGCGAATTGGCGGCTTATACCGGCGATATCGTGCAGCGGTTTTCGGAGCTATCCATTTCCTACAACATCAACATCATCACCGGAAGCATGCCGGAAATGGTAGAGGATCATCTGTACAATGTGGGGTATCTATGCCAGCGAAACGGTGCCATCGACCGCTTTGAAAAATTACACGTCACTCCCGACGAAGCTAAGGTGTGGGGACTGCAGGGAGGCTCCAGCCTCAAAACCTTCGACACCGATTGCGGCCGGGTCGGCATTCTTATTTGTTATGACGTAGAGTTCCCCGAACTCGGACGCCTGCTCGCCGATGAAGGCATGGACATACTTTTCGTGCCCTTCCTGACCGACACCCAGAACGGTTATTCGCGGGTACGGAATTGCGCCCAGGCGCGCGCCATCGAGAATGAGTGCTATGTGGCCATAGCCGGAAGCGTGGGCAACCTGCCCAACGTACACAATATGGATATCCAATTTGCCCAGTCCATGGTTTTCACTCCCTGCGACTTTGCCTTTCCCACCAATGGTGTCAAAGCCGAAGCCACCCCCAATACCGAAATGATCCTGATCGCGGATGTGGACCTGGACCTGCTCCGGGAGTTGCATCGTTTCGGCAGCGTTCGCAATCTGCTGGACCGGCGGAAAGACGTGTTTGAACTCCACAAAATCATCTAAACTTTCCCGATGGGATGAGGGCAATCCATACCGGTACTTTCCCATGCCTTTTTCCAACTCATATTAATTCTCAACCGATCCAAAGCCCTGCGCTACGGGCATCACCTGCTGTTGCGTGCGGGTAAGGCACGCGACCGTTCCCGGCTTTGCCCCGCGTTTTTCAAACAATCCCTACCTTTGTGGTTGTTATTTAAGCGAGATCGCTTGACAGAACAGAAAAAACAGCACAATATCCGTCGCGCTTTTTCTTCCTGTCGCCGGCAAGTGGACAAGCTTTGTCATTCTCGCGATCAGCGCTGCAGGCCCTAGACCGAAACGGGCTTCTCCCTGATTACGCCTGCGGTTTTCCTGGTCCATATCATGGTTCAATTTCATTCGATGAGAGCATGGCTATCTTCCGAATGTCAACTTTGCGGCCATTCGGCCACATAAAAACGATTACATGGAAACTTTAAAGAAGGATACCGAACAAATCAAGGTCTTTGATCCCGCTCAGCTTCCCGAGCCCGCCGAAAAAGAGGCCATCATCGATTTTCTTTTCCATCACCTGGAAAACTATGGTGATGCCCGGGAATACATCGGCCGGGCTGTAGACTTTGCCTTGAAGCAGATTGAGTCTTTTGGAGGGCACATACTGGTCCTGCACAAGGAAGGCCGGATCGCCGGCTGCGTGGTCCTGAACCGCACCGGTATGGGCGGATACATCCCGGAGAACATTCTCGTCTACATCGCCACACACGGTGATTTCCGGGGACAAGGCCTGGGCAAAAAACTGATGAACAAGGCCATCGAGGTGTCTACCGGGGATATTGCCCTGCATGTGGAAGCCAATAACACGGCCCGATTCCTTTACGAAAAGGTGGGATTCACGAATCCCTATCTGGAAATGAGACTCAAACGATAATATGCGGATTCACTGGATTGACCTCTCCATCTTCGTCCTTTACCTGGCGGCCATGATGGGGGTAGGGTTTTACTTTCTTCGAAAAAATAAAACGCAGGATGACTACTATGTGGGGGGACGTTCGATGTCAGCCGGCCACATAGGATTGTCGGTGGTGGCCACCGATGTAGGGGGTGGTTTTTCGATCGGATTGGGCGGACTGGGATTCGTGATGGGGCTATCGGGCAGCTGGATGCTTTTCAGCGGTCTGGTCGGGGCCTGGCTCAGCGCGGTGATCCTGATCCCCCGGATCTATCCCCTGGCCCGGAAATACCACTTCCTGAGTTTTCCGGAAGCCCTGAAACACTTCTACAATCAAAGAGTTGCCATTATCGCCGGGGCCATTTCCCTGATCGGTTACATCGGCTTCACCAGTTCACAGATCCTGGCCGGGGCCAAGCTGGCATCGGCTACCTTCCCCTCTCTTTCGCTGACCTATGCCATCCTGGCGATGGGGCTGATCGTGATCGTTTACACTTCCATCGGAGGGATCAAAGCCGTGATCTACACAGATACCGTACAATGGATGATCCTGATGATCGGGCTTATATTCATTGGTATACCGCTGGGCTATTTCAAACTCGGCGGCTGGTCGGCCATCCAGGCGACGCTTCCGGATCGATTTTTCGATCTGACGAATATCCAACCCATTCAGTTGTTCAATTGGCTGCTGACCATCGTTCCGATCTGGTTCATTGGCATGACCCTTTATCAGCGGATCTATGCCTGCCGGGATGAAAGGACAGCCAAGCGCGCCTGGAAGATCGCCGGCTTTTTTGAATGGCCTGTGATGGCCTTCATGGGCGTTATCCTGGGTGTTTTTGCCCGCATAGCCCTCAATCAGGATCTGCTGGCCGAGTCGGGATACCCGATGGGCTCGGACATGGATGCCGAACTCGGTTTACCGGTGTTTTTGCGGCAGATTCTGCCCATCGGCTTGATGGGACTCATGATGTCGGCCTATTTCTCCGCCATCATGTCCACGGCGGACAGTTGCCTGATGGCGGCCTCCGGGAACCTGACCACCGACATCGTCCAACCTTTCAACAAAAAACTGACATCCTCCATCTGGCTTACCCAGTTGGCTACGCTAATCCTGGGTGGAGTAGCTGTTTTCCTGGCCCTCAACATGCGCGAGGTGCTCGAGCTTATGCTCTATTCCTATGCCTTCATGGTCTCGGGCCTGCTGATACCGGTACTCATGATGCTTTTTCTGAAACACCCCTCCCCGCTTGCCGCGTTGGTGGCCATGGTGGCCGGAGGAGGAACCACACTTACCCTCATCGTTACCGGCACATCCTTACCTTTGGGCCTGGATGCCAATTTTTTTGGCATTACTGTATCCTTGGTCCTATTTTTGATCATTCAGGGATTCTCAACTAATGGATTTCAATTCGCTCATAAACCTTCGAAAACATCTTCACCGGCAGCCCGAGCTCAGCGGTCGCGAGTCGAAGACCCAAGCTACCCTTAGGGATTTCATTCGCGAAAACTTTGGTTTGGAAGGCAAGGCCATCGCCGGCACAGGGCTTTTATATTCTTTTTTCTTCAGCGAAGACGGGCCCCACGTACTGGTGCGGGTGGATATTGACGCCCTGCCCATCGAAGAAAGCAATTCCTTCGAACACCGTTCGACCGTAGCGGGTGTGTCGCACAAATGCGGGCACGACGGCCACAGTGCGATCGGCGTCGGCCTCGTCGGCCTGTTGCAGGAAAACCCACTCGCCCAGGGGCGGGTGAGCGTACTCTTTCAGCCGGCTGAGGAAGTGGGAGAAGGGGCTCGAAAGGTGCTGGACGACCCGGATTTCCACATTTCGGATTATGACTTTGCTCTGGCCCTACACAACATCCCCGGATACCCCAAAAATGAGCTCATTTGGAAGAAAAAGCAGTTTACAACGGCCGTACAAAGCCTGATCCTTCGGTTTCAAGGAAAAACCTCCCATGCGGCGGAACCCCTGAGAGGGAAAAATCCGGCGATAGTCATTGCGGATACCATCCGGTATGCCCGGGAGAGTCAGGTCGTGGATGAAGAAGAATTGTACTACCATTTGCTGACCCCGGTCTATATCCATATGGGAAGTCAGGACTATGGAGTGGCAGCGGGCTATGGCGAGGCCCACTTCACCATCCGCAGCCGAAGACAGGCTCATATGGAGGAGGTCACGAAGAAACTGATCAACTATGCCCGGGACCGGGCACGAAAGGAGGGCATCCGGGTGGAAACCGAAACCCTGGCAGAATTCGCAGCCAACCGAAACGATCCGATGATCATCGAGCCCCTGCTCGAAGCCGCAGAGGCGCTGGGGCTGTCCCAAACCCGGCGGCGCGTACCTTTCCCCTGGGGGGAGGACTTCGGGCTCTTTACCCAACGAATTCCCGGAGCGATGTTTGGCCTGGGGGCCGGAGAGGATTGCCCGGCCTTGCACAACCCGGATTATGATTTTCCCGACGAACTGATCCCCACAGGGGTCCGGTTGTTCTATGAAACCGTTAATCGATTGATTAGCAGTAGAGTTCCGGCAACTACCTGATCCGTTGACTAAACTTTGGGGATTAAAACCCGTTGCTTTATAGGATTACACAGACGTGAAGAACAGATTATGGCGGAATTACACATCAACATCCCGGAGATTAAAAACAACATTACCAAGATCAGCTCTTTTTTACAGGAGCATCACATCCAATGGAGCCTGATCACAAAGGTTTTCTCCGGCGACAAGGACTTTCTGAGACGATTGCTTACTCCCGAGGTGATCGAAGGCATTCATTCGATCGGGGACTCCCGGATTTCCAGTCTCAAAAACCTGAAAGAGGTCAACCTGGATATCCGGACCATCTACATCAAGCCCCCGGCCCGAGCACACGTCAAGGAGGTCATCCAATACGCGGATGTCTCCCTGAACTCTTCCTTCGAAACCATTCTGGAGCTCAGCAAGGAAGCCGTGCGGCAAAACAAGACCCACGACATCATCATTATGGTCGAATTGGGTGAGCTGAGAGAAGGGATCGATCGGGACGAACTCATGGGCTTTTACTCCAAGATCTTCGAATTACCCCACCTGAACGTGATCGGGCTGGGAAGTAATCTGGGGTGTATGTACGGTGTCCAGCCCAACTACGATAAGTTGCTTCAACTCTGTTTATACAAAGAATTGATCGAAGCCCGACACCACACGCAAATGGAACTGGTCTCCGGAGGCACCTCCATTACCCTTCCGCTGATCGAAAGGGGTAACGTCCCCAGGGACCTCAATCACTTTCGGATCGGGGAGGCCGCCTTTTTCGGGACCAGCCCCCTGGACGATAAAGTGTTCCGGGATCTCAATGGAGATACCTTTCAATTTACGGCCAACATCATTGAGCTCGCCCGCAAGGACGTTATCCCCGACGGGGTCATTTCCGAGGCCAACATCGGCCATACGGCAGAACTGGAAAAGGATTCCGAAGGGGATCATACCACCACCAAAGCCATACTGGATTTCGGTCTTCTGGACGTAGATCCGGATGGTTTGACGGCCTACGACGAGGACATCGGATTTGTCGGGATCACTTCGGATATGACGGTCGTAGACCTGAAGAAAAACAGAAAAGTGGAAGGAGGGCGTAAATACCAGGTAGGCGATAAGATCCGGATGGAACCCAATTATCTGGCAGTGGCGCGCTTGCTGAACTCCAAGTTCATTGACAAGGTCTTCATCGAAAATGCCAATCAATCCGGTCACCGGCCACCCGTGGAATCTCCCTTACCCAAAGAGGCCTGAAGTAAAGGAATCATCATCGAACCACTTTGCGGGGAATGGCGCTTGGCAGGCGACTCATCATCTCCTGATTCAATAGATTGGTTCTTTCGGTGAAGGAGCCCACGTTGACCTGGCTGTTCCCTTGCCGACCGATCAGGACCACTTCCTCCCCGACATCCACGCCCGGGATGTGGCTCACATTGACCATAAATAGGTTCATGTTAATCAATCCGACGATGGGCGCTTTCCTTCCCTTGATCAGCACATATCCCCGGTTGGACATGCCCCTGGGATAACCGTTGGAATAACCCAGGGGCAGAACAGCAATGATAATATCTTCCTTGGCCTGATATGCGGTACCGTAACCCACAAACTCGCCGGCCGGTACCCGGCGAACATCCATGACATCGGTCTTCCAGGTGAAAATCCGGCGCAGCGCTTTTTCTGACGTTTTTCCCGTCTTGTTGAGATGGTAGTAATAGATATCCGGGCTGGGCCAAAAGCCGTATTGGGATACGCCCACCCGAACCATATCCATTCTGGATTCGGGGAAGGATAAAGCGGCAGCCGACGAGGCTACATGGCACAAGTGGGGAAGAAATTGCTTCTTCTTGCAAATCTTGTAGCACTCTTTGTATCGTCTTAACTGCTCCTGGATCTTGAAGTCGTTGGAAAAATTCTCTGCACCCCCGAAATGGGTGCACAAGCCCTCAAACTCGAAATGCTCCGGATTCTTTTTCATGAGATCCAGACATCGATACAAGCTTCTCTTGATCAGGCCGGTCCGGTTGGCTCCCGTTTCCACCTCGAGGTGGATTCGGGCCTTCTTGCCCAGCTTTTGGGCAGATTCCAGGATCAACGGCATACGATCGTAATTGAATACGTAAAACTCAACGCCATGCTCCACAGCCCAGGGAATATCCTCATCGTAAAGGATGCCCATGATCATGATCCGGGTATGGGGTTTGCAAACACTCAGGACCTCTTCGGCCTCGAAAGACGAGGCCACGGAAAAATGGTCGATACCGCACTTTTCTGCCATGGGAACGTATTGGTGGATGCCGTGCCCATAGGCGTTGGCCTTCACGACAAGAGAAAGCTTGACGTCCGGGCCAATTTGTTTTTGCAGAAAATTGAGGTTACTCTTGAGGGAGGACTGGCTGAGTTCGATCCGGGATGAGTGTTTTACCATTCTCTTTTCAGATTATTCCATTTATAGTTTCGGCCCCAGCTTTCTTTCGCCAGATGTTCGACCTCTTCCAATTCAGCCTGAGGCGCTTTCTCCAAATTGTTTTCGATGTTCAAGTGATTGTAGTGGAATGCATAGATCCGGGCTGCAAAATGAAGGATCGGCAATGAAGATTCGCCGTAGCGTTCCCCATGCCCGAAAACCGTAGGCTTGATATTCTGCCCCCAATCCTGGCGGCCTTCATTATTGGGATTCAGAAAATAGGCTCGCATAAGCCCGGAATTCGGATCTCGAGCCACTCGCAGAAGCGACAGGGCATGGAATCCCAACATATCTCCCTTTGACGAGGTGATGAAAATCCCGACGGGATTGGGATAGACCATCTTTCGGCCGCCATTGAATTCGGGGTGGAATGCCGCATAAAAGATGCGGATAAACTGCTGGTAGTCCTGTATGGTATTGGTCAGGTAGCTGTAGGCAGAAGCAAAGCCCGGGGAAATCCACTGGCCGTACATGGCCGGATTGGCCCATTTGTGGGGGTCCTCCCCCCGGCCGGCAGCCAATTGCATCATCCGGTGGTAGATCTTATCCAGATGCGGTACCAGGATCACGGATACGGCATCCAGCTGATGATCCAGTTTATCCACCAATCCTTTCCCCAGTTTGATCGACTCCAGGTCTTGATTCTCGAATCGCATGATCAGGTTGTTGGCCGTGGCAACCGTTGTGACCATATTGATGAGTTTGGCTGGGGCATGTTGTGCCCAGAGGCTCAATCCCCGGGCCGATTGGCAGGTGGCGTTGTTCCCCTGGCCTATACCGATGGGTTGGCCCAGCAGACTGATCAAGGCTCCCATGAGCACCTGTTTCGAGCTGACTTCGTTGGCGTGTTCGTATTCGACAATGGAGCGGAATATCCGCCTTTCTACCTCCGGATGAATGCTCACCAATTTGAGGTTGGTCAAACCCGCTCGCACCGACCGGCGCGAGATCAATGATCGCTCCAGCAATCGCTTCAGGCCATAGATCCCTCTGAAATTCTGTTCGCTGAAGGTTTCCAGAATCAGGTTCCTCACATATTGCGTGTGGCGTTCCCATTCGGATACTCCTTCCGGATTCAGTTTTAACACCAGGGGAACCAGATCCTTATGGTCTTGCACGGCATAGCGAAGCATCATTGCCAGATAGGGATTGGTCAAACCGGTTGCTTCCAGGTACTCGCCCATAGTGCGAGCCTCTTTTTGAAGAGTCGAAACCTTTGCTTTTCCAATGACCTTGGCATAGCGGGAATAGCTGGGATTCCGCTCCACCAGAAGCCCCGGAAAGTAGACGGCATTGACAAAATACTGCAACCGTTTGTCGATCGGGTCGCGATCGTCCAACTCCATTTTTTGGTAAATGGTCTGGATCAAACTCCGTACGGAATTCGTGACAATCGGGCGCTGGGCACAGACCATCGCAATTTCGTCTGCCAGCTTTTCCTTGAGACCGGGCAGCTGAACCTTCTGAAGCAGAAAGCGAAAATGGTTAACCACTTTCCGCCGTTCCTGCTGGGTCAATTTGCCCCGATATTCTTCCGTGAGTTCGTCGAAAGCAAACTCCAGGTTATGCACGGCCACTTCCTCGAGAAACGTTTGGGCATCTGCCTCGTTCCAGTTGTTTTCTTTCGATTGACCCAGCGCATAGGCCAGAATGCGGAGTTCACTGAGGATCTCCATAGTCGAATTGGGATGGCCGGACATGACAGTCCCCTTCACCAGGGTGGGAACTTGCTTGGCCGGGGACTCCCACACGGTTCCTTCAAAGAGACCTGCGGCTTCCAACTCGGCGGCATTCTCAAAGAGCAACTCGTGCCCTTTGGCGGAGCGACTCAATAAATCCGCCAAACTGACCAACTGGTCTGCTTTAAGGGCTTTGGTAAGTGGGGTGGCCTCTTGAAATTCGGCCAGAGCCGTTTTGAAATTCTGGAAAATTCTTTGGGTGGACTCAGTTACCATTTACAGGTGATGGTTTAGGGTGTTTTAAAGGTAAAAATCGACTTCTTCGTATTGCAGTAAAAGCTCTTTCATACGATCCGGATCCTCACCTTTGAAATTGATCGTTCCAAAATGGTTTCCGAAGCCATCCCGGGAATTGATTTTTTGGGTGGTCAGCGGGGGCACCAGGTTGTGGTCAATGAAATAGGGCTCTTCTTGTAGTTCTTCCGGAATTTCCAGCTTTTCGATCCTTTCTTTGCGGGGGTAGATCATTACGTTGCCAAAGAAATGCGTGGGCCGCATATCCCGCGGCGGGAAAATGGCATCAAACTCTTCTTCAGACAGGGAGGGATCGTGAGAAAGGACGAAGGCTGCCAACGCATCAAAGCCGTAAGCTTTGCCGGCCAGCTCCAGAATATGTCCCCCCGGAATGCGACAGGCTGTCTCTCCGAAGCTGAGTATGTCGTTTTCGCCCAGGAACCACTCAGGATGGACCATCCCGTATTCAATGCCGAAAATGTCGATCATTTGCTGGGTCTTCTCCCAGATCAGCGGTCTCTTTTCGTGTAGAAAATGCCCTTCCGGAATGAAATTGGAATAGCCCAGGTGAACGTATTCCGTGATGTTGAGCCAGCGAAGTTTTCCTCTGTGCACAAATCCTTCGCAGGAAAACTCCTGTCCGCTCAAATGACTTTCCGCCAGACAGGGGAAATCGCCATCCTCCACTTTGCGATCGATATCTTCCATAGACCGGAGCAGACGGTGGCCGACCGTGCCGGCTGAGGCAAAAGGTTTGATATGAACCCAGCTATCCTCTTCGCCATCCAACTGCAGGTTGGCTTCATTGAGCCGCCGCATAAATTGTCTGACCTCTTCGCGGTTGTGGACCTCTTCGAACAACCCGACCCGCAAACCGCCAATGAGTGCTTTTCTTTTCATCATAGCCTTATTGCGGAATAGGAAGGCCCGATTCAGTACTCTGGGATCATCCCGATAAATGGAATTCAGCGCACCGGCCCATTCAACGGTCTCCTCGAACAGGGGCACTGCAACATCCACTCCGAAAGGCTCCAGTTTGGCGGCCAGGTCAATGGAATTGGAGGTATCGCTCCACTCGTTCAACTGATAGGACACGAAAGGAATGTTATGCTCCCGGGCATAAGGCTCGAAATCGGGAAAGGAAACAACGACATAGGGTTTTCCGGTCTTTTGCATGCTTTCAATAACGGGAAGACTCCAACCCATGAGGGCAAAACAGTTAGCCATTTGATCGATCTTTTGATTTTACGAAATAGAAGCAGAACGGATCTGCGAAAGGGTGAAAAGATTGCCGACGGTCAGAAGCGCATCTGCCAAGATGATTTGCCCGTTCGAAATGAAGAGCAACGATATCTTTCAACCTCACCCATTAATTTAACAATATGATTCGGAAATGTTTGGTCTTCTCCGCCAATGAGCCAAATCGGGAGAAATCAAACAAAACGGATATCCTGCCGTTGCTTTTTTAGTCCGTGTGAAAGGATACTTCGGAAATTTTCCTCCTCGTCCCGACTTTCGCCCGGATGCACACATCCGCGGAACGGAATCTTTCTTTGACTTTTCGACTGGATCCAAATCCCGGAGATTATTAAAAACATGAAGCGCATTTGCATCAAATACGGCGGGAACGCCATGCGAGATCCCGAACTTCAGCGGGCGGTCGTGAAAGCCATTATTTCCGTTAAAGAAAGCGGCAACGAAGTGGTCCTGGTCCACGGCGGGGGTCCCTTTATTGCCCAACAATTGAAACAGGCAGGGATTACCTCTGAATTTGTGGACGGCCACCGAAAGACCTCGCCCGAAGCCATGCTGCATGTGGAGATGGCACTCAAAGGCAAGGTCAATGGCCAGTTGGTCTCTCTTTTCAATCAGTTCCATTCCCAAGCTCTCGGGATTTCCGGAAAAGACGCCCGCACCATCCTGGTGGAAGAACGATTGCACGAGCTCAGGGAGCCCGACGGAAGCGTAAGGAAAATAAGCCTGGGACGGGTCGGAAATGTCAAAGAGGTCAATACATCCTTCCTGGAATCCCTGCTGAAACAAAAAATTACGCCGGTGATCGCTTGCCTGGGAACGGATGTGAAAGGAAATGATTATAATGTCAATGCCGATATGGTCGCCGGCCATGTCGCGGGAGCCATGAAGGTGGACATTTTGGTCATGATGACGGATATTGATGGTTTGCGAAAGGACGTCAAAAAAGCCAAAACGCTGATCCCGGAGCTGAATATCCGGCAGGCCGAAGACCTTTTCGGATCCTCCATACAGGGCGGCATGATTCCCAAGGTGGATGCCTGCATACGGGCCCTTCAAAAAGGAGCCGGGGAGGCAGTAATCCTCAACGGGACTCAGCCCGAGCAACTTATCCAAAAACTAATCCAACATAAACATGTCGGAACTCGTATCATCCCTTAAAAAAGAGCAATCGCTCCAACTTCATCAAAAGGACAAGATCCATTATCTCCCCACCTTCAACCGCATGCCCTATGCTTTCGTCCGGGGTGAAGGCTGCACGCTCTGGGATGCAGACGGCAACGCCTATCTGGATGCCCTGGCCGGCATTGCGGTCAACAGCCTGGGCTATGCCCATCCGCGCATCACGGAGACGATCCAGCGTCAAGCAGGTGAACTGCTGCATGTTTCCAACTTCTTCGTTACGCCTCCCCAGGTCGGGCTGGCGGAAAAACTTACGACTGCCTCCGGGTTGGAACACGTCTTTTTCACCAACAGCGGAACGGAGTCTTTCGAAGGCGCCGTCAAAGTAGCTCGCAAATACCCCTGCAAGCAAGGCCGCGGCAGTACGGTCGTATCCATGCACAATTGCTTTCACGGCCGGACCATGGCCGCCATTGCCGCCGGAAAGGCCAAAATGCAAAAGGGCTTTGGCCCCATGCCGGAGGGGTTCATCCAGATTCCTTTCAACGACCTCCAAGCCTTCCATCAGATCCTTTCCCGGGAAATCGCAGCCGTAGTGGTCGAACCCATCCAGGGAGAAGGGGGCATCCAGTTGGCCAACCCGGTTTACCTCTGGGAACTGCGCCGACTTTGCGATGAAAATGATATCGTTCTCATTTTCGATGAGATCCAGTGCGGAATGGGGCGAAGCGGTCACTTGTTTGCCAAGGATCATTTCGGTGTGCAACCCGACATCATGACCCTGGCCAAGGCGCTGGGCAACGGCGTCCCGGTAGGAGCCATTTTGAGCAATCAGCGGGTCAGCAGCGCCATGGAATTCGGTGACCACGGTACCACCTTCGGCGGAAATGCTTTGGCCTGCGCCGTCGGATTGGCGGTAACGGAAGAGATCGATCAGGCTGACTTTCTCCAGGAGGTGGTTCGAAAAGGGGTCATCCTCAAGGAACAGCTGCTCCAATTGCAGAAAGAATTCGAATGCATCCGCGAAGTGCGGGGCCTGGGCCTCATGATCGGCGTCGAATTCAGCTTCGAAACCAAACCGCTGGTGTTAAAAATGCTCGACCAGGGTGTCATTGCCAATGCAACGGCCGGAAATGTACTTCGGCTGGTGCCTCCCCTGGTGATCAGCGAGGATGAAATTAAAAGGATCACCGACACCCTCCGGCAACTAATTCCTGCTTTCCAATGATAAAAGTAGCCATCGTAGGCGCCTCGGGCTATACCGGGTCTGAACTGGTACGATTCCTGGCTTTCCATCCGGAAGTAGAGATCCATATGATCACCTCCGAGCAGCATGCCGGCAAACGATTCTCAGACCTTCACCCCGCCTTCGCAGGTATATGCGACCTGCAGCTGGTCTCTGCCGAAGAAGTCCCAAACAACGATCCGGATCTCTGTTTCCTGGCCCTTCCTCATCGGGTCGCTATGGATTTTGTTGCCCGCTGGCAGAATGCCGATTTCAAGATCGTCGACCTGTCGGGCGATTTCCGCCTGAGTTCTGCAAAGGTCTACGAGGAATGGTATGACAAAAAACACGTAAGCCCGGAGTTGGTCCCCCAGGTACCTTACGGGCTCCCCGAACTGCATCGGGACAAGATCCGGAAAGCTCAAATCGTGGCCAATCCGGGCTGCTATCCCACGGCAGCCACGCTGGCATTGGCCCCGCTGGCTCAGCCGGGTTGGGTAGATCCCCAAAGCTGGATCGTGGACGCCAAGAGCGGTACGACCGGAGCGGGGATCAAGGTCAGCAAGACCACTCATTTCTCCAACGTCAGCGATAACTTCAAAGCCTATGGCCTGAAGACACACCGGCACACGATCGAGATCGAGGAAAACCTGGGGCAGCTGTACGGCGAGCCGGTACGCGTTCAGTTCACCCCCCATCTTTTACCGGTCGATCGGGGAATACTGGCAACGGCTTACGCCAAAGCCTTGAAACCCTTCGAAGAAGATGAATTGCAAGACCACTATCGATCTTTTTTCGAAGGGGAGCCCTTCATCCGGATCCGGGAAGAAGGGCCTGACCTGAAACAGGTCCGGGGGACAAACTATTGCGATATATATCCGACCTATGATAAACGTACCCGACGGATCCTGGTGATCAGTGTCATCGATAATCTGGTGAAAGGAGCCGCCGGACAGGCGATCCACAATATGAACCTGATGTTCGATCTACCCGAAACGACCGGGCTCCAGGTAAGTCCCCTTCAACCCTGAGGGTGAAATTCCGATGCGGACTAGGTTGGAAACTGAAAATTATTTATATAAGTCCCGTCTCATGAGGCGGCTTCATCTTTTTTTCCAAGCGATCTTTTACTCTTCACTCACCCAAACATGAACAAGAACATCACATCCGTAAGAGGTTTCAAATGCTGGGGCGCCCATACGGGCGTCAAAAGCATGCGGCGGGACCTGGCCATCATCTTTTCGGAAGTCCCCGCTGCCACAGCAGCTGTATTCACCCAAAACCAGGTGGTGGCCGAACCGATCAAACTCAGCCAGAAACACCTCAAAAACCACGAGGCGCAAGTCATCATCTGCAATGCCGGAAACGCCAACGCCTGTACCGGTAAGCAAGGGGCGGACGGAGCCAAAGCCATGGCCAAGACCGCTGCCAAGGCTTTGGGGATCAAAACCGAAGACGTAGTGGTAGCTTCTACCGGATTGATCGGAGAGCCCTTCCCCACCCAAGACATCGTCGCCGGCATCGAAGAGAACGTAGGCAAATTGTCGAAAAAGGCCGCTGCCGGATCCTTCGCCGCCAATGCGATTCTGACCACCGATACCTTCGCCAAGGAGGGATACGTAGAGTTCGCCGCCAAGGGGTATGAGATCCGCATGGCCGGGATAGCGAAAGGCTCCGGCATGATACATCCCAATATGGCGACCATGCTTGCCTTTATCCTCACGGACGCCAACATCGACAAAGAACTGTTGCAGGAGGTAACCCAGGAATGTGTGATGGATACCTTCAATATGATCACAGTAGACGGGGATACTTCCACCAACGATATGGTGGTCGTGATGGCCAACGGGCAGGCGGAAAATGAAATGATCAGCAGCAGAAATGATCCCGGTTTTCCGGTCTTTCAGGAGCACCTCATGGAATTGATGATCCATTTGGCCAAATTGATCGTCAGCGACGGAGAAGGATCTTCAAAGTTCATCGAGTATCAGGTGATCGGCGCCAAGTCCAAGGAAAAGGCGCGTAAGATCGCTCGCGGCATCTCGGATTCCACGCTGGTGAAAACGGCTATGTTCGGTCGGGACCCGAACTGGGGCCGCATCCTCTGTGCTGCCGGAAATTCGGGGGTCAAATTTGACTACGAGGAGGTAGACCTTTTCATCGGCGACCAGGAAACGCTTGTCCAGGTTCTCAAAAAGGGAAGTCCGGTGGGGTTCAACCGGAATTCCATGAAAAAACTGCTTCGGGAATCCCATGTCCGGATCCAGCTGCATTTGCACGAAGGCGAGTACGATGCCTTTGCCTGGGGGGCCGACCTGACCACCGATTACGTGATGTTCAATTCGGTTTATACTACCTGATCCGCCTTTAAACCTGCCAATCCAGACTCTGTCCTGACATAATGCCTTGCAATCGCCCTTCTGCGAATCATTTTTTTCCCTAGATTTCGGAAATTAACCTACAGGTCATATCCATAAGGAGGAGGGTTGAGCATGAGCAAAACAGTGGACGAAGTCATTAAAAGCCGTCAAACCCAAAAGGTCCTGGCAGATCCGAAAAAGCCCTGGGCCCCGGGGAAAGACGCCGAAAAATGGGATTCTATCCTTCGGGAATTACTGGAATTGGCCGCTGCAGCCCCTTTTCACTATCCCAGTCACGAGGTACATCGCATGCATGCCGACCTCCCATCCATTTTCCCCTGGCGGATGTACGTGATCCGGGAAAGCGAATGCCGGGCTTTGTTGCGGGAATTCGAGGAACGGGAAATCAAGGGAGGGAAGATCACCAAAATGCTGGCCGCAGCCAAAGCCCTGATCCAGGTGACCTGGCTCCCGGATCCCGGATCCCTTTCCGAAGAGGAAATGTTCCAGGGGAACAGGCGGAACATGGAGCACATAGCGGCCACTGCTGCTGCCATTCAGAACCTGCTCATCGGCGCCACAGCTCGGAAGATCCCTACCTATTGGTCGAGCGGAGGCAAACTCCGGCTTCCTGAGTTCGGACAGCGCCTCGGAATTCCCGAAAATGAGATCCTTCTCGGAGCCATTTTTCTGTTCCCTAAAAAACTGAAAAAATCAGCCGAAGTGAAACCCGGCTCGCTTCGGGGGAAAGGAGGGGAACTCAAGGACTGGTCTACCTGGGTGGAAATCGATTAAGGCAGGTAGGGGCAATTAACCTATTCCGACTTCAGTATGTATTCCTGCGCCAGATAGGTCTCCGTGCTGGGATAATCCAGGAACCCCTTTACATCTTTATACACTTCCCACATATGCCAGGGGAACAAGGGGGAATTCCCGAAAAAACGATACACGTTCAGGAGGTCAGCCCGATCTCGGAAATGCTCATCCACAATGCCGTCCCAGGGTTCGGATCCCGGATCCCGTTTTTCTTCCACCACATTTCGACTGTAGTGCCAAAGCGGGTGCAGACGCAGGGAGAGCGGTGTGTGCCCGTTGTGCCATCGGTCTAAAAATTCAGACCAATCCAGGCCCGGCTTCTTTCGAAACAAGGTTAGTAAGCAGATCCCGGGAGTGACCTGGCCGTCGGGCCAGTCTTTCCGGTAAGCCACCGGGAAGGCTTCCTTCACCCGATAATGGCCGGCAAACCCCTCTGTGGATTCCCAGCCATTCGTCGCCTTCAGAGTTTCTCCGTAAAGCGATAGGGCCGCTGCCTGCTTTTTCTGGAAGGGAATGATCGAGAGCCTGGGTAGTTCCGGCTGGGTCAAAGCCACTTTGGCGGATGTAATTTCAGAACGCGAGGCCAGTCGGCGCGCAAGTGCCAGTATTCTTTCGGTAAAATCAGACCTGGATTCGCCCTCCAGCCCTCTGAAGAGAAGCATGTGTTTTTCCATCAGGATTCAGGATGGGTAAAGACCTGAAAATAGGAAATTTCATACTCCTCCCTCGTCGATGCCCCGGTTGATATAAAAACAGGGGTCGTTCTCCTCAAGCAGAAAAACGGCATCCGATCGGCCAACTTCTACAATGGCTTTTACCTTGCCCGTTTCCATACGGCATTCCGGGAGGTCGTCGGGTTTGGGTACCGGAGGATGGCCAGCCCGAAAGGGTTAAGGGCACACAGGCCTTGCCAGTACCCGCAGGCACAAGCAGACCCACACCCACTCGGTTAAACCGATGGTTTTGTGTTCAGAGCTCTTTGCCCATCAGATAGAACCCCAGTTGCAAGGCAGGAGCCATCTGGGCCATCTCACTTACTTTTTGAAAAGGAGCCTGGCTGGTGAGCCGGGTGTAGGTATTTTCGGTACCCGCCCTCCGACATCTAAAGGAGATCCCTTCGTTCCCGTTTTCGCCATCGTTACGGATCCACTCCAGCGACATCAGCAGGTCGGATTCCACAACGACCTGGTAGGGCCGGAGATCGACGGAATGAAGACCGGGTTTTTGCGGCCTTTGGATGAGTACGTTTTCCCGCAATAGATTTTCCCCGATTTGCCCGTCGCGCATCTGGTAAAGATTGAGCCGGAAGTGCATGCTGTCGCCTTTGGCGTGGTTCAGGACGAAGTGAGCGCTTTGTATCCAGGTCCGTTTTTTCAGGCGAATGTAGGCCCCCATCTCGCTCCCCAATTGGGCGCTGCCGTACTGAATACTCTGCTTTCGCTTTTTGATAGCGTGACCGAAGATTTGGGTCTTCCCGGGAATTTCTTCGAGCACTTCCACGACCGGCATGGTGTAGGTGATCGTCTGTAGGCGGACGACACCCTCTTTTTCCAGGGTTTGGACAGAACGGGAGACCGTTTGATAGCCTATGGCCGAAAATAGAACCGTATCGCTGGCAGCGTCTGCGGGAAGCCGAAACTTTCCCGCTTCATCGCTCACCGTCCCCACGGCTCTGGAAAGGTATCCGATGTTGACGTAGGGCACCGGTTTTCCGGTAGCGGCGTCCTGGACCCGGCCTTCCAGCATTTTCTGAGCCCGGGTTGTATGCGGCAGGAGAAGTAAAAGGAAAACCAGGCTGACCATTCCCGGCGAGATCGTCCGGTAAAGAAAAGGGTAATGGGTCAAATTAGTTGAATTCGTATATTTGGGTTAAAAAGATGAAGCA
>CAZXIX010000059.1:0-26821 GCA_964640855.1 uncultured Saprospiraceae bacterium
AGAGTCTGGATAAACCTCCTTTAATCAAACCAGACACACTTAATTGAACTATCCTACGAATCCATCTGCCCCCAGCTTGGGTTGAACCTCCCCTACTCAGAAAGAGCTCACCCGGCACCTAAAGGCGCCACCCTTATCCAATCATCCAATCATCCAACCATCCAACCATCCAATCATCCAACCATCCAACCATCCAACCATCCAAAATTCCGACATCCCCGAATTTCCGCATTCCGGCATCGCCCCCCTTACCGGATTAGAAGATTTTAGAATTAAATCATTAATTATCCCTATCTTTGTCCCAGCGGTCGCAAGAGATCGCTATCCATACGATTCGCATACTTTGTCCAGCAAGTTTCGCTCTTCTCTCCTTTCGATTGTAAGTCCAAAATTTTCCTGTCCAAGTTTCATCGTTCCTGGATGCACCCCTTGAGGTGATAGCCCCTGCCTTTTCCTATCCGGAGCCGGCAAGCGCTCAGTCCTCCCGGGTGCGATATTTTTTCTTTTTTAATTTTTTTCGAATGAACATTTTTGTTGCCAAACTCAACTTTGACACCCAAAGTGAGGACCTGAGAGAAGCTTTCTCTTCCTTTGGAGAAGTTTCCTCCGCTAATGTGATCATGGACAAGATGACCGGCCGCTCGCGCGGTTTCGGCTTCGTCGAAATGCCCAATGAAGACGAAGGCCGCGAGGCAATCGCCGAACTGAACGATACCGAACTCGATGGTCGGACCATCGTGGTCAAAAAAGCCGAGCCCCGCAAAGAGCGGAGCAACCGCGACCGTTGGTAGACCGATAAGTATGCTTCTTCCAGAAGCATATTACTATGAAAAAGCACAGTCCGGAGTTTCCTTCGAAGTTTTCGGCTGTGCATTCTTCGTTTGGGGTGCACCCACTCCACCAGGCGATCCTTTTAAACGTCAACCCAAATCAATCGAATGAACAAACCCAATCCCAAAACGGAACTCCAAAACTGGCGGAGCCTCATCAAACCCTACCAGACGCCCAACACGCGTAAGGCCGTCATCCAGTTGATCAATACCTTCCTGCCCTTTATCGGGATCTGGATACTCATGTACTTCAGTATCGATTGGTCTTATTGGATCACCCTCGGGCTCGGAGTCATCAACGCCTTTTTCCTGGTCCGTATCTTTATCATCCAGCACGATTGCGGCCACCAGTCCTTTCTCAAATCCCGACAGGTAAATAACCTGATCGGTTACCTGGCAAGCTTTTTCAGCACCATCCCCTTCACCTACTGGAGCCGTACACACTCCGCCCACCACGCACACAATGGTCAACTGGACCATCGCGGCCTGGGCGACATCTACTACCTCACTACCGAAGAATATGCCGCCAAAACCTGGTGGGGCAAGGTCCTTTATCGCGGCTACCGAAACCCGGTATTCCAGTTTGTACTCGTGCCCATCATTTACCTGGGATTCTCCCTCCGCTACCCCTTCATGCGCCTGAAAGGCTGGAAAAAAATCCGCTGGAGCTATTTCCTGAATAACATCAGTGTAGCTGTCCTCTATGTCGGACTGGCCTGGCTGCTGGGCTGGCAAAAGTTTTTGCTCGTACACATTCCGGTCGTCTTTGGTTTCGGAATTATTGCTTTCTGGTTCTTCTACGTTCAACACCAACACGAGAAAAACTACAAGGCATGGAAAGATCAGTGGGATCATCTACTTGCCTCGATCCAGGGAAGTACTTACTATCGCCTGCCTAAAGTTTTTCAATGGCTGTCAGGCAATATCGGCTTTCACCACATCCATCATCTGAACTCCCGGATCCCGAACTACAACCTGCCGACCTGCGCCCGCGAAAATCCGGTGCTCAATCGCTACGTGCCGACCCTCACCTTCCGCGAAAGCATCAAATGCATTAACCACAAGCTATGGGACGAAGAAAAGGAACGCATGATCTCTTTCCGCGAATACCGAAGGAAAAATGGAAAAAGGCTACGCTGAATCCGTCGGACGACCAGAAGCTACCTCAAAAATGTTTTTGATGGTGAAAAAGGAAGATTTTGGACTCAGAAAAGGCGGAAAAATGGAGCCCTGCCGCTTCGGTCAGGATCCCGACAAGCAATGCTTCGTCGGGGCATAGCCGTAGCTACGTGCCTGCAGGCCGTAGTGCCTTTCGGTACGCAGGCGTGACACTTTTTGCAACGAATTCTAAGTTCAAAAGGGCCTTTTTCAACCCAATGGATATTTTTGAGATGGCTTCTAGATAAATCACGTATTCAGGTGGGCGTTTCCAGGAGCTTAGTACTCCAAACAGTGAAATATTGCGCCATTCCTTCATTCCTTCTTTCATTTAAGAATCTCCGTATTTCCAGCCTCCCCGCTCCACTCACAGGCCGTACCCAGGCCGAGGCCCATTTCGGACTACCTTCCGAGAGTGCAGGTATGGGATCGCCCGGGGCCAGACTTTCATCCAGCACATCTTCCCGCCAGTCGGAGGACTCGGGCTGGGGTTCCGGATCGACCTACAAGAAAATCCCACCCGTTTCCATAACCCTCAAAGGCTCAACCAGGCGCTCTTTCAGTCCTGTTACCCCATTCAGATCCCGGCCCCAATAATCCGCCCGGGCCAGCACTTTTTCCACGAGATAGGACAGATCCCCGGACGCTCTTGCCCAGAGGTCCTGAAAGAAGTGCAGCACCTCCTCATCATCCTGAAGGGCAATCGCCTCTCCCTGCAGATCCACCCCTTTGTAGAAGCGGATCAAAGCCGCGAAAGCCAACACCATCCGCTCCGGAAGCCGGCCTTCCCGCTCCACATACCCCAGCAGCGACGGCAACACCCGGGTCTTGAATTTGGAGACGGAATTCAGCGCAATGTCGATCAGCTGGTGCCGGATGTAAGGATTCCGGAAGCGATCCAGCACGTCGCCGGCAAAAGATGCCAGCTCTTCCCGGGGCAGATCGAGCGTAGGGATGATCTCCTGGTAAACGAGCTCCGAGATCCAGGGGCCCAGCGCCTCATCCTCCACGCTCTCCCGCACCGTACGCAAACCCATCAGGTAGCCCAGCGGTACCATGGCTGTATGGGCGCCGTTCAAAATGCGAACCTTACGCGTGCGGTAGGGCTCCATATCCTCCGTGAAGAGAACATTCAAGCCGGCTTGCTCCGCCGGAAATTCCTGCGCCAATCCGGCCGGGCCTTCGATCACCCAGAGGTGGAAACGCTCCCCCTCCGTGACCAGCTTGTCTTCATAACCCAGTTCGGCCGTCACCTCCTCGATCCGGTCCTTCGGATAACCGGGCACGATCCGGTCGACCAGGGTGTTGCAGAAAGTACAACAATCCTCCACCCAAGTCCGGAAAGCAGCGGATAAGCCCCAGCGATCCACGTATTGCCCTACGATCCGGCGAAGGTGGTCGCCGTTGCGATCGATCAGCTCGCACGGGATGATGACCAGCCCTTTCTCCGGGGCGCCTTGATAGACTTGAAATCGTTCGTACAATACCCGGGTCAGCTTGGCGGGAAAGCTGCTGGGCGGAGCATCTTCGAATCGATCGCCTTCCCCAAAGGCAATGCCGGCTTCCGTCGTATTGGAGATCACAAAACGCAGATGGTGCTCCCGCGCAGTGGCCAGAAATGTCTCAAAATCGGTGTAGGGGTTTATCCCCTTTTGGATGCAATCGACCAGACTGACTTCCTGGACGGCCTTTCCATCCTCACTGCCCGTCAGCAAGACGGTATATAAACCATCCTGCTGATTCAGAACATCCACCCATCCTCGATCAATGGGTTGTACCACGGCAACGCCCGCTCCGAATCCAGCTTTCTCGTTCATTTGCTGGATCATCCAGTCCACGAAGGCGCGCAGGAAGTTGCCTTCGCCAAACTGGAGAATCCGGATCGGAAGTTCTTGGCGAGACTTTAGATGCCGATTCAAAGCAGGATTGGACATGTGAGAAAAATACCTTTAGTTCTAAATGTAAGGTCATACAAACTCATGCTAAGTTATTTCGCACTTACCTCATGGCGTTCTTGGCGACTTCTTTGTGTACTTTGCGGTGAAGTGCGACTCTTCTTTTTCAGCGCGAAGCACGCTAAGGAGTCGCAAAGACCGCATAGAAATCAGGAATCAATCCCAAGATGGATTGCAGGTTCACCTAAGCTTCCAGGATCAAAGAGAAACACCCCGCTTCCAGGGAATAAAATCATCCTGTTGCAGTTGCTCTGCCTTTGATCGCACTTCCCCGCTCGCCACGCGAAGGACCAGTTCCAGCAATTCTTCCCCTTTTTCGCTAATGGTACTTTCCCCGCTTATGATCGTCCCGGTATCCAAATCGATCAGGTCCGCCATCTTCCGGGCCAGTTCGGAATTGGTCGAGATCTTCAGGGTGGGCGCGACCGGATTGCCGGTAGGCGTACCCAGGCCAGTGGTGAACAAGATGACATTGGCCCAGGAGCCCGCCAGGCCCGTGGTCGATTCCACGTCGTTGCCGGGGGTGCACAGCAAATTCAAGCCCGGCTTGACGGCCGGTTCGGTATAATCCAATACATCCTGTACGGGCGAAGTACCGCCTTTTTTAGCCGCGCCGGCCGATTTCATGGCATCCGTAATCAAGCCGTCCTTGATGTTGCCGGGCGAAGGGTTCATGTGGAAGCCCGATCCCACCGCCTCGGCCCGGCTGGAGTAGGATTGCATCAGCCCAACGAATTTCTCCGCGATCGCCTCGTTCTCGCAGCGGTTGACCAATTCCTGCTCGACGCCGTTCAATTCCGGGAATTCCGACAAGATGACTTTCCCGCCCAGGGCCACCAGCAGATCGGAGGTGTACCCCAGGGTGGGGTTCGCCGAAATCCCGGAAAAACCGTCCGAACCGCCGCATTCCAGCCCCAGGGTCAGATGCTCCAGGCCCGCCGACTGCCGGGTAAGCTGATTGGCTTCCATCAGGCCGACGAAGGTCTTCTTGATGGCTTCGGCAATGAAGGCCCGCTCCGAACTGCTCTGCTGCTGCTCCAGAAAATAGACCGGTTTGTGCTGCCGGGGATCGCGTTTCGCCAGGGCCTTTTTGAGCAAAGGAATCTGGGCGTGCTGACAGCCGAGGCTCAGGATCGTGGCTCCCGCTACATTCGGATGGGTGATGTAGCCGGCCAGCAGCTCGCAAAGCATTTCGCTGTCCTGCCGGATCCCGCCGCAGCCCCCTTCGTGCTCCAGGAACTTGATCCCGTCCACGTTGGGAAAGATCCGGTCTTCGGCCGCATAGCTTCCGCTGCGGATGATGTCGGCTTCCAGGATTTTTTCCGGAGAAGCCCCCTTCCGGTAATCCCGGACCAGGCTTTCCACATCCACAGCAAATTCTTTTTCGGTGGGGTAACCCAGTTTCTCCAGCATGGCTTCCCGGATCACGCGCAGATTGCGGTTTTCGCAAAAAACCAAAGGGATGAGCAGCCAGTAGTTCCGCGTCCCGACCCGGCCGTCTTTCCGGTGATAGCCCATAAAGGTCCGGCCCGCAAAACGACGGGTATCCGGCTTTACCCAATTCAGGTTTCGCTCGCCCACCGCATAGGTGTTGGCGTCATGGACCACATTCTCTGTGCTCACGCGCCCGCCCTGGTAAAGCGGCCGGGTGCAAGTCCCCACCTTGACCCCGTACATGATGATCGAATCGCCCTTTTTCAGGTCCGCCTCGCTGAATTTGTGCTTGGCCGGGATGTCCTCGATCAGAGCGATCTTCTTGCCCTCAAATGCCATTTCCTCCCCGGCGGCAAGGTCTTGCAGGGCCACAATGACATTATCGTCGGGGTGAACTTTCAATATTCGGTTGTCCATGGTTCGTATCAGGTTAAAATCCAAAAAGGCCCGGCAACCAAAGGCTCAGCGCCGGAATGTAGGTGACCAGCAACAAAGCCACGATCATGGCCAGGAAGAGGGGCAACAGCGGGCGAACCACCTTTTCGATGCTCGTTTGGGCTATGCCGACCCCCACAAATAACACGGAACCCACCGGCGGGGTGCACAGGCCGATCGATAAGTTGAGCACCATGATGATCCCGAAATGGATCGGGTCCATGCCCATTTCGGTGACCACCGGCAGAAAGATGGGCGTAAAGATCAATACGGCGGGGGTCATGTCCATAAATACCCCGACGGCCAGCAGGATCAGGTTGATCAGGAAGAGGATGACAAAGAAATTGCCCCCGCTGAAGGATAGGAGCCCCCGGGTGATGTCCTGGGGGATGTTTTCATAGGCCATGATCCAGGACATGCTCATGGAGGTCCCGATGAGGAGCATGACGATGGCCGTGGTTTTGACCGAAGCCAGCAGGATGTCGGGCAGGTCCTTTATCGAAAATTCCTGATAAATAAAGCCGAGCAGCAGGCAATAAACCACGGCTATGGCGGAGGCTTCCGTAGCGGTGAAGATCCCGGCTACGATCCCGCCGATGACGATCACCAGGAGCAGTAAACTGGGAAAAGCCTTTACGAAGGAGGCAAAAATCTGCCGCAGGCTGCTACGCTCGTTGACCGGATAGCCTTTTCGTTTGGCCCAGATCCCGGCTACGATCATCAGGAAGAGGCCGGTGAGAATTCCGGGAATGTAGCCGGCCAGAAAAAGCGCCGCGATGGAAGCGCCGCCGCTGGCCAGCGAATACACGATCAGGATGTTGCTCGGCGGGATGGTCAGGCCCGTCGTGGAGGAGGTGATGTTGACGGCGGCCGCAAACTCCTTGCTGTAGCCCTCCGCCTCCATGCGCTTGCCCAGTATCGTACCGATCGCCGAAGCGGCGGCCACGGCCGAGCCGGCAATAGCCCCGAAAAGCATGGCGGCCACGATATTGACGTGCGCCAGTCCCCCGGGCAGGCCGGCGATCAGGGTTTTGGCAAAATCGATCAGCCGCCGCGCAATACCGCCCTGGTTCATGAGCTGCCCGGCCAGGATGAAAAAGGGAATGGCCAGCAGAGCAAAGCTGTCCAAGCCCGTAGCGATGCGCTGCGCCACCGTCGTGAAGGCAGGCAGGGCCGGTATGCTCACCAGCATGGTGATGAGGCTCGACAAGCCGATGCTCCAGGCGATCGGCACCCCGATGCCCAGTAAAACGATAAATGACAAAACCAGGATCAGTATTTCCATAAGCGTATCATTCTGCGATTTCCGTATCGGGGGAAAGGAGATCGGCCAGCTTGTAGTAAAGGACCAGAATACCCGTCAGCGGGATGATGGCGTACACCACCGCCAGCGGGATCTGAAGCGCCGCCGAGGTCTGTCCCAGATACCAGGTGATGTACACCAGGCGGGCGCCGCCGATCACAAATACCACCAACACAAAAAACAGGACCAGGCCGCTGATGAGCCGGTTAAGGTTCCGT
Organism: uncultured Saprospiraceae bacterium; assembly: GCA_964640855.1. Classification (GTDB taxonomy): domain Bacteria; phylum Bacteroidota; class Bacteroidia; order Chitinophagales; family Saprospiraceae; genus JAJDFU01. Next base: position 7,334 of record CAZXIX010000059.1, read on the forward strand.
TTGGGAGTGCCCTCCAATCGGCTGGGCAGCAGATCGATGGCCAGGTGAAGCTTGTGCCCGGCCGCATAGCCCGCCCCGAGGACTCCGATCCAGATCAGCAGATAGCGGGCCAGTTCCTCCGACCAGGATGCCTGGGCGCCCATCACGTAGCGCGTGAAAACACCCCAGATCACGTCCAGGGTCATGACCGCCATCAAAATGGCCAGTACCCAGCCCAGTATCTTATCAATTCGCGCTCTCATCATCTGAAAATTCATTTCCCCCCGGCCGAGCCGGAAGGCACCGCCCGGATTCGTTGGATCAATTCATAAACCTGCCCCTCGGAGCGGTATTCCTCATACATGCTCTCTACAGCCTTGGCAAAGGGCTCCTTCTCGGGGTAGATCACTTCTACGCCCGCTTCCCGGACGGCCGCCAGCGCTTCCTCCTCCGCTTCTTTCCACAAGATCCTTTGGTAGTCGCGCGCCTCATAGGCGGCTTCCTGCAGCCATTCTCTCTCCTGTTCATCCAATCGGTTCCAGGCCGTCGTACCAACGACCAGGATATCCGGGACGGCCGTATGCTCGTTCAACACATAATAGTTGCACACCTCGTAATGGCGGGAGGTGTAAAAACTGGGCGGGTTGTTCTCGGCCCCGTCCACCACGCCCTGCTGCAAGGCCGTGTAAAGTTCCCCCCAGGAGATGGGCGTCGGCGCCCCTCCCATGGCCCGCACCATGTTCATGGCCGTCTGGCTCTCCTGCACCCGGATCTTCATCCCTTCCAGATCAGCAGGGGTTTGGATGGGTTTTTCCTTGGAATAAAAAGAACGGTAGCCGGCGTCAAAATAGGTCAGGCCCCGCAGCCAGTATTTTTCGCCCTGCAGAAGGAGCTCTCTGCCGATGGGACCGTCCAGTACGGTAAAATGGTGTTCTTTGTCGCGAAATACATAGGGGATGCTGAGCACTTTGAGGTTGGGGGCAAAGTTCTCGATCACCGCCGCCGAGACCTTGGTGATGTCGAGACTCCCGATCTGCAAAAGCTCCAGAAGCTGTCGCTCCGAACCCAATTGCGAACTGGGATAGATGTCCATCTCCATCTGGCCGCCCGATTTCTCTTTCACCTTTTCGGCCATGTAAACCATGCCCGCATGTACGGGGTGGTTCACATCCAGGCCGTGCGCCAGTTTTAGGCGGGTAATGCCCGAACGGTCTTCGCAGGAAAAAAGCAAAAAGCCCAAAAGGGCGGTCGCCAAAAGTCGCCGTCGCATCATATCAATTACCTCTTAGATTCCGGATCAATTCGAGCGTATCCCGTACGCGGGCTTCCAGGGTGGCCATGTCGCGGTTTTGAAGAAGGTCCCGGGAGATCAATTGGGACCCCATGCCGACGCAAGCCGCTCCGGCCGAGAACCAACGACTGAGGTTTTCCCGATCGGGAGAAACGCCGCCGGTAGGCATGATGCGGGTCCACGGCTGCGGCCCAGCAATCGCCTGGATGAAACCGGGCCCGTAGGTGCCGCCGGGAAACAATTTTACGATCTCCGCCCCCATCTCCTCGGCCCGGGCGATCTCGCTCAGGCTGGCGCAGCCGGGCGACCACAATACTTTTCGCCGGTTGCAGACCCACCCCACATCTTCGCGAAGCACCGGCGTCACCACAAAATGAGCCCCCAGTTGCAGATAAAGGGAGGCCGTTCCCGCATCCGTTACCGACCCCACTCCCAGAACCATACCCGGCAGTTCGGCCAGGGCAAAACGGTTGAGAGCCTCAAAAACCGTATGGGCAAAGTCGCCCCGGTTGGTAAACTCCAGCAAGCAGGCCCCGCCCTGGTAACAGGCCCGTAAAACTTCTTTCCCCAACTCCACATCGGCATGATAGAAAAGAGGGACCATCCCCTGCTCCATCATCAGTTGAGCTACTTCGATACGTGTATATTTCGCCATCTTTTTCCCTTTGTATTTTCCGTTCACGAACAGACATCGTGTATCGGTTGGTCTTTTTGTTTTCCCTTTCGAAAGTATGCTTTAGTCACTTAATAGCTTCTATGTTACCACTTAGGGGGGGGCTAAAAGGGTGGCCAACAAGAGGCTTCAATATTCGTAATGATAATGCTCGTACCCAAACCCCGACATCCTGACATCGCAACATCGTGACATCACCTATCGACTGACCCTCCCACTCGCATCGCCACTCATCAGCTTTTCCACCTCGGAGATCGTCACCAGATTGGCATCCCCGTAGATGGTATGCTTCAAAGCCGATGCCGCCACGGCGAAGTTGAGCGCTTTTTGGTCGTCTTCGGGGTAGTGGAGCAGACCGTAGATCAGGCCCCCCATGAAGCTGTCGCCGCCGCCGACCCGATCCACAATGTGGGTGATCTGGTAGGTTGGAGCTTCAAACAGCGTAGTCCCGTCATACAGCACGCCGGACCAGCTGTTGTGCGAAGCGCTGATCGAGCCCCGTAAGGTGATGATGGCCTTTTGGCAACGCGGAAAACGCTCCATTAACTGCTGACAAACGGAAATGTAGGCTTTGGCCTCTACGGATTCTCCCTGGGTGACGTCCACGCCCTCGGGATGGATGTGGAAGTGCTTTTCGGCATCTTCCTCGTTCCCCAAAATGATATCGCAACCCGCAACCAGCTCCGGCATGATGTCTTCCGGTTTTTTGCCGTATTGCCAGAGGTTCTTGCGATAGTTGAGGTCGGTGGAAACGGTGATCCCCATCCGGTTGGCGGTCTGGATGGCCTCCAGGCAGGCGTCGGCAGCTCCCTGCGAAATAGCGGGTGTGATCCCCGTCCAGTGAAACCATTGGGTGTCAGCGAAAACCTCCTCCCAGTTGATCATCCCGCGTTCGATGGTAGCCATGCCCGAATGAGCCCGGTCATAGACGACCTTGCTGCCGCGACTCACGGCTCCCAGCTCCAGAAAATAGATGCCCAGCCTTTCGCCGCCCCGGACCACGTGATTCACCCCTACCTTATGTTTGCGCATTTCCATCAGGGCGCATTCGCCGATGTCGTTCTCCGGGATCCGGCTTACGAATTCCACCGGGATTCCGTAATGGGCCAGGGAAACGGCCACATTGCTCTCTCCCCCACCGTAGATCACATCAAAAGAAGAGGCCTGGGAGAATCGCCGAAAGCCCGCCGGGGCAAGCCGCAGCATGATCTCTCCGAAAGTGACAACCTTTTTCATGTTTTGTTGGGTTTTTCGTTTTTATGCCCTTTCAACTCCTTTTCGGGCTAAAATATCCTGCTTCTTTTGCCGGAGCCCAAAAGAACGGAGCCTTTTCTTGGGGCGAAATAGCCGGATATGGCTTGCCCTCCTCCGTCCGGACCTTCTACAAGACCAGGTGGGAGTGGCAGACCGATTTCAGTTCGTCCACATCCAGTTCGATCCCGAAACCGGGCAGCGGATCGAAACGGACAAAGCCCTTCTCGTCCAAACGCGTGGAAGCCTGCATCAGGCACTTGCGGTAGGCCGCCGAATCCTCCTTTTTCTCCAAAGCTTCGACCCAACAGGCGCCCAGGCCGACAGCGATCTGCTGCCAGGCGGAACAAGCCGGTCCCACCAGGCTATCGTCTCCGATCATCACCTCGGCCCCGATCTCCCGGATCCGGCCCGCCAAACGCGCCAAGGCCTCAAAACTCCCCATCGTGGAAGGATGCAAATTGTAAGTCCGCCCCATACCCGGTCGTATCCTTTTCAAACCCTCCCAGGCCGGGCGCATCGGATAATCCGGTATCAGGGCCAGGTCGCCGATCTGATCCTGCAAAGCGATCCACTGATCCGTTTCCAGCAGGGCCGGATCCTCGACCCCGTCCAGGCCCTCTTCTCCAAAGGCGTAAAGGATCTTCGCCAGCTCATCCAGCGTTTTCCAGGACTTGTACCCCTTGTTCACATCGGCGATCACCACCGATTTTTGTCCCAATACCTCCCGCACGACCCGCAACAATTCCCGGTCGAGATCCACCTCGCCCTGCATTTTGAATTTGAGGTGGTGCCCGAGGTTCTGATCCCGGCTCCGCTCGGCTTCTTCCCTTGCCTGACCCACATCTTTGTCCAGGATGCAGTACAGGCCCGGGATGGGCGCCCGCCGATCCAGTCCCAACAGATCGACCGCCGGTTTTCCGAGAAGCTTTCCCTCCAGGTCCAGCAGCCCCATATCCATCAACTCGAGTTTTCGCGAACGCACCTCCGTGCCGGGCACCTGCCAGGCGGCCAGGCAGCGGCGAGCTTCCGCCAGGCTGAGCCCCTTGAATGTGGACAGGTAGCCGGCCCATTCGCCGGGATCGAAGTCCGGATTATTCTTGGCCGCCGGGGTTTCAGACCAGCCCGAAAAAGAGCCGGAGGAGATCCGCATAAAGAGATGCTGGCGGTTGTACCAGCTTCCCCAGGAGAAATGCCTGGGGATATCAATGTCGTACCGGAACAGTTCGATCTGCTCGATCCACTCCCCGGAGACAGCGGAGGATAGGGCCAAGCCAGGATCCAGCGTCAAAAAAGGCATCCCCAGTCCGAGGGCTGTGCTATGTTTCAAAAAAGATCTTCGGGTTCCTGGCATAGCTCTTTAGTCTGCGGGTTTCGGGTTGGGTTTAAATTTCTGGATCCGGTTTTGGAGGATGTCTCCGGTATAAAGGTTGCCTTCGGCATCGAGGGCTACGTCGTGGTATCGGGCCACCGAACCGGAGTAATGGCCGGATCGGCCCAGGCGGGGCCCGGATTCCCCATCCGGGCTCAATTCCAAGATATCCGAGCCCTTGATGAGGGAGTCGTTAACGATCAAATAGTCGATGGCAAAAAGCCGATTGCTTTTCCGGTCTACAGCCACGGCATAGACTTCGGCCGCATGCTCGTTTTTCCACTCCCAGAGAAAATCGCCTTCGGGCGTAAAAACCTGAACCCGGTTGTTGGCCCGGTCGGCCACATAGACCCGCCCTTCCAAATCCAGGTCGATGCCATGCGGAAGATTGAATTGACCGGGTTCGTTGCCCGGGCTCCCCCATTGAAACTGAAATTCGCCCTCGGGCGAGAATTTCATGACCCGGGTGTTCCCATAGCCGTCGCTGACGTAAAAGGACCCGTCGGGAGCCACCGCCACATCCGTGGGGCGGTCGAAATGCGCGGCGTCATTTCCCGGCACCCTCGCTTCTCCCAGGCTCAGCAACAACTTTCCGGAGGGGTCGAATTTGAAGACCTGGTGAAGCCCGACATCGGTAACCCAGATGTTATCCTGCCGGTCGATCGAAAGGCCGTGCGGCATGATGAAAAGATCGGCCCCCCAGGCATCGAGCAACGCCCCGCTTTCGGGATCTACTTTCAAAAGGGTCGGTTTGGAGATCGCAAGCTCGGGGAAGGGTTCGCTATAAACCCGCCCGGCCCGGTGAAAAACGATCAGGTCCCCCTCCGAATCGACACCAAGCCCGGTGGGATTGCCCAGCACCAAGGTATCCGGTAGGGCCAGCCAATCGATCGCATGCAGATAGGCTGCCGGCTCCTCCGCCCCGGATTCCCGATCGACACCCGAAGAACCGGAGCAAGAATAAAAAAGTACCAGAGACCAGGTTGACAAGAATAAGGCTACCCGCATGATCTTCAATTTAAAGGTAAAAGGGCCGGGGTAGTTAAACCCTGCCTCAGGAAGACGTTTCGAAAGCCGTTGCCCCTCAGCAGTAGGCCCCAAAAAAAGGGATCCATAGACAAAACCTAGCGAAGGCTCCGCCGGAAAACGTCCATCACTCTTTCGGGACTGGCCAGATTGCGCGGAAAATAATAGTAGATCAGGTGATCCACCTCCGTGGCTACAACCTCGGGCAATCTTTTTTCCAGCAAGGGGATTTCCTCGTCAGGCAGATTGTGGTTCTCCACCAGCCAAAGCGATCTTTTCCCGTTCTTTTTGGCCGCATCCAGGTACCTCTGCCCCACTCCTCCGAGCAAAACCTTGCCGTGGCCTTCGGTTTGACCCAGATCGGATGGGTACCAGGGTCGCCCGTCGCAGCCATAGGTGTCCAGACCCTCTATCTCCGCAAATCGGTTTACGATATAATCCCCTTTGCTGGCGTGCAGGAACATAGCGATTTCCTTGTCGGGAAATTCCGACTTGATGGCCTGGTTCACCCGGGAATAAAAATCGGCATTCGAATCGACAAAATCCTCCGGCGAAGGATCGGGTCCCAACTTTTCGCGGGCGAGTTCGTAGAAGTCGGGACCCAGGGATTTGGGCTCGTCCCAGATCAGACCCTGCACATCCCAGGTCCGGAAAACCGCCTGGGCCGTTTCGACCATAAACGCAAAGGTTGCCGGATGGAAAATACTGCTGATCCGGCCGGATACGCCGGATTCCTGGCAGCTTCCATCCGCATTCAACTTCCAGGTCTCCGGATGCCGGATGCTGAACAGGCTGGGTACTTTGGGCGCACCGGCCACGAGGCCGGCCCATCGGGAAGGCACGGCCCACACCTGCATGCCCAGCTTTTTCGCCTCCTCGCAAATGATCTCCATATTCTCTACCGCAGCAAAAAGATCCTGCTCCAGGATGGCGATCGAGACGCTGTCGGTACCCAGGTCGGCCATCCACTTCAGGTCCTCGCGCACGTGCCGGGGCACCAGGGTGTAGCTGTGAGCCCGGAAGTAATAGGCATTCAGTTCCTTCCATTTCGCCCGCCGGGGCAACGCAACGGCAGGAACCGAAGCAGGGAGAGAAAGGGACAAGCCTCCGAATACCAGGGACTCCAGGAAGGTCTTTCTGTTCATAAGCTCAAAGGTGGGTAAAGGGTAAATCCGGAAAGGCCGGGGTCTTTCCGCCGGGCGGATTACCGGGTACGATCAAACCGGCTGGTGTTTTTCTACGTAGGCCGGATCGATCTCGACGCCCAGCCCTGGACCGGTCGGTACTTTCACCTTGCCCCCCTTGCTGCTCAGATCGGAGGTGGGGCAATTCACAGGCAGTTCCTTGTTGAATCCCTTAAACTCGTGATAGGGCCCCGCGTTGGGCAAGGCTGATACGAAATGCATCATATAGAGGTATCCCAATCCGGAACCCGAAATGTGAGGGATGCAACTCAGGCCGCGGGCTTCGGCCATGCGCGCTACCCGCATGGAGCGGATCATACCGCCGAAATAAAAGATATCGGGTTGGACCACATCAAGCGCCGACTGATGGATCAACCAGCGGAAGTTGCGCATGCTGGGTTCCTGCTCTCCGCCGGCAATGGGTACGTTGAGCGCGTCGGCCACCTGTCGGGTCTCCTCATACCAGTCAAAGGGTACCGGCTCCTCGTAAAAATCGAACCGGTATTCCTCCATCAACTTCCCGATTCGGATGGCTTCTGCCACATCGTAGGATCCGTTGGAGTCGGCATAGATGGTCATATCATCCCCAAACGTCTGCCGCACCAGCGGGATCAGCTTTTCCGAGCGGCCGGGAGGAGTTTCCGGAGCGCTCATGCGACCGCCCACTTTGAACTTGACCGCCCGGGCATCGGATTCCTCCACCTGGGCCTTGATCCGCTCGATCGATTCCTCGGCGCTGCGCCCCCTGAAATTGTTGGCCTGATAGATGGCGATCTCCGGATGATGTATCTCTCCGATCAGGGCGCCCATCGGCTGGTTGGCGATCTTGCCCAGCAGGTCGAGCAAGGCAAATTCTATGGTGGCCAGGGGAACCCAAAGCGGGAGGCCCTGCAATTTGTAATTGCTTTGGTACACGTACACTTCCTCAAGCAGCCGCTCCAACTGTACGGCATCCTTACCGATAAAGAAGGGCTGCAGGCGGTTGGTGAAGATGGGATACAGGCTTCGGATCTGCATGTTGTTGCTCACACACAGTCCTTCGGCCCCATCCCGGGAAGTTACCCGGCAAATGTAATTGCCTTCGTACTCAAGCAACTCGAGCCGCTCGATGAGAACCGGGCTCGAGAAAAGTTCGGTCTTCAGCACAGGTTCGGCCAGCGCGCGGTCCAGGTCGGCTGCACTTTCCACTGCAGACGGTTCGGCCTCGGGGGAGGGGGAGCAATGGCTCAGTAAAAGGGATCCGCCCACAAGCGATGAGGTCTGCAGGAATTGGCGTCGGGAGTGATGCATGAAAGAGGACTTTATAAGGCTCTATCTAAAGACGGCCAAAGGCTTCTCCTGCCCTGAAGGTCTGGGGATACGGATCCTCCTTTGAAAAAAGGGGCATTCCCGGCGGACAAGCACTCCAACCGATGAAACGAAGGCGTATATAAGCCCGGATCGGGGCCCTATTCAGTGTAAACTTTCGGAATTTCGTCCCTGAACTACATTCCGGCAGGTTGATTCCGGGCCAGCTGGCTATCGATCCTGAGTTTTTAATTGGATATTACTTCGACATGGACATTAAGCGGGCAATGGGAATTAAGGGTCGCCAAAAAATAATGGCACTTGTCTTGGGTCCGCTCATCTTTGCGTTCACCTTATTTTTCGTCCACCCGGAAGGCATGAGTCCCGAAGCCAATGCCGTTTTGGCTTGCACCCTTTGGATCGCCTTCTGGTGGATCACCGAAGCCATACCCATTGCGGTCACCTCCCTGCTTCCCATTATTTTGTTTCCCTTGTCCGGGGCCATGGACATTTCGACCACGACAGCTGCTTACGGGCATCGCTTTGTCTTTCTTTTCCTGGGCGGATTTATCCTGGCCATTGCCATAGAGCGCTGGAATCTCCACAAGCGGATCGCTCTGAACATCATACGCTTGATCGGCACCAACGTCAAACTCATTATTCTGGGATTTATGGTGGCTACGGCCTTTTTATCCATGTGGATCTCGAATACGGCGACCTCCGTCATGATCCTGCCGATCGGAATTGCCATCATTACCCAATTGAAAGACAATCCGGATACCCTTGAAAACGAAACCCAGATTTTCGGAAAGGCCCTGATGCTGGCTATCGCGTATTCGGCTTCCATCGGCGGGGTGGGCACCCTGATCGGTACGCCGCCCAACCTGGTGCTGGCGGGCATCCTCCAGGAGCTGTACCAGGTTGAGGTGACCTTTCTCTCCTGGATGAAATTCGGAGTCCCGATTTCCGTCGTTCTCCTGTTCATCTGCTGGAAGTACCTGACCGAGATCCGCTTCACCTTTGTACAGAAATCCTTTCCGGGTAGCCGGGCGGAGATCTACCGGCAACTGAGGGCCCTGGGCAAGATCAACTACGAGGAAAAAATAGTGCTGGTGGTGTTTGTGTGCACGGCCCTGGCCTGGATCCTCCGCTCCCTCGTCCTGGACCGCCTGATCCCGGGCATTGACGATACGATAATCGCCCTTACCGCCGGGGTGAGCCTGTTCATCCTGCCGGCCCGGAAAGGAGCCAACCGCCGCCTGCTCAACTGGGAAGAGGCCGTGAATCTCCCCTGGGGCATCCTTCTGCTGTTCGGAGGCGGCATGGCCCTGGCCGATGGTTTTCAGGAAAGCGGCCTGGCAGAATGGATAGGAACCCAGATCAACGTCCTTGAGGGCGCTCCCCTGCTGGTCCTTTTGCTCGTGCTGGTTTTCGCCGTCAATTTTTTGACGGAGATCACCTCCAACCTGGCCACGGCCGCTATGTGTTTGCCCATACTGGCTGCCGTCAGCATCGCATTGGACGTACATCCCTTTACCCTCATGGTCGGGGTCACCGTAGCGGCTTCCTGCGCCTTTATGCTTCCCGTGGCTACGCCCCCCAATGCCGTGGTGTTCGGATCGGGCTATTTGCGGATTTCGGACATGGTCCGCTCCGGGATCTGGATGAACCTGATCTCGGTTATCCTGGTCACGCTGGCCACCTATTTTCTGCTACCTTATCTTTGGGACTTCAATGCCTTTTTCTTTCCGGAGGAATTGAAGTAGGCGATGGGATGGCTGGAAATGGCCCCGGCTTTTCAAAGCGGATCCGGCCGTCCGATTTCCCGGAGATTGGCGCCTGAATGTGTAAGGGCTTTTGGATTATAATGCCGTCTTGATAAAAAAGAAATACCCATCCATGACCGCAAAGATCAAGAACATCCTCCCGAAAATCTTCCTTCTCTGCCTGATCCCCTGGATGGCCTCCGGCCAGATGGAAGAGGGCTGGAAACCGCTCTTCAATGGAGAAGATTTCACGGGCTGGAAGAAACTCAACGGGGAAGCTGACTATCGCATCGAAGACGGGGTGATCATCGGAACCACCCGATCGGGAACTCCCAATACTTTTCTGGCGACCGAGCAGAACTACTCGGACTTCATCCTCGAATTTGAAGTATGGTGCGACGCGGCCCTGAATTCAGGCGTGCAGTTCCGCAGTCTGAGTACGCCGGATTATCGCAACGGCAGGGTACACGGGTACCAGGCGGAGATAGACCCCAGCCCCAGAGCTTTCAGCGGAGGCATCTACGACGAAGCCCGCAGGGGATGGCTGTACACGCTGGCAGATCACCCGGAAGCCCAACGCGCCTTCCGCAACGGTCAGTGGAATCACTACCGCATAGAAGCCGTCGGCCCGGAAATCCGGATCTGGGTCAACGGTATGAACACGGCCAATGTAGTAGATCAGGAGACGGCCTCCGGCTTCATTGCCCTGCAGGTACACAGCATCGGCCGGGAAGAGCTGGCAGGAAGAGATATCCGCTGGCGCAACATCCGCATCAAAACCGAGGACCTGGAAAGCTCACGCTGGCCCATAGGTCCCTATGCGCATGAGGAGAACCTGATCCCAAACACTCTGACAAACCATGAGATCCGGCAAGGTTGGCGGATGCTGTGGGATGGAAAAACGACCGAAGGCTGGAGAAGCGCCCGGTCGGCGGATTTTCCGGATAAAGGCTGGGTGATCGAAGATGGCGTGCTCACCGTGCTGGAAACGGGAGGCGCCGAATCCGAGGCCGGAGGAGACATCATCACCGTGGATAAATTCAGCGATTTTGAGTTGAGCCTTGAATTTATGCTTACCGAAGGCGCCAACAGCGGCGTCAAGTATTTCGTGGACCCCGAGCTCAACCAGGGGGCGGGTTCCTCCATCGGCCTGGAATTCCAGATCCTGGACGATGAAAAGCATCCCGACGCCCAAATGGGCGTGAACGGCAACCGCACGCTGGGCTCCTTGTACGACCTCATTCCGGCAGGCAATCTATCGGAGCCCGGGCGCGGAAAACGCTTCAACGGAGTCGGCAATTGGAACCGCTTGATGATCCGCGTGAAGGGCCCAAAGGTTGAGCATTGGCTGAATGGCGTAAAGGTACTGGAGTTCGAGCGCGGGACTCCCGCCTATCGCGCCCTTGTCGCCTACAGCAAATACAAGGTGTGGCCAAACTTCGGCGAACTGCCCCAGGGGCACATTCTCCTGCAGGATCACGGAAACCGGGTCTCCTTCCGGAGCATCAAGATCCGGGAGTTTTGAAGGTGGAGTGAACCCGGAGGCTCACTCCACCCTATCTTTTATCCTCAAGGCATCTCGACGCCCCAGCCCGTGGCGTAGGCCCGGCTCCAGTGTTTTTCCTGAACCTGTTTGTCGCTGAAATGGCCGGTCTCCGGGTCGATCTTCAAGGAGGCGTTGCCTTCTTTGTAGGATATGTTGGCGTAATGCACGAGATGCGTGCTGACGGCGCCCTCGGAGATGGGGCAATTAAGCTCCTCTTTGCCGCGAACCGCCTCCAGGAAATTCATGACGTGCGCGTTGGTCATGTTGCCTTCGCCGCCCAGAGCCAATCCACTCTCCTGGCCGGAGGCTTTTTCTTCCCGAACCGTTTTTCCGGAGCGATCATAGAGGGTAAATCCGTCGCGATCCACGTAGGCGCTGCCCTCGGAGCCGTAGATCCAGGTGCCGCGACCTCCGCCGTAAGTTTTGACACCGTTCCGGCTCTTTCCGTCCCACTTGATCGTCTTGTCGCCGGCGAAATGGAAAGTGGCATCCATGGTGTCGTACATGGTCCAGGGATCATCCACGAAATGGTACTTCCCGGCGTTCACCTGCACGGATTCGGGATATTTCACCTGGAGGGCCCAGCGAGCGATGTCCAGTTCGTGGGTCGCGTTGTTGCCCGTTTCGGCGGTTCCCCAATGCCAGTACCAGTGCCAGTTGTAATCGGCCAGGATATTGATGAAATCTTTCCGCGGCGCCGGCCCCTGGAAGAGTTCCCAGTCCAGCCATTCCGGGACGGGCGTATTTTTGGCATCGGGTACCCGGCCCCGCTGGTTGCTGTAAAAGGCCACCGCCAGGTAGGGCTCACCGAGTGCGCCTTCGTGGATCTCCCGGATGAGGATCTGGGAGGCACGGGCGGAACGTTGCTGAGCGCCCATTTGCACTACCATTCCGGTGGCCTCTTGCCAGGCTATCAGCAATTCATCCTCCCAGGGGTTGTGGCTACAGGGTTTCTCCACATAGACATGCTTGCCGGCCTGCATGGTCAGAATGGCTCCCGGAGCATGCCAGTGGTCAGGGGTGGCGTGAAATACGGCGTCCACTTCTTTCTGCTCCAGAATTTTACGGAGGTCTTTTTCGGCCTTTGGTGTTTTACCCATCGCCTGGGCAACGGATCCGACGGCCTTCTCCTGCCGACGGGAATCGACATCGCAGACGTAGGCTATCTCCACGTTTTCAGCAGCCGACAATCCTCCGAGCAAGCCCGGAAAACGTCGATTGCAACCTGCCATGGCGACCCGTATCCTGTCGTTGGCCCCGAGAATACGCCGGTAGGAAGCCGCTGTGCTCAATGGATTCACCGTCAGGGCGGCAGCCCCGGCTAAGGAATGATGGATAAAAGTTCTTCTCTTCATTTCTTGATGGATTATTCGAATAGATCTTCCCCAACAAAACGATCCAATCCGCTTCAGCCCCTTAATAAGACGCCTGGCGCCAAAGGCCTGGCCCGGACCCGGATTTTCACGTCAGACGTGTCGGATTTCAAGTTACGCAGCCGCGAAAATCATTTCAAATTTCATCGGCCCTAAGTAGGAAGTCAAGGATGGCGTTGCCATGTTTACCCGATCTGTTCGATGGAAGAGGGGCCAGCCGGGCTTTCGCGGCCCGGGTAGAAAAGGAAGGAGGGAGGTAGTTCTATCGGAAGGTTTATCTTGGAGGCCGGATCTTTTTAAGGGCCCGGGACACATAATTTCTCGCCACCTGATTGGTCGTGGAGCCGATCTCAGCTATCTCGTCGTAACTCAAGCCCTCGTAAAACCGCAGATAAAGAGCTTCTTTGAGGTGACTGGGCAAGGATTCCAACTGGCAGTCCAGCCAGTGGCGATTGTTCGCGAGCTCTTCCTCTTCGATGATCCGGGTTTCGACCGGCTGGGCGTAAGAACTCGATTCGTTTTGCTGGACATACCGGTTCAGGATCCGGATGGCTCTTCCGTTCTTCTCGATCTTTTCCCGCAGATTCCGTTTCAGGGATTGAAACAAATAGATTTCGAGATTCCGAATTTCGCGGGTTCGCCCGGGATGCTCCATCAGCCAGATGAATATATCCTGGATGGCGTCTTCCACCAGCGAACGGTTGGGTGAAATGACCGACCCGTAGCGATAAAGTCGATTGAAAAAGAGCTTGTAAACGGCACTCATGGCTTGTAAGTCGCCCCGGGCCATACGGGCCACCATTAAATTTTGCGACTCGGAACTTTGAGCCGAATGTTTGGCCGCAATGGCGAGATCTCCGGACGGATCCAGATTCCTTTTCCTGCTAATATTTATCTCCTCTAAAGCCATCTTTCGTTTCCCCCTTTTGGAAATTGCTTCACAGCCTCCCTGGCTACCCGACCTCGGGATCGGACGGATGGACCCAAAAACTGAACAACCCGCTCTATAAACCGCCTCAACATATATCTCAAGATAACAGAAACAGGAATAAGATTTTTTATTTTCCGCAAATAACCAAAATTTATTTGATAAATCTTCTCGCCATCATATCATATATGGGGATTACCTATAAATACACTATTTGTTTGGGTAGGCTTTCAGGTAAAAACGGCACCCGAAAAAGGGTGGCCAATGAAAAACAGCTGCCCGGAAACATAGGATAACTCCCCGACCATCCAAGCCGGCTTTGGCTCATCGACTGCCCATAGGACGGGCGAGCGAAGGGTGTCCCCTGTATCTGGCAAAAATTATCCGGCTCGTTAAGGTTTGTACCCAGCAGCTCCTGCAACCGGACCGAAAGGACCTTCCGGTGGATCCAAACATTTTATACAAACCTTGAAGGGAGAATGGGCCAGATTATACGCACACCCCACGCCTTGGGTTTTGTGCCCAGGCATGCGAAATAGGATCTCCAGTACTCTTTTCCCCAGCGGGACTCACTTAAATCCCAGCTCAGCCAGAGCTTCTCCGGCGCCGGCCAAACTGCTCAGGTTCATTTCCGAATACTTCCGGGCGAGTATGATGCCTTTGGCTCCACCTGCAAAAGCGGCCAGCACGGACTGTTTGACTTTCTCGGGCGTAGAGATCACCTGGCGTCCTTCTCCGGAAGGGATGTCCACATCTATACCGGGCCAGATCTCGGTGGGTGTTCCTTCGGCGCCGGCAAGCGCCCGTTGGGTCTCCGACTTGACCATCTCCGGGGATATGCCTCTTTCGCTCAGACGGGTAAATTCCTCCGGAGAATAGCCCATGATCCGGCAGATAAACAGGAGGATCTCCTCCTCCTTCAGGTCGCCGTAGAGGGTTTTGCTCACGCGCTCGATCACCCGGTCGAATCGGGACCCGCCCACCGTGTTGTACATCACGATCTTGAGAAAATCGGAGTAGTTTCCCAGTTCTTGCAGATCCTGGCGCGACCGGTAAAAGGGATTGTTCAACCCCTTGAAGGAAAGCGCCCAGCCTACCTGCAGATCGGGCTTGAGGTTTTTGGCAAAAGCGTAAACTTCCCGGTACATCTCGCGCAGGCTGTCGACAAACAGCTGGTGCCAGGCCAGTATCTCCGGATACTCGAACAAGATCCTCCAGAACGTAACGTAATAACCATCTATGGGCGCTTTGCCACTCCTGGCTTCGTCCACGAATCGCATCAGCTCCAGATAGCCCTCGCGGGCCTTGTCAACCCGTATGCCTCGCTGTTCGGCCGCTTCCACGGTAAAGGGATCGAAGCTGGTCGCAGCAGGCGTGTTGTAATGGTTAAAATTCAATACGTTGCTCATCGGACCCAGCCTTTCGCTTCGCCACAACAGACCATCGATGTCGTACGACTCGATGCAATCCTTCATCAGGGCCCGCAGGAAGGTCCGGTAGTCCGGGTTCCGGAAATTAACACGCCCCAGGGAGTTGCCCAGGATATCCACCTCGCCCAGCTGATCGGCAAAGGGTTTGTCGCTCCCGTAATTGTCGGCGAAAAAAGCGATGACTTTCATCCCGCGTTGGCGGGCCTTGGGGATGACGTCAGCCAGAACATCGTACTCTCCTAATTCGCGTGCGCGGACGTGTTCGGGTTTCAGCAGGGAATGGCGATAGTAGGCCTCGTGCATGCTGGCGTAATACCCACCTGTGAAACCGGCATCTTCTTCCAGCACACCGTGATCGGGGAAGCCGTCTTCTACATCCCGGCGACCGGCCAGGCCGCGGTTGAACGCAAAAACGGGAATGAAAAGGGTATTCGCCCCGGCCAGTTGTTGCACCCGGTCGAGAACGGTATCGGTACCTTCGTCCACAAAAGAAACGGCTCCGATCTGTATCCCGATCATAGGTTGATCCCGGAACAGGTGGCTCAGGTGGGCAGCGGAAAATACCTGACTCGATCCGGCTACCACTCCGGCGGTCAGAGCACTTTTTTGAAGGAAGGTTCTACGATCCATAATTTCTGCTTTTGCGCCAGGAAGAGTCCTGATCGCTTAGACCGGCCTCTTCGTCCCGATTGGGCCTAACGGCTCCCCTTCTACCCCAAGTCTGCAGGCCATGACTCCACTGTTTTCTTTCGGCTAGTTGCCCGAAAACAGGACCCTGCCGCTTTGCCATTCTTTTCCATAGACCAGAGACAACTGCAGTAATCCGGGAGCCCAATCCGGTTCGGCCCCGATAGAGACCAGATTGCCGCCCTGAACGATCCGGATGGTCTTCTGGTGGATCAGCCTCCCTTGCATGTCGTGAATAAGCAGTTGTCCCTCTACCGCCGGACCGGAATTTTCAAAATTCAGCCAGAATTCCCGGCCGGCCGGATTGGGGAATACTTTCATTGTGGCTCTCCTGGCCAACACGTCCCGGGTTGAAGTGGTGGCTTCGGCCTTGGCTTCGATGTAAAACTCCATGGTACGATAGGTATCCACATCGGGCCATCCGTCGGTAGCCGGCGGGATACTGAACTGATGGGCGTTTTCGAACAGGCTCTCCCGACGCAGCAATTCCAGCAAGTCCGGATCGGTAGGCGGATTTTGTCCGGGATATTGAGTGGGCGGCAGGGTGCCGTCGCCTTCCCGGCGGATGCTCCACCAGGGATTGCCGTTGGCATCGGTGGCCAGTTCGGGTGGAGAGGGATCGCCGGCCCGGTTTACGTTCCCCATCGTAAAACGCCTTTCTTCGGCAGGCTTCACGAAGCCCATCAGATAGGCGTATCGCTTCCCGCCCTGCAAGATGATCTCCTTGTCATCCAGCAGATCCCAGCGGATGTAAAGGAGATGGCTGGGCTCTCCACCGTTTTGGGTGGTAGGCTTAACGATCGGGAAAGCCGCCCCGGCCGCCGTAAGGATACTTTTGTAGGTGATGCCCTCCAGATAGTCGTCGGCCCGGTGATTTTTGGTAAATCCGTGGGTCGCATCTGTTCCGGGAGGGGTGCCGTTGTCGTTGATGGTTGGGGTGCCCTCCACTTCGAAAAGCTGTAGGTATACCTCCGCAAAAAGGGCGCCGGCTTTCACGGCGCTGGAGCTGTTTCCGGTCCGCATCACGATGGCATCGAGGGTGATGGAGGTGTCTTCCGGAATGTAAAAGGTCTGGCCCAGATCTCGGTTCCTTTGAAAGTATCCTTCATCCTTCCAGGCGAGGTTGGAGGCATCGACCCGGCGTACGCTGGTGCTTCCTCCCTGGTTGGAGTCGTCAAAGAACAGATAATCGGGGGTTTTGGCCGGGTCTCTTTCGTAGGTCTTGCCCAAGGCTTCCAAGAACAAACCTTCGCCCAGGATCACTTCCCCTGCACAGGTGCACCGGCCGTCCTCCACATCGTTTTCCGTATTCGGATTGCCATCATCGCAAGGCGTCCCGGCAGGCTGGCAGGGGTTAACGCCTGCGCAGCCGCAATTCCCGTCGGCAACGTCATTTTCTGTGATCGGATCGCCATCGTCGCAGGGGGTCCCTGCTGCGGCACAGTTCTTTTCCACCTCCAGGTAAAATTCATGGCTGCGATAGGTGTCTACATCCGGAAAGCCATCGGTGGTAGGAGAAAGGGTGGTCTCGTGAAATTCGTCAAACAGAGATTCCGCAATGAGGGCTGCCCGCAAGCTGTCGTCCTCAGGGGGATTATCGCCGGGTATCTGGGTGGGCGGCAGGGTACCGTCGCCTTCCCGGCGAATACTCCACCACGGCTTCCCATTGGCGTCGACCAACAACTCCGGCGGGTCGCTTAAAGCTGCCCGGTTGTTGTTGCCCAAGGTGAATCCCAGTTCCGGCCCTCCTTCGGTGAAGCCCACTATAAAGGAATAACTCTTGCCACCCTCCAGCAGCAATTCCGCTTCGCCCTCCATGTCCCAGCGCATATAGCGCAGATGTCCCTCCTGTCCACCATCCTGCGAAGTAGGGGGAATATCCGGAAAAACTCCGCCCCTCACGAGAGCCAGCGGCTTGTAGGTAATGCCTTCGAGGTAATCGTCGGTGCGGTGGTTCTTATTGAAGCCATGAGTGGATTCCGTACCGGTAGGCGTACCGTTGTCGTTGATCACCGGGGTTCCTTCCAATTCAAAAAACTGAATCTGTACCGGTGCTCCGACCGTGTTAGGCAAGATGGCCTTATCGCCGTTACCGGTCCGGAGGACAATCGATTTAAGACGCAGGGTGGTTCCGTTAGGGATATTAAAGGTCTGACCCAGATCGCGGTTTCGTTGGTAGTAGCCTTCATCCTTCCACTTCAGGGTAGCCTCATCGTTCCTTCTGACACTCGTGTTTCCGCCCAGATTGGACACATCCGCGTACAGATAATCAGGGGTAACCTCCGGATCGCGTTGGTAATCCTTGCCGAGGTCCTGCACGGAAAGCCCTATGATGGGAACCAGCGTATCCGGGCTTTGAGCGGAAACCCTCCCGTAACCGAGACCGGTCAGGCAGAGCATAAGGAGTAGGGCGGTAAAATGTTTTTTCATTTGTCAGTAGTTAAAATCCTGGTAAATCAGTCGGTCACTGAGGTCCTATTGATTGTCCTTCAGGTCCCGGTTGTTAAGTTGTTGGTTGGAAATACGATGATAAACGCCGGGGCGATGTTGGGTGTCCGACAGGAACAAATACAGCGACAAAAGGCCGCTGTCTTCATGCCCGGTCAGCAGCAGCCGGCCGTCATCCGAAAAATGCAGGTATTCCGTTCTCGGGCTGGGTAGTTCGTACACCAATTTATTGTCGCTCAAGCGGTAAAAGGAAATCCTTTTCTGGTGACCGCCGGTGACCAGATACTGCCCATCGGGGGTGAAGGCAACCGCCTCGATCCGCAGCGGCTCCTTGAATTCGTGAAGCAGTTCCCCGCTCTGAAAATCAAAGATCCGGGCGGTTTGATCAAACGATCCGGAGGCGATCAAACGCTCGTCCGGCGTCATGCGCACAGATTTGACGGAGGCATCGTGAACACCTGCCCCATACTCCATGACCACCAGCATGCTTTCCACATCGATGCGTTTGGCGAAACCGGTGTACACGGTCCTCCCCGTTTCCGGGTCCGGAGTCTGGATGTTTCCCCCGACGATCAGTTGTTCGTCATCAGAGGTAAATTCCAGCGAGTTGATGGTGGAACCAACCTTAATTTTTCCGACAAGCGAATAGTCTTCCGCATCCCAAAACCAGGCATCTCCCTTTTCCGAACCGGCTACGATCCAATTCCCGTTATGCGACCAGGTGATCCCATCCAGCCCGCTATCGTGCTCTATGGCCCGGATTTCTTTTTTCTCCGCCAGGTCATAGATGCGGATGAAATAATCTTCCCCTCCCGTGACGAAGCGTTTCCCGTCCGGCGAGAAGGTAACGCACTCGATCTCCGACTCGCTTTTGGCTTGCCAGAGCAAAGCCCCGTCGGCTACCCGCCACACCATGAGGTCGTACCCGAATTTGGATACCGAAACGGCGAGTTTACCGTCCGGAGAAAGCTCTGCCGCTTCAACGGATCTGAGCTGGGGGGAATAGTCGGCCACACGATGCCAGATCGGCACGATCTCCGGGGCTTCCGCACTAAAAATATGGTCCTGGGCATACCCCAAAAACGGAATACCCAAAAAAAGACCGGCGAGCAAAAGATGAACTTTCATGAAGTTGACATTTAGGGTGGATGTTAGGATGAGCCTAAATCGGCTGTCCTTTTCCAACGGGTTTCCAAGGCTTGATCAAAGTCCGCATAATCCAACGGTCGTTTTTATCCCAAAGCCGC
>CAZXIX010000060.1:0-26360 GCA_964640855.1 uncultured Saprospiraceae bacterium
CCGTTTTTCCAGAAGCGGAAGCAAACGTGGGGCCCGGTGGCCAGTCCCGTAGAGCCAACGTAGCCGATCACCTGGCCCTGCCGCACGGGCAGCCCCGCCCGTATCCCGCGCGCGAAGCCCTGCATGTGCAGGTATTGGGTCATGTAGGTCTTGTCGTGACGGATCTTGACGTAATTGCCGTTGCCTTTGGAATAAGCCGCCTCGATGACCGTGCCATTGCCAACGGCGTATATCGGAGTGCCTCGCGGAGCAGAATAATCCGTTCCGTAGTGGGGTCTCACCCTTTTCAGGATGGGGTGGAAACGGCGCGGATTGTAGCGGGATGAGATCCGGGTGTATTTCACGGGCGCCTTCAGAAAAGGGGCCTCCATGGGCCGCCCTTCCGGATCGTAGTAGCCGCTGCGTTTTTCGTGATCAAAATACACCGCCTGATATTCGTGCTCCGAATTCTTGAATCCGGCAGCCCAGACCCGCCCGATCCCGACCGACTTTCCCTCGATCAGATCCTCCTCGTACACCATCCGGAACTGATCGCCCGTTTGCAAATGGTGGAAGTCTACCTGCCATTGAAGAGCATCCTCCATCTTGACGGCCAGGTCCCAATTGAGCCCCCTGCCCACAACGGCATCCCACAAGCTGGTCTGGATCTCCCCGTAAAAGGTGCGCATGACCTTCTCGATGGGCCTTTTTTCCTTGCGGACTTGGAGAGAGTCTTTCAACTCGTAAACCACATATTCGTAGGCGGAGGGTTCGTACACCAGGTAATCCGGAGCACGGGTAGTGTCCGTATACAGGAACAGATAAGGTCGCCCTTCCCGAATCTTGCGCACATCGAAGACGTCTTCGGCATTTTTGGAAAGGCGGTCAATATCCAGGTAGGAAATCCCTTTCTCATTCAGGATCTGACCCAGGAATTCGTTGCGCCGGATGGTGTCCCATTGCAGGACGAAAGTGTCGATCGCGAAACCATATTGGACGGTGGGAACCTGAGCAGGAAAAGAATCGAGCGATTCCGTCCCGGTCTCTTCTGTCTTATTTCCGTTTTCCTGGTAGAACCAAAAGCCTATCAGGATAAACAAAATACTGCCAAAGAGGGAGACCACCGTTCTCATGGCCGGGGGCCGGTTGACTTTACTTCTCACAGTGATGGGTTTACTCGTCCGGTCAAAAAAATGAGCGGCTTTTGGGGCGGGGCTATCTTCTGAAGCGTAAAAATAGAAAAAGCCCGCACCTTGCCAAGGCCCATCAGGCCTACAGAGAGCCGGAAAGGATGTAAATTTGTTCCTAATTCCGGTTTTCATACCCGGAACATCCAAAACAAGCCTCATATGTCTGATTCATCCACCTACGGGAAAAGAGGGGTATCCGCCTCAAAAGAAGAAGTGCATGCCGCTATTCAGAAGCTGGATAAAGGTTTGTACCCCATGGCTTTTTGTAAGGTCATGCCCGATCTGGTGGCAGGAGATCCGGACTATTGCAACATCATGCATGCGGATACAGCAGGCACCAAAACCAGTCTGGCCTGGCTCTACTGGAAAGAAACGGGTGATGAATCCGTATGGAAAGGCATTGTGCAAGACGCACTGGTCATGAATCTCGACGACATGGCATGCGTAGGTTGTATCGATCATATCCTGATCTCCTCCACGATCGGGCGAAATAAAAACCTGATCCCGGGGGAGGTTTTGGCCCAACTGATAGGCGGTACCTCCGATTTTCTGGAACGCATGCAGGCTTTGGGCATCTCTCTTCATCTGACCGGCGGCGAGACGGCGGATGTCGGAGATATCGTACGCACCCTGGACGTAGGGTTCACCACTTTTGCCCGATTGAAAAGATCGGAGCTGGTGGTCAATCGAATTCAAGCCGGTGACGTGGTGGTCGGGCTCGCCTCCTTCGGGCAGGCTTCCTATGAAGATGCCTACAACGCCGGTATGGGTAGCAACGGCCTGACTTCAGCCCGCCACGATGTATTCCATCATGCCTACGCGGGCCGGTATCCCGAGAGCTTCGATCCCGCTTTGCCCGAGGAGGTCGTGTATGTAGGGAGTAAAAAGCTGACCGATACCCTCGACATTAACGGTCAGTCCATCCCGGTCGGCAAGCTGGTTCTTTCTCCCACCCGTACCTATCTGCCCGTTCTGAAAAGCGTGTTCAACGACCTTCCGAGGGAGGAGATCCACGGTATGATCCATTGTTCCGGAGGGGGGCAGACCAAAGTGCTGAAATTCCTGGAGGGGAAAAAGGTGATCAAGGACCATCTTTTTCCCACACCTCCCCTGTTTTCGTTGATCCGGCAGGAAGCGGGAACGCCCTGGAAAGAAATGTACCAGGTATTTAACATGGGGCACCGTTTGGAAATATACCTGCCGGAGGCCCGTGCCGAACGGGTGATCGAAATTGCTCAATCCTTTGGGGTAGATGCCCGGATCATTGGCCGGGTGGAGGATTCGGGTCGGAATGAGGTCCTCGTTAAACAACCTGAGGAAGGGACTGTTTTTTCTTATCGATGAACACACAAAAACGCTTGAGCCGAAAGGAGAAGGCTGTTGCCATCCACCAGATGCTGGACGAATACTATCCTGAGGTTCCCATTCCGCTGCAGCATGTCGATCCCTACACCTTGCTGGTGGCCGTTCTGCTGTCGGCCCAATGCACGGACGAGAGGGTGAATCAGGTAACCCCCTATCTGTTCGACAAAGCCGATAATCCCTATCAAATGCGGGAAATCCCGGTGGAAGAGATCCGGGAGATCATCAAACCCTGCGGCCTTTCTCCCCGAAAATCCAAAGCCATCAGCGAATTGTCGCAGATCCTGGTGGAAGAACACGGAGGCCAGGTGCCGGATTCCTTCGAGGCCCTCGAGGCCTTACCGGGGGTGGGTCACAAGACCGCATCCGTGGTCATGAGCCAGGCCTTCGGCCATCCGGCTTTTCCGGTCGACACCCACATTCACCGTCTGGCCTGGCGCTGGACCCTGAGCACGGGAAAGAATGTAGAAAAAACGGAAGCCGATCTCAAAAAGCTGTTCCCCCGGGAAAGCTGGAATAAGCTGCACCTCCAGATCATTTACTTTGGCCGGGAATACTGTCCTGCCAGAGGGCATGATCCCCATACCTGTCCGATCTGTAGCCTATACGGTCGGCGGTCCATGTTTAAGTGAGGGTTTCGGGAATTGGCCGCTGCCGGAATGTTGGACCTTTACTGCCTTCCTTTCCATCACTACCCGTCCGGTCTTTCCGGGGCCGGGATCCTGGTTCAGAAGGGATAACCCAGGGCGATGTTGAAGTTGAGGTAATCGGAGAAAACGCCTTCCGTCCAATCGATGAAATAATCCAGCCCCACGGCAGTGGCAGGATCGCCGTTTCGCGGAAAAGGGTTGCGGAGCCGGAGTCCGGTGTCAAAGCGAATGACAAAGTAGGAGAGGTCCAGCCGGAGACCGAACCCAGTGCCGAGCGCGATCTGTTTGTAGAAAGGGTCCACGGTCTGGGGGCCCCCTTCGCCGCAGTTATTGACCACCTTTCCTTTGAACAGGAACTGGGATCCGCAGCGATCCGGATCAAAATCGAAGGTCCAGACATTTCCCCCATCCAGAAACAAAGCTCCTTTTAGCTGCCAGATCAGCGGAAATCGATACTCCAGGTTAAATTCTATCCGGAAATCCGCCGATTGATAAAAAAGCAGCCGATTGTCCAGATCTTGGGTGAGAGGGTCCTCATAGCCCCCGGGTCCCAGGCCGCGGGCCGGCCAGGCTCGAATGCTGTTGGGGCCGCCGACGAAAAATTGTTTGACGTAGGGCACATCCGAGGTAAGGCCATACGGCCTCGCCACACCGATATTGAAGCGCGCCGCCAAAGTGGTGGTCGGGCTTAGTTGTCGATAATATCGAATGCCACTTTCCAGGGCCAGGTATTGGGAGAATTGGGTGGAACCGATGCGAAAGGTATCTTTCTTTCCGGTAATGGCATTGGATAAATAGTTGGCCGTCAGAACCTCCAGTCCACTTAACTCAAACCTGAAGGAAAGTACGAAGGATTCCCCGGTGGGATTCGGCCGGCTGGAGTAGCTGTAGGCTGCGTTTCGAAACAGGAACCCGGTAAACAGCTGGGGTCCAAAACTTCTTTGGAGAAAAGGATTCTGCTCCAGGATGACATCGAAGGCGGAGTCTGTTTGAGGCGTCAGGAAATCAATTCCCACGTGATCGAATATAAAACGTTGATTATTGGCTATCTGTACATCATAGCCTAAGGAGGCATTGAAAAGGTTGTAGCGGTAGAAATTGATGATGGACAAGTAATTGTAGCCTACATTCACGCGGGTGGAGGCCCTTTCCTGCATGGTCTCGTACAGAAAAGGTTTGCGTTCTTCCCGAGGGATGTCTCCCTTTTTGCTCAAAGCTTTGCGCAGTTTATAAAAAGGGTTCCACAGCTTGAGGAAGTTGATGTATTTGGGGAATACGATCTCTGCGTTGGCGCCGATATCTACGGTGTTCCAGAAGGGTCCGGTGCCGGGCTGTACTTCTACCCCCGCCAGGAGATTAAGCGTAAACAGTTCCCCGCCCCGGAACAGGTTGCGATGGCTGAAGGACGGACTGACCGACAAACCGATTAGATTTCCGGTGATGGTGGCTCCGCTCCGGTTGGCATAACTGATGTCAAAATCGAAACCCAATTCCTGTTTCCGGTTTGAGCTCAATTCAATGGTAAAGTTGATCGTATTCTCATCTACCGTATCCACCCTTTCGCGGATCCGGACGAAGCGGAAGATGCTGAGGCTGGAAAGCGATTGTTGGGTCCGGTTGATATCGTCGTAGCGATACAGGTTACCCTCTTTTAGGAATAACTTCTGGATGATTACGTGAGGCTTGACCAGGAATTGGTCGGAAGGGGCCCGAAACCTTATCCCTTCGATGATTGTATCCAGAAGTTGTTCTTCCGGTACGCGCGGGTTGAAATCCGGGTAAATAACGATATCCCCGATCCAATACTGGCGGTGGGCGGTATCCTGCGGCGGCGCCAGCACCTCGAAAAACACATTGGCCTTTTTAGGGGTCAAAGTGGTATCGGCTTTCAGCGGGGCAAAGGCATTGGGAAAAAAGAAAGCGTAGCCGTGATTTTGCATATACCGGCGAATGCGCACTTTCTCTTCTTCATAGAGTCCTCCATCCAGTTCGGTACCGGGCGACAGTCTGGATTCTTCGCTCAAATCCTGCAAGATGGTGTCTACTTCCTGATCCTGGCTGAAATAAAAGATGCTGTCAATGGTAAACTGCTTTCCGGGGTCGACCAGGTAGGTGAGTTCAATTTTCCGTTGCCGCGATCCTTTCACCTGCTCCTCTACGCTCACCTGGGCGTTGTAGTAGCCCTTATATTGCAGGATACCCAGCATGGATTCCCGGGTGCGCTCCGTCAGGCGCTGATCGAAGATGGCGGGCTTTTCACCGATGGACTTGCGCACCCACCGGCTGAACTTGGAAGTCTTTTCCTCATTTCGAAAATAGAATAACTCCCTGGGAAAGAAGAAAAAGAAATTGCGGTTGGGTACTTGTTTGTATCGGCTTTCCAGTTCGAAACGCAGTTCCCTTTTCTTTGCTACCTTTCCATCGGACTCGATCCGAACGCTATTTTTCGTAAGGAGGAATTCACCGGGATCCAGGAAGCGGGTGGTGTTGCAGGAGGACAGGAGGACCAGACTCGATATGCCGAGCCCGATGATATGCCTGCCCAACCAATGCTTCATGCGAATTTTCTGCTGATGGCTCTTTCAAAAAAACAGATACAGTATTACCGATCGCTTAAACGGAAGAAGTTCAGGCAAAAGTATAACAAATTCACTGTGGAAGGCGATAAAATAGTCCGGGAAGTACTGGATTATAAGCCTTCTGCGGTCTGTGCCGTGATGGGGCTTTCGAGCTGGCTAGACCCCCTTTTGCCCCTTCTGGAGAGCCGCGAAATTCCGTATTACCCGGTTTCTGAAAAAGAGTTGCAGCAACTGTCGGCTATGTCCACACCCAATCAGGTGATCGCTTACCTGGATGACTGGGAGGCGAAATGGGAGCCTGGGCTCTGGAAAAACCACCTTTGTTATTACCTCGACGGCATTCAGGATCCCGGCAATGCGGGTACTCTGATGCGCATTGCCGATTGGTTCGGGATGCCCTACCTGTTCGGATCGCTGGATTCAGCCGATTTCCATCATCCGAAGGTGATCCAGGCCAGCATGGGCGCTTTTCTCCGGGTAGAATGCATCCGGGTGGCCCTTCCTGCCCTGCTGGAAGAGAGCGGAGACTTGCCGGTTCTGGGCGCTGTGATGGGGGGTGAAAGCGTTTTTGCAGGCCGCTGGCCTGAAAACGGATTGTTGGTATTGGGTCGGGAGGGGAGCGGCATCCGGGATGAAACGGCCGTATTATTGACCGAGCGCATTTCCATTCCCGGTCGGGGGGGCGGAGAAAGTCTGAACGCGGCGGTGGCCGGAGGCATTCTGGCCGCCCAATTATTGCACGGGCAGGCTAAAGCAACTTGAGCAACTCCCTTTCCAGCATGGCGGCCCCGCGGATGTTGATCTGGGCAATGTTGCCCTCCCGGTCAATGAGAAAGGTTTGAGGGATGGCCTGTACGCCGTACAAGGCGGCGGCTTCCGATTCCCAGGCTTTGAGGTCGCTCACGTGGGTTTCCCAGCTAAGCTTATCCTGTTCGATGGCGGTCACCCACTTTGCACGCTGATTTTCCGTGGCCCGCTCGATTTGATCTGCCGTAGCCAGCCGGGCTTTGGTCCGGGAATCGACCCCATCCAGCGATACGCTGAATATGGCGAATCCGCGATCTTTGTATCGCTCGTATACCTTCACCACATGGGGATTTTCCTTCCGACAAGGGCCGCACCAACTGGCCCAGAAATCCAACAAGACGACCTTGCCTTTTAGGTCGTGCAAAGACAACATTTCGCCGGATGGAGAGGGCAGGGTGATATCCGGGGCCGGTTTGCCGACCTGTATACGTTTTTCCGCCAACATTTGGTCGTAGGCACGTTCGCGGAATTGGATGAAGTCGGCATACTGCCGGGTATTTTCTGCTTCGGGGTGGGCGGAAGCCAATCTGGCTTGCGCTGCTTGGTGCAGTTCGAGCAAGTCCACTCGATTGCGCCATTGCATGAAAGTGAGCCAGGCACCTGCATAAGGGAAGGAGGTCGTATCTACAAACTCCCGGACTTCCCCGGGAAAGGGATTCGGCGTATTCTGCAAAAAGTGGAAATAGGCTTCGCTGCCCGGCGCCCCCTTAATCTGGATCTCCATATCGCTGAGTCGGCTCAGGTCGGTTTCGATCTCGATGCGCTTGGCTGGCATTTCCAAAAGAATGGGAATTTTCTGAGCTCCGACCCGTAGTTGGTAAATACCGCCCCCTAAAGGTTGTTCGGTTTTCAGGCTGAAGGAGCCGTCGGATCCCACCCGGGTTTGCTGGATTGGTCGGCTGGGGATTCCGATCACCACCTCATCCAGCGAGAGTTGAAGATTGTTGGCCTTGCGGATGTGCCCGCTGATAAGGGTTCCATCCGGCTCGTCCGTACAAGCCTGTAGGAGAAGTAAAAGCAGGACAAACAAAAATGCCGATCTCATTCTCTTATCTCTTTTTCAATAGATTGTTCGTAAAGATTTTTCCATTCCGATACCGCCCCGAAGTCCATGCCGTCGACGGTGAGCTTGTCCGATCCCGTTTCTCCCAGTTTGGTAAAGGGGACATTCTGTCCATTCAGAAAGGAGACAAAGACATCCTCGTCTTCCGGCGATACGGTCACCACCACCCGGCTCTGGCTTTCTCCGAAGAGATAGGCGTCTTTCCTGAAATTCTCGTCCGTCTCTATTTCGAAGCCCAGGTTGGAAGAAATGGCCGATTCCAACAGGCTGATGAACAGGCCTCCTTCGGAAATATCGTGAGCCGACCGCACCCATCCTTTCCGGATCAGCTGACTGACCATGCCCTGTACCTGGACTTCCTCGTCCAGATTGAACCAGGGGGCAGGGGAGAAACGAACACCATGGACTTTCTGCAAGTATTCGCTACAGCCCAAATCGTTCTGCGGTGTTCCTATCATATAAATGGCATGCCCCGCTTGTTTGAAAGGAATGGTGGTTGCCAGACGGTAATCTTCGAGAAGGCCTACCATCCCGATAACGGGTGTCGGATATACCGGTTCGGTTCGATCCCCTATAACGGATTGGTTGTAGAAACTAACGTTGCCACCTGTGACAGGTGTATCGAATTTCCGGCAAGCTTCGCCCATTCCTTTGATGGCTTGCACGAACTGCCAGTAAACCTCCGGATTGTAAGGGTTACCAAAGTTCAGGCAATTGGTAATGGCCAGTGGGGTGCCGCCGGAGCAGACGATGTTGCGGGCTGCTTCAGAAACGGCGATCATGGTGCCTACATGAGGATTGGCGTACACATAAGCCGAATTACAATCCACCGTCATAGCCAATGCCTTTTCGGAATCTTTGAGCCGAATCAACGAGGCATCGGAGGGGGCGTTGGTACCCATGGAGTTGGTGCGTACCATGCTGTCATACTGTTCGTAGACCCAGCGTTTGGAGGCAATGTTGGGCGAGGCGGCAAGTGTACGCGCTACTTCCAGGTAATTTTTGGGGAAAGGAATTTCACCCAGGCGGAAGGCATTTACCTTTTTCAGGTATTCGGGGGTTTTGTATTCGCGTTCGTACACGGGAGCGCCGCCTCCCAAAACCAGGTCCCAGGAGGGAACGTCTGCCACCTTGAGGCCGTGGTGAAAAAATTCCAGGCGCCCGGTGTCCGTCACTTCTCCGATCTGCGCACATTCCAGGTCCCACTTCTCAAAGATCTGGAAAAGCTTGTTTTCCTGCCCCTTATGGGCGATGATCAGCATCCTTTCCTGGCTTTCACTAAGCAGGATCTCAAAAGGGTGCATGTTTTCCTGCCGGGTAGGAACTTTGTCGAGATCGATCCGCATACCGGTCTCGCTCTTAGCACTCATTTCCGAAGTGGAGCAGGTGATGCCGGCGGCTCCCATGTCCTGCATGCCGACGACCGCGCCGGTTTTCAGGGCTTCGAGGGTGGCTTCCAGCAAAAGTTTTTCCTGAAAGGGGTCTCCCACCTGTACCGCCGGAAGATCCTCCTCCGAGTCTTCGGTGAGATCCGCAGAGGCAAAAGTAGCCCCGTGAATGCCGTCTTTTCCGGTAGCCGATCCGACGATCAAAACCGGGTTGCCCGGGCCGTCGGCCGAGGCGGAAACTGTTTCTCCCGCCCGTACAATACCCACGGACATGGCATTCACCAGGATGTTTTGGTTGTAGCATTCGTCAAAGTACACTTCACCTCCTACCGTGGGCACTCCAAAACAATTTCCGTAATCTCCTATGCCGCTGACCACCCCGTGCATCAGGTGTTGGGTACGCGGCAGCTCGATCTTACCGAATCGAAGGGAATTCAGAGCAGCGATCGGCCGCGCTCCCATGGTGAAAATATCCCGGTGGATCCCGCCCACACCCGTAGCCGCACCCTGGTAGGGCTCTATGGCCGAGGGGTGGTTGTGCGACTCGATCTTGAACGCGCAGGCCCAGCCGTCTCCAATATCCACCAGGCCGGCATTTTCTTCACCCGCGCCTACCAGCAGCCGCCCTCCCTCCCGGGGGAGGGTCTTCAGCCAACGAATGGAATTCTTGTAGGAACAATGCTCCGACCACATGACGGCAAAAACGCTCAATTCGGTGAAGTTGGGCTCCCGGCCCAGAATATCGTGGATGCGGCCAAACTCTTCCTCGGTCAGTCCCAGTTGGCGGGCTACCTCCAGATTGATGGCGGGATCGGTTTTCTGCATGGCATTTCCTTGAACGGTCAAAGGTACTAATATCGCCAGTTTGATCGAGATATGTGATCTGAAAACTATGCCTGGAAGAAGAGTGGGATAGAGCCTGCTACTCCGTACCTGAACCGGCATCGCTGGCTCAAGCACGGCCTACTGAATTGGAAGCGGGATAGCGGTTCGGAAATGTCCGACAGAACCGGGTTCAGACAAGATAATTGATGAAAAAGAAAAGGATCAGATAGATCCAGAGTACGTCGAGGAAATGCCAATACAGGGTTAACAGACGGAGTTTGAGCCTCCTGAGCGGATCCGAGAAATAGACCAGGACACTGACCGGTTCGCGCATGTCCTTCCAGGCCCGGAAAAGGAAATAACCCAAAAAGGGGATACCGGCGATCACGTGGGCAAAATGAAGCCCTGAGATCAGATATAGGTAAGAGGCGGAAATATCCGAAGAAATAAAGACGGATTGACTGAATAGTTGCCGCCAAGCCAGAATCTGGGCCAGTAAAAAAAGGAAGGACAGGCCCAGCGTAATGCCCAGGGCCAGGCGGTACTGTTGTGTCTGGTCGGCCTTGTAGGCGCGGGTCGCCCACATCATGGTCAGGCTGCTGCCTACGAGGATCAGGGTGTTCGCCAGAAAAAGCCAGGGCAGCTTGATGGAAGGCGCTCCATTCTGCACCCGCGAATAGGTGAAAGCTGCCGTCAAGGTCAGGAACAGTATGGAAAGGCTCAGCAGCACAAGGACCAAGAGTACATTGTACGGATGGAAGGCGAGGTTGGAATACTCGTTTTTTCCTCTCGGCTCGAATCGATCTTCATGCATGGATAACGCCGTTTTTGGCAGCCCGTCGGCAGCGTTCGCTGCAATAGCGTACGTTGGGCCAGTCCCGCTCCCATTTCTTTCGCCACTGGAAGGGTCGCTTGCAAACCGGACATATCTTTTCCGATAAATGCGCTTTTTTCGGACTTTTTCCCACAATCAAAAAATTAATCTTTTTTTCAACAGCCCGGGTCAGAGGATTGTTTTGTCGGGATCAGGAACCCCCTTCCCCACCCAACGGATAATGCCCCACAATAAAGCTATCCCGGCCAGATACAAGAAGCTGCAGAGCAACCATCCACCCCCCAGAAAGGTGGACAGTACCGCAAAGAGCAGGCTGACCCCGCCAACAGTCAAGGCATAAGGAAGCTGGGTCCTCACATGATCGATGTGATGGCATCCGGAAGCCAGGGAACTGAGGATGGTAGTATCGGAAATGGGGGAACAATGGTCGCCCAGAACGGAGGCGGCCAAAACGACCGAGATCACATTGTACAGGATCTCCCTGCTGATGGATTCGTCCATTCCGGCAGATTGGGTGAGTGCCCAACTGGTCGGAATGACCAGCGGGTATAAAATGGCCATGGTACTCCAGGAGGAGCCGGTGGAGAAGGAGATGAGCGCTGCCAGTACAAAAACGATCCCGGGAAGCAAATAGGGGTTCAGGGCGCCTTGTACAGCTCCGGAAAGGAAATCGGCCGTATGCAATTCTTCGGTCACCAAAGCCAGCGACCAGGCCAGGGTAAGGATGAGAATGGCGGGCAAAATGGCTTTCATTCCGTCGATCAGGGTGCCCACCGCATAACCGATGTTCATGCTGCGGCGGGCCAGCGTCATGATCAGGGCCAGCGTTACCCCGCTGAGCGAAGACCAAAGCAAGGCCGTATAGGAATCGGCGTTCCCGATCAGTTTTCCCAGCTTCATGAAAAACCCTCCGTTGCTATCCGCCAGCACGACGTTCATGTTCGACCAGACGGCTTCCCAGGAGTTATCGCTCAAAGCGACACCGGCATCCAAAAGTTCCTGGTACACACTCTGCATTCCCGTCTCCAGAAGACCGTAAATGGTAACCAGAATGACCACCAGCACCGGGAAAAAGGCATCCGCCCATTTCCGGGGCGCATTCCGAAGGGGGGCAAATTCGTCCATATCCTGCGTAGGCGCATCCGTTTCCGGATCTTCCTCTTCAGGCTGAGTCTGCCGGGCCCGGACCTCGGCCTGGTACATGGAGCCATAATCTCGTCTCTGATAGATCAGCATAAGTATGAACAACAGGGTCAGCACCGGATAGAAGGAGTATCTCAGGGAATTAAGGAAAATGGAGTAGGGCGCCATCTCACCCGCCAGGTCGCTGATCTGGCTTATCCCGTCGTCAATGTAGCCGAGTTCAGCTCCTATCCAGGTGGTGATGAAAGCTATAGACGCCACCGGTGCAGCCGTAGAGTCTACGATGTAAGCCAGTTTCTCTCTCGATACGCGAAACCGATCGGTGACCGAGCGCATGGTATTCCCGACAATCAGCGTATTGGCGTAGTCGTCGAAGAAAATGGCCACCCCCAGCAACCAGGTGATGGCTTGGGCGCTGCGGGGAGAACGTGCAAAAACCGACAGAATTTTCACAATGCCGGCCATGCCCCCGTTTCGGGATATCAATCCGACCATGGCTCCGATCAGTAGGGAAAAGACAATGACCGAAATGTGGCCGAAATCCGTCAGCGCTTCCGGTACGTATTGGCCGACTACCTGGAAGAAAGACTGCAGGAAATAGTAAAGAGAGTCGATCCGCATTCCCCCGGCCACGAATGCCCCCGACCAGACCCCGACGAAAAGCGAAACGATGACTTCCCGAAAAACCAGAGCCATGAGGATGGCCAGCATGGGCGGCAAAACAGTCAGCCAGAGGGGGATCCGCACAAACCGGCTCTGGCCGTTCTTTTGGGACAGGTGAAAGAGGGCCGGGAGCCGTGCACCCGAATCGATCAGCAGCAGTTTTCCTTTTTCGTCGGCTGATTCACGGATTTTGGCCGTCCCGCCGACAAGTGTTATCTCTTTTTCCTCTCCATTGATCGTAATTTGTGCCTTGCCCGTTAGTTCAACGGGGTATTGCATTTCGAGGAAGCCTTCCCGGAACCGGAACTCCGGCGATTCGCTCAAGTCGAGGTTTGGGGAAGACAACAGACTATCGCTCTGCGCCCGTGTCAGTCCCAAACCGGCTGTGAACAAGAGAAGGAAGGCTAAAAGTAGGTTTCTCATCTTTGGTGATTCTAAAGCGCTTGAGAAGGGACAGGCAAACAAATAAAAGAAAAAATACCGTTTCAGCTGAAGGCAACGTTGAGAATGGCATACATGAAACTCCTGGGACTCGGCATATTACTTTTACCGGCAGTTTGGGCTTTCGGTCAAGGCATGCCCACTCTCGACTATCCCCTTTCCCGGGAGGGTCGGGTTTTGGACATGCCCTGGGAAGGCGGGCTGAACAACCCCCAGCCCTCCGTGGTGGACCTAACAGGAGATGGGCAACCGGAACTTTACCTGTTTGATCGCACCGGCGGCGTGCACCTGGCATTTCGTGCGGATCCCAATGCCGCCGACGGCTGGACTCCGGCTCCCGATCTGGTGGATTCCTTTCCCGAATTATCGGACTGGGTACAGCTCAGGGATTTCAATGGAGACGGTGCGCCCGACATTTTTGCTTATTCGGATGTGCCGGGGATTCCGGGCATAGTTGTCTTCCGGGGCCGCTTTTCCGGGGGGAAGCTAAAGTTCGATCGCCTGGCGCTGAATAACCCCTACCAGGTCCTGGTCTTCAGCACGCCCACCGGCGGCGAGTTGAATATTCTCGTTTTCTCCATCGATTATCCGGCTATTGCCGATGCCGATTGCGATGGCGATCTGGATATTTTGACCTTCGATCCCGGAGGCACGCAGGTGGAGTTTTACCGGAACTTATCGGTAGAAAGGGGGTTTGGCCTCGACAGTCTGTTGTTTATTCGCAGTACGAACTGCTGGGGCGGTTTCGCCGAAAGTCTGGATGACGAAGAACTGCTGCTGGCTCCGGCACCCGGCTTATGTGCCACTCCTTTTCATGAGCTGCGGGAGCGCTCCGGCCAACCCCGGCACAGCGGCTCTTCCTTGTTGTTGTTCGACCGGAATGGCGATGGCTTGCAGGACCTGCTCCTGGGCGATATTTCTTTCCCTCTGCTGACCTACCTGCAAAACGGAAACACCTGCCTGGATGCCTGGATGAACAAGCAAGTGGTCGGCTTCCCCGAAGAGGATGTTCCCGTGGATATTCCTTTCTTTCCCGCCTCCTTTCTGGAGGATGTCGATCTGGACGGTCGCCCCGACCTGCTGGCCGCTCCGAATGCAACCTCCGGAGTAGAAGACGTAGAGGTGCTCTGGCAATATGCCGATGTGGGTACCGGTATGGCGAAGGAGTTTGCCTGGCAAGACCGCTCCTTTCTGGTTGGCGAAATGCTGGATCTGGGATCAGGAGCCTATCCTGCCTTCGCGGATGTCAACCAGGACGGCCTCCTGGATCTGGTCGTGGGGCATCGGTCTCGTTTTGAGTCTCCGGAGAGCCGATTTTCCGGCCTTCACCTGTTTTTGAATACGGGTACGCCCCAACGTCCGGCCTTCGCCTGGACGGATTCCGACTGGCTCGGTATGAGCACATTCCAATCCCGATCGAGCGATTTCGTTCCTGCTTTCGGCGACCTCGATCAGGACGGCGACCTGGATCTGATCGTGGGGGAGATCGGAGGCAAGCTCTTTTTTGCCGGGAACGTAGCGGGCCCCGGGAATCCCATGCAATTTTCGGCCTGGCAGGAGAATTATGGCGGCATCGACGTAGGGGAGGGGAGTGCCCCTCAAATAGCGGACCTCAACCGCGACGGCCTGGCCGACTTGGTGATCGGGGAGCGAACGGGAAACCTGAACTACTTCCCGAACCTGGGAAGCGCCGGGGTTCCCCGATTTAGCCCGGATCCCGAAGACTCCTTTTTCGGAAAGGTGGACAGCCGAAAACCCAATTCCAATTTTTTCGCCGGCTACAGCACTCCCTACCTATTTGATCACTCCGACGGCTGGCATCTGCTTACCGGTAGTCAGGACAATGGGATAGAACATTATTCCGATATCGAGGGAAACCTGGGTGGGGCTTTCAACCCGCTGGAAAATGAATTCCGAAAGCTGAAACAGGGTTACCGGACCAGTCCTGCGGTAGCAGACATCGACCAGGACGGGTTTCTGGAGTTATTGGTGGGCAATGCCAGAGGAGGGCTTTCCTGGTTTCAGACAGAGCTGAAATCCCTGACCACGAGTGTACATCCTCGAATTCCGGAGGGAAAAATCCGGTTGTATCCCAATCCGGCCGTCGAGCGAACTTTTCTGCAATGGGGGCCGGAACTACGCTTACGGGAGATTGTGGTATTCGATCTGGCCGGCCGTACCTGGCGCCGGTGGGAAGCCCGGGGCCAGGAATGGGAGATCTCCCTGGCGGATTGGCCCAAGGGACTTTATTTCCTACGGATCCGGGCCGATCAGGGACAAAAAGTGCTCCGCCTGATCAAACAATGATCCTTTATCCGTATTCCCTTTCGCCGAAGAGCAGAGTTCCCACCCGTATCATGGTACTTCCTTCCTCCAAGGCCACTTTATAATCTCCCGTCATACCCATCGAAATCTGGTCGAAGTCGTCTTTTTCGGCAAAGCGGGTGAGTTTTAGCTCGTCAAAGAAGTCTTTCAGCTTTTTGAACTCCATCCTGACCTGGTCCATATCCTCCGTAAAGGTGGCCATGCCCATGACCCCCCGGATGTTGACCGAACGGAATTCCTGGAGGGCCTCCTGGGTGAACTCTTCCCTGATATCCCGGGCCTCCAGGCCATACTTGCTTTCCTCTTTCGCAATCTTGAACTGGAGCAAGCATTGGATTACCCGGTCGTTTCGCTCGGCCTGTTTATTGATTTCCGCGAGCAACTTGAAACTATCCACCGAGTGAATCATGTAGACGAAAGGAGCAATGTATTTGGTTTTTTTGCTTTGCAAATGACCGATGAAATGCCACCGGATGTCTTTGGGCAGTTTCTCATATTTTTCCGATAACTCCGCCTGACGATTTTCTCCGAAATCCCGATGGCCCAGTTCGTAGAGCTCCATGATCTTTTCGGGCGGATGGGTCTTCGAGACTGCAACCAAAGTGGTGTGATGAGGGTCCAGTTCGGCTATGATCTTATGATAAGCTTCCATAGATAATTCCGTTAAACGTTGCTACCGTTAGTTAAAACAGAAGGCCATTCCAAAGTTCGCTCCAAAAGTTTTATTCAGGCTTGAAATAGACAAGGAAAGGAAATCGTTCTTCGAGAAATAATCCCTGAGTGCATGGCCTATACCTACGAAAAACAAAGAGAAAGACGAACCCGCCGGAAAGCCCTTTTCTTGACCCTTTTATTGCAGGTCATGCTGGTAGCGGGCGTTTTATTTCACGGCGAAATTGCCGGATGGGTGGAACAACTCCTGGGATGGGTACAGAACGGAGAGCCGTCCCTGCCTTGAGAAAAGCCTCTCTATTCAAAAAGGCCGTGTAGCTCGGCAGTGACCATATTGATGATCTTACCCAGGTCTTCGGGATTGTTTTCGAAGTCGAGCTGGTCTGCGGGTATGATCAGCAGCCTTCCATCCTTGTAGCTCTCGATCCATTCCTCGTAGCGTTCATTCAGGCGTTTGAGATAATCCAGGCTCATGCTGCCTTCGTATTCCCGTCCCCGGGATTGGATGTGTGCCACCAGCGTCGGGATGTTGGCACGAAGATAGATGAGCAAATCGGGCGGCCGGATCTGCCGGATCATCGTCTCGAACAAGCGCTGGTAATTTTCGAAATCCCGCGTAGTCAGGAGCCCCATGTCGTGCAGGTTGGGGGCAAAAATGTAGGCATCCTCGTAAATAGTGCGGTCTTGCACCACCGTTTCGTCTCCCTGAATGATTTCCATAATCTGTTGGTAGCGGCTGTGCAGGAAATAGATCTGCAGATTGAAGGACCAACGCCGCATGTCGTGATAGAAATCGCTCAGGTAAGGATTGTTCTCAGTGGATTCGTAATGTACCTTCCAATGGAAGGATTTGCCCAAAAGGGTCGTGAGAGTGGTTTTACCGGCGCCGATGTTTCCGGCGATGGCAACGTGCTTGATGGATATTGGTTCCGGACGGTCGGTCATGGCTTCCAGGATTGAAGCCTGAAAATACAACTCCTGACCATTTGACCTCCGTGGTCCTCCAATTTTTCCCGGTCGAAATGGATCCTGTGGGACAATAACCCTACCTTCGACGAACAGCAGGCGGCAGTCATCGAATTATTGCTTATGAAAATCAACGATGCCTTAATTTCCCAACTGGAGAAGCTGGCACAACTGGAGTTGCCAGAGGCGGAGCGACAAAAACTTCGCCAGGACCTGGAAAAAATGACCGATCTGGTGAGCAAGTTAACCGAACTGGACGGGCCGGATCCCTTCCCGAAGGATGAGGTTTCGGAAAGCGGGATCGAACTTCTGCGGGAAGACATAGCCCGATCTCCGGCCCGGGCAGAGGACATTCTCAAAGAAGCGCCTCGCCGGCAAGATGATTTTTTTCAGGTACCCAGGGTAATAACGCCCAAAAAGTAAAAAGCAAGATTCAGCATGACCGATTCGATGATTGCCGTTCGGGGTTTGAGCAAGATCTATCTCATGGGAACCACCCGGGTAGAAGCTTTGAAAAATATCGACCTCGACATCTATTCCAACGAATATGTGGCTTTGATGGGCCCCTCGGGTTCCGGAAAGTCGACCTTGATGAATTTGTTGGGCTGTCTGGATACCCCGACCACCGGCGAATACAGCCTCAACGGCCGGGAGGTCAGCCAAATGACCGACGGGGAGCTTGCCCAGGTAAGGAATAAGGAGATCGGTTTTGTCTTTCAGACTTTTAACCTGCTTCCCCGATTGTCGGCCCTGGATAACGTTGCCCTTCCGCTGATCTACGCGGGTATGTCGAGGGGTGACCGCCAAGATCGTGCCGCAGAAGTACTGGATTCGGTGGGATTGGGAGATCGCATGGACCACAAGCCCAACGAATTGTCCGGGGGCCAGCGCCAAAGGGTAGCCGTAGCCCGGGCTCTGGTCAATCGCCCCTCCATCATCCTGGCAGATGAACCTACCGGTAACCTGGACACCAAGACTTCCATGGAGATCATGACCCTTTTCCAGGAAATCCACGATCGGGGCAATACCGTCATCCTGGTAACGCACGAACCGGATATCGCCGAATATGCGCACCGCATCGTTCGTCTCCGGGATGGAGAAGTCGAGAGTGACGTCAAAAACGAAAAAGTCGCCCGCACTCCGGCTGAATGACTTCCCGCCCAGGCCTGCCCGTCTCCTTCTATGCTTAGAAAGGTTACCTTTGAAGCCAAAATTTCAAACCTATGGCGTTCCGGATTTATACTCGCACCGGCGATGAGGGGGAGACTTCTTTATTTGGCGGCAAGCGTTTGCCCAAGGATCATCTTCGGATCGAATCCTATGGCACGCTGGATGAGTTGAATGCGCAGATCGGATTGCTTCGGGATCAACTTCAGGACGAGGAGCTGCGGGAAGAACTCCACGAGATCCAAAACCGCTTGTTCAGCATGGGATCCTATCTGGCCATGGAGCCCGGAAAGAAATCCGCTTCGATCGAAATGCTGAGAAAAGCCGATGTGGAAACGCTCGAGCAAGCCATGGACCGGATGGACGAAGACCTGGAACCTTTGCGAAATTTTATCCTTCCGGGAGGCCATGTCCTGGTTTCCCAGGCCCACATCGCGCGTTGCGTTTGTCGAAGAGCCGAGCGCCAGGTGGTGGCTTTATCGCACCAGGAACCCGTAGAGGGCATCGTTTTGCAGTACCTCAATCGCCTGTCGGATTTCTTTTTCATCCTGGCTCGCTACCTGGGGCACCGGCTGGGAGTGGAGGAAGTCATCTGGTCGTCCCGCTCCTGAAGGCCGGCCATGTGCAAAACGGGGGAGGATCGAACATATGGCCTCCGATTGCATTAAGTGGAAGAACCGCAAGGGCTGGATGGTGACGGTCGACTCCCTTATTCTCCGGCACCTGGAATTGGTTTGAGACCAACCCGATCTCTTTCTCGCTGCACAGAAAGTTCGGCCTCCGGAGAGGTGCCTTCCCAAAACTTTCGGATTTGGGTATCTTTAAGAAAGAAGTATCAACCCGGAAAGGTGCAAAAAGCTTATGACGATTCGCGAACGGATAAATAAATGGCTTGGCCGGATCCCTGCTCTCGGCAGGAGCCTCCTGGTGGCAGGTGTAATTATTTTTATCAGCTTGCTGTATCCCAACCGGATCCAGTTCAAGTATGAGTTTAAACTCAACGAGATCTGGAAATACGAAAATCTGATCGCCCCCTTCGATTTCGCCATCAACAAGGACCCGGAAGTGTTGGCTGCCGAGCTGGAGCAGGCCCAGGCCAACCTGAGTCCCTTTTATCGATTGGATCCCCGGGTGAAGGAAAAGGAAATGAACCTCTTCGAAGCTCAGTTCAAGGATCAATTGGAGCAGGGAAACAGCCGGGATCAGTTTCAGGATGTATCCTCCCGTCCGGAGATTTACCTTCGCTACGGCAAAGAGTACCTCGACTACGTCTACAGCCGGGGAGTGATCGCCCTGGCCCCGGAGCATGCCGCCAAAGGCAAGGGGTTTGTGGTAAAAGTGGTAAACGGCAACGAGCAATTTTCCCGGACGCTGGAGAACTTTCTCCGGCCGGAAGTGGCGCGCGCCCTTTTGAACGATTCGCTGCCCAATGCCCCGCTGGCCGAGCCGGAATTCTTGTATCCGCTGCTGGAAAAACGGGTGCGTCCCAATCTGCATCTGGATAGCGAGCTCACCCAAAAGGCAGAGCAGGAAGCCCTGAGCTCGGTCTCACCCACCCGGGGAAAGGTCAAGGAAGGAGAACTCCTTGTTCAGAAAGGAGGCACCATCACGGAAGAAACCTACCGGAAACTGGATTCTTACCGGGCCCAGTATCTCGCCAAATCATCGGTCCAGCAAGCGCGTTGGGGGATTTTCGGCGGGCACCTGGTCCTGACCTGCCTGATCATAGGCCTTTTTCTCGTTTACGTAAGCCGGGTCTTTCCGGATATCTGGATCAGCTTTCGAAAGATGGCATTCATCCTGATGTGGTTTGCGGTGTACAGTTATCTGGTGTATCTCACAGAATCCTCTCCGGCCTTGAGCGCCTACCTGATCCCGTTCTGTATCGTCCCGATCGTACTGAGCACTTTCTACAACCAGTTGCTGGCTCTCTTCACCCACCTGATCCTGGTCCTGGTCGCCAGCTTTCTGACCAGCGAGGGCTATGAGTTCACGGTCATTCAGATATTGGCCGGCATTGCCGTCGTACTGACCAATGTCAATACGCGCGACTGGAGCAAGTTTTTTGCCTCCATTGCCGGTATATTTCTGGTGTATGCGATCGGGTTCATGGCCTTATCGGTGATCCAGTCCAGTTCTTTTGCCAAAATTGACTATCAGGTATTTGTCTGGTTGTTTGTCAACTCCTTTCTGACCTTGCTGGCCTATCCGCTGATTCCCTTGCTGGAGCGGCTCTTCGGGTTCACTTCATCCATCACTCTGGTAGAATTGTCGGACATGAACCGACCTTTACTGAGGCAATTGGCCATCAAAGCCCCGGGAACGCTCCAACATTCCATTCAGGTTTCCAATCTGGCCGAAGAAGCGGTCCATCAGATCGAAGGGGATGCCCTCCTGGTGAAAGTCGGGGCCTTGTATCACGATATCGGCAAGACCGAGCGCCCGGAGTTCTTCATTGAAAACCAGGGAGAACAAGGAAACCCGCATGACGACCTGCCTCCCCTGGAGAGTGCCCGGATCATTATCGGGCACGTCACCGAAGGCATCCGGATGGCAAAAAAAGAAAGGCTGCCCAAAAAGATCATCCAGTTCATTGCTACGCATCACGGTACGACCCGGGTGGAATATTTCTTCCGACAGCATCAGGAAGCCAATCCGCTTTCCCCGGGCAACCCCTCTGCTTTTCAATATCCCGGTCCCCGGCCCAAAACGAAAGAACAGACCATACTGATGCTAGCCGATTCGGTGGAGGCCGCCTGTAAAAGCCTGAAAAAACCCACCGGTCAAGATATCGATCAAATGGTGGATCGCATTTTCAACGCCAAGATCGAACACGGCCAGATGGAAGAGTCCGAATTGACTTTCAGCGAACTGGTCGCCGTCAAAAACGTATTCCGGGCTATGCTTCGCTCTATTCACCACGTACGCGTGGAATACCCCCAGGAGGAAGAAACGGCGAATAAAGCTTGATGGTCAAGGAATGGAGACTCAGCCAATTCAATTTCCCTATCTATTCCAAACACCCTAACTGAGAGTAGGGGGGCTGAGCTACTGGCTTTGCGCCTGGAGCGCGGAGTCTGGTTAAAGTAACGGCTGTTGATTCCACAATCAGAAAGCTAAAAACAGCAGCGGAGCGTATTATCCCGTATCCCCTTTGCCAGTGCGGGATTTCCCCAGGAATCCATACGGACAATGACGGCATCCGCTTCGGCAGCAATACCCTCTGCGGACCAGGAAATCCTCCGTCAAGACGAACAGGCCATTTTCCAGGTAATAATCTTTCCCTTCTTCCAGCGGTAGGGGGGCTTTCAGATCCCGGTCTTTTTGGGGATGGTCCTCCTCTTTCCGGTTATTCGGCATATTGCCGGGCGAATTGCAAGGCGGGATACTGGTTCTTCAACCACTCAAAGGTCCCAAACAAAACTCCGCAGAAGAAAAGATCCCCCAGAAGGGTATTGCGCAGAAAGGGAAGCCCTGCCACGTAGGCCTGTACGAGGCCTGTCCCATTCTGCGGGTAGATTGGATTTCCGAGCCAGTCACCGAAATTGGTGATGAGGAAAAAGAGTAGGGAAGCGGAAATACTCAAGCCGAGAAGACGCTGGACACTGACCTTTTTCAGAAAGCCTATTCCGAGCAGGGTGATCAGAACGAAAGCTCCGTAAACGTAGAAATTTCCATACCAGGAAAAGCTATCGAAATAGGCGCCGTAGACGAGATTGTTCAGGATCAGATCACTTATCCACATGGCCAGGAAAGGAACCAGCAGAGCCAGCCTGCGGTCCGACAAGTAGGCTCCTCCGAAGAGAGCCATGGCGCCCACCGCCGTGAAATTGGGCGGGTGGGGCAGAAGCCGGGACAAAGCGGCGAGAAGGATCATTCCGGCTAGTAGACCAAATCGGACATTGGCGTTATTATTCATGAGGCGCGTTCTTTTTTTCAAGTGCAAAAATAGTGAGTAAACCAGCGAATCCCAAAGTAATCCGGCCAGCACCTTTCAAATAGAACTATTTGGGCGGCTTTTGCTTTTGGCATAACCATCTTTTTTCGAAAATTGGAGATCTTTTTACAAAAGCATGTTCCAGGAGATCAAGTTTAATTAGCAATCATGAAAATCACCTTTTCTTTCTTTTTTTCCTTGCTTTCTCTTTCTCTGTATTGCCAGGCCGATCGCTGGCAACAGCGCGTGGAATACCAGATGGACATCGATTTCGACGTCAATACCCATCGTTTCGAAGGGAAACAGGACCTAACCTACTACAATAATTCGCCCGATACGCTCGAGCGGGTTTTTTATCACCTCTACCTCAATGCTTTTCAGCCGGGTAGCATGATGGATGTTCGGTCCCGGACAATAGCCGATCCCAGCTCCCGGATAGGCGATCAGATCTCCAAGCTCACCGAGGAGGAGATAGGCTACCAAAAGGTCAATGCCCTGAAACAGGACGGCAAAGCGGTAACCTACCAGGTGGTGGGGACCATACTGGAGGTCGAATTGGCCCAACCCCTTCTTCCAGGAGAGAAAACCCGCCTTGAAATGGAGTTCCGTTCTCAGGTGCCGGTTCAGATCCGCCGCAACGGTCGCGACAACAAAGAGGGAATTGCCTATTCCATGTCCCAATGGTATCCCAAGCTCTGCGAATACGATTACCAGGGTTGGCATGCCAATCCGTACATCGGTCGGGAATTTCACGGGGTGTGGGGGGATTTTGATGTAAAGATCACCATCGACGCAGATTACGTGATCGGCGGCACCGGCTACCTACAGAATCCGGAAGAGATCGGGCACGGTTATTTGCCGGAAGGGGAGCCCGAGCCCGAAAAGGGAGATCAGATTACCTACCATTTCAAAGCACCCAACGTCATCGACTTTATGTGGGCCGCTGACCCGGACTACAAGCATGTAACCCGAACCCGGGAAGACGGGCTGGTCATGCATTTTTTCTACCAGAGCGGAGAAGGGTACGATGCCGAGTGGGAGCAATTGCCGGCGATCATGGATCGGGCCTTTGATTTCATCAATACCCATTACGGGCAGTATCCCTACGAGCAGTTTTCCTTTGTGCAGGGAGGAGATGGTGGCATGGAATACCCCATGTCAACCCTCATCACCGGCGACCGCAATCTGACCAGCCTGGTCGGGGTGTCCGTGCACGAATTGTTCCACAGTTGGTTTCAGGGAGTATTGGCCACCAATGAGAGTCTGTATTCCTGGATGGACGAAGGTTTTACCAGCTATGCCTCGGCAGAGACCATGAACTGGCTGGCCGGGGAAGGATTGCTGCCCGGTCGGGATCCGGAAGATAATTTCATGGAGGATTCTTACCGCAGTTACGTGCGCTATGCAGAATCCGGCTACGAAGAGCCTCTGACCACCCACTCGGATCACTTTTTTTCAAACTACGGATATGGACGGTCTGCTTATACCAAAGGGGCGGTCTTGTTGGCTCAGCTTCGCTATATAATGGGGGATGAGGCCTGGCGCTTAGCTATGCTGCGCTACTTCGACAGCTGGAAGTTCAAGCACCCGAATGACAACGATTTTTTCCGGATCATGGAGAAAGAATCGGGCTTGGAACTTGATTGGTACCGGGAATATTTTGTGTTTTCTACCAAGACCATCGATTACGGCGTAAAATCAATCGAATCTTTGGATGCGGGTAAAAGCCAGATCACTCTGGAGCGCGTTCGACTCATGCCCATGCCGTTGGACGTAAAGGTTGTCTTCGGCGATGGGACCGAAAAAGCGTTCAACATACCCTTGCGGATCATGCGCGGGCACAAGAAAGCCGGGAATACCACCATACTTGAGGATTGGCCCTGGACTCATCCGGAGTACAGCTTCGAGGTGGAAGGGGAGGTGGTCGAGGTCATCATTGACCCCGAAGAGGGGATGGCCGATGTAGACCGATCCAACAATCGTTTATCTGCTCGCCCTTAAAACCTGAGCATTTGCATTGGTTCAAAAACAAGTTATCTGAAGAAGATATGTTCCTGGCCGGCGATCATACCCGCTTGCAGGAGATCCTCAAGCCGGCCCGGGACGGGTATCCGGAACCCTTCAGTCTGGCTTATGCGGAACTGGAGCCGGGTAAGTCCTCCCTGCCCCATCTCCTGGAAGGATCTGCTGAGGTGTATATCGTGTTGTCCGGTGCCGGGGAAGTGCATATCGATGATGACAGCTTCCGGGTGGAAGCCGGAGATACGGTGTATATTCCGGCAGGCGCCCGGCAGTTTGTCACCAGCATCGGACAAGGGAAATTGTGCT
Source organism: uncultured Saprospiraceae bacterium (assembly GCA_964640855.1). Classification (GTDB taxonomy): domain Bacteria; phylum Bacteroidota; class Bacteroidia; order Chitinophagales; family Saprospiraceae; genus JAJDFU01. Next base: position 24,321 of record CAZXIX010000060.1, read on the forward strand.
TTTATTGCGTGGTTTCACCTCCCTGGGCGGTCGAAAATGAGAAAATTGATCCCTCAGCGCAATAAAACACGGTTATTTTACTCTTATTGTAGGGAAGGTACTGGTGTAAAGGGGAACGATTAACCAAACACCTATGAGGATACTGCAACTATGCAAAAAGTTCCCCTATCCCTTGCGCGACGGGGAGTCGATTGCAGTCATCGGATTAAGCAAATCGCTGCACAGACAAGGCGCTTCTATCAGTTTGCTGGCCATGAACACCCGCAAACATTTCTACCGCTACCAGGATCGACCTGCCGCTCTGGACCATTACGAACGGGTCGAGTCGGTTGAGGTAGACAATCGGGTTCGGGTTTTACCCGCTTTGAAAAACCTGTTTTCCGGCGAGTCCTATCACGTCAGCCGACTGGAATCCGATGCTTTCCGCAACCGACTGATCCGGCTTTTGCAGGAAGAGGACTTCGATCTCATCCAGCTGGAAACACCCTATCTGAGCACTTACCTTCCGGCCATACGCCGCTACTCCAAGGCCCGGGTGGTCTTGCGGGCCCACAATGTGGAGCACGAGATCTGGGATCGACTGGCCCGAAATTTCAGAAACCCGGTTAAAAAGTGGTATTTCAGCTTGCAGGCCAAACGCCTCCGCGAATACGAGTGCCGGGTGCTGGATCAGTACGACGCCCTTCTGGCCATCACGGAGGATGATGCCCTTGCCCTGAAGAAGCTCGGGGCCCGACAAAACGTTCTGGTGGTGCCTGCCGGGATTGCTGCCGACCAATACAAACCGGACTTTACCGCCTTTCGTAAAAAGCCCAGCCTGGCCTTCATCGGATCCATGGATTGGTTGCCCAATCAGGAGGGCTTGCTCTGGTTTCTGCGGGACGTTTGGCCGGCGGTCCATCAGAAGCATCCCGACCTGCATTTCTACGTGGCCGGCCGGAAAATGCCGGAAAAATTTCACCGCCGGAAAGATCCCAATGTCCACTTTCTGGGCGAAGTCCCTTCAGCTTCAGCCTTTATCAACCAACATCCGCTCATGGTGGTCCCCTTGCAATCGGGCAGCGGGATCCGGATCAAGATCCTGGAAGGCATGGCCCTGGGGCGAATCGTGATTTCCACGCCCATTGGTCTGCAAGGGGTCGGTGCGGAGCACGGCCAAGCTGTATTTTCTGCTGAAAGAGCCTCGGATTTTCAGCAAAGCCTCGACGAATGCCTGGAGCACCTACCCCAATGGGAAGCCCTGGGCAAAACGGCCCGCAAATACATCATTGACCATTTTGACCGGGAACGGATTGCACAACGACTTATCGAAAAATATAGAGATCTTAGCGACGAGCCCCAGCCGGCTATTCGGCTTTTGCAGGAATAATCAAAACGGATTTTGAAGATCGCTTTTCTGAGTTCTCGCTTCCCTTACCCTTTGGAAAAGGGGGATAAGCTTCGTTTGTATCACCAGATGCGTCATCTGGCCGGGCGAGGACACCGGATCGGACTCTTCAGCCTCACGGATGCGAAAATTCAGCCGGATGATCTTGCCCAGGTGGCTTCTTTCTGTGAGGTCGTGGAGCTGTTCCCCTTGTCGAGCTGGGATCATCTGGTCGGCCTGGCCCGTGCGGCGGCCGGTCGCCTTCCCCTTCAAACCGGCTATTTTTACAAGCCCGGCCTTCAATCGGCGTTATTTGAAAAGCTGACAACCTTCCAACCGGAGCAGTTGGTATGCCAACTCATTCGCATGTCGGAATACGTGCGGGACTGGCCCGGGCCCAAGACCCTGGATTACATGGATGCTTTTTCCTTCATTTTCCAGAAACGGGCCGAAGAAGCTTCTTTTTTATTTCGCCCCTTCTTGCAGTTGGAACAACGCAGGTTGGCGCGCTATGAAGCAGAGGTTTTTCGGTCCTTCGAAAAGCACTGGATCATTTCGGAGCGGGATCGGGAGAAAATGACTGTTCCGGAGGCCGATTCAATCCGCATCGTTCCCAACGGGGTCGATACCGACTACTTTGTACCTACGAGCCCCGAGAAGGTCCGCTTTGATCT
>CAZXIX010000061.1:0-25946 GCA_964640855.1 uncultured Saprospiraceae bacterium
TCATCTTTTTAACCCAAATACACGAATTCAACTAATTTGACCCATTACCCTCACAACTTGTCTACGCGGCCTTGGCCGCTGTAATCGCTGCGTAAGCAGCTGCTAACGGCCGTGAGGCCTGTCATCTAGGGCGCAGCTCTTATCCACTGGAGATTTTTTCAGAAATTCGCCTCCCAAAACAACAGGTACCCATGCATACCAGACTCAGCGTCAACCTCAATAAAGTCGCCCTGATCCGAAATTCCCGGGGAGAGAATATGCCGGACCTGCTCCAGGTGGCCCGCGATTGCGAAGCTTTCGGGGCTGAAGGGATCACCGTTCACCCGCGGCCCGATCAGCGGCACATTCGATACGACGATATCCCGGCATTGATGGGAGTAGTCACCACAGAATTGAATGTGGAAGGGAATCCAACGCCGGAGTTGATGAAACTGCTCACAGACCATCGGCCCCACCAGGCTACCCTGGTGCCGGATGCCCCGGCTGCGCTGACCTCGACGGGAGGTTGGGATACCCTGGCGCACCAGGGTTTCCTGAAAGACACGATCGGCGCCCTCCAATCGAGTGGGATCCGGGTATCCATTTTCCTGGACCCCATTCCGGCCCAGGTCGAAGGAGCAAAAGCCTGCGGAGCAGACCGGATCGAACTTTACACGGGGCCTTACGCCAGGCAGTACCCTTCAAATCCCACCGAGGCGGTCCGGATGCACCGGGAAAGCGCCGAGCTGGCCCATCAACTGGGTTTGGGGCTGAATGCGGGCCATGACCTGAATCTGGAGAATCTCGCCTTTTATCGCCAGGAAGTGCCTCACCTGCAGGAAGTATCCATCGGGCATGCCCTGATCTGCGATGCCTTGTACTACGGTCTGCGGAATGTCATCCAGATGTATTTGTCGAAGCTGAAATCCGGATGATTTAAACCGCCTGGCAATCAACAAATGTAATCCGGCAGACATTTTCCGTTTCCGTTAAAAGGGGCATATAACCTGTTCTGGTTCTCTTTTTGCCCAAATAGGATGGGGGTCGACCATGTTTTGGTTATTGTAAAAACCAGGCCCTGCGCAGGCACGGATGGGTTTTGAAAAAGCCCTGTATTCACACGGTATTTGGTAGCTGTTCCTGCAGTTGGAGATCGGATAACTGCCATGGAGCGTGGAAAAGAGAAGCAGCTTTCCGGGGCGGCTTTCCGTTTAGAAAGAGTTAATAAAGTGTTATGGTATTGCAAACAATGTGTGAATTTAATTTGGGCGGGCTCTAGTGAATATTTATTTTTCGCTCGCTTTAGCAGGAAAAACAACACACACAATTTGCTGTCCCTTGTTGAAACAGAATTTTAAAAAGGGCCGACAAAACCAAAGCGGGTTGGGTCCGTCACCATGGAAAAACACAAATAAAGACGGCCTGATCCATTGACCTATCAAGGTCACTTGCCCTTCCAGCCAAATGAACAATTGACGGATTAGTTACTCATTTCAACAACAAACTGGATTAGTATGAAAAAACTCTCACTAGTGCTGCTGCTGGCTGTGGCCAGCTTGGGCTCCCTGATGGCCCAGCGTACCATTTCGGGTACGGTGACGGATCAGGACGGAGAGCCCCTGATCGGAGCCAGTATCCTGATCCTGGGTACGACCTCAGGTACCGTTACGGATATCGACGGTACCTTTTCGGTAGACGTGCCGGAATCGGCTACCACCTTGGTGGTTAGTTACACCGGTTTTGAAACTCAGGAGATCTTACTTGGAAGCTCCGACGTCGTGAATATCGAACTGACCGAAGGGGTCACCATCGATGAGGTGGTGGTCACGGCGGTCGGTTTGGAGTCCAACCGAAGAGCCCTCGGGTATTCCATCCAGAACCTGCAATCGGATGAAGTGACCAACGCCATGGAGACCAACCTGGTCAACGCGCTCAATGCCAAGGTGGCCGGGGTGAACGTGACCAGCTCTACCGGTGTGCCGGGAGCTTCCGCCAGTGTCCGGATCCGGGGGGCCAACTCCATCAGCCGGACTACTCAACCGCTTTTTGTTATTGATGGGGTCCCCATTGACAACAACGAGGTTGGAAACGGTGTCGGAGGTGTGGATCAGTCCAACCGGGCGATCGACATCAACCCGAACGACATTGCCAACCTGACGGTCCTGAAAGGAGCCGCTGCTACAGCTCTTTACGGGGTACGTGCAGCCAACGGGGCTATCCTCATCACCACCAAGAAAGGGGCAACGGGTGCTCCTCGTGTAAACCTGACGGCTTCCTATGCATGGGATCAGGTGAATAAACTTCCTGATTACCAGACCACTTATGCTCAAGGCCGCCCGGTGGACGGTGTTCCCACCTGGAGGGGGCCCCATACATTAGATGCCAACAGCTGGGGCCCGGCTATTTCGGACCTGGAGTTTTCTACCGATCCCAACCATCCGAACGCGCCTCCCGCTTCTCAGTTTGATCCGGATGGCAATTATCAGTTCGACCGGAACGGATTCCTGGTACCCAGAGGAACCGGCAATGGCAATCCGGCCGTGGCTTATGATCCCTATGATTTCTTCGTTACGGGTAATACCTACGATGTTAACTTTGATATCCAGGGCGGATCGGAGAAAGTTCGCTACTTCTTCTCCATGGGGCGTAATTCCAGCGAGGGTATTGTACCCAAATCCCGATTTACCCGGAATAGCATCCGATTATCAACCGACGTGAACCTGACCAAAAAGCTGACGGCAGGATTCTCGGCTAACTACGTGAATTCCGGTGGTCGACGCCTGGAACGGGGGTCCAACCTGCGGGGTATCATGCTGGGGCTTTTACGTAATACGCCTACCTTCGACATTGGTAACGGGAAGACCGGTCGGGATGCCGCAAACGATCCGACTACCTATATCGCCGCCGACGGGACGCAGCGCTCCTACCGGAACGGTATCTACGATAACCCTTACTGGGTGGTCAACAAAAACTTCACGGAAGATAATGTGAACCGGGTAATCGGTTACATCACCGCCGGATACGAGTTTACCGATTGGTTGAAACTGACTTACAAGGTGGGTATAGATTACTATGCCGAGACACGGGATGGTATCGTAGACATCGTCCCGAACTGGAACCCGGGATCCGTTGCCATGAATGCCTATACCAATACGGACATCAACTCCGACCTTCTGCTCCAATTCAAAAAGACCTTTGGCGAGAAGTTCGATCTGGGGGTTGTGGTAGGGCACAATTATTTCACACATAGTTTTTTAAGTCAAAATACAGACGGTTTTACCCTGGCAGCTCCAGACTTCCTGGATATTTCCAATGCCTCGGATGTACAGTCTTCCAGAGGGATCAACGAATACAAACTCGTAGGTGCTTTTGCAACTGCCGACATCGCATGGGACGATTGGGCCTTCCTGAACCTGACCTTCCGGAACGACTGGTCCTCTCGTCTGCCTGAAGATGCCAATACCTTCCAGTCTTATTCGGCCAGCTTGGGTATTGCTTTGATGGAACTGCTGAATCTGGAATCCAATCCGATCATGCCTTACCTGAAGTTGCGTGGATCTTATGGCGTTGTGGGTAATGATGCACCTGTGTATTCAACCACCAATTATTTCAACTCCGCATTGGCAGGTGGTGATGGTTTCATTTCCGGGGTCCAATTTCCGGCTTTCGGTTTGAATGCTTTCGAACGTTCCGGTGTTTTGGGTAATGATCAGATCGTACCCGAGAGAACGAGTACCTGGGAATTTGGCGGAGAAGCCAAGTTCTGGCAAGGCCGGATCGGTTTGGATGTAACCTACTACAATGCCCTGACCGAGGATATCATCTTGACGCTCGAGGTTTCCGGCGCTTCCGGCTTTGGTAATGTGGTATCCAATGCCGCCAGGATCAGAAACACAGGTTGGGAGATCTTTGGAGATGCCGAATTGATCCGCCGTCCGAATTTTGTCTGGAACCTGGGCGTCAATTTCACGGCTTATGAAAATACCGTTGAAGAATTGGCTCCTGGAATTTCCGAGATCGGTTTGAGCGGTTTTGTCGGTTCAACCAGTTCGGCAGTTGCCGGTGAACCTTACGGTGCGCTCTACGGCGATGGCTACCAGAAAGATGAGAATGGAAACACCATCATCGGCGCCAACGGCTTTCCTCTACAGGACCCGAATGAAAAGGTACTGGCCGATCCCAACCCGGAATGGTTTGCCGGTCTCCGGAATACCTTCACTTTCTTTGGGGTAAGCCTCTCGGTATTGTTTGATCGCCGGGAAGGGGGTGACATGTGGTGCGGTACCTGCGGCGTGATGGACTACTTCGGTACTTCCCAGCTGTCTGCTGATACCCGAGACCAAACCATCGTATTTCCAGGTGTATTGGAAGACGGAACTCCCAATAACATCGAAGTGCCTTATGCAGACCCAGCAGGTGGGATCAACTCCTACTTCTTCGTTCGCTATGGATTCGGTGGTCTGATGGAACAAAACATCTTCGAAACCTCCTGGTGGAGACTTCGGGAAGCCAGTATTTCCTACGCTTTCCCCAAATCATTGGTAGAAAAAATGCGCTTGAACAGCCTGTCTGTTTCCTTTATCGGAAGGAACCTCTGGTTGCAAACCGATTATCCGGGTGTGGATCCGGAAACCAACCTGACGGGAACATCGAACGGATTCGGACTGGATTACTTCAACAATCCGAACACCCGATCCTACAATTTGGTGTTCCGACTAGGCATTTAATCATCCACCAAACGACTAATTAACATGAAAAAGTTTTTCATATATTCCGTAATGATTGTCATGGGCTGGGCTTCCTCCGCCTGTGAGATCACAGATACCAACATTGATCCGACGCGTCAGGCTGACGCGGCGCTCAACCTGATCCTGCCGGCAGCGATAACGCAGACGGTATACAACCAATCGGCCAACCCGGCTCGTATCTCGGGTATCATCATGCAGCATTTTACCGGTTTTGATGCGCAGCAGTTGGCTTATACCATCTACAACATTCCGGATGCTACTTTCGACAACTTCTGGCGGACGGGATTGTATATCGGTTGCTTGAAGGATTTCGACATTATCATTGGCAAAGCCGGTGAAGAAGATTCTCCCATCTATGCGGGTATCGCTAAAGTGTTGATGGCTGAGTCTTACGGAGTCGCTACTACGATGTTCGGAGACATGCCCTTTTCTGCAGCGCTGCAGGGCACCGGGGACTTGACGCCGGTATATGACACCAATGAGGAGATCATAAACGGTGTCCTGGCCATGCTCGATGAAGCCATAGTTGATCTGAATGCCGGTGGACCCGCACCGGGCAGCGATGATTTGATCTACGGAGGCGATGCCGAATTATGGATCAAGACAGCACACGCCCTGAAGGCGCGTTATCTCCTTCAATTGACCAAGCGTCGCCCCGATGCGGCACAACAGGCTCTGGCTGAAGTGGCACTGGCTTATCAGGATGCCACCGAGCAGTCCGACTTTACTTATGAGTCCGGACAGATCAGTAACAACCCCTGGAACAAGTTCGGCCTGGAGCGCACCAATACGATGATCAACGATACCCGATTTGCGGAGAACATGATCGCCAAAAGTGATCCCCGGCTCGAGTATTATGTGTTCGAGCAGGCTGAAAATCAGTGGAACTGGTTTGACCCGGCTAATCCTACTTTAGTCTGGGATAAGGCCGATGCCACCATTCCATTGGTAAGCTATGCCGAGATGAAGTTCACCGAAGCCGAGGCTCTCCAACGCACCGGTGCCGGTGCGGGGGAAGTCCAGACAGCTCTGCAGGAAGCCATAACAGCTTCCATGGATCTCATCGGAGTTCCCGCTGAGGATTATGCCGATTATGTTGCAACCCAAAGCGACCTGAGCGGCCTGTCCGGCGAAGGCATTATTGAGCGCATCATCGAGGAAGCTTACTATGCCTACTTCATGATCAATGAAGCCGGGGTTTGGAACAATTATCGTCGTACCGGCTATCCTGCTTTGACTCCGGATCCGGAAGGATCCAACGGGGCCAACCCGAGCGGTGGCATTCCACGTCGGTATTTGTATCCCAACAGCGAAAACTCGACCAATCAGGAAAACCTGAATGCAGCCCGGGCTCGCCAGAATGGCGCGCTGCTGGATGTGGACATCTGGATGTACGAATAAGCCCTTTGTGGGTCCAACCCGAGAAGCCCGAAGCCAATTTTTGGTTTCGGGCTTTCTTTATTTTATTTTCTATTCCTTGGGCCAGGCCTCATAATTGCCAAACAATGTTCCCCAGGCCAAATAATCTTCCAAATGGCATCCCCTAAAAAAGTCGCTGAGTCGCAATTCTTCAAATTGTTTTTGATTCCCCTCAATTTATCTTAATTTTAACGTGCCTTTAAACAATGGTTGACAATTCCCTGGACAAGCATCTTCGCATTCGTCCCATGAACGAAAAGAGGTAAGAACGATTGGACTCCCAGGATCACCTGACTTCCAAAGCAACATCAGGGCCTTTTAATAAGGTCCTAAGAGTAATCTGCTTTACCTGAGATTGGACAGGTAGCAGATTTATTTATTTATTAAAACAAACGTTAGCATGGAAAAACTCTCACTAGTTTTAGGGCTAGTCCTGTGTCTATGCGGGACTGCGCTCGCTCAACGAACCATCACGGGGAAAATCACCGACCAGGATGGTGATCCCCTGATCGGGGCCAGCATCCTGGCCCTCGGGACGTCCTCGGGAACCGTCACCGACATCGAAGGGGACTATTCGCTTACGCTCCCCGAAGGAGCTACCCGACTCTCGATCAGCTATACGGGCTTCGAAACCCAGGAGATCGAGATCGGAACTTCGGATGTGTACAATGTTACGATGACCGAAGGGATCACCCTGCAAGAAGCGGTGGTCACGGCCCTCGGTATCGCACGCGAACAAAAATCCGTGGGTTATGCCGTCCAGCAAATTGACGGATCGACCATCGAAAATGCCAAGGAGCCCAACCTGATCAACTCCTTGCAGGGACGGGTGGCTGGGGTTCAGATCCAGGGCTCACCGTCGACCATCGGCGGATCCAGCCGAATCACCATTCGAGGATCAAATTCCTTTTTGGGGAATAACCAGCCTCTATTTGTAGTGGACGGTATCCCTATCGACAACAGTAATTTTGCAACGAACTCCCAAGAGCGTGGATTCGGTGGTGCAACGGCTTACGACTATGGTAACACCATTCAGGATATTGATCCTTCGACCATCGAAAGCATGTCCGTTCTGAAAGGTGCTGCCGCTTCAGCCCTCTACGGCCAGCGCGGAGCCAACGGGGTCATCCTGATCACCACCAAATCCGGTGCTGGTCGCAAAGGGATTGGCGTCGAGGTAAACTCAGCGGTTGCTTTTGACCAGGTAGCCAACCTCATTCCACACCAGCAGGTTTATGGAGGTGGTGCCACGGCTTCTACTCCTTCCGGATTCAACGAAGTCAATGTCAACGGACAAACCTTCCTTTATCCGCAGTATTCCAAGGATGGATCCTGGGGCCCCAGATATGAAGGCCAGGAGGTTTTGCACTGGGACGCATGGGATGAAAACAATCCGGATACGTATCTGAAAACACGTCCCTGGCAGGCTCCCAACAAAGGTTATGAGGATTTCTTCGAACTGGGCCAGACCTACACCAATTCCATCGCCGTTACCGGTGCGGGCGACAAAGGTTCGGTTCGTCTGGGTTATACCAACCTGACCCAGAAAGGTACCTTCCCCAACGCCCGCCTGGATCGGAATACATTTTCGATCAATAGCGACTACCAGGTTCATGATCGGGTAAAAATGACCGTTTCGGGGGCTTATGTTCGTACAGACGCTGAAAACCGGAACATTACCGGTTATAATAACGGTAACCCGATGCAAGCCTTCACCCAGTGGTGGCAAACCCAGTTGGATGTGGATCGCCTGAGTGATGGGCGTGTCCGGACCGACGGTACACAACAGACCTGGAATCCAGTTGGGCCGCAAAAAGATGCCGACAACAATCTGTTGTTCTTTGAGTCGGCTCCCAACTTCTTTGATAACCCTTACTGGGTGCGCGACAACTATCTGCAGGAAGATGTCCGTAACCGTTTTTACGGAAACGCAGGAGTTACGGTGGATATCGTAAAAGGGCTCTCCATTTTCGGTCGGGCCGGTACGGATTTCTACCAATTCAGCCTTCGGGAAGGTATTCCGATCGGATCTGTTGAACAGGCTTACTATGGCGAAACCGAACGTCGTTTCCAGGAGACCAACCTGGAAGCTCGTTTGCGGTACAACAATACTTTTGGGAAATTCTCTTTGGATGCTTTCGTCGGTGGAAACCGTATGCGTCAGGTGCAGCGTCGGACTTCCATCAATTCGGTGGGTGGCTTAAGTTTGCCGGGCTTCTTCAATATCGACAACTCGGCAGCTAACCCGATTTCTGAAACATTTGAATTCAACTGGGGTATCAACAGTGTGTATGGTTCGGCTTCCTTTGGATGGGGCGGCTGGATTTACCTGGATGTAACCGCCCGGAACGATTGGTCTTCCACGCTTCCAGCTGAGAATAATTCTTTCTTCTACCCATCGGCTTCTTTGGCCTTTGTGCTTTCTGAGCTGCCTTTCATCAGCAATCAGAATGTACTCTCCTTCTTGAAGCTGCGCGGTAGCTATGCCGAAGTGGGTAACGATGCGCAACCCTATCGCCTCACGGATGTCTTCAGTCCGCAAACGCCCAATTTCGCGGGCAATCCGAGATATTCTGTACCGAATGCCCGAAACAATCCGGAATTGAGCCCTGAGCGTACCTCTGAAATGGAATTCGGGCTGGAGTTCCAGCTCTTTAACGGGCGCATTGGTGGTGATCTAGCTTATTTCGACCGATCTACGAAAGATCAGATCTTCCCGGTCTCGGTTTCAGCTGCAACAGGATATACCTCTTCTGTATTCAACGCGGGTGAAATGCGCAATTACGGAGTGGAAATGTCCTTCAATGTCGTTCCGATCCGGACAGCCAATTTCCGTTGGGATATCTTCGTGAACGCTTTCCGCCAATTCAACGAGGTGGTCAGCCTGGCTGAAGGCATTGAGAACCTGGGGCGCGGATCCACCTGGGCTGCTGACCTTCGGATCCAGGAAGGACTTCCTTACATGGCAATCTTTGGGCAGGATTACGTTTATAACGAAAATGGTGAACGCCTGGTCGATGAAGACGGAAACTACCAGTTCACCAGCGAGCGGGTATTCCTGGGATCAGCCATTGCCGACTGGACCGGTGGTTTCGGAACCAACGTTTCCTGGAGAGGTCTTTCTGCAAGCGTACTTTTTGACTTTCAGGTCGGCGGTGCCATTCATTCCACTTCTTTGCAGTGGGCCAAGTATTCCGGTATGCACCCCGAAACCGTTTCCTTCAACGGGGAGTCTGACACGCGTGCCAATGGAATGGTTCTTCCAGGGGTAAAGGAAGACGGAACACCCAACGACATCCGGATCGATCCGCAGACTTACTATCAGACATTCTGGAATAGAGCTGCACCCAACTTGTTTGATGCCAGCTTCCTGAAGCTTCGTGAAATTCGCATTGGATATACCCTGCCGAACCGCATCTTTGGAAGCACTCCGTTCCGGGACATGAACATCAGCTTGTTCGGTCGTAACCTGGCCATCCTTGCTTCGGACCTGCCTTACCTGGATCCCCAGATCATCACGGGTGCAGGCAACGATCAGGGACTGGAAAATGCACAAGTTCCGTCGACACGAACTTGGGGTATCAATCTTTCCTTCAAGCTTTAAAAACAGATAAAAAACACTAGAAGATGAAAAAACTGAAAAATAAATTATTGCTCCTCCTGGGGGCTATTATCATACCGTTCACCGGTTGTCAGGATATCACCGAACTGAACGTGGATCCAAACAACCCGGTAGAAGTACCTGCTGCTGGCCTGATTACCCAAGCTGAGTATACCCTTTACAATTCCATGCACGGAAGAGGCTACAATGCAGAATGGACCATGCTTTTGGTCCAGCACTGGGCCAACAATGAGTATGCTGAAAGCGACCGCTTTGTAGTGGATGGTAATGATTTCAACGGCACTCCCTGGAGTACCTATTATTCAGGCGTGTTGAATGAATTGAAAGTGGCCAGGCAATTGATTTCGGATGATCCAAATCTGACGGATGCGGCTAGAATAAACCAAATCGCGATCATCGATGTCCTGAGCATGCATGCTTACCAGACTATGGTGGACGGTTATGGGGATATTCCTTTTACCGAAGCCCTGGATGGATCTCAGTTCCCTCTGCCTAAGTATGATACGCAGCAGAGCATTTATATGGCTTTGTTGGAGCAATTGGATCAAGCCATTATTTCTATGGACGTAAATAGTGGTTCCTTCTCCTCTGGGGAATTGATTTACAATGGCGACATGACTTCGTGGAGAAAGCTAAGTGCTTCCTTGATGATGCGTATGGCGCTTCGCATTGTAGATGTTGATCTGAATACCGCCACCACCTACATCAATAAAGCCAACGGATACGGCTTGCTGGAAAGCAATGCGGACAATGGGCTGTTCACTTTCGATTCCAACCCGGCTTTAGCGAATCCGCTTTACATCGACAATTCGATCAATAACCGGGATGACTTTGCGATTTGTAAAACGCTGGTTGATCGAATGAAAGCTTTGGGTGATACCTTGCGCCTGCAGAACTTTGCCAACCTGACCAATGCAGGTACCATCGAAGGGATGCCCCCGGGCCTGACCGATGCAGATGCTTTTGCACTGAAGCCGCTGACTTCCCGGCCAAATACTGTATGGACTCGTTCGCCACAGAACTCGCATGTGATCGTGGATTTCGCCGAGGTGCAGTTTATGTTGGCGGAAGCTTATCAGCGTGGTATCCTGAGTGGTGATGCTGCAGCAGCCTATGCGGAAGGTATTCGCGCTTCTATGGCCTACTGGGGCGTTGAGGACGATGCGCACATCACAGCTTACATTGCTGCCAATCCATACAATGCCGGTGATTGGAAGACTTCTATCGGGACTCAAAAGTGGATTGCATTCTATATGAATGGTCCGGAAGCATGGGCTGAATGGCGCCGTTTGGATGCACCCCAATTGGCGGTACCCGCAGCTGCGGTTACGCCCAATCAGCAGATTCCCGTACGGTTACCTTATCCCATTGATGAACAATCACGGAACGGTAACAGCTTGAGTGAGGTTACTAGCAATCCGAATGACTTGCTCACCAAACTTTGGTGGGACGTTAATTAATCCAGTTTTCCATTTTTATGGAATCTTTCAAGCAGCTCCGACCAGGCCGGAGCTGCTTTTATCGTTAGGCCGGGCGGTTGTGCGCGTCAAGGTTTACCCACCCCAAAAGGAAGAGCTTTAGGCCAGGATGCTTTAAAATGACACTCATGACGACCTTAAGAATCCTCCTTCCACTTCTGTTATTCGGGCTCTGGTCTTGTGCCAAAGACCCCGTCTCCCTAAATCCGGTCGATCAAATCCCGGATTCCCTTCCGGGAAATCTATCCTTCCAGCTTATTGAGGATGCGTTTCAGGGGGAGCCCGTTGTTCTGGTGGGCAGCGGTAGGCGAAACCTGGTCGTGGCTTTCAAAAGGGAACTGGGCGGGCAGATATTCACAGCCCGGTCCACCAACGAGCGATTCCCGGCCCTTTTTGAAGACGATCGCGGAAATGTCTTCGATGTCTTTGGGAAAGTGATTCAAGGGCCGGATGTGGGCGAACAACTGGAAAGCTTAAACGCCGGCATGGGATACTGGTTTGCCTTTGCGGCTTTGTATCCGGGGGCTGAAATATTCAGCCGGTCGGAACCACCTCCAACGCCAAAGCCGGGGAGTACCCAACCCGGTTGGGATATACCCACCTCCTTCGTGGCCCAGGGCTCCGGATTTGATGCCATAGCGGCCCTGGATGAGCCCGAATTTAATCGCTTTAGGATTCGGGAACCCAACTTCGATTTTTTCCTGGATGCCGGGGATCTATTGGTGGTGGTTGAGATCAATGGCGAACAGAAAGTTTATCCCCACAAGATCCTGGATTGGCACGAGATCATAAATGACGAGATCGGAGGAGAGGCCATTACGGTTACCTATTGTCCATTTACAGGGACGGCCAAAGTCTGGAAGCGACAGGATCCCACCCGTTTTGGGGTTTCCGGCCTGTTGTACAACAGCAATGTGCTTCCTTTCGACCGCGAAACCGAAAGCTTCTGGACGCAATTGAACGCCACCTGCGTTTTCGGAGACCGAAGAGGAGATCGGTTGGAGATTATCCCCTTTGTGGAAACGACCTGGGAAAGCTGGCAACTTTTCAATCCCGAGCCGCTGATACTATCTACCGATACGGGAATCGACCGGGACTACGACGAATTTCCCTATGGAAATTATAAAACCAGCCCTTTGGTGCCTTATCCCCTCGCGGTTCTGGACGAACGATTGCCCATAAAGGAAAGAGTTTATGCCCTGATCCTGGATGGAAAGGCAAAAGTGTATCGGCTGGAGGATTTTTAGGGAGATACTCAAATGCCAAATCGGAAGCCGGAAGGGGTAGCGCAGCGAACATCCCGACAACATAGTTCATCGGGGATCCCGTAATACCGTGAAACCGTGATGCCGTGACCCCATGTCAGAATGTAGTGAAGATCCCGATATCGAAGATCGTCGGGAAAACCGTGATACCGTGAAAAACCGCTGTTTCTACATTTGGGCTTTTTTGTTGATCCCTTATATTACTGTGGGACAAGCCTGCTGTTCATCCGGAGCTCCGGTGGTCAGTAACCTGGCGGTATACAACTGGCAGGGTACCGGCTTGAGCATGCGACTGGTTTATGATTACAACTACCTGAACGATCTGGTCTCCGGGAAGAAATTATTAGACGACCGTTCCCGGACGCGTACGACAAATACCCTGATGTACCGGGTCGCCTATACTTTTCGCCACCGATGGTCTGTCATAGGTCTCTTTCCCTGGGTTTGGCAACTCGAACGGAATGCCCGGCAAGGGAATGTATTCGAGAATCGGGCCACGGGCCTGGGTGATATTATCCTTTTAGGTCGATTTCAGCTCATCCAAAAAACCCACCAGGGGCTTGCCTTTTCCTTAGGCGTCAAAACGGCCTCCGGTCTTACAAACAGAAAGGATGAAGAAACCGGTTTGCCGCTGAATCCCGATCTGCAACCCGGCACGGGTTCCTGGGATGGATTGTTCGTTCTACAATTCGACCAGAAGATCCTGCCCGATTTTTGGGGGCATTTGTTCGGCAGTTATCGGCTTACCAGTCCCAATGATCGTTTTGCCGGCCAAATCCAATATGAATTCGGGAACGAGACACAGGCCTTTATAGGCTTCAGCCGGGCCATACCCTTGCAACGGGTAACTCCGAGGCCCTTTATCTACCTGCGGTACCGTTATACCCAGGCAGACCTCACGAATGGAGAGGTCACTCCCAACACCGGAGGGCATTGGTTGCATGTGGTCCCGCAATTCCAGTTGGATATCGGATACCACTGGGGGCTGGACGCCCGGGCGGAAATCCCGCTTTACCGAATGTTAAACGGAACCCAATTGACGACCACCTACAGCTTTCGGTTCGCTATCTTTTATCGCTTGAATAACCAGGCGCGGCCTTTGAATGAATTTTAGTGAAAGCTTCTCCCCGGGTGCTGAAAAGCTCGGCCTGGCCCATGTATCCTCTCTTTTTGGGTAGAGAAATACATATAATAGGTGTAAAAATCCATCCATCTTGTGGCCAAATCCTGTCACCTATTTCCCTATTGGACACAATCCCAGGCTAGAGACCACCCGTATGCATGACGGGGGACCAGAAAAAGTAAAAGCCTTATCTGATCTCTCGACTTTAAAGAAAGCGGATCGGGAAACGAGTTGTCCATTATTAGCCAAAGTTCGATTGTCCATACCCTTAGGGTCTATCTGGAATACGATCCTGGGCTTTTTAGCCGTGGACGAGCCTGAGTTTCCAGATGAGTTTTCCTGAAAAATTGTCTTCGCCCCGATAAACAGCATGGAATGTTAGGGGGGGTAAAATCCTTTCTGAGGAATTCTCGTAAACCTTTTTTTGACTCGCGCGTTGGGACGGACTGCCGACAAAATACCCCTTTCCCACCCTGAATATCGTTTCAAGGTCCGTGCAAAATTCTAGATTTGCGGCAACGCGCCAAACGGATCATAAGTATGAAAGCACTTCTTACCGAAGAGTATTTCCTCTACTGTTCATGGTATGCGCCCCCTCTAAGCCAATGGAAACCAGGTGTTCTGAACCCATTTTCTAAATCAATCAACTCTAGCATGAAACAACTCTCACTAGTGCTAATGCTGGCGCTGTTCAGCATTAGTTTTGCATTTGGCCAACGGAACATTTCCGGCCAGGTAACGGACACGGAGGGAGAGCCGCTCATCGGGGCAAGTGTCCTGGTACAAGGCACTTCTTCCGGAACGGTTACCGACATCGACGGAAATTTCCAGGTGGAGGTTCCCGAGGGGGCTTCTACCCTTATCATTTCCTACACTGGTTTTGCTTCCCAGGAAGTGGAGATCGGAAATTCCGATGTTTTACAAATCGCCATGGAGCAAAGTGCTTCCCAACTGGCGGAGATCGTTGTGACCGGTTATGGTGAAACCTCCAAACGGTTGAATACGACCTCCATTGCTTCAGTGGGTACGGAGGCTTTGCAAAACATTCCGGTGCAAAGCGTCGAACAGGCCCTGCAAGGTCGTCTGGCCGGGGTGAACATTACCGGGGCTTCGGGTACGCTGGGGTCAACACAGGCTATCCGCGTACGCGGTACGGGTTCGATCAATGCCGACAACCAGCCTCTCTATGTGGTGGACGGCTTGATCCTTAACCAGGACAACGGATCCCAGAACGCACTGGGGGGACCCGGTACCAACCCACTTCTGAACCTGGATCCCAACGAGATCGAGTCTATCGACGTACTGAAGGATGCTGCGGCTCAGGCCTTGTACGGAGCCCGCGGTTCCAACGGGGTAATCTTGATCAACACCAAAAAGGGACGCTTCAATCA
The DNA here is from genome assembly GCA_964640855.1 of uncultured Saprospiraceae bacterium. Classification (GTDB taxonomy): domain Bacteria; phylum Bacteroidota; class Bacteroidia; order Chitinophagales; family Saprospiraceae; genus JAJDFU01. Next base: position 15,026 of record CAZXIX010000061.1, read on the forward strand.
GGCTCCCCGTGTAAGTGTGAATTACTATGCTGGTTGGTCGGAGCCCAGCGAGCAGTTCAATCTGCTGACGGGGCCGGAATATGCTTCCTTGTGGAACCAGGCCGCTCTCAATGCAGGCTTCAACCCGACAGACAATGCCAACTTGTTCTACCCGGATCCGGAAAGCGAACCGGATGCTGCCTGGTTGGATAAAGTAACTACCGATCGGGCCTTCCTGCAGGAAATGAGTGCGAATGTTTCCGGCGGTGATGACAATACCAGTTTTTATTTCGGAGGTACTTACCGCGATGAAGACGGTTGGGTGCAAGGAACCAACCTGCAGCGTTACAGCTTTCGCGCCAATGTAGATCAATTGATCGGCAAGTATTTCCGGGCCGGTATCCAATTAAGTCCCTCCCGGACCGTAAATAATCGGCAGAACGAAGATAATAACGTAGCCTCCCCCCAGACTTATTCGGCTCTGGCTCCTCCCAACATCGATCCTTTTGATGAAAACGGCGAAGTAAGGGGCGGATTAGTACCCACCAGCATTGGCCGGGTAGCCTTTGCAGGTACACCTTTGTCTAACCTGGTAGGGCAGGATATCGTTACCACTTCGACGCAGGTTTTGGCCAATGCCTACCTGGAAGTTCGGCCCATCGAGTCCATACGCCTGCGCACCGAGTTGGGTTCGCAGTTTGTCCAGGTCGAAGACCTGTATAAGGCCGGTGGAGAAACCACCGATGGTTTCGGTGTCGATGGAACGGGCTCGGCAGCCAACCGCCAGGTATTGAACTGGCGCTGGAAAAACCTGCTCACCTATTCCGATCTGCTCGGGGCCAATGGAGACCACAGTTTTACCGGGACCATCGGTTTCGAAATGCAGCGGGAGGAGATTACGGCTTTTGATGTGGCCGGAAACACTTTTGCGGATGACCGGCTGTTGACCCTGAACTCGGCTGCCGAGATTACCGGTGGCGGTGGATCTGGTACAGATGTGAACTTCGTGGGTGTTCTTTTCCTGGTGGATTACGCCTATAAGAACAAGTATCTGTTTAAAGCCAGTTTCCGGATCGATGGATCTTCCCGCTTCGGGGCCAACAACCGCTATGGTTACTTCCCGGCTGTATCGGCGGGTTGGATTATGTCGGAGGAGCCCTGGTTCGACAATACCGGCTTTATCAACTTCCTGAAGCTTCGGGGTAGCTGGGGCTTGACCGGAAATGCCGGTATCGGAAACTTCGATGCCCGCGGTCTTATTGCCTTCGGCAATGATTACAATTTCGTTCCGGGATTCGCCTTCGACCAATTGGAGAATGCCGACCTCACATGGGAAACAGGTGAAACCATTGATTTCGGTTTCGAATTTGAATTGTGGCGGAATCGGATCCGCGGTTCGGCTGCCTACTTCATCCGGAATACCAATGACCTGCTTTTGGGTGTCCCTCTTCCGAGGACCATCGGTATTGTGAACAGTACCATAAATTCCAATGCCGGGGCCATCCGCAACCAGGGATTCGAATTTAACCTGGACGTGGACGTCTTGTCCCGTGAAAACTTCACCTGGACCATTGGGGTGAACGGTGCCACCCTTCGAAACGAAGTTACCGAGCTGATCGATGCCAATAACGATGGTGAGGCCGACGATATCGTTGGCGGTACGAGCATCATCCGCGTAGGCGAGCCGGTGCGTTCCTTTTATCTGGTGCCTTATGCCGGTGTGGATCCCGGTACCGGAGATGCCCTCTTCCTCGGAGCCAATGGAGAGACCATCGTGAACAGTGTTCCCAGCGACGCCCGCCGTATATTGGGTAACCCGCTGCCCGATTTCTCCGGAGGTATTACGACTACCTTGCGCTTTTACGGGGTGGATATTTCGGCATTCTTCCAATATGCTACCGGTCATCAGCTATACCGCAGCGAAGGTCGCTTCACAGACCATGGGTTCAGCAGTGGAGGAGGTTGGAACCAGCGTAGAGAGGTTGCCTTCAATTCCTGGACGCCCGAAAACACGAATACCGACATCCCGGAAGCTCGTTTGTTCCAGAACAACGGAATCCAAACTTCCGGTCGCTGGATCTCCGATGCGGATTTCATCCGTCTGAAGAACCTGCAGGTGGGCTATACCACGCCCCGGATCCGGAATTCCGATATCCGTCTGCGCTTCTTCTTCTCCGGACAGAACCTCTGGCTGGCCACTGCATTTGAAGGACTCGATCCGGAAGCTACCGGACAAGGTCCGAACAACCCATTCCAGGGAAGCATCTTCTTCTCCCGCCCGCAATCGAGAACCTTTACTTTCGGGGTAAACCTGATGAATTAAAATTCTCCACGTATTATTTCAAAACAAAATTGAATCATGCGAATACTTAATTATATTTTATTAATCCTTGGCGTGATCGCGTGGAGTTCCTGCGAGGACTTCCTCGATCAACCGCAGCCACAACAGAGCCTACCTTCCTCTACGGCATTCGGAAGCGAGAGGGATATCCGTACCGGCCTGATCGGCGCCTACAACGCAGCCCAGACTTCCGATCTGATGGCTTGCAATGCGTCTATGATGCCGACCATCTGGTCTTCTGACGGCATCTGGGCCGGCTCCTTCCCATCGTACCAGGATATCTATAATTTCCAGACCACACCGGACAACGGAGAGGTACTGGGAATGTGGGATGATGGCTATGAAACCATCAATGCCGCCAACCTGGTCAACGAAGCGCTCGACGTGGTAGAAGATCCTGCCCTGACTCCGGAATTGGTCGATCAGTACCGAGGCGAGGCTCTTTTTCTCCGGGCGATGGCTCACTTCGAGATGGTCCGTTACTTTGCTATACCTTACAATGCCAATTCTGCTTCTGATCCGGGCATACCCGTTGTAACAGAGGCAGTGGCAACTTCCGATGACGTGACTTTCCCGGAACGCAATACGGTGGAGGAGGTCTATAACCAGGTCATAGCCGATTTTCAGCAAGCAGCTGCCCTGTTGCCGGATTTCGTTGACGATGGTCGCGCCAACCGCTTCGCTGCTCTTGCTTTTCTGGCAGAGATCTATTTCCAGCAAGGCAATTACGCCCAGGCAGCCGATGCTGCCGCACAGGTGCTGGCCGGGCCCTACAGTCTGAACGAGACTGTAGATGCTTTTTACCAGGGCGAAGGTACTGCAGAGGAAATCTTCGTGATCATCAACACGGCACAGGATAACCCGGGCGTGAACGGTTCCCTGGCTGCCTTCCACAACATCAATGGCCGCGGCGGTGATGTGCTGGTAGATCCCGACCTGGTAGAGAATGGGTTCGAGCTGATCATTACCGATGCGCAGCGGGCAGCGATCGAAGCTGCCGGTGATTCGGTTCTCGATACCCGCACTACCCTCTACAGCAATAATTTCACTAACATCGAGAAGTACATCGATCCGGGAAACAACTCGGACAACGCTCCGATCTTCCGGTTGCCCAAGATCATGTTGATCCGGGCCGAGTCTATCGTACGCGAGAGCGGTGCCGTTGAAGCGGAGGCCATTGACCTGTTGAATCAGATCCGTCAGCGCGCCATTGTGGTGACGGATGCATCCGGAGCGCCGGTCGACAACAGCGTCGTGGCCTATACCGCAGGGGATTTCGCTTCGGCAGACGCGTTGATCGATGCGATCATTCTCGAACGTCGGGTGGAAATGGCTTTCGAAGGGACTCGCTACCACGACCTGATGCGGCTTCGTGAAACGGTAAGGGGGCAGCCCTGGGACTCGGATCTGCTTCGTTTCCCGATTCCACAGGCAGAATTGGATGCCAATCCCAACTTATCTCAAAATCCCGGCTACTAATCCGGTAGCCTCATAAGATGGATATTTCAAATGGGCGCTTCATTGAAGCGCCCATTTGTTTTGTAGCACCAGCCTGTTTTTGTAAGGGATTTCCCGATGTGTTTTTTCTCAAAACCCTCAGGTCCTACCCGGATTCGGGTAGGTTTCCGACCCGGGGTATCGGGAAGATCCCAAAGCCTCTCTAGGGTGCCTGTGTTGGTGTCGGAAAAATCCCAAAAATCCTTTTTTGCCAACGCATTGCACGAATGGATCAACAGAACTTGTTAGGTTTGTTTCCTCTTCAGGGAATAAACTCCTAGGATCGGAAATTTACCAGATATCCCCTTTATAAAGCTTTCCCCAGTTGCTGAAGTGACAAAGTTTCAGGAACCCAATTTTTAAAATCAATCAAGTCTAGCATGAAACAACTCTCACTAGTGCTGATGCTGGTATTGACCAGCCTGGGGTCCATAATGGCCCAGCGTACCCTATCCGGTACGATCGTCGACCAGAATGGGGAGCCTTTGATCGGAGCCAGTGTCCTGGTCAAAGGTACGACCTCCGGTACGGTCAGCGATATTGACGGGAACTTCGAGGTCATCATCCCGGAAGGAGCCAATACGCTTGTCTTCTCCTACACCGGCTTCCAATCTCAGGAGGTGGACGTTACCAATTCGGATCGGGTGGATATCACCCTGGAAGAAGGGGCTGCTCAGCTTTCTGAAGTGGTGGTCACCGGTTACTCCGCCGTTAAGAAAGGCGACCTGACCTCGGCCATTTCCACCATTGATAACGACCAGATCATTGCCCAGCCCATTGCAAGCATTGACCAACTGCTGCAAGGGACGGCCACCGGCCTGCAGATCACCGCTCAAAACGGTCGCCCGGGAGGTAACGCCTTCATCCGGATCCGGGGTACCGGCTCAGTCAATGCGTCCAATGCGCCTCTTTTCATTCTGGATGGTATCCAGATCACGCAGACCGATTACAATGCCATCAACCCCAATGATATCGAGGAGATTTCGGTATTGAAGGATGCCGCAGCTACTTCGATCTACGGTTCCCGGGCATCCAACGGGGTGGTGATCATTACCACCAAGAAAGGATCTGGAGCTCGCAAGCCTCGCGTAACTTTCAACGTACAGTATGGCCAGAAGCAAGTGACAGACGATAAGATCGATCTCATGAACAAAGAGCAAAAGCTCCAGTATGAAGTTGAGCTCGGTGTGCGCTCCGAAGCCTCTGCCGATGAGATCCGTAACAGCCTGGCATTTCCCGAAACGAATTGGGAAGATATCCTGCTCCGCACCGGAACGGTCCAGTCCTACGACCTGGGTCTGAGTGGCGGGGGCGATAAATCCAACTACTACTTTTCTTTAAGCTACTACGATGAGGAAGGGGTATCGGTTGGTTCTCAATTCGATCGCCTGACCGGTCGTTTCAACATGGACTTCGACGTAACCCGTCGCTTCCAGGTCGGTACCGCCATCACCGTTGCCCACACCAACGAACAACAGCTTCGGGATCGTTTTAATGTACAGAATCCCTTTTATGCCCGTTATGCTTACAATCCCTACGAGCCTGAATTCGTATTGGATGAGAATGGCGACGAGGTTCTGGATGAAAATGGTGAGCCCATCTATAATCTGACTCGCCAGGGTTTTTCTATCTCTGAGGCCATTCGTCGAAATCCGGAGAATGTAACCCGGACCAAATTCATTGGTAGCCTGTACGCACAACTTGAGCCTATCGACGGTTTGGTTCTGAAGTCTCAAGTGGGTGGCAACTTAAATATCTTCCGTCGCGAATACTACATCTACCCGGAATCCATTCTCCAGCAATACGTAGGTTCCCCTACGGCTCCGGGGATCAAAACGGATAATGGTTCGGATCGCTTCATCTATAACTGGACGAACACCCTGGCTTACAACAAGACCATAAACGGTCGCCATAACATCGGCGGCCTGGTGGGAACGGAATTCTACTTCCAACATTTCCCGGGATACAGCGTAAGTGGCCGTGGATTCCCTTCCAGCCGCATCTCCACGCAAGATGCTGCGGCTGAGACTACCAACGGCAGCACCTTCCTGGAAGAGTGGGCGATCTGGTCTCAGTTTGCCGAGGCTCGCTATGACTACAATAGCCGGTATTATGCTACGGTGAGCTGGCGCCGGGATGGAAACTCCCGCTTTGGTGCCGGCAACAAATTCGGTAACTTCTTCGCGGGTTCTCTGGCCTGGAATGTGGCCAATGAGCCCTTCATGGCCGGAGGGATCTTCGATCAACTGAAACTGCGTGTATCTGCCGGTACCTCGGGTAACGAACCCAGTCAACTCTACCCGCAAGGTACCTACAGCTTCGGACGCAGCTATGCCGATCTTACGGCTGCCACTCCCGGAACCCTTGATAACTTCGATGTCCGTTGGGAAGAAAACTTCAACTACAGCGTCGGAGTGGATTTCGGGCTTTTCCAAAACCGACTCTCCGGTAGCTTCGACTACTACAACCGGAACACATCCGACCTGCTTTTCCCGCAGCCGCTCTCTCTGACCACAGGTTGGGCCAGCCGTACGGCCAACATCGGCGAGATGGTCAACCGCGGTATCGAACTGGAGTTGCGGGGCGATGTAGTCCGCTCCAGTAAGGTTAACGTTACTCTGTTCGGATCGGTCACCACCAATCAGAACGAACTGCTTCGCCTGGAGAATGGTGGAAACGATATCATCAATCAATCCAGCGGGGTTTCGGTGCTTCGGGAAGGCTTGGCTGTGAATACCTTCTATCTGGTGCGTTATGCCGGTGTTGGGCCTCAGGGACAGCCCCAATACTTCACCGCGCCGGATGAGAATGGCGATGTAGAAATCACGGACACCTGGAGCGGAGACGATGCCGTAGCCCTGGAAGGCAAAACACCGCAGCCCACTTACTTCGGTAATTTTGGCCTGAATGCCACTTTCTTTGGTTTTGACCTGGGCGCCAACTTCTACTATCAAGGCGGCAACTATATCTACAACTTCCAACGCGCCTGGCTGCTGGGCAACGATGGAAACCAGGCGCGGATCAATCAAGATGTCGGCAATTTCAACTACTGGAAGCAGCCCGGCGACGAGAATATCGAAGGGATTTTGCCGGCACCCAGCCTGACCAACGACCTGAACGATTCAGACCGTTACCTGGAAAGAGGAGATTTCGTTCGCCTTCGAAATGTTACCCTGGGTTACACCCTGCCCCAAAACCTGATGGAGAAAATCCGGATCGATCGACTCCGTGTTTTTGTTCAGGGCACCAACCTGCTGACCTTCACCAATTACAACGGAGATCCGGAAGTAGGCCAGGGTGTGGATGAATCCAACCTGACTTTGCTGGGAGAAATTCAATTGTTCTCCTACCCGATCACGCAAGGGTGGACAGTGGGTCTGAACCTGGCTTTTTAAGTAACCCAAAACAAAGATTACCATCATGACTACATATATCCGTATTACCTTTCTCCTACTGGCGACCCTGATAACGGGGACCAGTTGCGAAGACAGATTGGATCTTAATCCTCCGAATGCACTGGAAACCGATGAGGCTTTGCAATTGCCCACGGATTTCACCAACGCGATTCGCGGAGTGTACACGGAAGTACGGCAGGGAACTTTCTGGGGTGGCTGGAACATCATCATGGAGGACCTTCTAACCGATAACCTCATCATTTGCTCGGAAGGCCGTTTCAGCAAGCAAACCCTCTTTTTCTGGACTTTCAGCGGAAATACAACCTGGGATGGCCTGTGGAGAGACGGTTACGAAACCGTCTATGCGGCCAACCTGATCGTTGAGAACGTCGACAACCTGGAGGATGGCGAATTCAAGGACAATATCCTGGGTGAGGCGCTTGCTCTCCGTGCCTTTGCCCACATGGAGATGGCCCGTATCTTTACCATATTTCCACAAAATGCAGATGCAGGCGATTTGGGTATTCCCTACGTGACCAGTTCGGATGTGAGCTTGTTGCCGGACCGCCCGTCCGTTCAAGAGACCTGGGATGCCATCCTGGCGGACCTGACCCAGGCCGAAGCGCTGATCGGCACGGACAACGGGGTCGGTCGCCTCAACAAAGCGGCCGTCAACGCCCTGATCGCGCGTCACCATTTGTACACCGGCAATTTCGAAGCTGTTATTCCGGCGGCGACTGCTGCCATCGAAGCAGGCGATAACCCAACGGTAGGGACTCGTGACGAATTTGGCGACATCTACATCGATGCCACCGAGAACGGCGTCATCTGGAAGATCCGCATTGTGGATGAAGACAACATCTCTCCAGGGGTGGAGTACAGCCAGACCGGTGCTACCGGCACTCGCCCCGAGTACGTAGTGGACTTTGGTTTTTACCAATTGTTCCAGGATAACGACATCCGGAAAAGTGTATACATCGAGACCAGCGATTTCGCCGGCAAGACCTTCAACAACATTGCCAAGTACTTCGGTCGCCCGGGCGGAGATGCTGACGTAGTGGACACCAAGCCCATCCGCTGGGCCGAAGTGTACCTGACCCGCGCCGAAGCTTATGCGGAAGAAGGGCAGGATGCCCTCGCCTTAGCCGATTTGGATGCTGTGCGCTCCGAGCGTTACGAGAACTTTACCTCGCCGGGTGAAACCGGCCAGGCCCTGAAAGATGCCATAGCCCTGGAGCGTCGCCTGGAGCTGGCTTTCGAAGGCTTCCGGCTTTCGGACCTGAAGCGGAAAAACCTGCCGATCGAGCGCTCTACCTTCGGGGATGAATCCGACGGAGGAGGACTTCCCGTGCCGGATAATGCCTTGACCCTGGCGGTGGGAGATCCTCGCTTCCAGATGCCCATCCCGCAGGACGAACTCAACAACAATCCGAACATGACCCAGAACCCCGGCTATTGATCGGGATCCGGCTTTCGGAGATTGTTTTTACCGCATAAAAAGAGCTTCTCACCCCGGTGGGAGGCTCTTTTTTTTGGATGATATAATCCTGTAATCTTATAATGGTTTTATAACTGTTTTTGGATAAGGAAAGCGGCAGCCTGCTGCCGCGCCTACCATCAAAACATCGCGACATCAAAACATCGCGACATCAAAACATCGTGACATCAAAACATCGTGACATCAATCAACCCAGCGGGTGACCAGGATTACCGACTGCCAGTTGCTTTTTCCCCTTCTTTATCATACCTTCTTATTTCGCAACGACATCTATGAAGGAGAAACTCCATGCCTTTCAGCAGTTCCTACGTCTGGAGAAGCGGTATTCGGATCACACCCTTCAGGGCTATACCACGGACCTTGCCCAGGTAGTGCGTTTTCTGCAAGAACAATACGATTTGAAAGAATGGGAGGAAGTGGAGCCGTTCCATTTGCGCTCCTGGCTGGCTGAATTGATAGGCAAGGAACTGGCGGCCACCACCGTCAGGCGAAAAATCTCTTCGGTACGCAGCTTTTTCCGTTTTCTGGAAAAAAGGTATTCCTTCTCCGGGCAGGTCGCCCGAACGCTGATCCTGCCAAAAATACCCCGTCGCCTGCCAACCACCATCCGGGAGAAAGACCTGGCGATGCTTTTCGAGCAGGTCTCTTTTTCGGACGATTACCTGGGGTGGCGGGACCGTACCCTACTGGAGCTACTCTATTCGACCGGTCTTCGCAGGGCAGAACTGATCCAATTGAACCTCAGCGATCTGGACTTTTCACGGGAACGTATTCGGGTGTTGGGCAAAGGGAACAAGGAGCGCCTGATCCCGATGACCCTTCGTTTGCGAGAATGTCTTCGGGAGTATGTGCAAGTCCGGAAGCGGGAGTGGGGCGATGGAGCAGGGAGAAACCTGTTTCTGACCCGAAAGGGACATCCCCTGTATCCCAGAGCTGTTTACGATCTCGTGAAAAAATACCTTTCCCAGGTATCGGACAGCAAGAAGCGAAGTCCGCATGTGTTGCGACATTCTTTCGCTACCCATTTGGTAGATGCAGGCGCAGACCTCCATGCGGTAAAAGAACTGTTGGGGCACAGCAGCCTGGCAGCAACTCAGGTTTACACCCACAATACGATTGAAAAACTGAAAAAATCCTATGCCTCGGCGCACCCGAAGGCTGTAAAGAAGAAACCTGGATGAGAAGTTGAAAAGGGTAAGAGTTTATGAGATGAATAGACCTTTCCAGTGGTGAAATATCTGTTCTACCTTCTGAAACTTTATCCTTATTAGACTCCTCCACTTTATTACTCACCTCCAAAAATGCAGGATTATGAGAATTCAAACTGAAACGGTTCAATTTAAAGCGGACCAAAAGTTGTTGGACCACATTGAGCGGAAGCTGCAAAAGTTGGAGCGATTATCAGATCGTATTACCAATGCCTTGGTATATCTGAAGCTTGAGAACTCCGGTCAGGTAAAGGATAAGATTGCGGAGATCCGGTTACATGTTCCCGGGCAGGTGCTGGTGGCCAAGGCCTCCAGTCGAACTTTTGAATCCTCGGTCGATGATGCAGTAGAATCGCTTCGTCGTCAATTGGAAAAATACAAGGAAAAATTCCGCAGCGGCATCAGCTAGCGCTTTTGCCCAAAGGCAAGGGGAAAGCCTTTCGGCTCCGGGGCCGGAAGGCTTTTTTGTAGAAGGGTGCCGACGCCCCGACAGGCAGAACCTCCTCTGCTGCTGAGCAGGCCCAGGCCGAGAAAAAATGGAATTTCACCTTTTTTTCTTTGTTCCAAATATGCTATCTTTGCAATCGCTTTGAAAGAGATGTCTTTCAAAAACTTGTTTGTCGTTCAGGAAGTCCTGTTTTTAAAGGGCTTTTGAGGGTGCCGGACAAAGAATTTCCGGGTAAACCATCCTGACGGGAAAGGATACGCCAGCATAGCTCAGTTGGCCAGAGCAGCTGATTTGTAATCAGCGGGTCGGGGGTTCGAATCCCTCTGCTGGCTCATGAATTGAAAAGAAGGGTTCTCGGGGGTGCGCCGGAGTTGGAGAGCCGGGCCAGACTGTAAATCTGGTGTCTCGTACTGAATAGGTTCGAATCCTATCACCCCCACCAGGCAGTTTGAGTGTTCGGGTGGTTGAACATGTGTTTTTTCAAGGGCACATATATGATACACCCAAATCTACACCGACACCCAAACTCAATTTGCGGGAGTAGCTCAGTTGGTA
>CAZXIX010000062.1:0-17474 GCA_964640855.1 uncultured Saprospiraceae bacterium
GTGGAGAAAGTGAAAATTCAAATCATGGAAAGGAAACCTAATCATTCCTGAAACCCTCCATCTTGTTGGAACAGGAACCAGATCATGTGAAGTCGGCTCCTGTTCCACCTGTTTACAGGGAAGACCTGTTAGTCTTCTGTATCACTGTTGTTAATATCACGGATGATCTTGTAGCTATCCCCAACTTTTTCCCAGACAGCGAGATATTTGCCCATCTTTTTATCTCCTGAAGGAAGGGTTGTGACATCTGTTCCGGTTTCTATGACCAGATTACCGCTCGTTATTATATTCACGACTTCGAAAACAACGGTGGAGTTAGTCGTATCAGCAGCGATACTGTTTTCAATTTGAGTTTTTAAGTTTGTTTTTCCCGTCATCATGGGTTCTCCCGGTCTCATGGTAATCACATTTTCAGCGTATAATTCCAGGATTGCCTCAACATTGTCATTGTTTAAGGCTTCAGCATATGCGTTTTCCAAATCCTGAATTTCCTGTTTGATCTGTGCAGGGTCGGGCGTTTCTGTTTTCTCAACGGTTTCGCAGGTAAATAAAGCCCCTGATACAGAAAGTAAAAGAACTAGGTTTAAAAATTTCACACTTGTAGGTTTTAGATGAAGTAATATTATTTCTCCACCTAAAGTTACCCTATTAGTTGGAAGACGGTACGATTTTTGGAGTCTCGTTGGTCGAGGTCTAGCCAGACATACCCCATCTAGAGAATAAATCTATGTGACTCTACCGCCCCATATGCACCAAAAGTACGGAGATATCACTCGGACTGACGCCGCTGATGCGACTGGCCTGGCCGATGGTGAGCGGCCGGAGTTGGCTCAGTTTTTCACGGGCCTCCGCAGACAAGGACGCCAGGGCATGGTAATTGAGGTCTCCGCGGAGCTTTACCGACTCCAGACGATTCATTTTGTCCACCTGCTCCTGCTCTCGCTTGATGTAGCCTTCGTATTTCATGTTGATTTCCGCCAACTCGACGGATTCCGGGTCAAACGACTCGAGGAAGGCGTCCACCTGAGGTAATGCTTTTCGCAGATCTTCGAGCGATATTTTGGGCCGGATCAGGACACCGTGCAACTTGACCTTCTGTTTGAGGGGTGCCGACCCCGTCCGCTCCAGGTATCCGTTCAACTCATCCGGGCTCACGCTGAGATCCCGCAAAAAGGTTTCGATCTGCCGGGATGCGTTTTGTTTCTCCTGCACGCGTGCCATTCGGGCCTCCAGGCCTTGCATACCGATTTCCTGTGCCCGGGGCGTCAGGCGAAGGTCGGCATTATCCTGGCGGAGCAGGATGCGGTATTCGGCCCGGGAAGTGAACATGCGGTAGGGCTCCTTGGTGCCTTTGTTCACCAGATCGTCGATCAGTACGCCGATGTAGGCTTCCGAGCGCTTGAGTATGAAAGGCTCCTTTTCCTGTACCGCCCGGGCGGCATTGATCCCGGCGATCAGGCCCTGACTTCCGGCTTCCTCATAACCCGTGGTGCCGTTGATCTGCCCGGCGAAAAAGAGGTTTTTGACCAGGCGGGTTTCCAGGGTCGGCCAGAGCTGGGTCGGCTGAAAAAAGTCGTATTCGATGGCATAGCCCGGACGGAACATTTTCATGTTCTCGAAGCCCGGCACTTTTCGGAGCGCCTGGTATTGTACATCTTCCGGCAAAGAGGAGCTGAATCCGTTGACGTAGACCTCGACCGTATTCCAGCCTTCGGGCTCCACGAAAAGCTGGTGGCGATCCCGCTCGGCAAAGCGATCGATCTTGTCTTCGATGCTCGGACAATAGCGCGGGCCCAGGCCCCGGATCCGGCCATTGAACATGGGCGAACGATCGAATCCGGTTTTCAGGCTCTCATGTACTTCGGGGCTGGTATAGGTAATGTGGCAAGGGATCTGTCTATCGGGTACCTCGGTTTGGGTATAGCTGAATCGCCCCGCCATTTCATCGCCCGGCTGCACTTCCATGCGGTCGTAATCGAGAGTGCGCCCGTCTACCCGGGGCGGGGTACCTGTTTTCATACGGCCGGCCTCGAAACCCAATTCCTGGAGTTGCTCGGTCAGCCCTTTGGCTGCGCGCTCGCCTGCCCTGCCGCCGCCAAACTGCTTTTCGCCAATGTGGATGAGACCGTTGAGAAAGGTACCGTTGGTCAGGATCACCGATTCACTTTCAATTTCCAGTCCCAGGCTGGTATAGACGCCGCGCACACGGCCATCCCTGACCCGGATGCCAGGGATCATTTCCTGCCAGAAGTCAATGTTGGGATGAGCTTCCAGCACTTGCCTCCATTTGGCGGCAAACAGCATGCGGTCACTTTGGGCACGCGGGCTCCACATGGCCGGCCCTTTGGAGCGATTGAGCATGCGGAACTGGACGCGGGTTTCGTCCGTCACGATCCCGGAATACCCTCCCAGGGCATCGATTTCCCGAACGATCTGCCCCTTGGCCACTCCCCCCATGGCGGGGTTGCAGCTCATCTGGGCAATGGTATTCATATTCATGGTGGCCAGCAATACGCGGGCTCCCATGTTGGCCGCGGCTACCGCAGCTTCACATCCGGCATGGCCGGCACCGACTACTATGACATCGTATTTCGGAAACATGTCCTGTATATCTGGATTGCTGGGAACCGGTTTCTCGAGGGCTAAAGGCGCAGGAAAAGTTTTCTCTACATCCGGAGATCCGGTACCCAACTGCCTGATTCGCAAAGGTACAAAACAGCGCGTGGGGCGCTTTGGTTTCCCGATCGGGTTTCAACTTGGCCGGGACGGGCCCGGGATCGAAAAAATTCGGGGAATTGGGTGATATTTACCCAGTTAGCCAGAAGGCCCAACCAGCATGAAACATACAGACATACTCATCAAGCTTCGGAAAATCATCCGATCGGTCAATTTGGAAGGAAAGCGGATCGAAAAGGAATACGGTTTGAGTATTCCCCAACTACTCTGCCTGAATTTCCTGAACGGGCGGGAGTCTTACCAGAGTCCGCAGAAGGAGATCAAAGAGTTTTTGAGCTTGAATGCCAGTACGGTAACCGGGATCATTTCCCGGCTGGAGAAAAAAGGGCTGGTGGCTCGCATCCCCCATCAAAAAGACCGGCGAGTGACTTTAATTACGCTAACCGCCAAAGGAGCGGCCCTTCTGGAAAAAACGCCGGAGCCGCTGCACGAGCAACTCAGTCTTCGCTTGAAGAATCTGCCTGCCGATCAATTGGACTCTCTCCACCAGGCATTTGACCTGATCATTGACTTTCTGGATATCGAAAAAATGGACGCCGCTCCCATACTGGCGCCCGGCTACGAGATCAATACAGATTCCGAATCCGACTAAATTCCGGAGGTCCTGATCGAAAAGGGCTCTCTACATGCAGGAGTCATCTCAGCGCAATGAAACATAGTTTCTTTAGAAACTATATATCCGTTTTCTAACTTTGTTTCTACCGCAAAGGCATCCAAGCTTCCATGGACTACCACGAGGTGGATTACGACCCCTTCGGTTGGGTCGGGTTTGATGATTTCTACACCCAGTCGGGTGTCGCTTACCAGGATAATCCCGAACAGGTCTGGGAACAAAAGTGGTTGGCCTTGTTTTTCCACGGCATGGAACCTTACTACGAAGTGAGAAGGTGGCTCTTTGAAAATAATTTCGATTGGAATCAAATTTCATTCTTGCGGCCGCATTGCGACAACATTAATAACGACCAGCTGCCCGTCCGCTTTTTGTACCCGGGCGATGAAAGCACGCTCAACCAGACCAACTATCAAACAGCCATTGACCGTCTGGGAGGGTCGAATAACCAGAATGCCCGTATGTGGCTGGTACAACAATAAGTCGTACTCAAACTTTATATAAGAGCCTTTCCATCCGATCGACCGGAGCGGAGGGCTCTTTCAAAAACCCGGATTCATGGAGCAGGGAAACAAGAAAAAGTATTTCGACATCCACGGGCCCGTCTTCTATCCCGCCTCCATACTGATCCTGATCTTCATCGTCCTTACCCTGGTCATTGGGAAACCCATGGAGCAGGTGTTCAATAATTTGCAAACCGGGACGGCCGAAAATGCAGGATGGTTCCTTACCCTATCGGTAAATGTATTTCTCGCTTTCGCCTTGTACCTGGCTTTCAGCAAATTTCGGGGCATCCGGCTGGGAGGGCAGGAAGCCAAGCCGGAATTCAGCACTTTTGCCTGGTTTTCCATGCTTTTTTCCGCCGGGATGGGGATCGGCTTGTTGTTTTTCAGTGTGGCCGAACCGATCTTCCACTTTACCAATCCGCCCATAGCAGCTGTCGATGAGGGAGAGCAAGCGCGCAATGCTATGGAGTTCACCTTGCTGCACTGGGGCTTGCATGCCTGGGCCATATACGCACTGGTGGGTTTGTCGCTGGCCTTTTTTGCCTTCAATCGCCGGCTGCCGCTTACCATCCGGTCTGTTTTCTATCCCATCCTGGGAAATCGCATCCACGGCATTTTCGGTGACGTGATCGATGTGGTGGCCGTGGTCGCGACCTTGTTCGGCCTGGCCACTTCTTTGGGTTTTGGCGTCCAGCAGGTTTCGGCGGGTTTGAATCACTTGTTTGAGCTTCCGGATACCGTGACCTTCCAGGTCACTTTGATCGGGCTGATCACCCTGGCTGCCACGATCTCGGTCGTATCCGGTTTGCACAATGGTGTGCGTATGTTGAGCGAGTTGAACATTCGATTGGCTCTGGTCCTGCTGGTCCTTCTGTTGATCTTCGGACCCACCATTGTATTGCTGGGCGGGTTCGTCCAGAATACCGGGGGCTATTTGCAGCACTTGATCGAATTCGGAAGCTGGAATGAAGTATATACAGGAGGCGACTGGCAAAATGCCTGGACGATCGTTTACTGGGCCTGGTGGATTTCCTGGTCGCCTTTTGTGGGCATATTCATTGCCCGGATCTCCCGGGGCCGCACGGTGGGGGAGTTTGTTCTGGGCGTTCTGTTGGTGCCGACCCTGCTGACCATTCTCTGGTTTTCCGTTTTTGGCGGCTCGGCATTATACCTGGAAATGAACGGTATAGGCCGGATCGCCGAAGCCGTGAACGATAACATTGCGACGGCCTTGTTTGTCATGCTCGAAGAATTCCCATTCTCTTTTCTGACTTCCCTGATCGGGATCGTATTGGTGACCAGTTTTTTCGTTACTTCCTCGGATTCGGGTTCGCTGGTCATCGATAGCATAACCTCGGGAGGCAAGCTGGACGCTCCGGTTGGGCAACGTATTTTCTGGGCGCTTGCCGAGGGGGCCGTCGCCGCAACCCTGCTGCTGGGAGGAGGCCTGCAAGCTCTTCAAACAGCCGCCCTGCTGACGGGGCTGCCGTTTACCCTTATACTGTTGATCATGTGTTATGCCATATACCTCGGGCTGAAAAAAGAATATGAAGGGATGGAAAAAAGGCGACGGCAAAAAGAACGCCAAACCTACGAAGAGGTGGTAAAGAAGTGGATGGAGAGTAAAAAGGAAACAAAAGTGCCCGATGAAAGCTCTTAAAACGATAATGGTGTGCCTGGATCTTACCGAAATGGATGACATCCTGATTCCTTATTCGGCCAACTTCAGCAAGGCATTCTCCGATATCCAAAAGGTGGTTTTCGTCCATAATATCCGGTTTGATTATCCCGGGCAAGGGGATATGATCAGGGACGAGTTGAATGCTCCCTTGGCTACCATTGTGGATGAAATGTTATCCGAAAAGATCGACGCCCGGTTCAGGCTGCTCAATCCGGAGGTAGAAACCGAGGTGATTATCACGGAGGACGAGACAACGGCGCATGGATTGGTGGAGGTTTTGGATGAATTTTCGGCTGACCTCGTGATCCTGGGGAAGAAGATTAATTACCAGGGGTCGGGCCTGGTCTCGGAAATGCTTTTCCGCGTTCCCGGCTTTCGGCGTTCCATGCTGTTGGTCCCGGAAACGGCCTATTACCACATCCGAGACATATTGGTGGCCATTGATTTTTCGAAAGGGTCCGGCGTTGCCCTGGCATTGGGTTCGTATTTGGAAAAGCAAGTTGAGTCAACGCTGTCTTGCCTCCATATTTATGACATTCCCAATCACTACTTTCCCTACATCCCCTTGGATGGATTGCAGGATCGCATGAAGGAAAATGTGAAAAAGGAATGGGATAAATACAAAAAGAAGCTGGATCCTTCCCTCCGGGGTCTGCCATGCGCTTTTGTCTTCAGCAACAGCAACAGCGTTGCCCAGGCCATCTATAACTATGCCATTCGGGAGAAAAAAGACCTGATCATCGTCAATTCCAAAGGGCGGGGAGAACTCACTGCCTATCTGATCGGAAGCGTAGCTCTGCGCCTGGTCAACATGGATACCCACATCCCGGTTTGGGTGACCCATGGCGCCTGAACCTGAAATTCTTTCCGGAATTATCCTTTCCCTAAGAAAGGGCCCGTCTCCACCCGACAATACCCGGGATTGATTCCTGGACCTTACCCTTTGCATGCCGATTCCCAAAGGGGGAGTATTCCCCGGTGCAAACCATCATCAGAAATCCCTTATCTTTTGGCAGAGAATTCTCGTGTCACAGGGAAGCGGGTTGGTGCATCTGCCGAATGGCCCGGCATACAACAGCTCGCCATCCTCGTAGGGAGTGAAAAACACCGGGGACCTATTCCCTATCGTCGAAGCCTCGATGGCTTTTCCTGATCTCGTGAGGCATTGGATAAAAATGGAGAACTGTTAGAGAAATATGACCCGCCAACTCCTTGAAACGGAACAGAAAGCATTGGAACTCAATCTGGATGAATCCATCTACGGCACCTTTGCGGAGATCGGGGCGGGCCAGGAAGTCGCTCGCTATTTCTTTCAGGTAGGCGCTGCGGCCGGTACGATCGCCAAGACCATGTCTGCCTACGACAAGATCTATTCCGACGAAATTTACGGGCCTGAGCCGAAAGGGCGGTACGTATGCGAATCCCGGTTGAACAAAATGCTGGACCACGAATACGAACTGCTTCGCACCCGCCTCAAACAAGAGCGCCCGGGCACCAAGTTCTTTGTTTTTGCGGATACCGTGGCGGCGATCAATTACCAGCGGACCATACGCGGAAATGGCTGGCTGGGTCTCCGTTTTCAGTTGCAACCCGAAAAGGAGCCCAACGACCTGATCCTGCATGTGCGCATGTTCGACAACGACAGTCAGTTGCAGGCACAAGCCATCGGTATCCTGGGGGTCAACATGATCTACGGTTGCCATTACTACTACGAAGATCCGGTAGAAATGCTGCGCTCCATGATGGATAACCTGAGCGATCGGATCCAGATCGATATGATCCACCTCTCGGGCCCGGATTTTTCGGAAGTGGACAACCGCTTGCTGACCCTCAAATTGGTTCAGCATGGCTTGAGCAAGGTGGCCATGTTCGGTCCCGACGGGAAAGGGCTCCATCCCTCCGAGTTCCTGTACCGAAAATCGGTCATGGTGGTGCGGGGAAGCTTCCGCCCGGCAACGCTGGTCAATATGGATATGATTGCCACCGGCTTTGCTCAGTTTCGGCAAGAACCGGAAGTGGATCCTCGGAAAACCTACCTGCTGACGGAAATTACGGTTGGCAACCTGAGCGCGGATGGGCCTATCGACGATCGGGATTTTCTCGATCGGGTGACCTTGCTCAATGCCCTGGGGCAAACGGTTATGGTCAGTTCACTGGAAGATCACGAAGGGCTCAATCGCTATCTCTACGAACAAAAGGTTCCCCTGCTGGGCATGGTGATCGGCGTGCGTGAACTGCTGGATTTGATCAGCAAGAAATTCTATGAACATCAGGATGGTAGTTTGCTGGGGGCCTTCGGCAGCTTGTTTACCAAAGGGGTCAAGATCTATGCCTACCCCGCTTTGCAGGAAGGCAGCGGCGAACTGATGACCAGTGAAAATCTGCCGGTGCCCGAAGGGGTCCGGTTTATTTATCGCCACCTGGTAGATGCCGGTCATATCGTAGACATTGCCCAACCGGACATAGACCACCTCCATGTTTTCAGTAAGGAGGTTTTCCGCATGATCCAGGCCGGAGAGAAAGGCTGGGAGCCTATGGTGCCAAAAAAAGTAGCTCAATTGATCAAGGATAAATACCTGTTTGGCTATCCCATGGAGCAGGTAGAGTTTGAGTATTGAGGAAGGATATTGGTTGCTGGCCGCTTACAGGCATGGATAAGGCGAGGGGCCCTGGCTAAAGTTTATTTTCCAATCCAACTTCGAATAATGCTTACCAGATTACTGCCTCTTTGGATGGTTCTTTTGTTTCCAACCGCGGTCTCCTGCCAGGGGGAAGAACACGGATCCATGCAAGGGTTCCTTGTTTCGAATGAGGCATACGATAAGGAACGGTTGGAGGAGTTGAGAGATTCCATCCGGGCGGGGGTTTACAAAAGGCTGAATAGCGTTGTCGTTATACAGAATGGGGCTTTATTGATCGAGGAATATTTCAACGGGACCCGACGCGAGCAGACCCACGATGTTCGATCCGTAGGCAAAACCTTTGCCTCTGCTGTGATGGGCATCGCCATTGAAGACGGCTACATCCAATCCGTAGATCAGCCCTTGTCCGATTTTTATGATTTAAAACGCTACGACAATTATCACCCGAGTAAAGAACGGATTACCCTCCGTCATCTGCTGACCATGAGCTCCCACTTCGATGGCAATGACAGCGATTATGATAGTCCGGGCAACGAGGGGAACATGTATCCTCAGGACAATTGGGTTGAATGGACCCTGAACCTACCGGTAGACACCACTCGAAAATCGGGAGCCGAATGGAATTATTTCACCGCCGGTATCATCCTCTTGGGGGATATTCTGGAAAAATCAGTACCCGGCGGGCTGGAGGCCTATGCGGATGAAAAGCTCTTTCAGCCTATTGCGGTGGACCGATATTATTGGACCTATACGCCCCAGCGCGTTCCCAATACGGCCGGAGGCATCCGGTTGACACCGCTGGGCTTTGCCCGGTTCGGACATGTATACCTGGAGCAAGGGAAATGGAAGGGACGCCCGATCCTGTCGGAAGAATGGGTCAGCGCCAGTCTTTCCCCTGTGCTCTCTACGACTATCGAGCCCAACGACTATGGGTACCTGTGGTGGATAAAGGACTACGAAGTAGAAGGGAAAAAATACCGGACGCAATACTGCTCCGGGAACGGGGGCAATAAAATCTTTGTACTTCCGAGCTTGGATGCTGTAGTGGTGATCACGGCAAGTGCTTACGGACGCCCCTATATGCACGAACAAGTAGATGCAATCATGACTCGATATATACTCCCGGCCATCGCAGATTAAATCGGGAACCTTTCCCAGGTTCTTGATTCCCAGAGCGGAAGGTTGTATTTTATGGTATTCGTATTGACTTTTTCTATGGAATTTAGTATTTAATATTTTTTTAAAAATACTCTTCGGTCTATTCTGCCAAAACAAACGTATTTATGCTTTTTCATTCATCAGCGGGGTTTCTTTTGCTGGAAAGCCATAATTTTGACAGTGACTGGTTGTTGGTGTTTATTTATCGGCGACCGTTCTTTCAGAGGTTATCATTTCAACGGGCCTGAAGCCCGATTTCCCAACAATTTTACAAGGTTTTTCAGCTTCCCCCCACGCTGAAAATAGAGTATAGGTGAAAATTCCCTGTTAAAGCAGGGTTTCATCCTGGCTCCCTTTTCCCTTAGACCGATTCAAATTTTCCGGACTCCCTGTGGAGTGGATATGCCATTGACCCTTCCGCCATGCAGAGGGTTTAGGGCTTCGTGCCATTCACTTTTGCCTCAATCTGGGGCCTTGTGCCCGCTAAATGGACCTTAACCGAATATATGACCAAAACTTTTACCAAAAGATGAAACCAGTACGACTAAACTCCCAAAAATTCTGGAGGAGTGGCTTCCTTGCCCTATGGGCCATTCTCCTTCCTTTTCTGCTGACCGGGCAGAGCTTCTCCGTTTCCAACCTGAATTACGGAGGTTTCGACGCTGTTGAGCAGGGAACTTCTCTGATGTTCGGGCCGGACGGACGCCTTTACGTGCTTAGCATCAAAGGCCAGATCGATGTCTACACCATTAAGCGAAACGGTCCCAACAATTATGTGGTAACCGCCGCAGAAGAGCTGCTTTTCGTGAAGAACATCCCGAATCACAACGACGACGGGAGTTCCAACGGAGGGAACAATCGGGAAGCCACCGGCATCACCCTGGCGGGTACTCCGGCGAATCCTGTCATTTACGTCACGTCCAGTGATTCGCGTATCGGTGGCCCCAGTGGCGACATCAATCTGGATACCAATTCCGGTGTGATAACCCGGATCACCTGGAACGGCTCTGCCTGGGAGGTGGTCGATATCGTTCGCGGTTTGCCCCGTTCGGAAGAGAACCACGCTACCAATGGTTTGGAATTCGTAACCGTCAACGGGAAAGATTATCTGATCGTCACTTCAGGCGGCTCCACGAATGCCGGGGCCCCTTCGGATAATTTTGCCTGGACTACCGAATATGCCCTGTCCGCAGCCGTACTGTCCGTTGACCTGACCCAATTGGAAGGTCTCCCTATCAAAACGGATGGAGGCAGCGGCCGCCAATATATCTACGACATACCCACGGTCGATGATCCAACCCGGCCCAATGCCAACGGAATTACCGACCCGGATGCTCCGGGCTATAACGGGATCGATGTGAACGATCCCTGGGGCGGAAACGACGGGTTAAACCAGGCGATGATCTTACCTGGTGGCCCCGTTCAGATTTTTTCTCCCGGCTACCGCAATACCTACGACCTAACTGTGACGGAAGATGGGAAGGTGTACGTGACCGACAACGGGGCCAACCAGGGTTGGGGCGGCTTTCCCGAAAATGAAGGAACCGGTGCCGTTACCAACAATTACAATCCCAACGAACCGGGCAGCTCCACCAAAGTAGGTACCGAGATCGTAAACAACGTAGACCACCTGACGATGGTCACCAACGATATCCAAAACTACGTTTTCGGTAGTTTTTACGGTGGTCACCCGACCCCGATCCGGGCCAACCCGGCAGGTGCAGGTCTGTTCACCAATCCGGAAGTAAACAATTACAACCCTTCCACTTCCGTATTCAGAACTCAGATTTACGATCCGGACGGTTCCCGGCCCAATTCCACCACCAATCCCAACATAGGCCTTCCGGCCAACTGGCCTCCGGTGCCTTTAGATATGGCCAATCCGGTGGAAGGAGACTGGCGGGGTCCCAACTACAACAATCCCGATGGCCCCCAAGACGTGCTCGTCACCACCTGGGGAACCAACACCAACGGGATAGACGAATACACGGCCTCCAATTTCGACGGGGCCATGAAAGGGGATCTCATTGCCGGGAAGAACGACGGAGTGCTCCGGCGGGTAGAGCTCAACCCGGATGGAAGCCTGGAAAAACTTACGCCCACCTTCATTTCGAATCTGGGGGGCAATGCCCTGGGGATTACCTGCAACGGCGATACCGACCCCTTCCCAGGCACCATCTGGGTTGCCACTTTCAACAATGTGGTCAAGGTCCTGGAACCCCAGGATTTTGTCGTTTGCGTATTGCCCGGAGATATTGGATACAGTCCCAACGGGGACAATGACTTTGACGGCTATACCAACCAGGATGAGATCGACAACAAAACCTCATCCCAATCCGATGCGGATGTAATCTGCAACGGAGGGGCTCAGCCCAATGATTTTGATAAAGCAGCCGGAGGAACTCTGGTTTCTGACCTCAACGATGAAGACGACGACGGGGATGGGATCCCGGATGCAGCCGATCCCTTTCAGCTGGGAGATCCTACCCAAGGCGGAAGCGATGCTTTCGATCTTCCCGTGATCAATGAACTCTTTTCAGACAATCAAGACTTAAAAGGTTACCTGGGGCTGGGGTTCACCGGTATGATGAACAATGGAGGCGCCAACCCCAACTGGTTGAACTGGCTGGACCGCCGCGACGATCCCAATGATCCGAACCCGAATGATATTCTGGGCGGTGCGGTCGGCGCCATGACCATGCAGATGACTGCCGGGACGGCTCTGGGCACTGCCAACAACCAGGAAAAAGCCTTTCAGTATGGCGTGAATGTCAGCCAAAGCACGGGGCCATTCACCATAGAAGGAGGATTGCTGAGCTTCGATGATCCCTTGCAGCTCTACGGTGACCAGGCTCCGGCCGGCGGCGAATTGGGGATTTTCATCGGCGACGGTACTCAGAGTAACTATATAAAGGTGGTGATCAATCAAAACGGGATAGAAGCCCGTCAGGAGATCAACGACGTTCCTCAAAATCCGATTTCGGTAGCCATTGCCCAGGGCGAACGCCCGAGCGGAAGCGTCAAGTTCCGCTTGACGGTAAATCCGGTTGCCGGAAGCGTAAAAGTCTCCTATTCCCTGGAGACGCAGGCCTTCGTCGAATTGGGTACGATCAATGCTCAGGGAACGATCCTGACGGCCATTCAGAACGCCGGGACTCCGCTGGCCGTAGGTTTGATCGGCACCTCCAACGACAATTCAAAAGAAGTGGAGGGCACCTGGGATTATCTCAACGTGCAGGGAAGCCAACCCACCATAGAGCAGGAAATCCCCAATGTGGAAGTTTTGGCCGGTGGTACGCTGCCCAATTTCAATTTGCACGAGTTCTTTAATGATGATGGCGGAGATGAAAACCTCACCTACCAGGTAACAGGCAATACCAACCCCGATTTCCAGGTCACGCTGAATGAAAATATCCTGGCCATTAATTACCAGGGGCAGAATGGAGAGGCCAACACAGCCATTACCATACAGGCTACGGATTCGGAAGGCTTGAGCATACAGCAGACCTTTTCGGTGATCCTGAACAATGAACCTGTCACGCTGATCCGCATTCGAGCCGAAGGGGCTACCCTGGCCGCTACAGATGCTCCCAATCCGGACTGGATAAGTATGGGGGGCACCGGGGCCAAAAGCGGTATTTACGATGGCATCAACTATGCGGTAAACACGGGTTCCTCTGCGGGAGGTAGCGTCAATGGCCGGCATACTTCTCTGCCGGATTATGTACCCCAATCCCTATTTGTTAAAGAACGTTGGGACCCACCCGGAAATCCTGAAATGGAGTGGACCTTTGATCTGCCCAACGGGAACTATCTCGTCCGGCTGTATATGGGAAACAGCTTTGTTGGAACTTCCACAGTAGGCTCCCGGGTCTTCGATATTTTCATGGAAGGTCAATTGGTAGAAGACAACATGGATTTGATCCAAACCTTCGGCCACCAGGTGGGAGGTATGAGGGAATACCCGGTTTCCGTGAACGACGGCACCCTGAACATTCTCTTTGGTCACGTCGTGGAAAACCCCCTGGTCAACGGGATCGAGATCTTGTCTGTAGGAGGGAATTTCACTCCGCCCGTCATCGTGCAGCCGATCGGCGATCAGGTAAACCAGGAAGGAGACCCGATCAACATAGCCATCCTGGCGAGCGGTGGGGATCCGAACGAAAATTTTGGGTTCGCGGCGGAGAATCTTCCGCCCGGCCTGCAGGTCGAACCGACCACCGGTTTGATCTTCGGTGCCATTGCCGCAGGAGCCACTGAAAACAGTCCTTATAATACGGTACTCACCATCACGAAAGAAAACAGCGCCCCGGTGCAGTTATCCTTCACCTGGACCGTAGGGACCCAGCCCCCTCCCAATACCGAGGATAGCTGGAATCTGTTAGCTAACGATGAAAACTTCACGGGGCGCCACGAATGTTCCTTTGTACAGGCCGGCGATAAGTTTTACCTTTTTGGGGGTAGGGAAAGTCCGAAAACCCTGGATGTATTCAATTTGGGTTCCTCCACCTGGAGTCCGATTTCCAATTCCGCTCCCAAGGATTTCAACCATTTCCAGGCGGTTGAGTATCAGGGGTTGATCTGGGTGATCGGTGCTTTCAAGAACAACGCCTATCCGAATGAAGTGCCCGCCGATTATGTGTGGGCCTACAATCCGGCTGTGGATGAATGGATACAAGGGCCCGAAATCCCGACTTCCCGGAAAAGAGGTTCGGCCGGCCTGGTGGTTTACAACGGCAAGTTCTATGTCATCGCCGGAAATAACGATGGGCACGACGGCGGCTACGGGACCTGGTTCGATGAGTTTGATCCCGCCACCGGCACCTGGACCCCTCTGGCAGACGCTCCGCGGGCGCGGGATCATTTCCATGCGGCGGTCATTGGCGACAAACTCTATGTCGTAGGAGGAAGATTGTCCGGGGGCCCCGGTGGCGTTTTTGCGCCTTTGATCCCGGAGGTGGACGTATATGACTTTACCTCCGGACAGTGGAGCACCTTGCCTTCGGCCGCCAATCTGCCGACTCCGAGAGCTGCCTCTATTACCGTTAATTACCGGGATCAGCTGCTTGTAGCCGGTGGCGAGGGCAACGGACAGGCTTATAACACCACAGAAATTCTGGATCCGACAACAGAAAACTGGTTTACAGCAGCCAATCTGAATACCGGACGCCACGGCACCCAGGGTATAGTCTCCGGAGATGGCGTGTTTACCGTGGCAGGCTCGCCCAAATTGGGTGGCGGGCAAACCAAGGTCATGGAGTATTTTGGAGGAAACAATCCCGTGGGAGTGGCTTTGGTCGCCGGGCAATTAACGGCACCCCAGAATGCCATTATCCCCACCGGAGGAAACGCAGGCGTTACCCTGACCCACTCCGGCGGAAATACCGGTATTCTGATTACCAATCTGCAAATCACGGGTCCGGATGCAGCTAACTTCAACCTAAATGCTAACCTCAACTTTGCCTTGATGGCACCGGGCGAAGATCTCGTGCTTGGGGTATCCCACACGGGCACAGCTGAGGGTGAAACCGCAACGCTGGAGATCACCTATGACGACGGAAAAACCGAAACCGTTGCGCTTTCCAGCAATATTCCGTTAAATACTCCACCCAGCGTGAACATCACCAGTCCGACTAACGGCGAGGTGGTTACGCGCGGAACGGATGTCGCCCTGAGCGGGACCGCCAGCGATAATGAAGATGGAGACCTATCGAGCCAGATCAACTGGTCTTCTGACGACAATCAATTCCTGACCGATCCCCTGGATGGTATCGGCGCTAACCTCAGCGGCCAATTTGTCACGCCGGGCACCACTACCGTATTGGCTTCCGTCACCGATAGCGGTGGAGAGACCGCCGAAGAGACAGTCGAAGTCATCGTTCCCGGACCTGAGGTGGAATTTACCCTCCCCGCGGCAAATGCGACCCTGCCTACAACGAATGTGACGGTAAGCTGGCAAGGAACGAATGTTCTGTACGATCTCACCGAACATTACCACTTGTACGTGAACCCACCGGATGTCAACAACATTAATACCGATACGCGGATATCGACCGCTTCGAAGATCGGGCAGGAATTCTGGGATTTGACCGTGGCTGATGGCATTGTCGTTGGCCAAAATACGATCGTGATCCGGGTAGCCGGCCAGTCTCATCATGAGTTTTCCAATCCGGAAGCCCAGGATGTTGTCACCTTCGCCGTATCGGGTCCGGCCCAGGAACCCCCCGTGGTCTATGCAGGCGAAAACGATACGATTCCGCTGGGAGATGATCTGGTCCTCTCCGGCGAGGTAAGTGACGACGGCATTTCTACCGGAGAGGGCCTGGTTATTTCCTGGCGGATGATCGAAGGTCCTTGCCCGGTCATATTCGGAAATCCTGAGGAACCATCCACCACAGCCAGCTTCAGCCAGGCAGGCAATTACCAGCTCGAGCTTTCAGCAAATGATGGGTACTCTCTGGGGCTGGACACCCTCTCCGTTTTTGTAGAACCGATAGAAAGCTTGGTCACGCTCTGTGCAGGAGAAACCTTCGCCTTCGGCAACCAGACTTTGACCAGCACAGGAACCTACACCGAGGTATTCACCGCTCAGAATGGATGCGATTCCCTGGCAAAAGTCAGCTTAACAGTCCTTCCGGTCAAAACCGGAACCGATGCTGTCACCATCTGCTCGGGTGAGACCTACTCGTTTGGAAGCCAGACCTTGAGTGCTGCCGGGGAATATGTCGAAGTGTTTGAGGGTGCCAATGGATGTGATTCAACCGTAACCTTGACACTCTCCGTTTTACCCTCATACAGTAAAGGACAGTCCGTCTCGATCTGTACCGGTCAAAGCTATGCTTTCGGAGACCAGGTTCTTAACGAATCAGGGGTATACCAATATACCTTCACCTCGGCCAATGGATGCGATTCTCTGGTCACCCTGGATCTGTCGATCCTGGACGAGATCACCACCTTCATAAATGACACCATTTGTGACGGGGAAAGCATCTTCTTCGGTACGTTGACCCTGACGGAACAAGGAACTTACAAACAGACCTTGCAGGCCTCAGGAGGCTGCGATTCCGTCGTCCTTCTCACTCTGGTTGTAAATCCGACCAGCGAGGTTACCAACGTGAACCTGACCACCTGTGACCCGGATCAGGTAGGGGCCACGGAAACTTTATTGACCAATCAATTTGGTTGCGATAGTCTGGTGATCACAACGATCACCCTGGGAGACCAGGATGGTATTGAATGTCCGCTTGCCTGCTCGGCTACGGGCAACATCACCTACGAGAAGTGGTTCGGAGTATCGGGCTCGAATATTTCCAATATCCCGGTAGGAACCGATCCGGATGAGACGAGCTTACTGAACGCATTCAGCATACCGACCAACCAGGGAGATAATTTCGGAGTTCGGGTCCGGGGCTTCATCTGCCCGCCGGAGACCGGGGAGTACACCTTCTGGATAGCCTCGGATGACCTGGGTGCGCTGTACCTGAGCACGAATGCCGATCCGGCAAACAAGGCGCTCATTGCCGAGGTGCCGGGCTGGTCGCCCTTCCAGAAATGGGACAAGTACGGGCAGCAGCAGTCGGTAGCGATTACGCTGCAGGCCGGCCAGAAATATTACATCGAGGGCTTGCTGAAGGAATTGGGAGGAGGCGATCACCTCTCAGTAGCCTGGCGTCTGCCCTCCGAGAACTTCAACTTGCCGAGCGGACCGATTCCGGGACAATACCTTTCGCCTTACGAAGAGAACCCCATCGACCTCAATCTGCCGCCGGTAGCCGACTTGCAGGCCGATGTGACCAGCGGAGATGCACCCTTGACGGTGAACTTCGATGCCACGGGCTCTACGGATGACGGTACGATCGTCAGCTATGTCTGGGAGTCGAACGGCAATCCGATAGCGACGGGCGCGACGCCGAGCTACACCTTCAACACGGCCGGCACCTACACGGTAGAACTGACGGTAACGGATAACGAAGGGGCCACGGATCAGGCCACGGTGACCATCACAGTGACCGATCCGAATATCAATCTGCCGCCGGTGGCCGACTTGCAGGCCGATGTGACCAGCGGAGATGCCCCCTTGACGGTAAACTTCGATGCCACGGGCTCTACGGATGACGGTACGATCGTCAGCTATGTCTGGG
>CAZXIX010000062.1:17574-25342 GCA_964640855.1 uncultured Saprospiraceae bacterium
GGTAGAACTGACGGTAACGGATAACGAAGGGGCCACGGATCAGGCCACGGTGACCCTTACGGTGAACGATCCGGGGACTCCACCCATCACGTGCTCGGCAACCGGCAATATTTCCTTCGAGAAATGGAATGATGTATCGGGTACCAACATTTCAGATATCCCTCTGGGTACCGACCCGGATGAGACCGGGCTCTTGAACGAGTTCAATATTCCCACGAATGTGGGCAGCAATTACGCCATGCGTCTGCGCGGCTTCATCTGTCCGCCTGAAACCGGGGAATACACCTTCTGGATAGCTTCGGACGATCAGGGTGCGCTGTTTTTGAGCACCGATGCGGATCCGGGCAATAAGGCCCAGATTGCCGGCGTGCCGAGCTGGTCGCCTTTCCAGGATTGGGACAAGAACCCGGAACAGCAATCCGAAGCCATTACCCTGCAGGCCGGTCAGAAATACTACATCGAAGCCTTGTTTAAGGAAGCCGGCGGAGGAGACCACATGTCGGTCGCCTGGCGTCTGCCTTCCGAAAACTTTAATTTGCCCGGTGGGCCGATTCCGGGACAATACCTGTCGCCCTTCGATGGAAGTGCACCTGCCCCGAATCAGCCACCGACTGCCGATCTCCAGGCGGATGTAGTGATCGGAGATGCACCCTTGACGGTGAACTTCGATGCCAGTGGATCGGGAGATATCGATGGAAATATTGTTACCTATGAGTACGATTTCGATGAGAGCGGAAACCCGCAAATCGATGGCGCCACGACATCGAATACATTTGAGAACGCCGGTACCTACGCGGTGATGGTGACCGTCACCGACAATGAGGGCGCCACCGATGTAGCCATGGTGACCATCACCGTGACGGATCCGAACACACCGCCGGCTAATGTGCCACCGACTGCCGATCTCCAAGCCGATGTAGTGATCGGAGATGCACCCCTGACGGTGAACTTTGATGCCAGTGGATCGGGAGATATCGATGGAAACATCGTTACCTACGAGTACGATTTCGATGAGGGTGGAAACCCGCAAATCGGTGGTACCACCATCTCGAATACTTTTGAGGATCCCGGTACTTACGTGGTCACCCTCACCGTCACCGACGATGATGGAGCCACGGATCAGACCACGGTGACCCTTACGGTGACCGACCCGGATGCAGCTGTTTGCTCGGCTACCGGGAATATCTCCTATGAGAAGTGGAATAATGTATCGGGTACCAACATTTCAGATATCCCTCTGGGTACCGACCCGGACGAGACCGGGCTCCTGAGCGAGTTCAATATTCCCACGAATGTGGGCAGCAACTACGGCATGCGTCTGCGCGGGTTCATCTGCCCGCCTGAAACCGGGGAATACACCTTCTGGATAGCTTCGGACGATCAGGGCGCGCTGTTTTTGAGCACCGATGCGGATCCGGGCAATAAGGCCCAGATTGCCGGCGTGCCGAGCTGGTCGCCTTTCCAGGATTGGGACAAGAACCCGGAACAGGAGTCTGAAGCTATTACCCTGCAAGCTGGTCAGAAGTACTACATCGAAGCTTTGTTCAAGGAAGCCGGCGGAGGAGACCACATGTCGGTAGCCTGGCGCCTGCCTTCCGAAAGCTTCAATCTGCCAACAGGGCCGATCCCCGGCGAGTACTTGTCGCACTACGACGAGAGCTCTTTCAACCTCAACGCGTCTTCCTCCATACAGGTACAGACTGAGGGTACGGAGGTAACGGAATCCGGCTTGCAACTCTTCCCCAACCCGGCCAGCGATCGCTTGAATGTGATGCTGACAAGCGCTCTGCAAGGAAGCGTGAGCGTGGAGATCGCCGATGTACAAGGGAGAACCATCCGGACGGAACAGTGGGAGAAAGAAGAGCGAGTCCTGACCAGAAGTCTGAACGTGGGTGATCTTCCTGAAGGCAACTACCTGATGCGAATCCTGCAGGAAGATCAGGTGATTATGAAACGTTTTGTCAAACGATAAATCGGGCGACCGAACAGCAAAAGGAAGGGGCACTTTCAAAGTGCCCCTTTTTTGTTTTGGGCCTTTTTCCGGCAGGCTGTATCGGGGACAAAAAATCAGGCGGGCTAAGGTTGAAAATCTCTATACCCTTGAGTGGGTACTTGCTTGGCCTGGGTTCATACATCAGGAAAAATTTCAATGGGTTTATTTCTTGGCAGGATATACGTACTCCTGAGTAATCAATCAACAAAATGCTCTTTTTAATGAATGATTTTTACCTGATAGCTGTTTTTATTGCTGAATTATCAATAAATTTTTAAAATAATAACCGGATCGAAAAGTTTTTTTGTCTTTAGATGCCAGGATTTTTTATATTAGCGTCCGTGACAAGAAAACAATTGTCTCCCCCCCTCTAAGCAGTTACCGCTGCTTCATTATCCCTCATATACCGATTTTTTGCCAAGTAGTCTTTTGCACAACTTGATAGAAAGGCTATTCGGCTTGTGTGGCTATCTACCATTCTCAATTACACTTTGATCGTGTTCCCTGATCAAGTTGACCGGGGCAACACCTAAACTACTTTGCCCCGATTATGGATTCATTTTACGCATCGAGCACTTCATTTCAGGAAAAAAAACGCTTAACACCCTATCCCGCCTCAGGAGAGAAGGATCGGATTTCGCTACGCCAAAATGTTAACCCAATGTCCCGCACATTAAACATCACCCAGTCTTTGACGCAGTCAAAAATCTCTGCGTCCTACATGGCCCCCTATCTGCTGGCGGCCTATTTTTTCACGCTGCTTTTGTTTTCCCCGAGTTCGGCTAACGGCCAATGCCCGGACATCAGTAGCTTATCCTGCACGGATGTGGAGTTGTCGCTCCCGGTCCAGTTTACTTTCGACGGAACCGAGGGAGGACTGACCGATGATGCTCTGGCACAGAACGAAACCAATGAACTCGGATTCACCATGATCCAATCGCACGATAGGCCTCGCCTCAGTGAGGACGAACCGGTGCCGGGTTCTGCGGACGATCTCGCGGATGACGCCATTACCGGTTATATGCCCAGCCGACTGAGCATCAACGGTAGCGGACAGCTGGTGATTTCCGCCTCCAAAGGAATCGCCTTTGTAGATCGCGATGATTCGCACAGCAGCGGACGGACCAACACGCAGGTCAACACCCTGGGCGTTGGTTTTGGCATCGGGACGCAAAAGATCGATATCACCACCACGATAAACAACCTGATCACGGGTGTCAGCTCGGCGCAGGCGGGTCTCTGGCTCGGCCTGGATGAAGATAATTTCATCAAGCTGGTTCTTACCAATGACAACGCAGTTGAACTCCGGATTGAGGAGGGCGGGATATCCGCAGGTGGAGATGCCGTAAGCACGACGGGCATCAGCGGTATGCCGGGAGGTGACATCAGCCTCCGACTGCAAATTGATCCGGAAGCCAACACGCTTACCGGATTTTTTGCCGTGAACGGGGGCTCCGAGCAATCGGTCGGTTCCTTCCCCTTGCCCTCCGCCTGGGAAACGGCAACACCCATTTATGCGGGCATATTCAACACCTATCGGTCAAATGCCAATTCCTTCGATGCGGCATTCGAAGACTTTTCCATCGTGGAGATCCCGGATGCTCCTTTTGCCTTCATCGAAGATTTCACCTACACCGACGGTTCTCTGCTTCAGGCCTCTCCCGATTGGGAAAAAGAAAACGCTGGTGACGACGACCTCACAGTGGTGGCAAACGGACTCACTCCAGGCACCACACACCATTTGGATTTCCTGAATGATGCGACGGTTTATGATTACCTGAAGCTGATCAACGACCCGGTTGCCCTGTCTCCCAACACGCCCTTTTATTTTGGGGCTTATTTCAACATGGCAGCTTTTGGCAGTGGTACCGATCCCCGGATTCGGATAGCTGTCCGGATCGACGATGATCAAACCGGAGACCAATGGGTCCGGCTACAAGCAGTAAACGATGGCGAAAACTACTACCGCGTTGGCTTGGGAGGAGCTGGTTCCAATAACGGACAAATCCCCCTCATTCTGGACCAAACGGGGCAATTCGTGGTCAAGGGCGAATGGAACGGAACCGATCAAATCGAATATTTCTATGCGCTGAATCCTTCTACCACGGAAGGGGACGTAATCTGGCAAAGCGCCGGTACGCATGCTACAACGGGTACCCCCATACTGGGCAGGATCTTCATCAGCAGTACCAGCGCCGGGAATACCGGAAAGGTTGGACCCGTCCGCCTCGCAGAAGATTACAGCCAGGTGGTGACCGAAGAGATCGTCCAACCCAATGCGCCGCCGACCGTCTCCGATGAAACTTTTCTGATAGCTGGCGACGCCACTTCGGGGCAGGTCGTCGGGCTGGTTACAGCCCTCGACGCCGAAGGTACGGTCAACTCCCTGAGCATTTCACCCAATACCCTGTTCTCCATCGATAATTCCGGTCAACTCACCTTGACCGGCACGCCTGTTTTCGGGGACGCCCCTTATTTAGAGACAATAACGGCCACCGATGACGATGGCGATACCGGTACGGGCACGGTCACCGTTAACGTGAACGAAGTAGCTGCCTCTGTGGCGGCTTTGCCTGTTTCAGGAGTACAGATCAATTTTCAGGATGCAGCTACGACTCCTCCGGCTGATTTTCTGGCTGACTATGGACAGTCCTATGGTCTCCGGACCGAGGCCAATCAGGGAAGCAGCACCTATACCTACGGATGGATCGATATTACCAATGGCAATCCCGAAGACCTGGTCGGACAAGGACGGAATCGGGAAGTGAGCGACGGCTTTACCCTCGAGCAGGTGACTACCATCCACATGAACCATCCTTCCACTCCCCCGTCCGGCTATTGGGAGTTTGCATTGCCCAATGGAGATTATGAGGTGACAGTCGGAGTAGGTGATAAATCGATTGGCAATGATCCCACTACCCATCGGGTAAATGCAGAAGGGGTTACCGTTATCGATAATTACCTACCCACGGCAGAAAATCCCTTCTTTGAAAATACACAAACCATCAGCGTAAGCGATGGCAAGCTGACTCTGGACTACAGCGGCGGCGGCCAGAACACCAAATTGACCTATGTCGCTATTACACCGGTAGCAGGCAACGAAACCCCGGTATTTGCTGAAACTGAATATCCCTTCAGCATAAAGGAGTTTGCCGCTATCGGAACGGAAGTGGGTACCGTAGAAGCCACTGACGGAAACGATGCCACCCTGGTCTATGATCTTTCAGGGGCCGACAGCGAACTTTTTGACGTGGATGAGAACGGAGTGATCACGGTAGCTGGTGCTTTGACGCCGGGTGTGTACACCCTGACCCTGACCGCCACGGACGATGAACCGGCTGAAGGGACGACAACCGTGATCATTACCGTTGAGGCTGCCTTCGCTGTATATGTCAACTTCCAGGATGCGGAGGTGACTCCACCGCCACCTTATCTGCCTGACTACGGCCTGGCCTTTGGTAATATCAATAACGTTGCAAATGTTAACGGAACAGAGTACACCTACGGTTGGCGGGCTATGTCGGATGGTCAACCCTTGGATATCACGGATGGTTCGAACGGTGCCGGCCGTAATCGCTTGGGGGGTGGCTACAACAATGCCACCGATCTAGGCAAGCTGCAAGGCACGCTCGTCCACTTCCAGGGGGATAATATTCTGAATAACAGTGCCACCTCACAATCCTGGGCCGGACAAAATCGCGGTCTGGAAGCCTATTGGGAGATTGAAGTGCCCGACGGTACCTACAACGTAACCGTTTCCCTGGGTGACTTTGACAACAATAATGAAGACAGTCGCCACAGTGCAACCATCGAGGGCATCACCGTGATCCCGGCCTTTGTACCGAATCCCGGCGAGATCCAGGCCGATCAAATTACGGTCGAAGTAACGGATGGGTTCCTAACCATGAACGGCTTCGGTGGCTTCAACAGCAAGATAAACTACATCGATATAGAGGAGACTGCAGACGCAGCACCTGTGGCGGAAGCGCTAAGCTTCACGCCGG
Organism: uncultured Saprospiraceae bacterium; assembly: GCA_964640855.1. Lineage (GTDB taxonomy): Bacteria > Bacteroidota > Bacteroidia > Chitinophagales > Saprospiraceae > JAJDFU01. Next base: position 23,572 of record CAZXIX010000062.1, read on the forward strand.
CTGCGATCGACGAAAACGTCGATGCAGGTACGAGCACGGATTTATTATCCACCCTCGCCGGCACCAATGCAGGCCCTATCGGTTTGATCATCAACGACAACTTCAATGGGACCAGTAAAAATAATACGGGTTCCAACGACTGGCTCAGCTTGCCGGCCCCTGCATTAGGGGAACTTGCCTTCCCGGCTGATGCAACCAGCCTTGTCGCAGCCGATACCCGCGCTGACCAGGTGATTGCCACCGCCAAAGGTTTTCTACCGGCTACCCTTGATCTTTCCATTACCGTAACGGAGCCGGTCTTGAACCCCGTAGCCGTGCCTTTCCGGATGAACATCAACGGTGGAGAATACACCAAAGGCACGAATACCTATATAGCCGAGAACCTGGCTTACCTGAATGAAATTCAACCTACTCAATCCAGTACGATATCTTACTCTCCCAACCCGGGCGATGAAGATCTCTACCTTCCAAGGCGTTTCGGACCTGAATTCAGCTACGATATCCCGATTGCCAACGGCACCTACACAGTGGTTCTGCACATGGTGGAGAACTTTTTCGGTGTTGCCGGCGGCCGGATATTTGACATCCAGCTGGAAGGCGAGCTCGTAGCAGACGATCTGGACCTTTTCCAGGTAGCTGCTGGTACAGGGGTTCTGTACCTGCAGGTCAACGAGACTACCGTAAGCGACGAGGAACTGAACATCTATTTCCAGGCCTCTGTCAACAATGGCATCATCCAGGCCATTGAGATCCTGCCGGCCAATGCGGCCCCGGAATTCACCGAGGCAACTTACACCTTCAACGTAAGCGAGGATGCTGCACAGAACGACATAGTGGGTACCTTGGGTGCCACCGATGCGGACGGCAGCACCTTCTTCTATAAAATCTTCGAAGGAAATGAAGATGGGGGCTTCAGCATAGACGGCTCGGGCAATATTTTGGTTGTTGAAACCAACGCTTTCGAGCAAACATCCTATAGTCTTACTGTCGTGGTCAACGACAACGGGCTGCCTTTCAAAACGGATACATCTACTGTCAATATTATGGTAGATCCCGTCGAGGTGGTCACCGGCTTTCCCCTACAGATCAACTTCCAGGATGCGGGAACTACTCCGGATGCCCCCTGGCTGATCGACTTTGGACAGGCATTTGGCCCCAGAACCGACAATCAGCAAGGCTCCGGCCTCAGCTACGGCTGGGTTGAAGAATTAAACTTTGCTACTCCGCTCGACCTATCGGTAGGAGGTAATCCTCCCGGGAATGGTCGAAACCGGAATCTGGCTGCCACCGGGGCCGACCTCATCGAGGCGACCCTGATGCACATGCAGTACACCGGTAGCAATGGTGTAGCTGCCAGCGGTGCCTGGAAACTATCCGTACCCAACGGGTTTTATCAGGTAACCGTTAAAGCCGGCGATCTCAACAATGAGTCTACTGCAGAGACCAACCATATAATTAATGTGGAGGGGGTTCAGATAATCTCCTTTGATCCGGGCGCTGGCAACGGCTTCTCCGAAAGCACGGTCGTCGTGGAGGTAACCGATGGAGACCTGGTGATCGACGCTATCGGCGGGGTGAATACCAAGATCATCTCCGCCACCATTGCCGAGACGACCAACCAGCCTCCCGTACTGACGGCAGACCAGTCATTCGACATCCTGGACAATCTCGCTGATAACGAGGTTGTAGGCCAGGTAGATGCCACGGATGATATGAGCGTTACATCCTTCAATATCATCAGCGGGAATGACCTCGGCATCTTTGCGCTCAG
>CAZXIX010000063.1:0-9539 GCA_964640855.1 uncultured Saprospiraceae bacterium
TCACCCCTTGTTCAACCGTATGCGTTGCAAAACTGTGCCGCAGCCAATGTGGAGTAGCCAATGGATTGACCCCCGCCTTTGCACAAGCCCGACGGAATACTTTCTGAATGCTGGTTGCACTATATTGGCCACCGTCCGGACTTTCAAACAGCCAGTAATCCGGTTGGAATCTGCCGCGCGGCGACTGAAGATCGCCGCTACGAGCGACATGTTCCGCACGACCGGATCATCATTCCCCCGTGAGCTTTAGCTATTCCTACCTGACCGGCTTCTATTACAATAGAGAAGGAAACATGTACCGGAATATCTACGACTATGCCTATATGGAATTCTCCGACCAAAAGATCCTCATCGTCCGCCGCCGCACCCAACTTGGAAAATAGAACAACTTACACCGGACACCAAAACCAGTAAATAAATTCCAGTTTCCCTTAGGCCATTTGAAATGGGCAATGGCAGATCAACGCCGCCCCAATCCCAACTCCTGCTTATCCATAAAGTGATAATCCGCGGATTTGGTCAGCGCCTCCATGGCATCTTCGATGGAATCAAGCAGCGGAGAGAGAATCCGGCGGTTTTCCAGGTCCATCCAGCAAAAGGTGAGCTCGCTGTATGCCGCCAGGGTGGTCCCCCGAAACAACCGATGGCCGATCCGGCCAAAGCGATTGTCCTGGCTCTGCCCCAACAATTCCAAGTCGACCATAACTTCATCGCCGGCCCGTAGTTCTTTATAGTAATAGAAGATCTCGTTGAGGACGGCCGGACCGACTTTGAGATCAGCCAGCGTGTGTTCGTCTATGCCTTGCGAGCGAAAGAAGGTCATGCGGGTTTCGTTCATCATGCCCATGTAGGCGGTGTTGGCTACATGCGCGTTGGCATCCAGGTCGTTCCAGCCGATCTGGAAAGTGCGGGAGAAGGGAGGCATGGTTTCCATTCGTTATGATGCCCGAAAGGTACACCATCACCGGTCCTAATTTTCCAAAATGACATAAGCATTTAAGGAGATGGCAATGAGCAGCCAAATGAAATAAGGAAGAAGCAAAAGGCTTTTCCAGGACATCAGCTTCCATTGGCCAAACATAATGGCGGAAATGACCAGGAACAAGCCGATCAGGATGATCAAGCCGGCCACCATTTCACGGAGGCGAAAGAAAACCGGGTTCCAGGCGACATTCAGTATCAGGGCGATCATAAAAAGCCACATCACCCAGGCGTTCGGGTTGATCCGAATGCGATCGGCCATGTAGATGGAAAAGCAAAACATAATGGTGAACCAGGCGGCGCCGAACACCCACCCGGGGGGTGTCCAGGGGGCTCGATCCAGAGATTGGTACCATTCGCCTGACGGCCCTCCGCCCTGCTGCCAACCGCCGATGGCCAGACCGCCAAAATTGATCAGCAAAAAGAGTCCGAGTACAACGATAAATCGAGTGTTGGATAAATCCATGATGTTAGGGCTGGTTCTTATTTTCTTGCTTTTTCTCCCATTTTTCAATTTTCCGTTTTCTTCTTCTTTCCTGCCTTTGCCACTTTTTAGAAGATTGCATTTTTTCTATTTCTTCACAAGATTGATAACCCATCAGCGGAGCCTCCATGAAAAGTACGGGCACATCCGGCAATACGGGTTTCCTGCCGCGCATGCCATCAAAGCCTATGTCGAGATTAGTTGCGGAAGAGGGAATCGAAAGGAAAAAACCCCCATCGATATCCGAGACTGTTCCGATTTGGGTGCCAGGCGCAATGATCCAAGCTCCGATCAAAGGCTCATTATAAGAACTATTTTTCCATCCCAGATTTGGGCAGCCTTCACGGTCGATCACCCGACCATAGACCTGTATGGAATCGGACAAACCAGGGGATACGGTGGGTTCTTTCGGCTTTCGGTCTTTACTAAATAGCATCACATGAAAGGGGCCTTCTTCCGGAATATCCACGTTCTCCACGGCCCAGTAGAAAGAAGAATCCCCGAAAAACGAAAGATGATCGACAGAAGAGGGCAAAGCAATCTCGTACGACCCATCTTCTGCCGACCGGGTCGGGCGTTCTGAACCGGGAACACGGATCTCAACCGCCGGAACCGGCTTGGCCCATTCGTTGAAGATCCTCCCGGAGAGGGTTCGTTGGGCTGAAAGTTCCGCACTCAAAAGAAGGATAGACAAAACGATCCAGATGCGCATAAGCTGTGCCCGGTTTAGAGAAAACGTTTCAGAATAAACATACCCCCCGGCACAACAACAGGCCGTTGTCCCGATCTTAGCGGCACTCCTTATTGCCGAATCCAATGTTTAAGGAAACGGGATCAGTTCACGGCGTCCACCCGGAAAGAGATATTGCAAATGGCACCGTAGCTGGTGATTTTGCCGTCCTTCACATGAGCTTTGATGTCTTTCACATAGACGGAGTCGATGTTCCGTACGGTACGGGCCACTTCTTCAACGGCATTTTCAACGGCGCCTTCAATGCTTTTGTCGGAAATTCCGATCACTTCGATCACTTTTACGATAGCCATAATAACGATTTTTGGTTGTGAAGATCAGACCAGAATACGGCATTAACCCGAGAAAAGCAATGAGAAAAATCAAGTCGGCCGGGGCATCGGAAATGGAATCCGCCCCATTCATTCGGACAACATGGATAGGAACTGTTGAGTGATCTCATCTTCCGGGTGGGTGCTGAGTACTTGCTGGAAAAGAATCCGCGCATCGGAAGGCGAGTTTTCCAGATATAGGTCGATGCCCTGGATGAAGTCGGGCAGGGTTTTCTTTTTCAGGTTCAGGCTCTCCGGAGCGTCGCCGTCGAAACACTCAAACACATCTATGGGCTCTCTTTTTCCCTTCACCTGTACCTTTCCGAGCGGACGGATGTTGAAAGCAAGTGCGTCCGAGAGTTTATCCATGGTTTGCCGGCTGAGCATCACGGGAGCCATGTAGGATTTGGTCAGGCTTTCGATCCGGGAAGCCGTGTTGACGGTATCGGAGATCACGGCTGCATCCCAGCGGTCTTTATCTCCGGTGATGCCCATGATCAAAGAACCGGTGTGCATCCCTATGCCGACGCGGATCAAGACCCCTCTTTGATCCTCTCTCAAATGATTGTAAGCTCTTACGGCCCGCTGGATGTCGATGGCGGCGCAAAGGGCATCCTCCGGTTGTTTGGGGAAAATGGCCATGAACCCGTCTCCCAAATACTGGTTGATGAAGCCGTGATTCTCTTTGATGACCGGATTGAAGCGTCCGTTGAAGGCGCTGATAAACCGAAAATTTTCTTCGGGGGTCATGCGTTCGGCCAGGGCGGTGTAACCCCGAATATCTACAAACATCACGGTCACTTCCTGCTCCACATAGTCGCCCAGGCGGACCTCCAGCAAGGACTTCCGGTTGAGCGATTCAATAAACTCCATAGGAACGAAACGGATGGTAGCCTCATGAACTTCCCGCATGGTTTCCTCTCGCTCCCGGGCTTCCTGCATACGGCGCTCGTATTGAATGGAACTCTCGATCGCGCTGGCAGAATGGGTAGCCAGCGAGGTCAGCAGTTTTAAGTCTGCGGCGGTATATTCTCTGGAATTCTGGTGGCCAAGGATGAGACCGCCATGACTCTCGTTCTTCACCAGAAGAGGAGCAAATAAAACCCCCTCAATATCGGGGAAAGACCCCTGGAAGTAATCCAGCACCTGGGATCGGTTCAAAATCTCGGGCTGGGACTCCCGGAAGCGGTCCAGGTTTTTATCCGAAAAAGCCTCTCCCACAATAAGCTGCCCGAACTTAGCCAGCACCTGAGGCTTGCCTCCGCCCACCTCCCAGACCAGGAACATGCCCCCCGATGCCGGAATCAAGCGTTGGGCTTCCTTCAAGGCCAGAGCGGCTATGGCATGCGGGTCGAACTCGCCTGCCAATTGCTCGGAAAAGTCGTAATTCAGATTGACCTCCCGGTATAAAGACAAAACCTCATTGCCCAACTCCCTTTTTTCCTGCTCTTTTTCCAGGAGCGCAGTCAGATAGGCCAGGGTAAGATCCACAATTCGAGCTCCGCCCACCACCTGTCCGATCACCTGATCGTTCCAGCGGATTTCGGTTTTCGCGCCGATGAGCTCTGAGGGGCCATAAACGACCCTTCCTTTTTCGTTGGAGACCTGGATCACTTCCCCCAAACGCTCCTGCAGCCCGTCTAGAAAACGAAGGGTCGTACCAGACGGGTTAAAAAGCGATCGAAGGCGAATTTTGGCCATGAAGGATTATCGATTAGACAGTTCTAGGAAGAAAACGATGGGGACCGGGGACCTCAACTTCATGGACCCTATTCCCGCTTAATCACCTCACGGGCAATTTCCAGAAGTTCGTCCGGGTCAAAAGGCTTGGTCATGTAGCGGTCTGCCCCCACCTCCATCCCTTTGTTTTTATCGGCTTCCTGGCCCTTCGCAGTCAAAAGGATGATGTGCACTTTCTCCATGCCCGGGTTCTCTTTCACCTTACGGCAAACCTCGATACCATTCATTTTTGGCATCATCACATCCAGAAACACCAGATCGGGTTCCTCTTGTTGAATGGTCTGCAGAGCATCTTCTCCGTTGTCGGCAAAAAGCAGATCGACCCCTTCGTCTTCCAGGTCTTCCAGGGTCTGTTCGATCAGCATCCGGATGTGGGATTCATCATCCACAATTAAAATTTTCGGACTCATTCCGTCTTTTTCTTGGTGATGGTCTGTGTCCGTTTGGTCACGAACATGGACTGTATATTGATGGGTGCTGGAATCCTACTGATAAACCAGTACCAGTACATTTTCAAGCCCCTTCTCAAATCGGAGCGCTTTTACCATTTGATCATGCCCTTCCAAAATAGAACTTAATATGATCACATCCGGACGCGATTCGATGGCCTTTTTCACCACTTGGGGCCCGTTGGCTTCCACCACCTGGAATCCCCGTTTCTGGAGCACCTGTATCAGGGTTTTTGCAGCCGGGTCTTCTTCGTCCACGACCAGGATTTTACGTGATGATTTCCCCTGGTCCAGCAGGTGATCGATTTCAAGCAGGAGACTTTCCGTGTCGATAGGCTTGGTCATATAGTGATCCACCCCGATTTTATATCCTCGCTCCTGATCCCGGATGATCGACAAAATGATGATCGGGATCTCCATGGTCTCCGGGTCGTTTTTGAGAATGGCTGCCAGATCGAAGCCGTTCATTTCCGGCATCATTACGTCCAGAAGAATGAGGTCGGGCTTATGGTGTCTGACCATTTCCAGGGCCTCCTTCCCGTTCGATGCTTCTTCGACTTTGTAACCTACTTCCGACAACTCCTGATTGAGCAAGGACCGGATAGGCGTATCGTCATCCACCACCAGAATGGTCCGTTCCTGACCGTTGGTCGGATGGGTAGCTGCGAATCGCCTGCGCAAGCGAGACACGATATCGTCAAATTTCATGGCCTTAAGTGCCTCGGGTGCTTCCCCGAGATGAATCGGAATCGCAAAGTAGAAGGTACTCCCCTTACCCAGATGGCTCTCCGCCCAGATCCGCCCGTGATGGTATTCAATGATCTCTTTGCAGATCGGTAGCCCCAGACCCGTACCCTGCGGTTTGTCGGTCAGCGTATCTCCGACCTGCTTAAACTTTTCGAATACCGATTCCAGGTCATCCGCGGGGATGCCGATGCCCGTATCGGATATGCTGACCCGTATTTCGCCTTCCGCTTGCCATGCCTTACAGGTTACCTGCCCATTATCCGTGAACTTCACGGCATTGGACAAGAGGTTGACCACCACCTGGATCAATTTATCCGAATCGCCCGTGAAGGAAGGCAGGTCGTCCGCTACCTCTTTTTCCAAATGCAGGCCTTTTTGTTCGAACAGAGAGGCCGTGGAAGCGATGGCCCGATCCAGGATAGCCGGCATGTGCACGGCATCCATATTCCATTCCACCTTGCCGGCCTCGATCTTGGCCAGATCCAGCACATCGTTGACCAGCTTGGTGAGTCGTTCGCCTTCCGAAACCACAACGTCGAGATTATCCGAAATCTGGTCCACCGTTTTCTGGATCCTTTCATCCTCCTTCGGAAGAGCGGGGAATATGCGATCGGTCAATCGCTTTTTGATGATCTTGGCAAAGCCCAAAACCGAGGTCAGGGGGGTCCTCAGCTCGTGACTCACCGTGGAGAGGAAAGCCCCCTTGGCTTCATTGGCTTCTTCTGCGGCTGCCTTCGCGGCGGTGGTTTCCTCAAACAACTCGGCATTGTGCATGGCAATACCGACGTGAGAAGCAATGGTGCTCAGCAGGTTAAGGTCGTCTTTGTTGAACCGGTTCATCGTTTCCGTGCTTTGCACACTGAGTACCCCGATCACTTCTTCGCCACTTCGGATGGGCACTCCCAAAAAGGAAGCGGCTTCCCTTCCAAGTCGCTGGATACCCAGCTTGTCATAGACTTCGTCCACACCTTTGTTGATTAGTTTCGGTTCGCCACTCAAAATAATCTGGGAAGTCAGACCTTGACCCAGCTTAATGGGAGGGAGATCATCTCCGTAACCAAAGGGAAAATGAATGGTTTGTGTCGTTTTGTCCAGGATGGCGACAAAGACAATATTGGCCTGGAATAACTCCTGCATCTGGCTTCCTACCAGCTGGATAAGCTCATTGTAATTCAACTTCCCGGCTAGTGCCTTGCTCACTTCATTGACGGTAGAAAGCTCCTCGTTTCTTTGCCGCAGGTCTTTCGTCCGCTTTTGCACCTCGGCTTCCAACCGGCGGCTTTGGGCTTCCAGTTGCCGGGTGCGCCACCGCACGATCGCATATACCAGGGCTGCAGCCGCCAGGATGTACAGAAGAATAGCCCACCAGCGGGTGTACCAGGGACGGAAGACCTGAAACTGTACCACTCCTTCTTCGCTGATGTTCTGATAAACATCCCGGGCTCGCACCCGGAAGGTGTATTTGCCGGGGGCCAGGTTGAGGTATTCCCGGCTGGGATTGGAGCTCCAGGCAGACCAATCCTCATCCAGACCTTCCAACAAGGTTTGGTATTCGGTATTATCGGCCTCCACAAACGATAGGGAGGCGTATTGGAAAGTGAGGTTGTTTTCATCCGACCGGAATCCAAACTTCTCAGGCATCTTGCTTCCTCCGCCGTAAACCAGGGAATCCTGGTTTACCAATACGCCGCGAATCGTTGCCGCAAAAGAGCTACTTACTTCTTCTTCACCGAGGTCGCCCTCGTAGCGGAGCAGGCCGTAGGGAGAAGAAAACCAGGTTACCACCGATCCATCCGGCTGGGGGACAGGATAGTTCCTCCAGTTGATTCTTTTCGAAAACCGTTTGAAAGGCCCGCTGATGAATTTGTAACTCCCCTCCGGCCCGGGTACGGCTGCATAGCTTTGCCCCCCGTCGTTGTACCACAAGCGCCCTTCGGAATCGATTTCCAGCGGAGCACCCAGCCTGTCGTAATTGACCGTCTCCCGGGGGAAGATCGAATCCGGTATGAGGGAATCCAGAGCTTCAGAGTAATAGAAGTAGTCGTCTTCAGTAAAAATGAATTGATCCGGGAAAGGCTCAATCCCTCCCAGCTCCGTTCCTACGGAAGCGAAACCCTCTATCGGCTTCCCTCTTACTTTGAAGGTATCGAGAATGATTTTATCGTAATCCAGCAATCCATTTTCTTCCGGGATGCGTGCGATCCGCAAGGGCTCGCCATCTACCCAGATGGTGCCGTTGACATCCTGAGATACACCTCCGGCCTCGATGTTTATGATCGTTCCTTCTTCAATCCATTCTTCTTTTCCGGAATCCGCATCTTTTCGGTACACCAAAGAACCAAAACCGCCATCCGTACCCAGGGAAACAAAAATCCGATTGGGGTTGCTTTGGGAAGCAGAAACCCAATCCAGGCGGAAGTCGCTATCTACCGACATCCGGATGGGAGCCCAGGAGCGGTCCTTGACCTCGATGAGTCCCATGAATCCCCCGGCAGCCAACAATTTGCCCTGGAATTCCTCAAAACCGAAAAACTGGCCGTAAGTGCCCGGGACTCGCTGAAACCGGTTGGTCTTCGGGTCCAGGAAATAGATTCCCTCATTGGTTCCCACGTACACAATGTCATCCAGACGGGCTATGCTGTACACGGTGGGAGAGGGTAGGCCCGTACTTTCATCGTAGTAAGTAAAAGGAGAATTTATTTCGGCATAAGCCAGGCTGGTAAAGGTGGTGATCCAAAGGTTGCCCCGGCGGTCCTCATACACAGAAGTGGCCGTCTGGTCGTAAAGGCCGATGGAGCGATCGAGATGTTGGAGTAGCCTGCCGGATTTGCTGACGATAAATACCCCGTCGCTGAAGGAAGCGTAGGCATAGTTCCCATTGCGAAGCCGAATACCCCAGTAAACCGGGAGGCGATCGATCTCTTCGGAGGCCGTTCGGAAAGGAACGATCCCTTCGTCGGTGGCCAGGTAAAATCCATCGGAGCGGGTTCCCAGGATCAGGGTGTCTTTCCCATAGGGAAGAATGGAATACACGCGGATGTTCGCCAGGGTTTCCCCGCCCGGCACCAGTTCCAGCTCCATATCCTTCAGCGTATGAAGCCCTTTACCGAATATCCGGACGTAAATCGTGCTGTCCACTTGCTCCATCACGTGGAACCGGTCGCCCTCTTCCAGCACCTCCATTGCCTCGCCATCCCATCGGAAGATCTTAAAATTGGTCAGGAAATACACTCCTTCGGAGGTCACTTCCAATTGCCACACCTCCTCAAAATTGCGATGCTCCCGGGGCACCTGTTCCAGCAGAGATACGTATTGGAGCTCTCCTTTGGCATCGGCTTCCAGAAATCCAAAATCTCCCTGGCAACCGGCATAGATCCTTCCGGATGGATCCTTGGACATGGAAATCACCCGCCCTGTGCCATCGGGAATTTGGATCAGCCGCCAGGTAGAGCCGTCAAATTCGTAAATGTCCGCCCCACCGAAGTACATGACTCCCCGATCGTCTTCCAGGGCCGCCCAAAAGGTGGATTCCTGACGGAAATCGTTTTTGGTGTAGTTCTTTAGGAAAGGAAGCCCTTTCTCTTGTGTCCAGAGCGTATTGAACGGCGCAGACAAAATGAAGAAAAGGAAAAGCCATCGCAAAATCGGGAATGGTTTTCGGTTCATAAGGGAATCAGGCTTGGAGGGAAAGGAAAGGCAGTGGCTCCTCCTCGGCACCCGCTGTCTTCCTACCCCGGTTATCCGAGGGATGTAAGGCTATTTCTACGAATATCGTTGGAAGATCTATAAAAACCCCAGAAAGAACAACCTATTTATTCAGCCAGGCAGCCATTGCCTAATCGAAACCGCCCTTTTCAGGCAGAAAGAATACCGATTTTCACTCTTTTGACTCCCAAATGGGAAATGAAAATCCATAAACCTTTTGCGAAAGGCCAAGCGGGCCCTTGCCCCATCAGTCTTCTTCGTTCTTGTATTCCCAGTAGCGGGAGCGGGTTTCCCGATTGCGCATGACGATGTGGTCCTGGTCCAGTTGCTTACTCCGGTATCCGAAAAGATGGAAGAAATCCCGGGCAAAA
>CAZXIX010000063.1:9639-24981 GCA_964640855.1 uncultured Saprospiraceae bacterium
AAACGGGCGACCCTCTGGTTGACGATCAGGGCATGGGATTCTTCGGGATGGCGCCGCCCGCCGGGCAGCAGGGGCAGGAAGCGGTCCAGGTTCATCTTCCGGATTAAGGAAATATCACCCACAAACCCGGACCAAAAAAAGGCCGATGGATGCATCCATCGGCCTTTAGCATTCGTTCATTTTCGAACGTTTCTTAAAAGAAAAGGTCGCCTAGAAATCTCCTTGGGCAAGAAGCATAGCTAATCTACCCAAAGCAATGCTGTATTCAAAAAGCTGATCCGAATTGAATTTCACATCGTCGTCGAAATAACTTCTGGCCTTACCGATTACACTTTGCCCTGAATTCGGATGCGGAATGCACATGAACGTTCCGTTCTTCTTTTCCATCGTTTCATTTTCCAGGTAAATGCCCACAATAGCACAGGGTTCATCTTCCCCATCACGGTAGAGCCCCTCGAAAATGAACTTACTGCTAAAGCTTTTCTTTCCAAGCATCCCCTTTTTATCCGAAAAGGTGTAGTCTGACAGTGGTTTCCAGTTGTACCCCTTTTTGTCATCCAGACCTTTAAGGAGTTGCTCTTTGTACCCCAGGTTTGCGTACAGGAATTCCTCCTCGGAAGTTTGACCAAAAGCCAGATTGACAAATAAGGATAGAAAACACAACAAGAAAATGTAAGTCCTGCTCATACTTTAGTCTCTTTCTAGGTTCATTTCAACCCTTAGTCCGTTGATCGTTCCCTCCAGATCTATCTCATTGTTATCGACAAAGGTTATACTGTATTCCTCATTGGGGAAATCGGCTCCCTGGATGAACCCGACCAACCCGACAAAAAAGGTCTGGTTGACGGTGTAATCCAGCTCAAGCTCCGTATCATTATTGGTGAATCGCCAGTTACCACTCATCCGTACCTGGTTGTTTCCGGACAGAAAGAAAAAATCGAAATCACCGTCCGAATCGAAATCAAATTCCATCTGGTTAGGAACGATCCCCTGTGCGTCAACGGTGAGAGTTTTCACTTCCCAGTTGCCAACCAGCAGGTCGGAATTGGTCGTTTCATCTTTAGAACAACCGGAAAATGCAAGTAGAAGACTAAATCCAAAAAAAAGAGCAATGGCAGGTCTTAAGCCTTTGAAAATTGGGTTCTTCATTTGATTGAGATAATAGGTGTGAAAAAATGTTACTATTCAAACAGAATTGATTCCACATAAGTAGAATCAAATTTCAAGAAAATTCCATAAAAAAAGGGGCAAATAAATGAGAAAAAGATCCGAAAAACCTTTTATCCAAAGAGGGCTGCTCCTTGAGGACGTATCAATACCGACCTTCTTTCCTGTTTTTATATTCCCAGTAGCGTGAGCGGGTTTCCCGGTTCCACATGATGTAGTGGGTACGATCGAGGCGTTTGCTACGATAACCGAACAAGTGGAAGAAATCCCGGGCAAAAAAACGGGCGACCCTCTGGTTGACGATCAGGGCATGGGATTCTTCGGGATGGCGCCTCACCCCGGGCAGCAGGGGCAGGAAGCGATCCAGATTCATTTTCCGGATCCAGGCGGAGACCTGAAGGGCCAGGCGGGGTACCTGCCGGATCAGAAAAAAGCCGTCGTTCCCCAGCTTTTGGTAAAGCGGCATAAAGATCTTCCCGTTGCGGTCGCTTTCAATGCAGACCTGATCCGTACAGGCCAGCTTTTCTCCCTTATGGACCACTTGGAAATTCTCGAATCCGGGGAGCATTTCAAATTCCTCGTCCTCGCTCACTTCGTAGCGATACCGGATCTCGTATATAGCCCGGGAACCCAGCGCCGCCTTTTTCAACTGATTGCAAAATTCCCGGTATTCGGATGCCGCTGGCATGGGAAGGCTTCCGGCCTGGATCAAGGTAAGATAGATGAAGGCCCGATGGTTCAAAACGGATACCGGATCATCGTGCTGTCCGGCTTCAAAACCAAGGGCAATGTACCCCAGTTCGTTAATGTAGCTTAGCAGGGGGCCGTCCAGATATTCTTCGATTCCCAGGATGATGGGCACCGGGAAATGGGTTGCGAATCCCCGGTTTACCAGGGTATCATTGACCGTAAGAAAAGGAATTGAATCGCTGGATGTAGTATGCAGGTCCAGAAAAAAGAAGGGAGGCTTGTGAGATTGGAGCAGATCCTGGAGGAAACGATGGATTTCCAGTTGTTCTAATTCATCGTGATGCCGGGGGTCGGGAACAAAATCCGGCGATGCGATCTTTGCCATCCGGTTCTTTGTCCACATTCGGTTCAAGTCTTGCTTGAAAAAACGCTGGTTGCGGGCCAATGCCCAGAGATTTCCCCCCAGACCGATGAATTCTCCGCGCAGTTGTTCTTTTTTGGATTCCAATTCTTTGAAACCCTGCCGCAGGGCGAAAACACCGGAGGGTTCGTTGCCATGTATCCCGCCGAAGAAAACAACCGTGGGGCCGGGGGTAGCGCCTTTCAGGTGCCCGATGACCCTCTGGGGCTCGGTACCCTGTACCTGGGTGTCCTGACTTTCTTTTTCAATTTTATTCGTCGTGAAGGTCATGCTTTGTAATAATTCCTACCAGTTGATCATTTTTCAATACCGGCAGGCAACCAATCTGATTGCGAATCATGAGTTCCCGGGCGTGGCTAACGGAATCCGAGGGCTGAATGGTAATCACTTCCCGGACCATGATATCCCGAACCGTGGTCAAAGGCTCGGCAGGTAGCTTGCCGTTCTCGCCTTCTTTCATGTAGGCGAGCATATTGGTCCAGGTCAACAAACCCACCAAATTTCCCCGATTATTTTCTACCGGAATATGATGAATATCCTTCCATTGCATGATCTTCGTAACCAGCTCAGCAAAGTCATTTTCGTTGACTGTAAACAGCTCGGTCGTCATGATCTGATTGACCTTGCGCAAGGTCCAATGGCCGATATCCTGATGTTCGACATTCTTCCACTCATGAACGGGCTTGCCTTCCATTTGGTTCTGATGAATGGCCTGGGTGACCAGGGTCAGGGCATCATCCAGCTTAGCCTTCCGCCGCAGCCGGCGGTAATTTCGCGAAATCCACTTGGCGCCGCTGACGCCGCGTGTTCTTCGCTCGATAACCCCCAGATATTGTTCGATCTCGTCTGCATCGATCCCTGAATTGCGGAGGCCCTCGTAGGCAATGGGCAGCAATTTCTTCCTCACCAACCGGTCGGCCGGCACGAACTCATCGTCCCAGTACAGCAGCGTTTCCTTCCCGTTTCGAGCCGCCTTGAAAAAATTGGATTTCACCTCCCGAAAATCGTGCGTGTCTTTGATGTGGTCGAAACGCTCCGGACGCCCCCGCATAAGACCCACCCAGAAGGCAAAGTTGGCCATTTCGTCAATCACGGTCGGCCCCGACGGCAGGTAGCGGCATTCGATCCGCAGATGCGCTTCCTTTTGCTCGTTCCTTCCATAGCAGGGTCTATTCCAACGATAGACGGTCCCATTGTGCAGAGAGAGGGCCTTTAGCTTGGGCGTTTTGCCCTGGGCCAGCTCTTCCAGCGAGTCTTTCTCAATGTCGGCCCCCAGCAGGATGCTGAACCGGGCAATGTCTTCCTTGTAAATCTCGGCTATACTTTCCCGGATCCAGTCGTGGCCAAAGGTGACGCGGGCCTCCTGATCCTTGAGCGTGTAAGAGGAAGACCGGGTGTCAATACTTTGTTGAAAAAGGCCGATCCGGGTTTCCCGCCACAGCTCCCGCCCCAGCAGCAAGGGCGAATTGCAACACACCGATAATACTGGTCCGGCTATCATCTGGGCCCAGTTGTAGCTCCGCACCATATCCAGAGGATCGATCTGCAAGTGAAGCTGGAAACTGGTATTGCAGGCTTCGAACAAAACCGTATCGTGCTTGATGTTCAGCTCATCTACCCCCATCAGATGAACCTCGAAGTCACTGCCCCTTGTGGAGCGCAACATGTCGTTCAAAGCATAGTAGCGATCCATCGGGGTGATGAAATCCAACATCAATTCGCTCTTGCGAATCGTGGGAAGGATGCCGGTCATCAGTACCTTGTTCTTGAACTTTTCGGCAGCCTGGCGCGCCAGATTGAGGTACTGGGAAAGGGATTCGCTGGTCTGGCTGAAACAATGCCCGCCCAATTCCACAGGATCCAGATTGATCTCCAGATTGTACAATCCGATTTCCGTCGTAAAATGAGGATCACCAATTTCTTCCAGGATATGGAGAGCCTTGTCCGAGGGCTTCCAGTTTTCATCCACCAGGAAAAACTCCTGTTCCGCACCGATCCGAATCGTGCCTCGCTCAAAAAGATTTTTCTCCAGCATGATCTCCAGAGCACGCACGTCGTTCAACAAATGCCTGACCAATTCCGCCCGGCTGGAATCATTGGCGATTCGACTTACTTTTTGTTCTCCCATTTTCGAAAGGATATTGCGTTTGGCTGGGAAAGGCGTTTCAGATCAAAAGATAGCATTTTCCGTTACAACCTAAAACGACAATATATTCTTCGTTAAATGAAGGATTGGAGAACGAATTTCTTTACCCAACCGAAAAAAACCGGTAAAGCCTTGATCCTCTCCCCGCCCAGGTATGTCAGAAAGCCGGTCCGGCCCGGTACTTATCAGAAAATGGAACGACGGATAGATCCCGGGAGGCCAACATTCCCCATGAAAAGGGATTGACCGGCCAGCCTGCATCGCACGATCCTACGCCCCGGTATTTTGAATAAAGGCAAAACTCATGACATACCAATCTTCCAGATATTGCTTGCTGCGCGTAGCCTTCATCCGGGCGAAGGCGCCGTAACTTCCCGCATGCAAAAACTCAGCGATCTTCCGGGAGGAGAAGCGGTTCGTGATTTCTCCCTTTTCCTGGCCTTCCATCACGCAGCGCGCTATCTCTTCTACCCATCGCATGAACTGCTCGTCGGATTGGCGGGCGATCTCCCGGTTCATGCCGGCCAGCTCAATGGACATATTGTTCACCAGACAGCCTGCATCCAGGCCGTCGCGTACGTTCGCGTCGATCATCCAACGATAAAAGGACTTCAGACGCTCCAAAGGCGATAATTCCGCATTGCGCAAATAATGCCGGATCCTTTCGAGGCTGGTTTCCCCGTAATGAAGCAGCGTTTGCCGGGCGAAATCCTCCTTGCCCTCAAAAAAATGGTAGAAGGAACCCTTGGGGATTCCTCCGGCTTCCAGGATCTCATTGATACCCACCTGGTGGTATCCCCTTTTCCGGAATAATTCGGTACCTATTTCGATGATGGCTTGCTTGTCGTGCTTGTAACCCAATCCATTTGGTTTTAGACCAATCGGTTCAAACATAGGTGTTAGCCGGTTTCGGATCAAGCGGATATCCGGATTTCACCGATATGGAGGAAGGACTTCTGCGAAAATGCCAGCCGAAGACAGGTTTACATGACGGCCAATGGTCTCCATGAGGGCCTTTCCGCACGGCTTGCTCCTGATGCGGCCTTCACCCGTTGGGGAACGGATTCTGAATTACGGGAAAGAAAGGAGGGCCGCCACCGCTGCCGACAGGAATCTGTGCCGACGCGAACCACTGACTCAAGGAAAAAGTGCTGTTTCAGCCCTCTACCAGCAGTTGGCTCTCTTGGATCGCAATCCGGTAAATTCCGCCGAATAAGTGACCAGGCCGGTTACTTGCCTGCTTTTGCCGACCATGGTCACCGTGCCCTCAACCGTTCGTCCGTCAGGAGATAATTCCAGGAGGATCCTGCCCCTGACGATGCTGAACATCTGGATCCCGGACTCGGTGGTGCCACCGGAAAAAGAAGCCAGGCGATTATTTTTCAGGATCTCCATGGCCCCGACGTTGGTCATGACGGAAGGATCCACCTCCGCAACTACAGTCCGGGTGGCTTTATCGGCCTCAACGAAGGCCAGGTCCAGAGCCGCCTCTTTGGATTCCCGGTTGCAGGTAGACCCCTCGATGCACAAATGAGAATTGGAAAAGAACCAAATGGATCCCTCTCCAACCGAATTCGAGGAATTCCCGGATACCAGGCCGATGTCTACCGTATTGGAGCCGTTGCCGAAATCTACGGCACCTTCGACCTTCAACCCGGGGGTCAGGATCAGACAACCTTCCGTGGAAAAGGGGCTTCCATCGGCAGAGGCCTGTCCGGTGAGATTGATTTGGAAATAGGAGGGTGTGGATAATAAATCGGCCTCCTCCTGGAGGAGGACGGTTTCTTTTTCGCAGGCGAACAGGGCAAGCGCCCCCGCCAGGCAGGTCCATGGGATGATTTTCATTGTAGTAGCCTTTCAACCTGCAATTAGCTACTCTCTTCTGCCACTTGCCACACTTGATACGAACCGGCAGTCCATCTATAGAAAAAGGTAGCTTTCCAACAGAAAAAGGATTGTCAATCTCTGGCTGTCCTACCCTGAAAAGGTTATTGCTCTATCTGTATTCAATTGACCGTAAACAAAATAAATGTCATTTTCTGCCGGCTATACGCTCGGGAATACCGGTGGGCCAAGAGATCCTCGCTTGTTGACCCTTACTCCATTTGAAGGACCTTTTCACGCCCGAGAGGGCTCATTACCCTTCCCGATGCCGTTCAAAAAAGCTACTTTTAAGATTATCAGCAGACCCCTGCATTCCCTCTTCCAGGGTTCATAAAAGGAGGAGTATTTTCCGGGATGCAGGCCGATGAGAAACGGATCAGGGAGGGGTGCCCGTGATCGGTTGTTATCCTAAAACAGAATTTCATCATGCAGACCATTTCGGTGAGATCGCCAGGGCGCATCAACATCATCGGTGAACATACGGATTACAACGACGGCTTTGTCCTTCCGGCGGCCACTGACAAAAACACGGAATTCCATCTTTCCCTCAACGGGACCGAACACCAGGCCAATATCCAGGCCTCCAACCTGGGAGAACATCTTTCCTTCGACCTCCGAAAATTCGAACGCCGCCCCTCCGGATGGGAGAACTACATCATGGGCGTCGTCCGCGAACTCCAGAAACTGGGAGCGAGTCTGCGCGGTTTCGACGGGGAATTTCACGGCAACATTCCCATTGGCGGCGGCCTGAGTTCTTCCGCCGCTCTGGAGTGCAGCCTGGCCTTCAGCCTGAATGAAATCATGGGCCTCGGATTCGGGAAATGGGACCTGATCAAAGCTTGCCAACGGGCGGAACATAATTTTGTCGGGACCCAGTGCGGCATCATGGACCCCTTCGCCAGCATGATGGGGAAAAAGGATCAATTGATGCTCCTCGACTGCCGCTCGCTGGCCTACGAATACTTTCCCCTGAACCTGGGCCCGTACCAGATCCTGCTGCTGAACACCAACGTTTCCCATGCATTGGCTTCATCCGAGTACAACACAAGGCGAGCCGAATGTGAGGAAGGGGCGGATTGGATCCGGAAAAAATACCCGGACATCGAAAACCTCCGGGACGTCAGTACGCAACAACTTCTGACCTGCGAACCCATTATGCCGGAAGTCATTTACAAAAGATGCCGTCACGTAGTCACCGAAAACGAAAGAGTTTTGAAGGCTACCCAAATCCTGCAATCCGGAGAGGGGAACCCCAGAGAACTGGGGCAATTGTTGTATCAATCCCACCAAAGCCTCCGGGATGACTACGCGGTCAGTTGCCCGGAACTGGACTTCCTGGTGGAAAAGACCCTGGACAAGGACTACTTGTTGGGCGGCCGCATGATGGGAGGCGGCTTCGGGGGATGCACCCTTAATCTGATCGACCAGGACCACAAAGAAGCCTTCCTGGAGGAAATGTCCGCCGCCTACCGGTCCCGATTCGGGATAGATCTGACCCCCTATTCGGTTTCGATCGAAGATGGTACGCATCTGATAATGCCCCACTAAAAAGGAAGTGATCCTGCGTCAATACCTGCTCTCTAAATCCTTCCAGGGCGGCGAACGGTAAGTTGACCCTTACCTCGAGGGCTGAATACAAAATAGTTGGCGATAAGGATTTTTGTCCCCACCGGGGCGCTCTAGCGAACCTCAAGGGTCGCATCTTCTCCCTCCAGCCCTTCCGCATGTACCGACAGCCGGATCGTGCCCGGAGTTTCGCCGGACCGGATGATGAGCATGGCTTTTCCGAAAAACAGATCAACCTCCTCGTCCTGCAGGGGCTCGAAAGACCGGGGATTGCCATTACCCGCACCGGCGAGTACACCTTCTCCTTCCAGTTCGATATTCAGCCTATGATCTGCCAGAGGGACCGTATGGCCTTCCTCGTCCACGGCTTCTACCAACACATAGGACAAATCCATGCCCCCCGCCTGTAGGGCCGTCCGGTCTGCCTGCAATCGGAGGCGGGCGGGCTCACCCACGGTTTTCGTCACTTTCTCTTCGATTTCAACGCCCTCCCGGTAGGCTACGGCCCGCAATTCACCCGGGGCATAGATCACATCCCGCCACATAAGGCGGAATCGCTCGACGGATGAATCCGACCTGGGATCTTTGCATTTCATCCCCAGCGACTCCCCGTTCAGGAACAACTCCGCGCAATCCCCATTGGTGTAAACGAACACAGGCACTTCCTGTCCTACCCGATCCGGCCAGTTCCAGTGGGGCAAAATGTGCAGGGTGGTTTCTTCCGGTTTCCAGTAGCTTTTGTAGAGGTAGAAGCGATCCTTGGGGATGCCGACCAGATCCACGATCCCGAAATAGGAGGAGCGGGAACTGGTCAGACCGGTCATGCCGGTATTATCCATGTACCACTCCTGGTAGGGGGTGGGTTCGCCCAGGTAATCGAAACCCGTCCAGACAAATTCGCCGGCGATGTAGGACTCTTCCTGCTGCCACATGAAATCGTCGTCGGGGACTTCTGCCCACCAGGGCGTATTCAGATCGTAAGAGCTTACCTGAAGCGAACGGGTGAAATCGGATTTTTCTTCCGGCAAGGGAAACTCATAAAAGCCGCGGGTACTGACCGTCGAAGCCGATTCGCTGATGATGACCGGTTTGTTGGGTTCCATCTGCCGGGCCAGGGCGTACCTCCGGTCGTAATTCCAGCAGTGCACATCGTAGTAATCGAAATGTCGGAGGTGAGCACTTTCGGGAATATGATTCACCAGGGTAGTCGGCCGGGTGGGGTCGTATTTGTCGATGTAGTTCAGCATGGTATGCAAGCGGGCAAATCCGTTATCCCGATTCAGCTCCACATCCACAATTTCGTTTCCAGCGCTCCAGAGGAAAACGGATGGGTGATTGCGGTCACGAACCACAAAATTCCGGATGTTGCGATGGGCAAAGGATTCAAAATCGGTCTCCTCCGTGATGTCCGCCTTGGCATCGTATTTGTCGAAAATCTCATTGAAAAACAGAAGCCCCATACGGTCGCATAGTTCGGCCAACTCGGGTGCTGCTGTGTTGTGGCTGTTCCGGATGGCATTCACCCCCATGTCTTTCATGATCTCCAGTTGCCTCTCCATAGCCCGCGGGTAAAATGCCGCTCCCAGGGGGCCGTGATCGTGGTGCAGGTTCACCCCTTTTAGTTGTACCCGCCGATCGTTCAGATAAAACCCATGATCCGGATCAAAGCGAAGGGTGCGGACTCCGAATGGGGTCTGGTAGACATCGGTGATTCGCCCGGCTGTTTGGACCGTCGTTTCCAGGGTATAAAGAGCCGGGTCGTCGATATCCCAGCGTTGGGGATTGGGCAGTGTGATCGTAAGGCCTAGATCTTTGCTCGTGCCGGCATCGATCCGGTCGGAAAGCTCCCCCCGGGCAACCGGCCTCCCCTGAGGACTCAGGATCCGATGCGATACCGTAATGCTGTCCGACCCGGCAGAAAGATTGTTAACCGTGGTATGCACGCGCACGTCCGCATAGTGAGGCTTCACCACCGGAGTGGTAAGGTAGGTTCCCCAAATATCGACATGCACCGGATTGACGGTTAGCATTTTTACCTTCCGGTAAATCCCGGCTCCCGGATACCAGCGGCTATCGTGCTTTCTCGTATCGGCATGAACAGCCAGCAGATTGTCTGCCCCGGGACGCAGAAACGGAGTGATGTTCAGATAAAAGGAGTTGTAACCATAATCCCATTCGCCGGCCAGGTCTCCGTTGATGTAAACCTTGGGAAAAGCCATCACGCCGTCGAAGATCAAGTACACTTGCCGATCACCCAGGTCGGAAGGAATAGCGAGACGTCTTCGATACCACCCTTCTCCCTTCCAGGGTAATTTTCCGGTACTGCCGTCGCCATCGGGAATGAAAGGTCCGGCAATGGCCCAGTCGTGCGGGACGGTAACATCTTCCCATTCGCTTTCATCTGCATTCGGGTCAGCTCCTTTTTCCCGGGCTCCCTGGGTGAACTTCCAACCGGTCCGAAGCGATTCGACGCTTCTTGGCTGGCTAAAAAGCGTTTGGCTGAAAAAAAAAGTGATCGTCAGTAAGAATAGGGTTTCTCTGTTCATAGTTCCGGTACTTTTCGGGTTGATCGGGGAGGAAGGTCCCCCCAACTTTGCATGCAGTCATTTCCTGGGCTTTACCCGCATGGGAATCCCGTCTTTGGGCTTCAGGGTGAGCAGAGGCTGAAATTCCACGGGCTTTTCCGACACTATTTCCCAATCAAAGGCGCGGATCAAATAGGCCAGCAGGATCTGCATCTCCATCAGGGCGAAATGATTGCCGATGCACATTCGCGCACCCGCCCCGAAGGGAATGTAAACTCCACCGGGTCTTTCTTTCACCCGTTCCGGAGAAAAGCGGTCCGGGTCAAATTGCCTGGGGAACTCCCAGTGTCTGGGGCTTCTGTGCAGGCCATAGATACTCAGGTACATCGTCGCACCGGCGGGTACGGATACGCCCTCAATGTCGGTATCCTCCCGGAGAATCCGGGAAACGATATAGGCCGGAGGATACAGCCTCATCCCTTCTTCGATCACCTGGCGGGTATAGCCGAGCTCCTGGAGGTGTTCAAAGCGCAGCGGACCGGATCCCACCTGCTTGTCGATCTCAGCGCGCATTTTATCCACCACTTCCGGGTGCTGAGCCAGCAAATACAAGGTCCAGGAAAGCGCATTGGCCGAGGTCTCATGCCCCGCCATGTAAAGGGTGAGCAACTCGTCCCGCAATTGCCGGTCTGTCATTCCCTCCCCCGTATCCGGGTAGGTGGACGCCAGCAGCATGCTCAGCAGATCGGATGGAGGCTCCCGGTCGGCCCTTCGTTCGCGTATGAGTGCATACATGCGATCGTCCATCTCCTTTTTCAAGCGGTCGAAGCGCCTCAGCCGGCCGTCGAAACGGTTCCAAAATTTCTCGAATGGCCGGTATACCCTTCTTATGGCCAGTTCCTGGAAAAAGACCACGGCCTCGTAGGTCTTTTGTTTGTCCTCCGCATCCTCTGAACTGAAAAGGGCTTTCATCACAATGTCGGAGGCAACCTGCATCATTTCCAGGGAGACCTCTACGATGTTTTCGGAATGGATCTGGGTAGCCAGCCGGTCAATATAAGCGGCCGACTCCTTTTCCATGGTTTCAAAAAGCTGCCCCAGGTATTTTTTGTAAAATACCGGTTGAGCCAACCGCCGGTTCCTTCGCCACAAATCCCCCTCACTGGTCAGCGAGCCTTCGCCCAAAAAGTGCTTCATCTCGTTGTAGATATCGGACTTCCGAAACAGACCGGCATGGCTTTGCAAGACGAAACGGATGACCTCCGGGCGGCTGGTGACGTATAGCTTGCGACCCGGAACTTTCACCCGATAAAAATCGCCCAGGACAGGCTCCATCCGCTCTACGAAAAGAGGCGAATTGGCTATGAAGTCTGTCGCATAGCCCAAAACGTTCTTGCCACGATAAAAAGGTAATTCGGGCATGATCCAATGTTCTTCCGTTAAGGTATTGTTTTCACAGAAGCAGAAGGGCCGAAAGGAGCCAAAAAATATTCCTTCCCGTACCCGGAGCCTTCTCCGGGAGAGGCGAGCTCGTGGTCGACTACTTGATCGGCGTACTCAGAATACCCACACAGGATTCCACCCCGGCGAAGTAACTCCCCAGGCGGATGTTTTCATTGGGGCTGTGCTGATTGTTGTCGGGGTTGACCAGCGGAACAGCCACCGCAGGAACCTGAAGCGTATGGACGAAGGGTGCGATCGGTATGGAGCCACCGTGTGTCCGTATGCGAATGGGATCTTGTCCCCAGGTTTTTTTCAAGGCTTCAGCCAGCCATTCTCCCAGGGGATGATCCAGCTCGGTTCGGAAGGCCGGATACGAAATAGATGACTCCATGGAGATGAGCTTGCTGTGTTCCAATCGTTCCTCCTCCGTGGGCTTCTCCCCCTCAATGAAATGATAACCCTGATCTTTAATGTGCCGGCGTATAAGTTCAATCAGACGCTCCGGATCATTTTCCCTGACCAGGCGAACATCGATCTCCGCAATGGCTTGAGCGGGAACGATGGTTCTCACTTCCTCTCCCACCCAGCCGGATCGAAGGCCCCGGATGTTGAGGGATGGATACTGGATGGCTTCCTGTAAAGTGCCCGCCACCGAGTCGGGCTCTGCAATGCCCAATAATTTTCGGATCTCCGCTTCGGAATCCGGGACCTGCGCGAGATCTTGTTTTACCTCCTCAGATAGGGACACACCTTCGTAAAAATCCGGAATAACGACCCGGCCCCGATCATCTTTCATGGAAGCGAGAAGTTGGGAAAGCTGTAAAGCCGGATTCGGTGCATAATTCCCGTAATGTCCGCTATGCTGTGGGACCCGTGGCCCAAAACTCGTCAACGCAATGGTGGCGATACCCCGCGCGCCAAAGACCAGGGTTGGCCTCAAAGACGGATGCATGGGCCCATCGAGGATCACCAGATAGTCGGAGGAAAGAGTCTCCCGCCATTCCTTCACCGCTTCGGGAAGATGTGGAGACCCTAACTCTTCTTCGGTATCCATGATGACTTTGATGTTGTAAGGAACCTGGATCCCGGCCTCCCGGAGAATATCCACGGCCGCCAGGAACATCAGGATCGGGCCTTTGGCGTCAGAAGCCGAGCGACCAAAGATCCGCCACTCGGTGTTGAAATTTGAATTAAAACTATCCCAGGAGATGATTTGCCAACCTGTAGAATCACTTCCTACTTTAAGAACGGGCTGGAAGGGGTCTTCCTGCTCCCATTGGGAGGCATCCACGGGCTGTCCATCCACCTGGACGTAGAATAAAACCGTCTTTTCGGCGCCCTCCACCTCACGGTCTGCCAAAAGCAGGTCCAGACCTTGGGTCGGTAAACGCCGGGTACGGAATCCCCGTAGAGAAAAGGCCGTTTCCAACCATTTGATGTTGGATTCCATCTGCGCCGAATCCGGAGCTACGTTGGGAAGGCTTAAAAATTCACGAAATTCCTCCAGCGAATAGCGCGTATGTTTCAGAAAAATGTAATCCGGTATTTGACCTGAAAGCAGGGAAGTCGAAAGCAGGAAGGGAAGAAAAGAGAGCAATATCCGCATGGATCTGAATTTAAACGCCATCTTATTGCGTGGAACAAAAAGCTGCCGAGCAGGGACGCAAAGTAATCCTTTCTGAAAGAGTCCGAAAGAACAGATCAACCTGTCAGAGAAAAAATACCCAAAGCAAGCCGGTCATCGCAAAGCCGGTCAGGCCCAGCAATACGGTCATCACCGTCCAGGAGCGGAAAGTCTGCCGCTCACTCATCTCCAGATACTGGCTCACGAGCCAGAAGCCGCTGTCGTTGACGTGCGAAAGCAGGGAGGCTCCTGCGGCGACAGCCGTCACGATCAAAGCCAACTCAAAACCGCCCAGGTCCTGGCCGGCCAGCAGCGGAGACACCAGGCTCGCCGATGTGATCATGGCCACTGTAGCCGAGCCCTGCAGTATACGGACCAGCCCGGCAACCAGGAAGGCAAAAAGCAAAAGGGGAAAACCCATTTGGGCCAGGGATTCGGCCATCATGCTTCCCGCACCAGTATCGATGAGTATTTGCTTGAAAACGCCACCTGCCCCGGTGACCAGAATGACCGCTCCGGCGGGTGCCATGCTGCGCGTCATAATGCGAAACAGCGTTTCCTTGTCGTCCTTTCTCCGGATTCCCAGGAAATACCAGGCGATCAGATTGGCTACGATCAAAGCACTGAAGGGATGCCCCACCAGTTGGATGCCGGTCACCCAGCCGGGCATGGCATCTTCCGGAAATGAATTTGAGGCCACCGTATTCCCGAGGATCAGGATCAAGGGCACGGCAATGATCAGGATTACGATGCGCCAATCGGGGAATTCGCTGAGGGTTTCCGGCTCTTCAGTCTCTTCCGGCGCCTCTACATACATTTTTCCTGCTATGTATCTTCCGAACCAAAGCCCGCAAATCAGGGCCGTGGGTAAACCGGTCAGAAAACCGCTGAGGATCACCCAGCCCAGATCTGCTCCCAGGATATCGGCCACAGCAACCGGGCCCGGGGTAGGAGGGATAAAGGCATGGGTAATGGCCAACCCGGCCAGCAGGGGAATAGCGTACAGCAAGACGGATTTCCCGCTTTCCCGTTGCAAGGCAAAAACGAGTGGGATCAGCAAAATAAAGGCCACTTCGAAAAAAACGGGAATGGCGACCAAAAAACCTGCAAGCATCAAGGCAACGGGGCCCCCTCGAATACCCAGGCTTTGGATCAGCCGACTCGCAATGGCGTTTGCTCCCCCCGAATGTTCCAGCAAGGCCCCGAACATGGCACCCAGACCTACGATGGTGGCCACAAAACCAAGTGTGCCGCCCATACCCTCCTGCATGGAATCCATGATCTGGCCCGGGGGCATGCCTGCCAATAGACCTACGATCAGGCTGGTAATCAGTAAAGAGAGAAAGGCCTGCAGCCGAACGTATAAGATAAGGACCAACAGTAAGCCAATACCTATGGCGACAGCGCCCAGCAAGCCGTAATCGATCAAAGCGTTCGCTTTTTAAAAACCGAAATCAATCCTCCGGGATGATCCCCCAACGAAGGCTCCCATACGATATTGACCAATTGGTCCAACTCGTAGCCCTGCTGGTGTTTCTCGATCAACAAAGCCTCCAATTCATGGACGGTATCCATAATTTTTCTGGGTCTTGGAACTTTGACCCATTCCTTGTCCGTCGGGGCTGTGGTTGGTACAAATTCTACGTGATAGGGTTTTTCCATGCAAATAATACTAGGTTCTTTTTCTTCGAGACCCAGTGGGGCAGTTATTAATTTTCGAATTCCCCCCAACCGGGCTTAGGAAGGTAAGGTAATTTGGCCAATCCATAAGACTCCTCTCTATCTCTTATTCCTTCCCTGGCTCAGACCAAAGCATACTGGCCCAAAAACAGAAAAGGGACGCTCTGAGAGCATCCCTTTTCCTTGCCAGATCGGG
>CAZXIX010000064.1:0-24815 GCA_964640855.1 uncultured Saprospiraceae bacterium
TTCTTTTTACAACCCCGAATGGCCTAAAAAGGGCTTTTTCAGGGACGACTAATTATACTCTTTTTGCGGATGTAAAGTCGACTGATGACAAAACCCACAGGTAGGGTGTTAAAACTCCCCAAAACAGGCCAACCTAAAAAGTAAAAGACGGCTAAATTTGGGACCATCTCGGAATTTCCCCCCCTGACCTGGAAAGGAAGAATAGCCTAAAAAAACCAGGGTTGAAAACCTATATCTACCCGTGTAAGCCCCTGTCCTAAATTTTCATACACCTGCCCGTCCTCTGTCCACGGGTCCTTTTCGAAGGAAAACGGGGTGCCTCGCCATGGAAAATTCGGTAAATTAGAAGGGAAAATTCCCGGCCCGGGAACGGAAAAAGAATAGATTGTAAAGCCCCGGAGCAGTACTTTTGCGCGGCCGGGATCCGGAGGAAGCGGAAGGGCCCGTGTCTTGTTCAACGCACAAGGCTCGGACACGATTCATCCTCCCGATGGCTGGGCGTACGATGAGAAGTATGTCCAATCTTTGCAGGAAAGCCTTTTTAGTCAACAATCATCGGAAAGTAAACCATGAAAAAAGAAGTCCCTAAAGGGCAAAACACGAAAAGTGAGGTTTCTAAAAAAGCGGTTGCCAATAAAACCATTGGCCCGACCCCGGACCTCGAACAACATTTGAAACCGGATTGGTGGAATCATATCTTCAATTCCATGTACCTGAAAACGGATGCCGATGTCGTTGAAGATACCCGAATAACGAAGAAAGAGGTTGACCTGTTCCAAAAAATACTGAACATTCAGGAAGGGGATACGCTTTTAGACCTGGCATGCGGGCAGGGCCGGCATTTAATTGAACTCAAAAGTAGAGGCAACTATAATCTGTACGGCATAGACCGTTCGCGCTATTTAATCCAAAGAGCCAAGAATAAATCCAAGAAAAAGGGACTCCCGATTCATTTTAAGGAAGGAGACGCAAGGAAATTGCCCTACCCCACAGATACTTTTGATTTCGTAACCAACCTGGGCAATAGCTTTGGGTATTTCGAGACACCGGATGATGACAGAAAAGTTTTAAAAGAGGTACTTCGGGTATTAAAACCCGGAGGCGTGTTCCTGATGGAAATTGCCGATGGCGATCATCTGAGAAATAATTTCACCCCAAGAAGTTGGGAATGGATAGATAAAAATCATTTCGTCTGCAGAGAAAGATAAATGGCTGCAGATAATCAGAGACTTATCTCCAGGGAGATCATTAATCATTCTGAAAAAGGGGTAATCGTCGACCAATTCTATGCGGAGCGTCTATACCGTAAAGAAGAGCTGATTGAGCTGCTCAAAAACGAATCCTTTAAGGAAGTCATATTTCACGGAAATATAAGTTCTGATTCTCAACGGAACCAGGATCTGGGAATGATGGAAAACCGATTCCTTTTAACCGCTAAAGCGATAAAGGAATGGACGCCCAAAAGGACTAAAAAATCGGTCAAGAACGTGGCCGTTATTATGGGAGACCCTAAGCTCAAAGATGTGATCAAACCCCATGCGGTATTTGATGACGACGATTTCGACACCATAGACCAACTTAAAGTTGCATTAAGCCATTTGGGCAAATACAAATTTCACTACCTGAATAATCATCAAACCCTGGTTGCCGACCTCCAAAAATTGCAGGGGAAAGTAGATTTTGTATTTAACCTCTGCGACGAAGGATTTGATAATGATCCCATCAAAGAGCTACACGTACCCGCACTTTTGGAGGTAATTAAAATTAATTATTCTGGTTCCAACCCCCAAACGCTTGCCTATTGTTATGACAAGTCTCTTATCAGAGGAATTGCCAGCGAAATAGGTGTTCCCGTTGCCGACGCTTTTTTGATCACTGCCGATGAAAGTTTATTTGAACTCAACCTGCCTTTCCCCGTCATCGCCAAACCCAACTTTGGGGACTCGAGTTTCGGTATTACCCAAAAAAATGTGGCTTATACCGTTGAGGAATTGACAGATGCCATCGTTAGAATCAGATCGCAGTTTGGTTACGTGAATCCCATATTGGTCGAAGAATTTTTGACGGGCGCAGAATTGTCTGTGGGAATAATAGGTAATATCCAAAACTACACTGTACTTCCGATTATTGAAGAAGATTACTCTGAACTGCCTGAGGGCCTGCCCAAAATTTGCGGTTATGAAGCGAAATGGCTGCCAGATTCCCCTTACATGAAAGCCTTAAAATCCATACCGGCCTCCATAAGTACAGAGACAGAAGAAACCCTGATCAACCACAGTCTCAAACTTTTTGAAAGATTGAACTGCAGGGATTATTGCCGATTTGATTGGCGGTTGAATAGGAATGGAGAACCGAAACTTTTGGAGGTGAACCCCAATCCCGGATGGTGCTGGGACGGCCACCTGGCTAAAATGAGCCGCATTGGCGGGATGGATTATTCTCAAATGCTGGAAGCCATATTGAGTGCAGTAGAATTGCGTTACAGTCATCAATAACGGGCCATACCCAAAACCGGTTCTCCCATGATGACCCCCTGTTCAGCGATCATGCGTGCGAATTTGGTAAGTTGAAGCCCCGAAAAAGGCGATTTTTTTGCCGGAGAATCAACAGCGGATGCTCATAAAGCTATTTCAAAACGATGCACCTACTCAGGTAACCCATCTAAATGCTAAATCATGAAAATCAAAATCGTTAGCATTCCGGTAAGGGACCAACAAAAAGCCCTGGATTTCTACACCGGCACTTTGGGATTTGTAAAAAAAGTGGACGTACCCCTGGGTGGGGGAAACCGGTGGCTGACCGTAGTCTCTAAAGATGATCAGGACGGCCCCGAGTTGTTGCTCGAACCAGCCCCCAATCACTTCGAGCCCTCAAAGGTGTACCAGGATGAGTTGATGAAAGCAGGTATTCCCTACACCCAATTTTACGTGGATAACCTTCAGCAAGAGTTTGAAAGACTTTCTCAACGAGGTGTCGAATTCAGCATGAAACCTACCGAGATGGGTACTGTCATCGCTGCTGTTTTCAACGATACCTGCGGGAATAATATCCAGTTGATCGAAGAGAAATAACGCCGGCGCGAACGGCGGGAAAGGAGTGTTTTTTGTCCCCCTTGCCATCCCCATTGCCTTGAGCAAGGATTTTTCACTCTCATCCATCCGGAAGTTGATGCCGCTCTCAGGATGATTTGCCAACCGGATAAGGATACTTAATTCCGGAGCAGGAATGGCAGGTTGTGGAGTGCCCTGTATGCCTTACTCCTGTCCGTTTTCTCCTTTTCTCCTTCCTAAGATCTGCGGGATAACCTTAAAACGAACAGGCAAGCGGATAGTCCAATCCCTGCACGGACCCAGCTATTGCCGGAAACGCCGGGCAGGCTTTGAGCCGGTCTGGGTTGCCCCAGGACTTGAGTGGGTGCTAGAAGCCGATCTGACGGGCGGTTCTGATTTTTCTTAGCTACCCGACTGACATTCGTCATAATGTAACATGGGTCACACTTATAGCTTTGTTTATGAATTCAATCACCATCTACAACATACTCCTTATGAAAGTAGCCGAAAAGAATCAAGCCAAAGACAGCTTGGATGTAAGACATAAAGCCCTGAAAGAATGGGTGGCCGATATGGCCGCCAAGTGTCAGCCCGACGAGATCTATTGGTGCGACGGATCGCAGGAGGAATACGATTCCTTAACCCAGAAATTGGTAGACAAAGGAACCTTCACCCGGCTTAACCCGGAGAAAAGACCCAACAGCTTTGCCTGCTTCTCAGACCCCAGCGATGTGGCCCGGGTCGAAGACAAAACCTTCATCTGCAGCCGGAGACGGCAAGACGCAGGGCCCACCAACAACTGGATGGATCCCAAAGAGATGAAAGCCACGCTGGATCCCTTGTTCGAAGGATGTATGAAGGGACGCACCATGTACGTGATCCCGTTCTGTATGGGCCCCCTGGGATCGCCTATCTCTCAGATCGGAGTTGAAATAACGGATTCGGAATACGTCGTTGTGAACATGCGCATCATGACCCGCATGGGTGTCGATGCCCTGGAGCAGCTTGGAGAAGACGGAGAATTCATCAAGTGTCTGCACAGCGTCGGAGCACCGCTCGAACCCGGTGAGGAAGATGCCAAATGGCCTTGTAATCCGGACACCAAGTACATCGTACACTATCCCGAAGAGAGAAGCATTGCCTCCTACGGCTCCGGATACGGTGGCAACGCCCTCCTGGGTAAGAAATGCTTTGCCCTGCGTATCGCATCCGTCATGGCACGGGAAGAAGGCTGGTTGGCCGAACACATGCTGATCCTGGGTGCCAAAAGCCCCCAAGGAGAAAAAACATACGTAGCGGCTGCCTTCCCGAGCGCCTGTGGTAAGACCAACTTTGCCATGCTTATACCACCCAAGGGCATGGACGGCTGGGAAGTCACTACCGTAGGGGATGACATCGCCTGGATCAAACCGGGTCCGGATGGCAGGCTTTATGCCATCAATCCGGAAGCCGGATACTTTGGCGTCGCTCCGGGTACAAACTACAAGACCAATCCCAACGCGATGGACACCATCCGGGCGAACAGTATTTTCACCAACGTCGGCATCACACCCGACGGTGACGTATGGTGGGAAGGGATCGATCGGGAACTTCCCGAAGGAACCATCAACTGGCACGGGCAAGTCCACGATCCCGCCAAAGGAGAAAAAGTAGCTCACCCCAACGCGAGGTTCACCTGCCCGGCAAGCCAATGCCCGAGCATCGATGAAAATTGGGAAAATCCCCAAGGCGTGCCCATCAGCGCTTTCATCGTAGGGGGCAGAAGGAGTACAACGGTTCCTCTGGTCTATCAGGCCGTCAACTGGAACTTCGGTGTATATGCCGCTTCTACCATCGGGTCCGAAATGACCGCCGCTGCTTTTGGTCAGGTAGGAAAGGTAAGACGAGATCCCTTTGCCATGCTTCCCTTCTGCGGATACCACATGGCAGACTACTTCAACCACTGGCTGCAGTTTGGCCGATCCCTGGCCAACCCGCCCCGGATGTTCGTGGTCAACTGGTTCCGCAAGGACGATGAAGGCAACTTCCAATGGCCGGGCTTCGGTCAGAACATGCGGGTCCTCGAGTGGATCATCGGCCGGGTAAAAGGAAATGCCGGCGCCGTGGAAAGCCCCATCGGCTGGATGCCCACTTACAACGACATTACCTGGGATGGCCTCGATTTCTCCAGAGAACAATTTGACGAAATCATGGACATCGATCGGGAGCAGTGGAAACAGGAAGTACTGGGACACGAAGAATTCTTCGAGAAAATGTACGACAAGCTCCCCAAGGAGTTCACCTTCATGCGGGAGTTGATGCTGTCCAGTCTTTGGAGATCTCCCGAAAAATGGGAGCTGGCTCCGGAGCGGATCTGATAAGACAACGATTGGAGTAAATCGTTGAACTAAGGACTTCAATAAAGTCTGTGGAGAGGACTTCACAGGCTTTTTCTTTCTTTCCGGATGCCCGCCAGGGCCAACAGACTCATGTGAACCCAAAGTACAGGAGATGAAAAAAATACATGTTTGCCTACTGCTCCCTCTTTTGTGGCTGGGGTGCTCCCGTTCTCCGGGTGGAGAACTGATATTCGTAGAACCGGACGAGAATGCCCCCTTCCAATATCCCTATTTCCTATTCCTGCCGGAGCAGATCCCCGCGGACGAAAAGCTTTGGGTAGTCATTCAACCCAATAATTCGGGTAGGGTCGACGATGATCTCCAAAA
The DNA here is from genome assembly GCA_964640855.1 of uncultured Saprospiraceae bacterium. Classification (GTDB taxonomy): domain Bacteria; phylum Bacteroidota; class Bacteroidia; order Chitinophagales; family Saprospiraceae; genus JAJDFU01. The sequence goes on from CAZXIX010000064.1 coordinate 5,756, forward strand.
ACACGTGGAAAGTGCCAAAAGGACGGCTTCCGTTGATTTTTACCTGGGGAATTACGTAGCCCGGGCTTTGCAATATCCCCTTTTGGTCCCTGTCTTTCCCCGACCGGAAACCGAATGGCAGATCTACACCCATTCGCTGGACCGGGACGTCATGCTGCAAAAGAATAATTCCTTGGAACGCATAGACCTCTAGCTCATCCATATGTTTGAGGATGCGCAATTGAGGCTGGAAAAGCGGAATATCAAAACAGAGAACCAATTTCTGATGACCGGATTCTCAGCTTCGGGCACCTTTGCCAACCGGTTTACCCTGTTGCATCCGGATAGAGTATTCGCTGTAGCTGCGGGCGGCGTCTGTGGTTTGTTGATGCTTCCATTGGATAGTCTGGATGGGGAAGTATTGAAATATCCCCTCGGGCTGGGCGATGTAAAAGAATGGACGCAAAAAGATTTTCAGAAAGAATTATTTCTCCAGACACCTCAGTTTTACTTTATAGGAAGTCTGGATACGAATGACGCGCTTGCTTTCGAAGACGCATACGCCCCCGGTGAAAGAGAACAGGTCTACCGGCTTCTGGGAAAACAGATGCAGCCCGAACGTTGGGAGCAGTGTCAAAAGATCTATCTGGACTCTCAGGTCAATGCCCTTATGAAAACCTACGAGGGCGTGGGGCACAAGCATACGGAGGAAATCAAAAACGAAATAGTCGAATTTTTTAAAGAACAAATCCGTCCGGACTAGACAGCCATTCCAGATCACAAGGCCCGGCTTTCCAAAGATCGCTTTATGGTGGGGCGTGATCCTGCGATATTCCGTTTCGTCACTGGGAGTCATCTGTTTCTGCATCAAAATTTTAATCCTCTTACCTTTGTTAGGCCGTGGAGGATCAGGAGCCGGTCTGGCCTCATCGGGTCGCTCTTCCCAAGGAATTGAGCGATGCTCTTGCTCCATGCGTTGGCCTTAGAAATGGAAATGATGAGTGGAAAAATAGCATCCATCGTTCTTGTTCTGGCAACTTGCCATGCTCTGGCCTTTGGGCAGGCAACCGAAGCGGTTTTGCGCACACCGGATGACTGGAATAGTGAGATCATTTCTTTCCCACTGGGCTTTGCGCCCGAAATAGACCTGGTCGGCTGTGAAGACATTCGATTCGCACCGGGCTGGTCCGATCCCAACAGCGAACAGTTTTGGACCTATCACTTCAGCTGGTTCGTGGAGAAAAAAGGCCCTTTGACAGAGGATTGGCTAACGGAGACTATTAAACTATACTACGATGGGCTCACGGAGACCGTATTGAAAGAGCAATCGGATGCCGTAGAATTTAATGAGTGGGATAAGACGCGCTGTTCGTTTTCGGAAACGAAAGAGGGGTTTAGAGGCCAAATAAGGGTATTCGACTCCTTTTTCACCCAGGACTACATTGAGCTCCATGTCCAGGTTCGGGAGCAGATATGTGAGCGAATCAACAAGCAAATCATATCCTTCGATCTTTCACCCAGGCGTTTCGAGGATGAGGTCTGGGAAATATTCCAAAAGGTAGAAATCATGGCCAACTGTGATCGATAAGCAGGAGGCTCAAAGTTGCCTGCGCAAGCCAGGTCGCGGCAGAAACACGTTGGCCGCAACAGGTAAACATTAAGGAGTACTATGAAAATGCATTCCACCAATTACACGAACACCTTTATCGAAATTGCCGAGGACTGTCCCGTGAATCAGGGGCAGGAACCTCCCCAAAGAGGGGATAAAAAATCCATTGCCAACCATCAATTCGAAATGCTGATAGACCATCCGTATCAGTACAGTTCGGACGATGTACTTTTCACGGTATTTGCCACGCGCAATGAATTCGATAAGAAAGATTTGGAGCAGGAACGGCAGAAGTTCTTTTCGAAGGGACAGGCCTGTTTTCGAGCTTCACCGCTTACCAAGAAATACGGATGGGGTGTTCATTGCGATGAAAAGGGGAGGATCGCCCTTTACGGGGCGGAATCCGCGGAATACAAAAAATTTGTAGATGACCCGTCAGTCATAAAGGTAAAAGCCATGAAATCCAAACGATAAAATCATGGAATCAGTCTTTTCAGAACTCAACTGGCTCGGAGTCTTGATAGCCACGGTGGTCTATTCCGCCTTCAGCGGGACCTGGCACAGGCAATTTGCCTTCGGTAAAAAATGGGAAGATGCGATGGGGTTCGAGCGGCCCGAAGGATGGAAGGAAACGAACATCTACTACATAATCCCCTCGATCGGCTGTTTCCTCGCGTCCCTGGCTATGGCCGGGCTCAGCAGTTGGATAGGCATTTCCAGTTTGAAGGAAGCCGTTCTGCTCGGTCTTACCGTCGGGGTCGGAATAGCGGCAACCGTCACATTTACAAACGCCGTCATTCCCACAATGCATAAACCGATCACCTTTGGACTGATAACCGGAACGGCACACGCCATCAGTCTCACTTTGGTTTCGGTGATTATTTATTGGATTTGAAAAGGGTAGGCCGGCTTACATCCTCAGCCTGCTTTGAGCGTTTACAGCGTTTGGATGCCAGGCGATGTCGGCTCGGTTCCAAATTTCAAAATAAGACAAATCAGGAAGATGAATCAAAAAGAGTTAGCCGAATTATCAGACGAGGAACTTTTGCAAAAAGCAAAAAAAATTAAATCCACCAAGCTTTATGATGCGCTCATCTTCGGTTTCCTGGTGGGGGTGGCCATCTACGGCTCGGCTAAGAACGGCCTGGGCATATTCACTTTTATCCCCATCATCTACCTCCCCATTGCCGCTCAGAATAGAAAGAAAAATAAAGCCTTGGAAAATCTCCTGCAAGAAAGGAATTTGCTGTAGCAGAAGAAAGATGACCCTTTGTAAATGAAAGGCTATTATCCAAAAAGTAAAAGCGAATAATCTGCCTCCATGAAAAAAGGCTTACTGATCGGGTTTTTCTTTCTTGGGGCCATCTCCATGCTGATAATGTCCATGCATTTTTTTCAGCAGGAAATTTCCGGCATACTGAAATACAAAGTGATTTCTTCCAACTTCATTTTCAGGCTATGCTTTAAAACTCATATCCTATTCGGTATGCTGGCCATATTCACAGGGCCGGTTCAGTTTTTGAACAATCTGAGGAATAAACATTTGCGTTTTCACCGCAGGCTGGGATATGTGTATTTTATTTCCGTTCTGATAAGTTCGGTGATGGGGCTGATCATTGCCCAATATGCCATGGGCGGCATAATATCGACTATCGGATTTTCCTTGTTGGCGATAGCCTGGATGGGTTCAGCCATTTTGGCGATCGTGACTATCCGAAAGAAAAAAATTACCGCCCACAAAAAGTGGATGTTTGTCAATTATGGATTGACATTCGCTGCCATTCCGCAAAGAACGTTATTGCTGGTGCCCTTGCTGATTGACATGGAGTTTATTTCAATTTACAGACTGTCGGCCTGGCTGCCCTGGATACTCAATACGCTGATAGCTTTATACCTGTTTAGGAAATCCGGGCCCAAAGCATCGGCAGGGTTATTGAATTGGGGGTAATATGGATTCAGCGGTAAAGTTTGGTTTTAATTTAGGGTGTTTCTGAAAAAGCGTTTCAACCCAAAGCCCGTCTGCCGGAAAGGCAGGAATATTATTCAGGCTCACCCTGGATTCAGCTCAATCTGAAATCATGAAAATACTGCTAACGGGAAGCAGCGGGCATCTGGGAGAAGCCATCGCACGAACCCTCCAAAAAGAAGGCCAGGATTACCTGGGGGTAGACATTAACCCCTCGGCTTTCACCACGCATCGGGGTTCCATAACTGACAGGGAGTTTATCGGCCGCATGGTCCAAAAAGTGGATTACATCATTCATACGGCGACACTTCATAAGCCCCATGTCGTTACGCATATCCATCAGGATTTTGTGGACACCAATATCACGGGTACGCTCAATCTTTTGGAAGAAGCACGGCTTCATGGCATCAAAGGGTTCATTTACACCAGCACCACAAGCACTTTCGGTGATGCGCTTACGCCCAAGCCATCAGAACCCGCAGCCTGGATAACCGAATCGACTCCCTCCATCCCCAAGAACATTTACGGTGTCACCAATAATGCGGCGGAGGATCTCTGCCGGTTGTTCTACCGCAACCACAAGCTGCCGGCCATCATCCTGAAGACATCCCGCTTTTTCCCCGAAGAAGACGATAAAAAACAGATCAGGGATGATTTCGAAAGCCTGAACATCAAAGCCATCGAATACCTGTACCGCAGAGTGGATCTGGAGGATGCCGTATCTGCTCACTTACTGGCCCTCGAACAGGTGGAGCGAATAGGATTCGGCAAGTTTATCATCAGCGCCACTTCGCCATTCCGGCAAGCCGATCTGATCTGGCTCCATGCCGATGCGGGATCCGCTGTCAGGAACCTTTATCCGGATTTTGAGCCCCTTTTCCAGGAGAGAGGCTGGAAAATGATATCGCAGATCGATCGCGTTTACGTGAACGATAAGGCGAGAAACGAACTGGGCTGGCAGCCCAAATATGATTTTCGATACATTTTGGATCGTTTGAAGGCGCATAGGGATTTTCGAAGTAAATTATCGCTGGAAGTGGGGAAAAAGCCATACCACAGGGAAAAATTTGAGAAGGGTCCCTATCCCGTAGAAGACAGCTAAAAAGTTGCTATCCCATTAAATCCGAATTCGCTGATGCCATTGAGTGCCGGGCTGCCGGGGCAGCATGCCCTTTCGGGATAAAATGAAAAACTATGCTTCTTGATATCATCGGGGCCGGAATAGGGGGACTGACTACCGCCATTGCCCTCCAAAACAAGGGAATTCCTACCCGGATTTTTGAGCAGGCTCGCGGCCTGAAGCCGATCGGCGCCGGGATCATTATGGCCAACAATGCCATGCAAGTCTATGATCAATTGGGCTTGAGAAAGGAGATCGAACAAAGCGGGAATGCCATTTCTTCCCTGAACGTGACCGACCGCCAACTTCGCTGTTTGTCCCGGGTGAAACTGCATGCGTTCGAAAAAAAATACGGCGTTCAAAACGTTGCCATCCACCGGGGTAAGCTTCAGCAGGTATTGGCAGGCAAACTGGAAGCGGAAAGCTTGAAACTCGATCACAAGTTGGACCGGGTCGTGAGGGCCGATGAGGGATTCAGGCTGTTTTTTAAAAACGGAGAAGAATATTTTTCTCAAGCGCTGATCGGAGCGGACGGACTGAATTCTACAGTCCGAAACGAACTGTTTAAAACGGGCAGAGTTCGAAACACCAATCAGCTTTGTTGGCGAGGAGTGGCGGAATATGTCCTGCCCCCTAAATTTCGGCACGAGCTGAACGAAGCCTGGGGGCTGGGCGATAGATTTGGCTTCGTGCAGATCGATGATCGGAATGTATATTGGTATGCTGTAAAATCCTTTCATCATCAGAGCGAGCCTTCCATTGAAGAAATCCGCGGGTATTATGGAAGTTACCACTTGATCGTTAGGGAACTGCTTCAGCAGACTCCCGCCGATGGCATCCACACGGCCCTTCTGACAGACTTGCATCCCATGCCCGAGTGGTGGCAGCCCAATGTATGCTTGTTGGGAGACGCCGCTCATGCTGCCACACCCAATATGGGACAGGGAGCTTGTCAGGCCATCGAAGACGCCTACATATTATCCGGGTGCCTCGATACATTCGGATTTCCCGGGGCTTTCGCAGCCTATCAGAAGATAAGACTGCCCAAGGCACGCCAGGTGGTGAAAACGAGCTGGGCCATCGGGCAGATAGCCCATTGGAAGCATCCCCTGGCTGTAAGGTTGAGAAACTTGATGATGCGATGGGTACCGGATTACATGAACCGGAAACAATCCGAAAAGATCTTTCAATTGGGCAGGGTTTGATTCTCCTATCCGGCCCACCTCAAATGATTCCGGAATCCCGGCCTACCTGACCTCTTTTTCTCCCACTACCAAAAGCCAGGGATCCTTGCCGGGAGCCTGGAAAGTGGCTGGTACCCGGGTATTTCCTTCTTCCTGAAATTCTCCGGTTTTTGGGTTGTACCACCGGTAAGGCATACCTTCCGGTACCCCTGCCAGGGTGATCGTGCCCCCTTCATTCAGGTAAGAGATGTAGAAGGTTCCCTCTTTAGCCAGCAAGGGCTGATCGCCCTCCGTCAGGTCGGGGCGCTTTTCCATATCCGCATAATCCATACCCTCAAAGGCCTTTCCGACGAGCCCCACATAAGTGGCTCCCTCCATATCCAGGGCCTCGCGCCATGACTTATTCTGATCGGCCCAGGAAGTCCAGCCTTCCTCATCGGGCGTGATCTTCCACTGCCAGAGGCAAGCTCCGCCGTAAAAGACGCCCATCGTTCCTCCGGACATCAACTGCATCCAGGCTTCTTCGCCCTGCCACCAGCCTAGTCCGTTCTTGCCGGCGTTCATCCCTTCATAGGTAGGCTCACTGTTGGCGACAGCCTTTGTCGGTTTGTAGTCATACATGCGAGCCACCTTCTGGTAGTTATGTTCTCCATCGTGGCCGGTCTGCGCCCACTGGAAGTCGAGCCAGTCTTCCTCATGATAGCTTCGGTTGTAATGCATGCAGCGTTTGAGCGGATTATCCATGGCCCACTCGGCCACGTAATCGTCGCAGGGATTGTAGTGCAGGCCCGTGGGCTGCCGGTAGGCATCCCATTTTTCCATCATCATACCGCTTTCCCTGACCCCGGGATCTTTGCCGTCGTTATCGCCCGCCAGTAGCCAAAAGGCGGGCCTGCTGCCGTAGCGGGCAAGCAGGTATTTGCAGTACCGCACGTACTCTTCGGGTACCACCGTATTGCCCAGAACGGATTTTCCTTTCCAGCCGAAACCGTGGAATACGGGCTGGTAAACGGGTACGATTTCATGATCGATCAGGATCTCCATGAGGGTGTCCAGGTACTGGAAATAAGAAGGGACCAATTCGTTGAGGTGCCCGTCGGACAGGTCGTTGAAGCCCCGGGCGAAGCCCTTCGGCCTGTTTCTCGCATTGGGCCCCTCGGCTTCCTGATCCGGTTGAACGCTCATCAGAAGAGCGGCGTTGAATCCTTTCTGTTGGCGATCCCGGGCATAGGTTTTCGCCTGCTCCAGCGTAGCCCGAAACGGCAAAGCCCAGGGGGTGCCGCCGACGACCAGAAAAGGATGGCCGTCGTGGTGGATCACATTGCGCTTGCCCGCCGACAGGGTCATCAGGCCGTGCTGAAGCAGCTTGTTTTCTCCCGTGTAAGGCGCTGAACGCAACCTGCCCCGGATCCCCTGCAAACCCTCGTCCGTTTCTACAGAGGCAAAGCTTCGCCAGGTCCAGGCGCTCTCTTTATCCGGAGGGGCAAAACGGATCTTCCAAACTTCATTTCCATCCCAAAAAGCGGGTCGGATCAGGGAATCTCCTTTCTGGTTTTTGAAAACGGCCCACACCTCTACATCCGTATAAGGATTGTCGTACGAGCGTTGGGAATTCAACACAATCTCGTGGGTAGTCCACTGCGGCACAACCGGAATGTCTTGTTTTTCAGCCTGTGTGCAGGCGCTGAATCCGAGCAGGGAAAAGAGTATTCCATTCAGGTACGCCACATTTGTCCAACACAAACGGTCGCCTGCAGATGCGCAGCACGCGCGCTTGACCTTCGAAATTGAGAGCATAATTAGTTTGTTTTTTTCCGGCAGGGCAAGGAGCCTCTCGAAGATGAAGGGCTTTTGAAGGCAGCCCCAAAGGTTTTCCATTACCTCGCCCTGCAGAGCTGGGGACCAGGGAATGAGCCCATACATTTCCAGTGTCAAGGCCTTCAATCCAAGATAAGAATTACCGGAAAAAGGATGATACCGCTGATCGTTTTTGCGTTACTACCTTGATGCTTTCATCCAGAGCATGGATGCTGGACCTGCCCAAAACGCGGCGGTGGAATTGAGTCAGGCCGCAGGAGTTTATGAATATGGAAATTCTTCAAAAATCCGGACAGCCTGAAAAGAATAACGGATATTTCGGAAACCGCTGGGCACATCACCTATTATGGCATGATTCTGCGTAAGTACGATCCCGATGGCAAAGTTTTTTAATCGACTGGGTAGGTTCTATGGCTCCCTTTTAGCTTATGCCCCGAAATACGGCATCACGCCTTCTTCCACTACCGGCCAGGTCAATCCTCTTTTTCCTAGCGGAAACGTACGGGAGGATGCGGTGCGAATCCTCTCCAACAAATAAATTGCCATGAACATCCAGAAAGACTGGAAGGAAATACGAACGCACTTCAACAAAAGCTTCCGATCCAATTTCCATGTATCGATCGCATCCGTCGGTCCCGACCAGGTGCCTACCGTTACCCCGATCGGTTCGCTGTTCTTAAATCAAAATCAAACGGGGTTTTACTTTGAGAAATTCCCCAGCCGGCTGCCCCTCCATGCGGAAATCCATCCCCGGATCTGCGCTTTGGCGGTATGCAGCAATTCCTGGTTTTGGTTGACCGCTTTGTTTCGGGGCCGGTTTCATCGTCCCCCGGCCATAAGGCTTTATGGGGTCCTGAAGAAAAAAAGAAAGGCGACTCCCCTGGAAATAAGTCGCTTGAATCGCCGGATGAAGGGGCTGCTGCGATTGAAAGGGGGCAACTATTTGTGGGGCGAAATGGAATTCGTCAGGGATATCACCTTCACCCGGGCCGAAAAAGTGAATTTGGGGGAGATGACCAGTAAGTTGTCCTAAGTACAGACCTAATGTTCCTGTAGGCTCAGGCCCGTAGAAGGGTGCACATGCTACACGGCAAAAGGGTAACCGGTACCGGCTGATTCCTGGATGATCATCCCGGAAAGCCCTACCTTCCCATAATACTTCAAGAATGATGGGTTTGCACCTGGTGCTGGGTCCCCTATTTCTAAACAAAAATCTTTTTTAAAAGTAAGCGCATATGATCCGACCCTACATCCTGGCCGAGACCAACTGGAAACACCTCAAGGACGAACAGATCGAGCTTGCCATCCTGCCCTGGGGGGCCACCGAGGCTCACAATTACCACTTGCCCTACGGAACCGACATTTTCGAAGGTGCCACCATCGCCGCCGAAAGTGCCCGAATGGCCTGGGAGAAAGGCGCAAAGGTAATCGTGCTGCCTACCATCCCCTTCGGCGTGAATACAGGCCAGCGCGACATCTATCTGGACATAAACCTGTACCCAAGTACCCAATATGCCATCCTGAATGACGTCATCGAAGTGCTCAACCGGCAAGGCATCAAGAAGCTAATGGTGTTGAACAGCCACGGGGGAAATAACTGGAAATCGATCCTCCGCGAATTGGGTGCCAAATATCCCGACATGTTCCTCTGTTTCACCAATTGGTTTCAGGCCTTGGATAAGTCGAAATACTTCCGAAACCCCGGGGACCATGCCGATGAAATGGAAACCAGCCTCATTTTACATGTCAGACCCGATTTGGTCCTTCCGCGTGAGGCATGGGGATCGGGCAAAGCCAAAAAACACAGGATCCGGGCATTTTCCGAAAGTTGGGCCTGGTCGGAAAGGCGCTGGTCACAGGTGACCGAAGATACCGGGATCGGGAATCCGGAAGCAGCTTCTCCCGAGAAAGGGAAGCAGTTCTTCGAAGATGTATGCGAGCGTCTGGCCGGCTTGATGCTCGAATTGGCCGGCATGGACGTCCGGGACATATACGAATGAGGTCATCGACCTCTCGACCCCTTCCCATTCGGCGCAAGCTCAAAAGGAAAGGCGGTGAAAATTCACCCTCTGCAGGTTGTGATCACGCTCAAGCCACCGGCAAGCCGGTCATCATGAAGATCATGACAAAAAGCGCCACGGTTTCTACGACACCGATCACCATAATGTACTTGGCAATGTCGCTGGCGCCCGAGGCGATGGCATCACAGGCCCGGGCTCCCGCTTTGCCCTGAAAGATGGCCGAGCCCGCCATAGCGGCTCCGGCACCCAGGCCCATGGCCAATTGCCAGGGATAGGAATCGGGGTTGAGATTGGCATCGGCGATGGAATTTTTCAGGATCATTCCGTAGATAACCTGGGAAAGCGGCGCACCCACGAAGATCAAAAGCGCCGTAGCGGCCTTTTCGCCGCTGACGATCATTTTCTTCCAGGCTCCAATAGCCGCCATCCCGGCCACGCCGGTCCCGATGGCCGAACCAATCGCAGCGATGATCAAAGACATACCCATGTCTCCCAAACCGGTTACTACCGTTAATAGCATCGTCATCATGTTAAGCTGTTATTTCTTTTTTGATTGTTTCTTTGTCCGGTTCCGTCGTTTCTTTTTCCTGTACCAACGCCTTTAAGCGAAAAGGCTGATAAGCCTCTCCGGAGAACTGCACGCCCAGGTGACCCGCAAATTCCAACATATTCAAACGAATGCCGTGCACCATGACGGCCATAAGCGCAAGTACTATGTTGAGGGCGTGGCCCAAGGCGAGCGCCAGCGCCGCACCGATCAGTTCCAAAAAGGAGAGATCGGCACCCGCCGGCAGCATCATATAGTTGAAACTGGAGGCTACCGCTGCCGTGGCTAGCCCCACGGCAAAAAGCCGAACGTACGAAACGATATCCGAAAAACCATTGATCAGGCTCAGGGGCAAATTGGCGACGGAGATCAGCATGCTCTGAACCAGATTCTTGCTTTCCTGAGAAAAAAGGGTGACCAGCAAGGCGCCCCCAATGAAAAGCCAATGGTTCCAACTGGGCAATGGCTGACCCAATACCAGATTCTCTACTACGAAAAACAAACCCCAGATCAGGGCAATCCAGCCCAGTTCGCTGAGCGCCCGGGTCGAATTGATCAGGCGAAAGACCTGTATGCCGTGGGCCACAGTCAAATGAATGGCTCCGATCAGGAAGGACAAGTGCATCATGAAAGACACATTATCTACGCCAAAACTGGCTATGTCCTCGATGATCAGATCGTTCAGGAAGGGTAGGGAGGCTATCTCCTCCGATCCGAAGTATGTCCCGCTAAGAACGCCCCAAACGATCGTAGCTCCGCTCAGCACGTAAAACAATAGACGGACTTCCCTGGGAAGCTTCTTTCGGATAAAAAACGTAATGATCAAAAAGAGCAAACCGTAGCCCGCATCGCCTACCAGCATGGCGAAAAACAGGGCAAACGCAATAAGAAAGAAAAAAGAGACGTCCAACTCCTTGTACCCGGGAACGATACCGATGAAGTTCATGACCGGGTCGATAATCCGGATCCACTTCGGATTCCGGATGTAAACAGGCACCTCTTCCGGATTTTCAGGCTCCCGGATCTGGTATCCCCATTTTTGTTCCTTTGCGACTTCCTTGAACTCTTCTATCGAATGCTTCGGGATATACCCTCGCAAATAGCTGATCTTACCTTCTACATTGCCCATGCCTTCCCCCACCTCTTGCAAACGCAGACGGTCCTGCATCAATTCCAGGTACTCTCGGAGTGTGTCCAGTTGCTCCGCCTGATCGGCCCAGTACTGTTCGACCTCCTCCAACTGCCGTTCTTTTTTGGCCATCTCTCTTTCCACCACTTCGAGCGGCAACAGGGGCCATTCTTCCTCCGTAAACGGCAGTTTTTCCGAAGGTTCCGTCGAAAAGAGTGCGACCGGCACTTTTCCGTCCTTTGCCGGGAAGACTTGGACCGTGTGCCCGGTCGGGAGGTTGGAGGCTGCCGATTTATCGAGCCGGTATAAGCGCACGAAAATCCCTTTTTCGCGCAAAAACTCCAGGTCTTTGACATGGACCTGCTTCCCCCAAAACCGGTACCAGTCTTGCTCCCACTGCAGTTTTCGGAGCTTTTCCTGCCCTTGACGCTGAAACTTCAGCGAGGTGAGAAGCCGATCGGTTAAGCGCCGGGGATCCTTGAAATTGTATTTCTTTCGGTCGGGCTCAGGCTTATCGGCTTTTCCATTCTGTTCCAGGATTGAGATGGCTTGCTCGGTTCGGGAAACGGTCTTCCTCCAATGTTCAAGCTGCGTTCCCTCCGGCCCTTTTATTTGTCGGATATCCACAATACCTAATGCACCCAGCCGAAGCAGGGTGTCGTCTATCTGGCTGGATAGGGTGAACAGCGATATTTCCTTCATCCTGACGATCATGCCCCAACCGTTTTTTCCTGTTTTTTCTTCTTGACCAACTTGGCACAACCGATCGCAAGCCGTTCTACATCGCCCAGGTAGATTTCGATCTTCCGGATGTTGTCCTGGGTTTCCGGGATGAACACCTCTTTCAAAGCATTTTTCATCCGCCGAGCCTCTGCCAATTCCTCTTGCAACACCGCCAGTTTCCGTTCTTCGATTTCCAGAATGACCCACCGGGTTTTCTGGTCGATCACCGCTTCTATGGCGGCATCCGTCCAAAGCGGAGTACTCAACAGGTCCAGCTCATACTTTTTAAAGGCTATGTCCTTGAAGTTTTCCACCGCTACGCCGGCGATCTCTTTTTTCTCGGTAAAAACCTGATCGATTTGGGTGGCCTGTACCAGGGCCGGGTTGTCCTCGGCCATCACCCCGATCCATTCTTTCACTTCCTCCTCCGTCTTCCGGATCTCCTGCAGAAGCGCCCGAATGCCCTCCTCAATGGACTGGACCAGGCCTTTCAACTGTTGCTCCTTCATCTCGAAAACGGGCAAGGCATTACGATATTCCGCCAGCTCTCTTTTCAGAGCCGCCAGCGTATTTTTATTCATCAGTATCTTCTCCGCCATACTCCTTTTCCTTGGTTAGTTCCAAAAAACGCTCGAATCCCAATCGAGCATCAAAATTCCACCATCTCAACAATAGCAGCAACTTCAATTTGTAGAGGATCAGGGCCTCCAGGTCGGCATAATGCCCGCTGGAGAGTTCCTCCAGTCGTTCCCATTGGTACTTCATCAATTGTACTTCCTGCTCCAGCGGAGTCCCTTCCAGGCTCAACAGCTCCGGATCGTGCCGGCCGTTGCCGGAGAGGGAATCTTTTCTTTGCAGCCGGATCCCTTTCACTGCTTCCTTCTGCCTGCGCACATATTGGGAGAATTCCTCCAGGACCCGGCTCCCCCTCCGCAGGTAGGTTGACTCGTAGATGCGATTCAGCTCTATATCCCGGAGCAGCGAAAAAGATTTTCCCGATACGAATTTGGCGGACTCCCGATCCAGCATGTCCGCCGGATCCATCTCTTCTTCCTCCTCCTCTCCGATGTAAGACTGGAATAAGGTCTTTATCTTTTGTTGAAATTCCGGCTTGTTGCTAAAGGAGAGATACGGCAAGCTGCTTATCAAGTACTCCAGGTCTCCAATGATCATGCCGAAGATTTTTCATCCAGGATTTGCACCCACTTGGCATTCAGGTAGGGCAAAAGAGATTCAGTAACCTGTTCCGGAGAAATCGTGTAACTCCAGCCCTGGTCTTTTTTGGTGATCAAAATTCCCGAAGAGTCTCCCTTGTCCTGGAGCAGGGTGATCGTTCCGTCGGATTGCTGCAATTTCTTTTGTATGAATTCGGCCAGTTCGCGGGCATGTTCTTCCGGTAAGCGGAATTCCACCTCGCTTCCCAGCTGGTCGATGAGCTGGGTGATCACCGATTTCATGAGCTCGGGTTCAAAGTTTTTTTCGACCTCGTCTTCGAGGGTGGCCCGCAAGAGTTTGAAAAGATCGTTTCGAACGGAAAGGCTGAGGTCGCGGGCCGCTACCCGAAGGCTGCTGTTCCCCTTTTCGACAACATCCTTCGCTTCTTTCTCCGCGTCTTCCAGGATCGATTTTTTTTGCTCTTCTGCCTCGCTCACAATAGCCTCCGCGCGAGCACGGGCGTCTTCCAGTATTTGGGCAGACTCTTTCTGGGCCTTTTCGATGGCCTCCGTTCTTAACTTCTCGATCAGCAGGTCCAGTGTTTGCTCACTCATGCTTGGGCTGGGTATTATTTGCTCGGTTAAAGATCAATCCTGATGGGCCAGTTCCTGCTTTTTCTTTTTCTCGGGCCAGTAGTCCCGGATCAGATCGGAGGACAAACCTACTTCCTCCGGCTTAAAGTGTTTGGCCAGCACTTCCCAGCACAGATCCAGGGCATCTTCCAGTTCCAGATACCGGAAGGGATCCATCAATTCCCTTTGAAAGGTTTTCCGGTAATCCAGGAGGCGCAGGGAATAGCTGTCTTTGACCGATCCGAATTTTTGGGCCTTGACCCGCTCTTCGGCCTCCGAAAGCAGCCGGGCCATTGCGTTCATGATGCTGCGGTGGTCCGGCCGGGTCTTGTCGTTCACTTGCTGTTTGAGGCGGCTGAGTGAACCGAACAACTCCAGATAGCCGTCTTTCATATAAAACTGACCTTCCGTAATGTATCCCGTGTTGTCCGGTACGGGGTGAGTCACATCATCCATGGTGGTAACCCCGAGAATGGTTATGCTCCCGGCGCCGTCCATATCGGCAGCCTTCTCGTAGCGGGAGGCCAACTGAGAATACAGATCCCCCGGGTACCCCTGATTGGCGGGGATCTGGTCCTGGGCGTTGGCGACCTGACGCAGGTAATCTGACCATTGGGTCATATCGGACAAGAGAACGAATACGTTCCTGCCCTGGAGGGCGAACCGCTCGGCAACGGCCAGTCCGAGGTCGGGCACCATCAGCCCCTCCACGATGGGATCCCGATGCGTATGGATGAACATGATGGTCTTGTCGCCGCTGCCGGCCTCTTCGATCCGTTGCCGGAAGTAGTGAAACTCGTCGTATTTCAGCCCCACGCCTCCGATGATGATCACGTCGGCATCCGTCTGGGTGGCAATGTTGGCCAAAAGGCGATTGTAAGGTTCGCCCGCCTTGGCGAATATGGGGATCTTCTGAGATCGGACCAGGGTGTTGAAAACGTCGATCATCGGTACGCCGGTGCGGATCATTTGTTTGGGGATCAGCCGCTTTACCGGGTTGATCGACGGCCCGGCGATGCGGATCCCATCGGCCATCAGCTCCGGCCCCCCGTCGATGGGCTGACCGCTGCCCGAAAAGATGCGACCGAGCATATTCTCCGAAAAACCCACCTGCACCGGCTTGCCCAGAAAGCGGACCTTGCAGTCGGTGGAAACCCCGTAGCCCCCTCCGAAAAGCTGGAGCGTGACCTCCTCGCCCTTCAGGGCGATGACCTGGGCCAGGTTGCGCTCTCCGTTGGGGAAAATAACTTCAGCAAGCTCTTTGTTATGTACACCCTTGGCCTGTATGGTCATGATGGCACGGCCGATACTATCGATCCGGTCATACGTTTTCTTTAACATGTGCTCCTCGCTTGATCAGGTTACGTAATTGGGATTTCTGCTCCTCGAATCGCTCGTCCTCCTGTGGCAGCATGTTCCAATCGACAAAAGCTTGCCGCAGGAAGTTGAAATGCGAACGAATCTCTTCTTTGCCCGGAATATTTACAGGAGCTTCGATGATCTCCCGCACCATGTCGAACATGATGCGCAATCGATCGGGAGGCGTCACGCCGTCCACTTCGTGAAAACTGTTTTGCTGCACCAGAACGGCATCCAGCAGTTCGGCCTTTTGATAACGAATGTAGGTTTCGTCCGTAACCCCCTTCTCGCCCATCAGGAGTATGTTCGAGGAAATGGATTTCCCGTCCCGGAGCAATTCTTTCAGGAATTCCACCTCTTCTTCCTCGAGCAGCGACGGGTACTTGGAGGTACTGTCGAGACGGTCTATGGCGGGGTACTTCCGCGCATCGGATAAAGCCCTTGATAAACCCCAGAAAGCTCCGGTACTCAGCAAGGTGGCCTGAGTGACCGGTTCATCGAAGTTTCCGCCCGCAGGAGACACCGTACCGATGATGGTCAGCGAGCCCTGGCTGCCGTCGGGCAGGATCTCGACTCCCGCCCGGTCGTAAAAGGCGGAAATCAGAGTAGAAATATACATGGGGAAAGCCTCGGGGCCCGGGATCTCTTCCTTTCGACCCGAGATTTCGCGCAAGGCCTGGGCCCAGCGCGAGGTGGAATCAGCCAGCATAAGTACGTTCAGGCCCTGCTTGCGGTAGTATTCCCCAACGGTCGAAGCGATATAGACCGAAGCTTCCCGGGCAGCTACCGGCATGGAGGACGTATTCCCCACGATGAAGGTCCGGTCCATGAGCGATTTTCCGGTCCTCGGGTCGATCAATTCCGGGAAGTCCTTGAAAACTTCCACCGCCTCGCCGGCACGCTCCCCGCAAGCGGCCACGATGACTACATCCGCCCGCGAATGCCGGGCCAAACTGTGCTGCAATACCGTTTTCCCCGCCCCGAAGGGCCCGGGGTTGCAGGCCGTACCGCCGAAAGCGATCGGGAAAAGCCCGTCGATGACACGGATCCCGGTAGGCATGGCACGCGTGGGGACAGAGCGTTTGTAAAAAGGCATTGGCTTTTTGACCGGCCAGTCAAATACCATGCGTAATCTGTGGGTTTGCCCCTGTTCATCCCGCACGGTAGCGATCACGTCTTCAATGGTATATTCCCCTTCCGCAACCAGATCCTCCAATACGTAATTCCCGCTCATTGAAAAGGGGACGAATATCTTATGTTGGAACATTTTCTCAGGCACCGATCCGAGCACCGAACCGCCGGTAACGGTATCGCCGGAGGCCGCGCTGGGGGTGAAATGCCACTTGGCGGAAGTGTCGAGCGGGTCTACTTGCAGCCCCCGTTCCAGAAAGGTCTCTATCTTGCCCAACTCATACAAAGGGTTTTGCAAACCGTCGGTTACCATGCCCAGGATTCCGGGCCCCAGCCTGACCGACAAGGGAATCCCTGTGAACTCTACCGGATCCCCTACTTTTACCCAGGTGGTATCCTCAAAAACCTGCATGAAAACCAGGCCTCCAGCTTTTACGTCGATCACCTCGGATTTGAGCCTTTCGCCGTTCTCCAACACGACGTAAGCAACCTCTCCGTTCGAAACCGCGCCTTCCAAATTATTGACTCCCACCAGGGACTCATTGACGCTGGATACCCTTCCTTTGGCATTAACCATGGGAAAACAGAAATCTGAATTTAATGATAGGCAAAATAAAAAACTGGGACGGTATGACAAGATTTATTCCCATTAATCATGGCCGCACAGCAATAGTCTTTGGAAATTCAGGAGGGTAGTCCAATCCGGCAGGAATCCCGCCTCCCCTTGCAGACTGATCCTTGCCGGGTTCCTTCCACAGGAATTTCGAGCCTCCTCTTTTTCAGATTCGCAGAAAAAAACCTCTCCGGGAAAGCCAGAAAAAAGAAAAGGCGGCCCCTTTTCGCGGACCGCCTTCTTCTACGCGGTTGGGCTGGCTCGGCTTCAGTTCAGTTCGAAGCGATCCAGGTTCATCACTTTATTCCAGGCGGCGACGAAATCCTTGACGAATTTCTCCTGACCGTCCGCACTGGCATAGACCTCTGCCAAAGACCGGAGTTCGGAATTGGATCCGAATATGAGATCGGCGCGGGTTCCGGTCCATTTTGGAGCTCCCGTATGCCGATCTTGGCCTTCAAATACCTCCTGATCGTCGGAGACGGCCCTCCAGACGGTGCCCATGTCGAGCAGGTTGACGAAGAAGTCGTTGGTCAATGCGCCCGGGCGATCGGTGAATACGCCGTGTCCGGATCCATCGTAGTTGGTATTCAAAACGCGCATACCACCTATCAGGACGGTCATCTCCGGAGCAGTCAGGGTAAGCAATTGGGCTTTATCAACCATCAACTCTTCCGTGGTAATGGAGAATTGGGTCTTGCGGTAGTTGCGGAAGGCATCAGCCGGGGGTTCCAGATAGCGAAACGATTCCACATCCGTTTGCTCCAGGGTGGCATCGGTCCGGCCCGGGGTGAAGGGAACGCTAATGTCATGGCCGGCCTCTTTTGCGGCCTGCTCAACGGCGGCACAGCCCCCCAGTACGATCAGATCAGCCATAGAAACTTGCTTTCCTCCCATCTCGGCCGTATTGAAGTCTTTCTGAATCCCTTCCAGTTTCTCCAGCACCTTGGCGAGTTGGGCCGGGTTATTCACCTCCCAATCCTTCTGGGGGGCCAAACGGACGCGCGCACCATTGGCGCCTCCGCGCTTGTCGGACCCGCGGAAAGTGGAAGCGCTGGCCCAGGCGGCAGAAATCAACTCGGAAACGGTCAGGCCCGAATTCAGGATCTTTTCCTTCAGTCCGGAGATATCCTGCTCATCGATCAGTTTGTGTGTGACGGCAGGGATGGGATCTTGCCAGATCAGTTCTTCCTCCGGCACTTCGGGTCCCAGATAGCGTACTTTGGGGCCCATATCCCGGTGGGTCAGTTTGAACCAGGCCCGGGCGAAGGCGTCGGCAAATTCGTCCGGATTTTCATAGAAACGCCGGGAGATCTTTTCGTATTCCGGGTCCATGCGCAAGGCCAGGTCGGTTGTGAGCATGGTGGGCTTGTGCATGATCGACGGATCGTGAGCATCGGGTATGACGGCCGGAGCGTCCTTGGCGACCCACTGTTTGGCTCCGGCGGGACTTTGGGTCAGTTCATACTCATAACCGAAGAGATTTTCGAAGAAGTTCATGCTCCACCGGGTAGGCGTTTTGGTCCAGGTAACCTCCGGTCCTCCGGTGATGGTATCGCCGGCCATGCCGGAGCCATGCGTGCTCATCCAGCCGAGCCCTTGCAATTCGATTCCGGCAGCTTCGGGTTCGGGGCCTATGAGTGCGGCATCGCCGGCTCCGTGGCTTTTTCCGAATGTATGACCTCCGGCGATGAGGGCAACGGTTTCTTCGTCATTCATGGCCATGCGGCCGAAGGTCTCGCGAATGTCGCGGGCAGCGGCGATCGGATCCGGGTTTCCGTTGGGACCTTCGGGATTCACATAGATCAGGCCCATCTGGACGGCAGCGAGCGGATCTTCCAGTTCCCGATCGCCGGAATAGCGCTGATCGCTTTCGGGGTGGGGGAACATCTTTTCCTCAGCCCCCCAGTAAACGTCTTCCAGCGGCTCCCATACATCCTCCCGGCCGCCACCGAAACCGAAGGTCTTGAAACCCATGGATTCGAGAGCTACGTTACCGGTCAGGATCATCAGATCGGCCCAGGACAGTTTTTGGCCGTATTTCTGCTTGATGGGCCACAGGAGGCGCCGAGCC
>CAZXIX010000065.1:0-24760 GCA_964640855.1 uncultured Saprospiraceae bacterium
ACCGGCTCAGCAACCCCTTGATCCCCTCCTCATTGAACCAGACGGCTCGCGGATTGAGGTTCAGGCTTTGGTTCAGGTTAACAAAATTGGTGGGGATAAATTCGTCGGTGATGGTTGTGATCCGTACGTAATCCGCCTGGTCTGGAAAAGGGGCCAGAACCATCTCCTGAGGCTGAATGATCCCGTCCTGGTTAAACAGGGAATCCAGCCAGATGTAATCTCCTTCACCCACGGCCACGCGGATGAAGGTAAAATTCAGTCGCGGCTCCTGTCCGGTACCCAGTTCGTAGGTCGTGTTGGAACGCAGGGCCCCTTTGAGCAGCGCGAGATTCAGGTCGGTGCGGCCCAGAATGGTTTCGGCGGGATCCTGGGGCGAGAGCTCCTCGTTCAGTACAGTGAGGTTCCGATAGGTAAAATTACCGGCAAAGCGGATCCGGGGATTGGGGGACCAGCTCCCGTTGAGGTTGGCTTCGCGGGCGAGGTTGGCTTCCCGGAAATCACCGGGGTCGATACCGTAGTCTTTCCGGTGCACGTAGCTGGCGCCAAAGGAGTAGGGACCGTCCGACCGGGTTTCCACAAAAGCCTTGAAACGATCGAAGAAAAAACTGCCGGGCATGAGATTTCCGGTTTCCGGATTGTAACGGGATTTTTTCTCCCGCTCACCGTAAACGCCGATCCGCCAGTCCACTTTCCCGGAAAGGGTTTTGGCCACCAATATCCGGGGTCGAAAAAAATCGGTTTGCTGAAGGGTGTCCCGGGATTGAAGCCAACTGCCCATAGCGTCTATTTCCCAGCCTTTTTTATCCAGTTGGACCCCAAAAACATGCTTCATACCCTGATAGCTGGTATCCCGCAGGAATCCTCCCAATCGGTAGAACAGGGCGAAATCCCCTCCTTCCTCCAAACGGATGCCTCCATCCAGCCAATGCTCATTGGCCGGATCTACGGTACCTATTCCCTGTACGTCCGTCAGCCCCCAGTCCCGGAGGAATTCCTGGTTGCGGTAGGGGTTGAAAAACCGAAAATCCTGTTGCTTGTACTCGTAGGCGGCATCGGTTTTCAGTTGCCAGCCGGCGGAGTCCCTGCCGAGACGGAAGTTTTTTCCGGCGTTGAGAAAAGCAGCCCAGCCGATGTCATCCGAGGCATCCAGAGGGGAGAATCGATTCAGGTCGAGCCGGCTCATAGAGACCTCGGCCCGGATGTTCCCCTCCCGGCCCGGGTTCCATTGCCCACCGAAGCTGAGCATTTGCTGTTGCCGGGGCGGCCTGAGCCGGATGACCGGCTCGTAATCTCCGGATGGGACGCAGTTCGGGCCGGGAGCCACCCAGCGATACACCCGCTCGTTGGCATTTTGCCGGTTGTCGATCACATAATTCCCGTTTCCGCTTCCGACGAAGGTAAATTGGGCCCTTACATTGGCCTGGGCGGGATCCTGAGTGAAAACCAGGATCGGGGCGGTTGTCCCCTCGCAGAGCGTGGTGTCCTTCCAGTAGTAAGCCACTTGCTGGGGGTCGAAGCTCGATAGCGTATCGATGGCCGGCAGGGACAGATCGTTCTGGTCGCCTGCCGATTGCAGCAGTTGTTTTTGCCGGTCATTCAGATCAAATCCGACCGTGCTGTTCTTGCTGTCCTGCTGGCTGGCCAGATTAAAGAACAATTCGTGCTTTTTACCGCTCCACTGGCCGTTGACGGCGTAGAAGGACTGCAGGTAAGACTGGGTGGAATATTCGAACTCGATGATCACGCGGCCGTCCTTGGTGATCAGTCTGCGATGGGTAAAGGTGATGTCGCCCCGGTTGTAGTCGATGATGTAGTCGGATTCGATCCCGCGTTGCAGCAATTCGCCATCCAGCCAGACCCTTTCGGTTCCGGCCAGTACGACCAGGAAGCGTTCGTTTTGGTTGCCCTGCAAGCGGTAAGGGCCTTGATTGCCTTCGGTAGTAGCAAGCTGTACCCGGGCGAATTGTCCCCGGTTGATGGCGACGCTTCCCTCCACATTCGCTTTTCCCAGCGGGCCCAGATCCTGTTCGTGAGCGACCGTCAGGCCTTGTAATTTTTTGAAGTAATTGATGAATCGGCCTGCGGGGCGTGCCAATTCATAGTCGCCGGCCGTGAGCGAGGTGTTTTTTCGGCTCAGGCGAATAAAAACCCGGTCCAGTTCCTGCAGCTGAAGGGTATTGCCCTGGGGCTGGAGAGGCAGGTTTTCGTCGGAAATGGCGGCGAGGATCTCCACGTCATCGCCCAGCTGGCCGGCCAGTTGCATGTTGAAGCGCGAGTTCAGCACCAAATCCTGTCGGTTGCCGAAAGAAAGGCCCCGCGCGAAGGTACCCCGGTATTCCAGCCCCCGAAAATCGAATGTTGGGGCATGGTTGGTCGGCGTGGGGCGATAAAGAAATGCCTCGGTGAACGGACCGCTTCCGCCCCGCATCAGGCTGGCGGAGTCGATGCGGGTCAGCCGGGTATCAAAACGATAAGGCAATACGCGGAAACGCGCCTCTACCTCCGGGGAATCCGAAGGGCCTCTCCAATACAAGCGGTTGTTTTTCAGCTGATACCAGTTGGAATCCACGACTTGTCCATCGCGGGCAAAGGCCAGCTCCAGGCTGGAAGGATCGATCAGGAAGGTGTCCAGCAACTGGACGGCGGGGCCCGGGCTGAACCGGCGGATTCTCCGGGTATCCCAGTCGGCCGGGGTCTGGCCCCACATAGGCAGAGTCGCCGAGATCATGAGGACCCAGAGGATTTCCGTCTTGTTTGGCTTAATTCCCATAAAGATTCCCCTCGCTGCTGTGCCTTGCAAAGGTATGATCCTAGTTCTAACGAAGCCTTAACCCGGGGAGGGTATGTGCGAACTGTCGTGTGACAGGAGTTGGCAAAAAAAGGAGGGGCGTAAATCACCCCTCACTAAAGAAATCACCCGACTGTTGAAATGGTCTGTGAGTTAAAGGACTCCAGCCATTCAACTCAGTAGACCTATGTTGGTTAAAATTTGGCTACAAAACAATGATGGAAGTCAAATTTATCAATTTTTGAAAAAAAACCGGAATATTGCTTCTTCGGTTCACACAATATCCCATTTTCCCCCTTGATGTCGGGCTGATTCTTTCGGATTTCAAAAAGGGGAGACGCTTTTCTGGGGGCCTCGGCCGGCTATGGGTAAGTCGGTTTGTCTTCAACCTTCTCAACGCATAACATATGTCCAATCACGCCACTCAGTCCTATCCTAACCTTTTATCGCCGCTGGATTTGGGATTCACCCAACTCAAGAACCGGGTTTTGATGGGTTCGATGCACACCGGCCTGGAAGAAGCCCGCAGCGGTATGCAGCGGATGGCCGCTTATTTTGCCGAGCGGGCGAAAGGGGAAGTCGGTTTGATCGTTACGGGGGGGATTGCTCCCAATCGGGAAGGCTGGACGGCTCCCTTTGCTGCCAAGATGAGCAATCGAAGGGAAGCTCGCAAACACCGTCTGATAACCGAGGCCGTTCATGCAGAAGGCGGTAAGATATGCATGCAGATCCTGCACGCCGGGCGCTATGGTTACCATCCCTTGCTTGTGGCTCCTTCCCGGATCAAGTCTCCCATCACCCCCTTCAAGCCCCGTGCCCTCAGTTCCCGCGGCGTCGAACGCACCATCCGGAGCTTTGTGCGTACGGCTTCTCTGGCGCGGGAGGCAGGCTACGACGGAGTGGAGATCATGGGTTCGGAAGGCTATCTGATCAACGAATTCATCGTCCGGAAGACCAATCAGCGAAAAGATGAGTGGGGTGGGAGCTATGAAAACCGGATCCGTTTCCCCATCGAGATCGTATCCCGGGTCCGGGAAGCGGTGGGACCCGATTTCATTCTTATCTACCGTCTATCCATGCTCGACCTGGTAGACAAGGGAAGTACCTGGGAGGAAGTGGAGATCCTGGCCGAACGGATCGAACAGGCCGGAGCTTCCATCATCAATACCGGGATCGGGTGGCACGAAGCCCGGGTGCCCACCATTGCGACGATGGTGCCCCGGGGCGGATTCAGTTGGGTGACCCGCAGGCTCATGGGGCAAGTAAACATCCCCTTGATCACGACCAACCGGATCAATACACCGGAACTGGCCGAAGAGATCCTGGCCCGGGGAGATGCCGATATGGTCTCGATGGCCCGACCCTTTCTGGCTGACCCCGATTTTGTAAAAAAAGCGCGGCTGGGGAAATCGCACCACATCAATACCTGTATCGGGTGCAACCAGGCCTGTCTGGACCACGTGTTTGCCCGCAAGACCTCTAGCTGTCTGGTGAACCCACGGGCCTGCCACGAAACGGAGGTGGTAGTGAAACCGGCCCAAATCCGCAAAAACATTGCCGTTGTGGGTGCCGGGCCGGCCGGGATGGCGGCTGCTTCCACGGCTGCCCAAAGAGGGCATCGGGTAACGCTGTACGAAGCGCAGGGCCGCATCGGGGGCCAATTTCTGATGGCCAGGGAGATCCCGGGAAAGGAAGAATTCAACGAGACACTTCGCTACTTCGCCAATGAGCTGGATCGCCTGGGAGTGGAGGTCCGCTTGAACCACCGGGTGTCGGTATCCGAATTGGCCGAACGGCCGTATGATGAGATCCTGCTGGCCACGGGCGTCAGCCCGAGGGTGCCCGACATACCGGGCATCGATCGTGAAATTGTGATCCGCTACGATCAACTTCTAAGGGGCGAGAAGCAGGCCGGGAAGCGGGTAGCTATCATCGGAGCCGGAGGGATCGGTTTTGATGTAGCCGAATACCTGACCCATCAGACACCGGAAGAAAAAGAGCCCATTCCGGCTTTTATGGCTGAATGGGGTGTCGATATGGCTTATGAGGAGCCGGGGGGATTGATGCCGCCCGAAAAGCCGGAAATCAGCCGGGAGGTGACGCTGATGCAGCGCTCCAAAGGCAAACTGGGTTCGGGGTTGGGAAAAACCACCGGCTGGATACATCGTTCTGCGCTTCGCAAGCGGGGGGTCAAGATGCTTTCGGAAGTAACTTATCTGGGGATAGAGGACATTGGGATCCGGATCCAGCGGAAGGGTGCCGAGCAATTGCTCGAGGTGGATACGGTGGTGGTATGTGCGGGTCAGGAGCCTCTGCGCGAGCTTTTGAAACCGCTGCAGGGCATGGGCCGGTCTGTGCATTTGCTGGGGGGCGCGCACGAGGCCCTGGAACTGGATGCCAAGCGGGCCATCGATCAGGCTATGCGACTGGTTATCCGTCTTTAGGCGGTGGGGCGGTATCTCGGAGCAAGGGTACCCCTTCCGGCCGCCGGAATTTCCATCGCCGGTGGGACCACAGCCAGTCGGCCGGTTCTTCCCGGATTATGGATTCCAGTTTGCGAACGTAGGCCAGCGTAATTTCTCCTTCTTCGCTTTGCCTGGGGTCAAGCACAAGGGGGGAGAAAGTCACCTCATAGAATCCCCGGCCGACCCGGCGGGTATCGTAGTAATAGACCGGGAAGCCACTCATGCGGGCCAGTTGGTCTGCGCCCCGGAGAAAGGCGGTCTCCTGATGCAGAAAAGTCGCCCAGTGCGCTCTTTTCCGGTTCGAAGGAGTCTGATCGGCGATCAGGCAATAGAGGGAAGGCGTTTTTCGATTTCTGACCAGGGTTCGGGCCGTTTGCTCCATGGGGACCAGTCGCAGGCCGAATCGACTTCTTTTTTGGTTCAGATAAGCTTCGACGGTTTCATTGGCCAGTTTTTTGTAAATGCCAAAGACGGGAACCTCTACCTGCGGCGCAATGGCCAGAGAGCCCCATTCCCAGTTGGTAAGATGACTGCCCAGCAGAATCAGGGATTGTCCTTTTTCGAGATGGGGCAGCAGTATGTCGAGGTTTGACAGGGAAAAGCGCCTCTCAATTTCGGATTTCGGGAGGCTGAGCCCTTTGATGGTCTCCAGGGTGATATCGCAGAGGTTGTGGTAGTAGGAATGACTCAGGCGGAGGATTTCCGGCCCTTCCTTTTCGGGGAAACTATTTCGCAAGTTGCTCATTACGACACCCCTTCGGTATCTGCCAATTTTGCAAAGGCATATAAACAAAATGTCGGACAGTACGTATATTACACGGAAAGGAAGAATCGACATCCCCCCCGTTAGCAATCGGATAAGCCAAAGGGAAATCGTTCGCATAATTGATGGGCTTTTTCCCACCGGCGCAAAGGTATTACAACCGATTGTATTTAACGGATCCTTTCTACTACGCCCTAACCAGGATACTGCCTGAAGAAAATACACCCGGGTTGGCCTCCTCTCCCTGTTCGTTATCGGATAGCAGGCCAGACTGCTGTACAAATGAATATCCCGTGAATGATCGTACTATGGAAAAACACCAGGTAGTGGCTGCTGATGATCATCCCATTTTCCTGGAAGGTCTGAAAACCCTTTTTCTACGCAAAGAAATGCAGGCCTATGAACTTACCGACACGGCCCGCACAGGGAATGAACTGCTTCATCTGGTAATCTCCAGGCAACCTGCCCTGGTCATTTTGGAACTGAGCCTTCCCGAAAAGGAAGGGTTTGAGTTGCTGCAAGAGATGCAGCGAATGCCCCATCCCCCCCGAAGCATTGTCCTTAGTCGCTACAACGATCCCAAACTGGTCCGGGAAGCCTTCAAAAAAGGAGCGCTAGCCTACGTGTTCAAGCAGTCCAGCCCCATGGAAATCCTGGACGCGCTGGAGCAGGTTCGGCACGGCGGCA
This sequence comes from uncultured Saprospiraceae bacterium, assembly GCA_964640855.1. Lineage (GTDB taxonomy): Bacteria > Bacteroidota > Bacteroidia > Chitinophagales > Saprospiraceae > JAJDFU01. Next base: position 6,704 of record CAZXIX010000065.1, read on the forward strand.
AATATTACGGCAAGGGTGTGCTGAAACGCTCCGACGGCTACGTGGCGCCCGCCCATCGAAAGGTGCATTATACCGACCGCTTCCTGAAAAAATTTCAATTGACACGCCGGGAAAAGGAAGTGCTCCTTCTTATATCCCAGGCCAAAAGCAGCAAGAAAATTGCCGAAGAGCTGTTTATCAGCGATCAAACCGTGAGTGTGCACCGAAAGAACATCATGCGAAAGTTGGGCGTGAACAGCACTGCTCAACTGATCAAAACCGCCATCGACAACCGACTGGTTTGATGTTTTCTATCCGGTGCGGGCATTCCCACCAAAAGTGGATGGGAGGGTCGTTTAAAAATCAGAATGGCAGGATGGAAGGGCCTACTATTGACTTAAAAGGGGGTTTTATGGCAAAATACCTATTTCAGGGTATTCAGCTACCCCTGCATTCCTTGCATCTTTGAATCAGTAACGAGCCTATCTACATACCCTCTTTTTCGGACAGTCTTTTCCGCGTTCGAAAGCAGGGATCAAAGTCTTAGTTCGAGCGCTGATCCAAGCGCCAGGAGTAGTCCCGGTCAAGGGCTAACTTCCTTTTCTAAAAAACATATCGAAGGGGAATTCCCCTGTTGAATGGATATCAGATTAAATCGGTTTTTGGGATGGCCTCTCTTCTCATTAGGAAGGGGGGCTTTTTTTATTGTGGAGCGATTAATCCAATTTTTTATTAATTGATCTTACGCAAAAAGGGAAAAGCTGCTGTAGAGCTGAAAAAATTAGGCTAATTGTCGTAAAAAATTGATTTTCAGGGTGCTCAAAGAATTCACGATAAAGACCTAAAAGGTTAAATTTTCACATCATTCAACCCTTTCAGAAGGGCTTAATGACTCAGTGCAACATCAGCTATTAAGTTGGGGGGGGGTAATTTTGCGGGTAAAACGGATAATTGACCGACATTGGCGTTTTGTTATATATTTAGAGTTTGTCTGAAAAATGGTTGCCGATGGCGAAAAGGGACTTTTGCAGTCCAAAGCCTGCCGGCGAGGCAGGGATATTTTTCAGACACACCCTAAATAAAGGGTAAGTAATTCTGGATGGCAAAGAGAAATGCACAAGAGGTTGGCCAGGAAGGAGAAAAGCATGCCCGAACTTATCTTTTAAAGAAGGGGTACCACATCCGCTCTACCAATTGGCGAGCCGGAAAAGCCGAGATCGATATCATTGCCGAGAAGGATGCCATGCTGGTTTTCGTAGAGGTGAAGACCCGAACTTCTCTGGCCTTTGGCGGGCCACGGGAGGCTTTATCGGAGGCGCAGCAAAAGCGCCTTGCTTTTGCCGCGACCGTTTTCATGGAAGAAGCCGGCTTTGAGGGCGAGATCCGTTTTGATCTTATATCCATCTATTGGCCCCGGGGTGGGCAAGTCCGAGTGGATCATCTGGAGGATGTCTTTTTTCCCGGGTTGGAAGGGTGATGCTCAGGCAGAATTCCCTTCGTAATCCACCCGGGTAAAGCCGAAGGCAACCAGGTCAAATCGCTCGCCCGTCGGCTTTTTGCCTTCGATGCGCAGGTCTCCTTCCCGGGTGAAGTTGCACTTTCGCGCCAATCGCTGAGCCGCGTAATTGTCAGAGGCCAGTATCAGCCTTACCTTTTCCAGCCCCAGATCGTCGAACGAAAAATCGAGCAAGCCATTCAAAACCTCCGTCATCAGGCCCTGGTTGGTGTGTTCCTGATCCATGAATCCGGTCAAGGAAGCATCTGCCATGTCACTCCGGTAGTTTTCCAGCGAGATCCAGCCGATCATTTCGGCAGGAACTTTCTGCCAGATGGCAAAACCGAAGGATTCCCCCAGAAGCCAGGCTGCCAACTGGGATCTGACCCAGCGCTCCGCATCCTCCGGACTTTTTATGCTATCGGCCCAATCCGGAAAATTATCCTCCAGTATGGAATGGTTTTCCTGGAAGAGCTCGTAAAAGGCCTCTCCGTCATTTTCGCGGAAACGACGGGTTACTGTCCGGTTGGTAATTAAAGCGGTATCCAGGTTGAAAAGGTCTGTCTTCATCATGTACGGCCGGTGCGACGATTTTATATCGGATGAAAAGGGAAGGCACGGATCCCGCCATTTTTATCCGGTCATTTGCCGTTTCGCAGAAAGAAAACTTCCAGAGGCATGTCCATTGTTCCTGGAAACGGTGTAGGGAAGTTGGAATAAGCTTCTCCTGAAATATATCTTATTCGGACCAATAATGGTGCATATTATCGCCGATGTTCAGCAGCCCGTCTTGGACATTGAGTGTCCGACAGGAGATTTAATAACTTAAGTAATTGATTTTCAGTGGTATCTTCTCACGAAAAGCTTATTCTCTAAAGCCTGAGGCCTGCTCAGCTGGGGTTAAGTCGCGGACCATCGTGGATTTTGCGTTAGGTCTTTTAGGCATCATCCGGAGGGGAATGAAAAAAGGGATTCTGGATCTGGGAACGATCCACCCGCCTCCTCCGGTTTTATAGTTTATTTTTGAGCTAACCAATTGTCCAAGCTGCCTGTCTATGGTGTTCTCCCAGCGATTTTATTTTCAGATCCGGCAAGTTATCGGGATTACCGTAGCCTGGATTATACTGGGTTGGCTGGATATACTGAATTCCTTTTCCATCTTGCGGTTTTACGAGTCGGGCATCGTATTGCCCTACACTCCCTATTTGATCTTTTCGACTGTCAGTATGCTGTTTTCCGGGCTGTTGGCAGGGTCGCTTCTGGTGTTCTACCTGAGGGGGTGGGGGCGCAAACTCTCTTTCGGCCTTGCGGTTCTGGTGAATAGTCTCACCCTGGCCCTCATCAACATTGCCATTTCCTTTTACCTGGTCCAACTGGCCAATTTTTTTCTGGATCAACCCCTGACGCTTATTCCGGGACAAAATCCCGAAGGTACCGGGGAGTATGCCTTGCTCAGCAGCCGGCTTCTCATTCGGAATATCCTGTTTTGGCTGCTCGTTTCCCTGGTCACGGTTTTGACGCTGCACATCAACGAAAAATACGGACCGGGAATCCTGTTCAAACTGCTTCTGGGCAAATACCACAGGCCTCGAGAGGAGGAACGCATTTTCCTCTTCCTGGATGTCAAAGGTTCAACCACGATGGCTGAGAGCCTGGGACATATTGATTTTCATAATTTGCTGAATGACTATTATACCGATATCACAGGCCCCATACTGGATTCCCGGGGAGAGATCTATCAATACGTGGGCGATATGATCGTGATAACCTGGCCCATGGAGTTGGGGCTGAAAAATGCCCGCTGTGTCCGTTGCTTCTATCGGGTCAATGAAAAAATACAGTTGGAAGCACCCAAATACAGGCAACGGTATGGGTTGGTGCCCGAATTCAAAGGGGGGCTTCATTGCGGGTTGGTGACCACCGGGGAGATCGGCCTGATCAAAAAGGATATCGTTTACACAGGAGACGTATTAAATACAACTTCCCGTATCCAATCCATTTGCAATAAGTTTCGGGTGAAAATACTCTTATCCAAAAAAATACTGGATAAATTGTCTTTGCCACCCGGGGATTTCCTGCCCAAACGCATGGGTACCATAGAATTGAAAGGCAAAAAGCAGAAGATCGAATTATATACTTTTGAGGAAAGTACGGAGAAAGAGCAAGTACCCAAAGCCATCGTCTCCCATACGGAATCCTGAATTTCCACACATTTTTATTTCTTTTTTAAGTTTTGGCTCACTTCTGGAAGACTGTGAATTAGACCTTTGTATTTATTTAATACAATTTTCGCCACAAGGGTCTTTTGTGGAATATCCCATTTTTTAACCTCTTCTTAACAGGAACGGGTTTTTAACCGATTCCTTCTTCGAAATAAAAACTAAACCTCAGAACAATGGGTCTGCACCGTATGCCCATGCTTAAATCCCTATTCCCTTTTGTCTGCGGGATCCTGATAGCCGGGAAAGTGCCCTTTCTGAGCACAGAAGCAATTTGGCTGGGAATGATATCGGCTCTTCTGCTGTTGCTGACGGGGCATTATCTTGAAAAGAATTACCGAAGAAAGGGCTGGTTTTTGGGGGCTTTGTGTCTCGCTTCCCTGGGCTTGGGGGTTTTCACCGTAAAATGGCAATCACCCCAACGTCATTCCGATCATATTCAGAACCGGGAGTCGTCGGCCGAGTTCTGGGCAGGCAAGGTTTTGGAACAAAAACATTCCGGAAAGAAGGTCCGGTTGCGGCTCGCGCTGCTTGGCGCTCGCGATTCTTCGGGACAATGGCAGCGAGCCAGGGGGAAAATCGATGCCTACCTGCAGCCGGATAGTCAAGCCCTGCATCTTGGCCCCGGAGACCGGATCCTTTTTCGGGGCCAACCCATCGAAGTGGCCGGCCCCCGAAACCCGGAGGCATTCGATTACCGGGCCTACCTGGCCCGGAAGGGCGTATTTCATCAGCTTTTCCTGGACTCAAGCCAGTGGAAAAAACAGGACACCCGCTCCTTCGATCACCTCAAGACGCTCCACCGGTTACGCTCCTATGTTTTCCGGCAGCTTCGCAAGGCGCTTTCTGCGGATGGAGATTTCGGCCTGGCTACTACCTTGTTGGTAGGCACCAAGCAATACCTGCCTGAAGAGGAGCGAGAGGCTTACGCCCGTGCGGGAGTTGCGCATGTGTTGGCAGTGTCCGGACTGCATGTGGGCATTCTGGCATTCGGCCTGGGGTATCTTTTCTACTGGGTCCCTTTGCCCGCCAGGATCAAAGCGCCTGTGGTGCTGACTTGCTCCTTGCTCCTTTTGGTATTGTATTGCCTGATGACCGGTTTGGCCCCATCGGTCCAGCGGGCCACCCTTATGTATGGGATGGTTTTGTTGGGCGCTTATTTCCCGGCCCGCGGAAACTTGTTCAACTCCCTTGCCTTTGCTGCCTGGGTGATGTTGATTTGTAATCCAAACCTGCTGGCGGATGTCGGCTTCCAATTGTCATTCCTCGCGGTTCTCGGCATTGTTTTCTTTCAGCCGCCGCTGGAGCGACTCCCGGGTCGATTGCCGCTGGGATGTAAAACCGTCTGGAGCCTGATAACCGTTTCCCTGGCTGCTCAACTGGGGACTTTTCCGTTGACCTTGTATTATTTCCACACCTTCCCAACCTACTTCTGGATCTCGGGGGTGTTTATCGTCCCTTTGGTCAAGGGGATCCTTTACTTGGGGATCCTTTTTTTGACGGGTTCGGAACTCCCTTTCTGGGGCCAGGTGATCGGAACACCGATGCAATGGGTGATCCGCCTGACGAACTGGGTCGTCGAGCAGTTTTCCGCCCTGCCTGGCGGAGTCATCGAAAATATCGGGGCGGATACCCTCGATCTGGTGCTCTGGTATGGTGCGATCGTTGGTCTGGTCTTGCTGGCAAAAAATTACCTGCGTCCGGGATTGTGGTGCAGCCTGCTTTTCCTGGCTTTGTATTCCGGTAAAAATCTGGAAGAAACCTGGCGGCGGAAGTCCGAAAATCAGATAGTCGTTTATTCGATATACCCAAATTACCTGTTGCTGGATTTCTTCGTCGGGACAAAGCGATACACTTTGCGGGATCCTGCGCTCTCCGGCAAATCCGAGTCCTTTGCTGCAGATGGCTTCCGGATCCGGAAAGGCAGCTCGGCGACGATTTCCGTTTCTCCGGATACTTGCCTGGTAAGTCCGGATTCTATGCTACACATCCGCGACGGGTGGGTAGCCCTGGGGGATTATCGGGTGGCCGTCCTGGATCGGGCACCCGAGGTCCTCCCCGCCCGGCCCGTTCCGATAGATCTCCTGATTCTGAAAGGGAGGTCCCACAAGGATTTTGAAAAGCTGAAAGCACAAGTTTCCCCGAAAACAGTCTTGCTTTTGGCTCCCAATACCTATTGGCAAAAAAAATGGCAGTCTTCCCTGGCTTCGACGGGATGGGAGAAAGTCCATGCCCTCGGGGAAGGAGCTTTTATCGAAAACCTTAAAAACTAGACCTCATGAAAAAGATCGTCCACTTTCACGCCTACGAACGGCTGGGTTTCATCAGCTTATTTCTTTTGACTCTCAGCGGGTTCGCGGCTGCCCAATTTATGGATTCCCCCCTGGGTTCCGCCCGGGATTCCATGCCGGTTGCGGAGTGGGATAAGGCCCTGGAAGAACTTCTCACTCCTCTGGAGTCGCCCCCCGTAGAAGTCTTTCCTTTTAATCCCAATGCGATGGATATCGAATCCTGGCTGCGCTTGGGGGTACCCGAAAAATTGGCTGCCCGCATTGAGAACTACCGAGCCAAAGGAGGTCGTTTTCGGCGGGTCGAGGATCTCAAAAAGATATATGGCATGCCTGATAGTTTGTATACCCGATTGGCGCCGCTTGTCCGCCTGGAGGAGCCTGGGAAAGCAGGGGTAAAATCAACTCAAAAGCCAGCAGACCGGCCTGCTGCCAGCTCTCCCGCTCCTTTCGACCCGAACGAGGTGAGCCAGGAGGATCTGCAAAACATGGGACTTCCGGCTTACATTGCCGACAGGTGGGTCAAATTCCGGTCGGCCGTAGGCGGATTCTCATCGGCCCAACAGATCGAAAAGATCTACGGTTTGGATGAACAATGGTGGGCCAGATGGAAAGACCAAATTCGTTGGAATGCGTCCGATACGGCGGAGGGTCCCGCTCCCGCACTGGATGTAAATGAGGCAGATGAGGCGGATTGGATGCGTCTGAAAGGGATAGGGCCGGTTTTGGCCGGACGTATCCTCCGATTTCGGGAAAAACTGGGCGGCTTTGCCGACCCCAGACAGGTCGGGGAGACCTACGGGTTGCCAGACAGCACTTTTCAGAAGATTCTTCCCTTGTTGAAGGTATCCTCGGATGATGGGCTGAGGAAGATCTCCCTGAATCAGGCGGATGCGGCCCAGCTGGCCGAGCATCCCTACCTGAACTGGCGCCAGGCTAAAGCCATTGCCAATTACCGCCATCATCATGGTCCCTTCGAACGAGTGGATGATATCCTGAAAACCAAGGTGGTTGATCCGGATCAACTTGAGCTCATTTTACCTTATCTGCAGCTCTGATCCCTGGATAATCCGTTGACAGCGTCGTATACAGGACGTCTATTCCGCCGGCATGGCAGAACCAGCCCCTTTATTCTTTGTTCCAAAAAGAAAAAATGGATCGCTATCTGATTTTTCTTTTTGGTATGCTTTGGATTTCTGCCTGCCAACCCCTTGATCCGGAAAAGAGATCTACAGAAGTACAGTCGGTTGCTTTTCTGGAACAAGAAGCCGTGGACCTGGACCCTTATTGGTATCAGGGAAAAGCGGAAATCAATCGATATGTCCTGGAGCAGAACCGGTATCGGGATGTTCATCCCGGCGAAGCAGTTTTGATCTTTGTCACGGAAGATTTTCGGACGGACATCCAGGTGAAAAGCGAAGGGAAAAATTCAGGTCCGGCTGTGTCGACCTTAAAGTTGAATGCGATCCGGCGCTTTCCCACGGGATTGTACGATTATTCCATCATGACCTCCGTTTTCACTCCGGTGGAAGGAGATGAAAAACGCACGATGAAGGTCAGCATGTCTTCACAGGATTGGTGCGGACAAAGTTTTATGCAGCTCAATCTGGTAAAGGACCAATACGAAGTTCAGTTGCGGTCCTATTTCGAGTCGGAAGGCGATCAGAACTTTGAGCTAGGTGCAGCCGTGCTCGAGGATGAACTTTTTAACCGGATTCGCATACAACCCGATGCCTTACCGAAAGGCGACTTTGAGATTCTTCCCTCGGCATTCATTTCCCGGCTCATGCACCTCGAATATCAGGCGGTAGCGGCCAAAGGGCAGGTTAAGGCCTACAGCGGCTCCGAGTTCGAAGGCGAAAATCTGCTTCTCTATCAGGTAGAAATGCCTTCCCTCAAAAGAAACTTAAAGATTGTTTTTGAAAATCAGTCCCCATACCGGATCGTAGGATGGCTTGATAGCTATCCTTCGGCATTCGATGGAAAAATACGCAGCACGAAGGCGGTTTTGGATCGTAGCATCCAAAGCGCTTACTGGCGGGAAAACCGGCTTTCCGACCAGGAGAAGAGGGCGGAGTTGGGCCTCAGCGGTATGCGGTAGGGCCTGGAGCTTCCCCAGGGTTCTTTCCGAATATTCCTCTTCGGTTGATTTTCGGGGGTTAAATGTCTATTTTAGCCGACAGGGGGTTCTTCCAGAGCCCCGGAAACAGCACAAGAAGCAAAATACAATGTTGGAGTTCAGTGGCTTTTTCAAATCAGCCTTCTCTGTAGACAATGTCATATTCGGATTCGATGAAGGTGATTTGAAAGTCTTGCTGATTAAAAGGGGAGAAGAACCCTACGAGGGAAGATGGGCCCTGCCGGGTTATTTTGTGTACCCGGATGAGGATCTGGATCAGGCAGCCAAACGGGTGCTGGAAGAGTTAACGGGTCTCCGCAACGTCTATCTCGAACAAGTAAAAACCTTCGGAGCCGTCGATCGGCACTCATTCGGCCGGGTGATCACGGTAGCTTATTTCTCTTTGATCAAGATCAGCGACTTCTCCGTCCAGCCTGCCTCCATTGCCTTGCAAGCCAAATGGCATTCGGTAAATGAGGTCGGACGCCTGGCCTTCGATCACAATGAAATACTGGATACCAGTGTTCAAAGGCTCCGGAGTACGGTTCGCACGCGTCCGGTGGGTTTCGAGTTGCTTCCTCCCAAATTTACGCTTACCCAATTGCAGCATTTGTACGAAGCGGTTCTGGAAACGGATCTCGATAAACGCAATTTCCGGAAAAAGATACTCTCAATGGATTTGCTGATCGATTTGGATGAGATGCAGGAAGGCGTGGCTCATCGCCCGGCCCGTCTTTACAAATTCGATCAGAAAAGATATGAGGAACTTCGCGCCAAGGGGTTTTCCTTTGAGGTAAAGGAGCAACAGCGCATAAAGGAAAAAAAGGGTTCTACCCGCCTGAAGATGGCAGAAGGTTCTTAAAGGAAGAGGTGTTACCAGGTTTGGCCCGATCCCGTGGAGACCTGGATCTGAATCTGATCTGAATAAGTGGATCGGAAGATCTGAATCAGCGAATCCACCTTTCCCAGGTCGCCCGGGCTTTCTCTCAGGAAGGTTAACGTTTGAATACCTTCAATCTCCTGCTCCGGGAAACTGACCTGTTGGTTTTCCCTGCCGCTCAATTGGAAATAACCGTAATAACCCGGCGATAGCTCAATGGGCTCGGTAAGAGCATTCAGTTGGGATGCAAAAGCTTCCAGGGCCTCTTCCCCAGACTGGTCTTGGGCGCTGATATAACCCCACAAGGCCGACTCGGGGATGCGAAGCAACTCCTCTCGGCCGATCACCAATCCATTCAGGTTTTTCCCGGAAAGGAGGATGGAGGCCGGCGAAAGATCGAGAAGAAGATTGTTTTCGGCGATATCCAGTAAATTGATTCTCAGGCTATACAAACCCGGGCTTAGATTGCCGAAGTTAACGCGGCTGACGGTACCTCGATTGCCGGGTTGGCAATCCTCCGCATCGATCAATTCATTGACTTCGATGAAAAGAAGGTTCCCGGTCCTTCTGAAACTCAGGTCGAGTTCCTGGTTGGGGCATTCCAGATCTTTTACAGTCTTAAACAGGATTTCCATGCTACGGGAGGGGCCCTCCAACTGTTCCCAGGCTTCCACCGCAAACTCATCGTCCAGATCGGCCACAATGACCAGGTCATTCAGGTTGTTGGAGCACGCATTCAGCGTGAAGAGAAGAACCAGACCTGGAATAATTTTTCGCAATCCCATTATCCGCAAAAATTGGAACATCCAATGAACGCTTAAAATATTGGAACGCTGCCTGAAGCCGGCTCTTTTCCACACAGGGAAATTACGAATCTTTTCAGGAATGGATCGGCAGGCGGAAATTTGAAAACATATTGTTATTTTAATGTTCCGTCATTGAGTATTCGGATTTCCACGCGTCGATTCAGCTGGGCTTCATCCGAGTTGCTTGGATTTTTGTACCGCATTTGCCAGTTGCCAAATCCTTTGTATCGAAGTCGGAAAGGGGGGATACCGTTTTTGACCAGGTGGTTGTACACCATCCGGGCCCTCAGGACCGATAATTCATATTGCCAGGAATTTCGGGAAACTTGTTCGTTACCCGGGACATTGACATGTCCGTCTATTTCGATACTTACACCCGGATTGTAGCGCATGAAGTAAACCAGCTTATCCAATTCCGGTTCGGAGCTTTCGATCAGGATGGGCGTGTTGCTTACGAAGTAGAGTTTTTCGATCTCGATCACTTCTCCGGTATGGATCTGGCGCAGGGGGATCAACACCAGCGTATCCGGCAAGGATAGTTCAGGTTTGACCAGGCAACTGTTGAAATAATATTGGAGAGCAAACCCGCCCAGCGATACGATCCCCCGATCCGGGAGGAGGACCTCAAAGCGACCCAGGGAATCGGTCGATAGGGTGTCTCGGAGGCCTCTGGTGGTAGCGACGATGCTGCCCGGAATGCCCTCCCGGCTCTGATCGTCGATCAGTCTGCCCTTGATAGAAATGGCTCTTCCTTTTTTGATAAACGCAACGGTCACTCGTCGGTTTCGGGCTCGACCCTCTTCCGTCAGATTGGGATTGATCGGGGCGGATTCTCCAAAGAAAAGGACCCGGACGAGAGAATCCGGAACTCCCAGTTGGATCAGTCTTTCCCGGGTGCTGCGAGCTCGCTGTTCGGAAAGGTGATCGTTGCCGGAGTCGTCTCCCACGGCATCCGTATGGCCTTCGACCAAAACCTGGAGAAGGTCGGGCTGATCCCGATACCATTTTGCCGAGGCAGCCAGAATACTGTCGGCCGTGGGGGTAAGATGTGCCTGGCCAAAATCGAAATGGATGACAGCCTGGCGTTCCACAAAAACGGTATCCAAAAGCCGGGCCTGGCCGGAAAGCCAGGTCGGGATCAACAAGACCAGGAATACCCAGCCATTTTTGAAGAGGAAGTCGGGCCAAGTCATCGTCATGGTGCTACGCTAAAGTGTAAAATAAAGAACGAATAGCTACTAATTCTTGTTTTGGCATTTGGTAAGGGCAGAATTGAAAGGCCTTTTCCAAAGGAAACGGAGGAAGCTGGAATGCGGCTAGGAGAAAAACCGGAAAAATTGCAAAAAAGAGACCTTCTCACTGGCGCCGGCAAGCCATTATGTCGGTTTTACTAAATGGGAAATAGGCTATCTTTACGATCTATGAATCTGATTCGAAATTTTTGTGTCATTGCTCATATCGATCATGGAAAGAGCACGCTTTCCGATCGACTGCTGGAGCATACGCAGACCATCGAGGAGCGGTCTATGGTTGACCAGGCATTGGACAACATGGACCTCGAGCGGGAGAGGGGCATCACCATCAAAAGCCATGCCATCCAGATGTATTACAACCATATGGATGGAGAAAGGTATACTTTCAACATGATCGATACCCCCGGACATGTGGATTTCTCCTATGAGGTTTCCCGGTCCATTGCCGCTTGCGAGGGAGCCCTGCTGCTGGTAGATGCTTCGCAGGGCATACAAGCCCAAACGATTTCCAACCTGTATCTGGCTATTGAGCACGATCTGGAGATCATACCCATCCTCAACAAGGTGGATATGGAGAGCGCGATGGTCGAGGAAGTGTCCGAACAGATCATAGATCTGATCGGCTGCAACCGGGAGGAAATCATCCTCGCCAGCGGTAAGACAGGCCTCGGTGTAAATGAGATCCTGGCAGCTATCGTCGAACGCATTCCGCCGCCCACCGGTGATCCGGATGCGCCTCTGCAGGCTCTGATTTTCGATTCCTTTTTTAATCCCTATCGCGGAGTGGTCGCCTACTTCCGGATTTTCAACGGAAAACTTAAAAAGGGAGATCAGATCCGTTTTTTTCACACCGGCAACGACTACGAGGCCGACGAGATCGGCATCCTACAGATCAACCAGGTAGAAAAGAAGGAGTTGTTCTGCGGTGACGTAGGCTATGTCATCACCGGGATCAAGGAATCCACAGAAATCAAAGTCGGGGATACCATCACCTCGGCCGAGCGTCCTTGCGGAGAGCCCATACATGGATTCGAAGATGTCAAACCCATGGTTTTCGCAGGTATATTCCCGATCGATAACGATGATTTTGAGGATCTGAGGGACAGTCTCGAGAAGCTGCAGCTGAACGACGCGTCCCTGGTTTTCGAACCGGAGACCTCCGCTGCTCTCGGGTTCGGCTTTCGATGCGGATTCCTGGGGATGCTCCACCTGGAAATTGTACAGGAGCGCCTGCAGCGGGAATTCGATATGGACGTGATTACGACCATACCCAACGTATCCTACCAGGCTTACACGAAAAAAGGGGAACAGCTGGAAGTTCGCACCCCGGCCGAGCTCCCTGACCCCACCCTCTTAGATCGGGTCGAGGAGCCCTTTATTTCTGCCCAGATCATAACCAAACCCGAATACATTGGGGCCATCATGACTCTGGCTATGGAGAAAAGAGGCATTATGACCCGGCAGACCTATCTGACCGAGGATCGGGTCGAGCTTCAATTTGACTTGCCCCTTGCAGAGATCGTTTTCGATTTCTATGATCGTTTGAAGTCGATTTCCCGGGGCTATGCTTCTTTTGACTACCAGCCGGACAATTACAGGGCTTCCGATCTGGTCAAGCTGGATATCAAACTCAATGGCGACCCCGTCGACGCCTTATCCGCTCTGGTACACCGGGAAAAGGCGGAGGCCTTTGGGCGAAAGATCTGCAAGCGGCTCAAGGAACTGCTTCCCCGCCAGCAATTCATGATCGCTATTCAAGCGGCAATCGGCGCCAAGATCATCGCCCGGGAGACCATTTCGGCCCTTCGCAAAGATGTCACAGCCAAGTGTTACGGAGGGGATATTACCCGAAAAAGGAAACTTCTCGAAAAGCAAAAGAAAGGCAAGAAGCGAATGAGGCAGATCGGAAACGTCGAAGTACCCCAAAAAGCTTTTCTGGACGTGCTCAAATTGGAGTAGCGAGCATCCCGGGGCCCGGGATATTTCCAATCTTGTCTTCGGGCACAAAACCGGGTTCTTCCCCTTGTACAGGGAATGCCGTTCGGCGTCCACAAACCATCTTTCATCCAGGTAAAGAAGCCTGGCTCAATCGCTAAGGGAAAATATCATGGAATCATGCTGATGGGCAGCGATCAATACCTTCTGCTTCGCAAATCCTTGGCATTGGAAGCGAGGATGACGATGCCTGCAACGGCAAAGGAACATACAGCAATGATCAGAATTAGCATAGCCTAGAGTTGATTTTTCGAATGATACAATGTTGAAAATCCAACTTGGCTTTCAGGGCGCTTAAATATCCCGATTTGACGATTGAATTCCTAATAATAACAGGCCTTTTTGGTCCGGATAAAACCCGCCTTTTCAAACGTTTAGGGAACGGCTCATATTTCCAGGGAAGCGTTCGCGCACAAGCGGGAAACGGTTGGATGTTCGCTGCCGCCTAAAGGCTCCAAAGTAACGTTTACGCTCTCTGCATGGGCAATGTATTTTACCTCCTGCACACCGTTTTTTTCCGGGTCAATTAATCCCATGTTGACCATAACACCCTCTACGTCGGCCCAAACCTGATATTGCTGGCCTTTCGGAGGGGGGGGCATACCTTGGGGACTGAACAGGACTTTTTTGGCGTGTTCGTTCCAAAAAACCAAAGCGGTAGCCTTGGGGCTAACGGACGACCCCTTGAGTCGCACCGGTTGCGTATCGGGCGCGTGCAGGAAGGCAAATACCTTTTGCTTTTGGTGGAAGCTCTCCTTCTCTTCCTCGCAGGCCTTGATCAGGCGGTAATTTTCACTTTGCAAGCTGGAAATCATTTGCTGGGCAGAACGGTTTTGGAACAGCAGGAAAAGACTCCAAAGCAGGAAAAGAATACTGGCTGCCAAGGTGAGGTTGGGGAAAAGAGAAGGGGCCCGGGCAGGTTGAATGGAATTGTTCAGGGCGTCCGTACCTGAGAGACCGTCTACCCTTTTCATAACCTTTCTTTTTAGACCGGGAGGCGGCGGGATGGAGTGTTGCGCAGCGTATTGTTCCAGTGCTTTGTGAAGGTTGTCAATCTCTTTCTGGATATCCGGATATTGAGCAGCCATCTCCTCTACCATACGGGTTTCTTCAGGAGAGGTCAATCCCAGTACATACATCTCTAAAATCCCGGATTCAAATATTTCTTCCCTATTCATAGTCGCCTGTCGTAAATCCTAATCAAGGAATAAGTACGGTGAAAATCAGCAACCCGCCCAAGTGGAGGCTCTGGTCGTCAAATAAAGCTCGCAATTTCTGCATCGCCAAGCGGATTCTGGACTTAACGGTTCCCAAAGGGATATCGAGTTTTTCATGCACTTCTTTGTGGGTTAGCCCCTGGAAATAGACCAGATCGATTACTTCCTTCTGGTTTTTTTCCAATCCATTCACGATTCCCCTAAGGCCGATGGTATCCACTTCCGGCGTCCAGTAATGCCCGTTCAATTCGGGATTTTCCCATTGGTTCTGCGTATTCACCCGCTTTTCGCGTTTGAAGGAAGCCGTTCTGGTTCGGTCAATGGCTATCCGGCGGGTAATATTCAGCAACCAGGTGAATATGGTCCCTTTACCAGGATCATATTGATTCCGATGCTGCCAAACCTTTATGAAAGTGTCTTGGATGGCATCTTCTGCCAGGGCCTCGGATCCCAGGATTCGAAAAGCAACTCCAAACAAGGTTGGGGAAAAGTGATCGTAAAAATAAGCAATGGCTTTGCCGGGATCCCGTTGCAAGAGATTACAGAATTCCTCGTTTTTCTGAATTCGAGTTCCGGATTTGGCAGCCATGCAGATTTTTTTGGGAAGTATCAAGCCTCTCAAAGCTCGTTCCGGTTCATGAACAACCGCTTACAGACATGGTTCAAAAACTTTTTTTCCCAATCAGTGATCCAAAAGGGGAGGTTACTGCGTATGTATCATATTCAATCACCAAACCATACTTATCATGCGTAAGCTAATTTTCGCATTCCTGACTGTAACCCTTTTTGCCGGAGTCGCTTCTGCTCAAATGGACAAAGATGTCGTTGACATTGCCATCAGCTCTGAAGATCACACCACTTTGGTCGCCGCAGTAAAAGCTGCTGACCTGGTCGGTACTCTGAAAGGAGAAGGTCCTTTCACCGTTTTTGCGCCGACAAATGCTGCTTTCGACGCTCTCCCTGAGGGAACGGTAGCTTCTTTGCTCGAGCCCGAAAACAAGGAGAAACTGCAGGCCGTACTGACCTATCACGTCGTTGCCGGCAAGATCAACGCTGCCGACGTAGTGAAAGCCATCAAAGAAGGCGAGGGCGAAGCTACTCTGACTACTGTGCAAGGACAGGAACTGAACGCCTACATGAAAGGCAAGAATGTATACCTGAGAGATGCCAACGGCAATTCTGCTAAGGTAACAGCTACTGATCTGAATGGATCAAACGGTACCATTCACGTTATCGATGCCGTGATTTTGCCGAAAAGCTAATTGCGATCGATCTCATTCTTTAAAAGGTCCGGGAATTTTTTTCCCGGACCTTTTTTTATTCCGACTCCAATTCGATGCAGGTGATTTCGGGGAGGATACCCACGCGGCCGGGATAGCCAATGAAGCCCAATCCTCGATTTACATACAGATGCTGCTTGCCCCTTTGATAAAGACCTGCCCATTGGTCATACATGTATTTGATCGGACTCCATTTGATCCATCCCGGGATTTCAACGCCAAACTGCATGCCATGGGTATGGCCGGAAAAGGTGATGTCGATTTCGGGAAATTGAGGCAGCACCTCGAATTCCCAATGGGAAGGATCGTGAGACAGCAGCAGTCTAAGGACTACATCCTCGTCGCATCCGGCACAAGCTTTTTGCAGGTCTCCATACTTGGGAAAGCGGGCTTTGGCCGAAAAATTCTCTACCCCTATGACGGCCAATTTTGTACCATCGATTTCCAGAATACGATGCTCGTTGTTGAGCAGGTCCCAACCCAGGCGCCGATGGGTTTCCAGCATTTCCTGAAAGTTGGCTTCCTTGGCCTGGCGACTGGGCCATTTCCTGTAATCGCCGTAATCGTGATTCCCCAAGACCGAATACACTCCGTGCCGCGCCTTTATTTTATCGAATACATCGAGAAAATCCCTTACTTCCGCAGTTTCATTATTGACAAGGTCCCCGGTGAAGAAGACCAGGTCCGGGTCGAGATCGTTGATCATTTGGATAGCCCCTCTTACCGGTTCCTTGAAGGTGAAACTACCCGAATGGATGTCTGAGATCTGAACGATCCTCAACCCTTGCAAGGCAGAGGGAAGATTGGGAATCCGTATGGTGGAGCGAAAAACTTTGTACCGGTATGGATTTCGGATCATCCCGTATACCAGGGCCACAAAAGGAACGCCTCCCAGAAGTATTCCGGTAGTGGAAAGAAATCGGGATCGGGACAGGTCGAATTTCGCGTCCTGAGAGAAAGCCTGATAAATCCAGGTAACCCCCCTTCGGAGGTCATCGATCAAAAACAGGGGTAAAGCGAGAACCTTGAAAAGGTATAATCCGATAATGAAGGCCCGCGTAAAGGAAATAAAAGGATGGGGGCGCCCGGTATCCGGAAGGAAATACTCCAGCAGAAAAAAGCCGACCGCCAAAACCGGGATGGACCAAAATACTATGGACAAGCCCTGCCGCCAGGAAGGGGACAAACCCTGAATCATAAGCCGGAAGGCCTGGAATACATACACATCCAGGGCAAACAGAGCAGCAAAGAGAATTATCCAGCGCATAAACTCGACCTTTTTTACAAATACAATGGAATGCACACAATTTCCAGGCTCCAATTGTTCGACCCAGCCAAAAAGTACCCGGCCCAAAGATACGTTCTCCGGCACTGACGGCATCCTTCCCATACAGCCTTAATCAAACCCCGAGCCGGGCAGTCCCTCAAAAGGCTTTATCTTGCGTTGGCCAAAAAATACGGTATGTTACCCAACTTGAAACGGCTTCGCCATGCGGACCCATCTGCCTTTTTTCTGATCGCCGGTCCTTGTGCCATTGAGAGTGAGGATCTCGCTATGCATACAGCCGAGAAGATCCTTTCCATAACGGATCGCTTAGCCATACCCTTTATTTTCAAAGGCTCCTACCGGAAGGCCAATCGCTCTCGTTTGGATTCTTTCACGGGTATAGGCGATGAGCAAGCGCTCCGCATCCTGGGGAAGGTGAAAGATACCTTTCAGATCCCGGTCACGACCGACATACACGCGGCTCCGGAAGCCGAAAGGGCTGCGGAATACGTTGACGTATTGCAAATCCCTGCTTTTTTATGCCGGCAGACCGACCTGCTCGTGGCCGCTGCGCAGACCGGCAAGGTAGTCAACATAAAGAAAGGGCAGTTTCTGAGCCCGGAGGCCATGTTATTTGCCCGTGACAAGGTCTGGGATTCCGGCAATCCCCAGGTTATCCTTACCGAAAGAGGTTCGACTTTCGGATATCAGGATCTGGTGGTCGATTTTCGAGCCATTCCCACGCTCCAGGCTCTTCAATGCCCGGTTGTGCTGGACTGTACCCACTCCCTGCAGCGGCCCAACCAATCCACCGGGGTTACCGGAGGACAACCTCGCCTCATAAAGACCATAGCCTCGGCGGGCGTGGCCGCCGGAGTCGACGGCCTGTTTCTGGAAACCCATCCCAAGCCGGGAGAAGCCCTCTCGGATGGGGCCAATATGCTGCCGCTGGAACAATTGGAGCCTTTGCTCCGGCAGTTGGTTCGACTCCGAAAAGCCATTCAGGAAGACCCCATCATGACCCCTTCTTGAGAGCGTGATGCCGGAACCCTTATGGGGCTGCCCGATGTTCTTATAGTTTGAGGGTTTGAAAAAAGGATACCGATGGCAGTCTCATGGCTTTTCGCGGGATGAGACCGCCGGGCTTCCAACCTGGATTCAAGCCAGTTGTGTCTTTTTCAGACGATTAACGAATTAAAGGAAATCACTAGTGTCCGGTTAAGAAAATAAATTTTGTGAATAAAATTCTGTTTTTCAGA
>CAZXIX010000066.1:0-24583 GCA_964640855.1 uncultured Saprospiraceae bacterium
GATCTTCTACGGTATGAAGGTCGTCGGGAACTCCAATACCCTTCTCTTTGTAGCGAACGACGGCGTGAACGGGAGCGAATTGTGGATCAGCATCGGGACCGGCGGTTTTACCTATTTGGTCCAGGATATCACTCCGGGACCGGAGGGCAGCGAAATCGATTTGCTGGATTTGGCCGGTAATTTTTTCTATTTCACCGTCCGGAACGAACGATTTCAGCAGGTCTTGTGGCGTACCAACGGATTGGAAGAAGGAACAGAACCTGTATTAGACCCCAATGACAATGAAGTTTTGGTGAACGGTTCTGCCTTGTTTAAAGGACAGCTTTTTATACACAGTGATACCAATCTTTGGCGAACCGACAGCTTAGGGACAGCTCTGACCCTGATCTCCAATGATATGAATCCTTTCAGTTCTGCGGAATTTGCGGAACTCAACGATTCGTTGTTTTTCGTCGGGGGCAACTTTGGTGAAGGCACCAGATTATACAAAACCGATAGTACAGCTGAAGGCACCTCCCTGGTTACCGACAGTATTTTTAATGGTATCGGCTCTTTATATGCAAGCGATAGTTATCTCTATTTTATTGGTTGGAAGGCAAACCACGGCAATGAACTCTACGTGAGCGACGGTAGTGCGAAAGGCACCTTTCGGTTGACAGATGGCGTAGCGGGGCCTCAGGGGAGTTTTCCACGAACCAACGGGATGAAATTCCATGCCGTAGAGGATCAACTTTTGTTTCCCGGCTTTTCCAGCGAGTCGGGCCGGGAATTGTGGGTGACGGATGGCACCCTGGAAGGAACCCGACTCCTGAAAAACATCAATACCCAGACCGAGGACGGGGAGTTTCCGAGCCCGCCCATGGCCTTGGGCAACAAAACCTTCTTTACGACCGACGAAGGCCTCTGGGAAACGGATGGCAGTTCGGAGGGCACTGTGAAGGTATTTGGAGACACGATCATTTTCGGAATGAACGCCATTGGGGATCGCTTGATCTTCACCATTCCTGAAGAAAGGGCGCGGTCAGAAACTTACACCAGCGACGGGACAGCCCAGGGGACCCGCTTTCTTTTGGATTCCACGGAGGCGGACAGCTTCTCCTTTATCACCCGGGTAGGCGACCCGCAGCTGAATGGGTATCTGTATTTCGCTGGAAAGGAAGGCGTTGAAGATTTCCATTACCTATTGTGGCGAACCGATGGTACGGCCGAAGGGACGACGCCTGTGAAAGACATCAATCCGGAAGGTTTTGGCTTTGGGGGGTTTGCTCCGGGGCGTTACCTGGTTTGGGAGGAAGAGCTCTACTTCGCGACCAACGTGGAGGGCCTGGGTACGGAGCTCTGGAAAACCGACGGCACGGAAGCGGGCACCCTCCCGGTAGCCGACATCAATCCGTTCGGTGATTTTGGGAGCAGTTTTCCGAGCGGCCTCACCCTGGTGAATAATGAGCTCTTTTTTTCAGCCGATGATGGTACCAGTGGACGGGAATTGTGGAAGACCGATGGCACTACGGAGGGAACCCTGCTGGTCGTGGATATTTATCCGGGTGGCGCAGATAATGATGGTATCCCCGATCCCTTTTTGACCGAATTCAAAGGCAAGCTCTACTTCAATGGAACCGACGGCACCTCCGGCAGGGATCTTTGGGTGAGCAATGGCACGGAGGAGGGGACCCGTTTGCTCAAGGATTTGGTCCCGGGATCTGGCTGGGGAAATCCACGCTATTTTGCGGTGCTCGACAGCAGCTTGTATTTCTACTCCGAAAATGATATCTGGAAAACCGATGGTACTGAAGAGGGTACAGTACCATCGGTGGACATTTCGGTTCGATCCGAATTCGTGAAAGCCGGGAACGACTTGTTCTTTATGGCGGTCGATTCGGAAAATGGGTTTGAATTATGGCGGACGGACGGCACCGAAACGGGTACCTTCCTGGTGAAGGACCTTTTTCCCGGCGGAAGCAGTATCCCGGAATTGCTGGGTTATGTCAATGAGGTCTTGTATTTCACGGCCGTTGATCCGGAATTCGGGCGGGAGCTTTTTGCCCTTTCGCCCGTGCGCATGGAGACCCGCTTGTCTGCGGAGAAGGAGGCAATCTGTGGGGTGGCCGACAGCATCACCTTTACCGCTGAAGTGAGCAATGCTGGAGACAACCCCATCTTTTCCTGGTATGTCGATGATCAATTTATGTTAGGCGAGACCGGCCTGGAATTCACGGCCGCTGGCCTAAAGGATGGCAGCCGGGTTAGTTTCCGGGTACTGGCATCCGATAAATCGGTTTGGCGGCTGGAGAGCATAGTTTCATCGGATACGCTGACGGTAGGCGTCTCCACGCTGGATCCGCAGCTTTCTGTTTTGGGGGATCAACTGACGGCCTCCCCGGCCGCATCCTATCGCTGGTTTTTGGATGGGAATTTACTGCCGGACACTACCCAGACCCTAACGGCGACTACCAGTGGTGCCTACCAGGTGGAGATTACGAACCTGGCCGGCTGCTCGGCTCGATCCAAGGAGGTGAACGTCACAGTGACAAGCACGATCGATCCGCGCCTGGCCAGGGGCATTCAGCTCTTCCCGAATCCGGCCCGCGACCAGATAACCATCCAGTCCGACCTGAACGAAGCAGTGGGCTTTAGTATTTATGCCGCCAATGGAAAGCTGATGTATCAGGGGCGGTTGAATGCCATGCAGCGAGGCTTCGTGCTCCCCATTCAGCATTTCGCCGACGGACTGTACCTGGTCCGCTTCAGCAGTCGGGACGGCTGGTATCACCGGAAGTTGGTGAAGCAATAGTTTCATTCGAAAATCTGAAAATGCGGGTATCATGAATCCAGAGACAAAAAACTCTAATGATCTATAATCTAGAAGTCTAACATCTGAACCATACACCTAAAACCGAAACCTGGCCACGGATGGGCAATCGTCCGTGGCTTTTTTCTTTGAGGCAGTCGAAAAAACGTGAGGACGGGCTATCGGTCTTCTTTTCGGTACACAAATTTAAGGCCGCTCCAGTCTTCATCGATTGCTGCTACCTTAACGTCCACCAGGCCCATTTCGATTTCATACTCCCGGATGAGATCCCTTTTCAAATCCGTCGAAATTCCGGATTTTCCTTTGGGCCAGCTTATCCAAAGGAGCCCGTTTTTCTTTAATGCGTCTTTGTATTGGGCGGCATTGGCCTTCAACTCATCGAAAGATGTGCAAAACAGGTGAGCAAAGTCGATCGATTCAGGCTCTGGTTTTTCAACGATTTCCAAACGATCGGGCAGGTCTGAAAACAGATCAAAATAATGGGCCGGCCGTTGGTAAAAGGCCAACTTGAATCCCTCCTTTATCCCCAGCTTTCTGGCCAGGGGCGTTCCTGAATATCCGGCCGGCATACTCCTTGGTTTGAATCCGTTTTTCTGCCCCGCACGTTCAATTTAACCTTTCGTCTATGCTTTCGCCCAACTTTTCTCGATTTAAAAAGGAGCGATCGCAGCCCGGACCAACCCGGATCCGCCGGCCTTTTAGGCTAATGTTCATCTAATAAAAAAGCCGGGTGGTCAGTACGACCCCCGGCTTTTTCTTTTGCGAGTAGATTTGAATTCCGGCGCTAGTCTTTTTTCAGGATCCGAAAGGTTTTCACGGTTCCGTCCTGCAATTGGATGCGGAGCAGGTAAACGGAACTGGACGGAATGCTGGCCAGATTGAGGGATAGCCGACGCTCTCCGGCCGGCACTGTCCGCCGCAGCAATTCCTTGCCTACCATGTCGTAGACGGTAAGGAGGAAATCGTTTTCGGTAGGGTCGATCTCCAGAAAGACCAGTCCCCGGGTCGGGTTGGGATATACCTGGATGGATTCCAGCACTTCCGAGGCGACCGAGTTTTGTTTGCAGAAACCATTTTCATCCAGTTCCGGACAGGGGATGCCGAGGTGTTCCTTTCGGCCGATGACCAGAGTTACGTCGCTGTTGAAAGCCACTTGCTCGCCGAAAGCGTCCGATTGAGTGATGGTGAAATTACTTTGGTTCGGATCTTTGATAGAGAGGAACAAGTACTTGTAATCCGGCGTGAAACTGATACCGGTCGGTTCGCTTCCGGTGGGGGTGCGGGCGAAGAGTTCCACCTGGGGATTCGACCGCGTGTGGCCGTCGCGGACCACCCACACATAATTATTGTCTCCTTCCTGCAGGACCCAGAGATTATTCTCATCGTCGAATGCCATCTGGCTGTTCCCGGTGCCCCAGGGGATATTGAATGTTCCGTTCTTGTGGGTGATCGTATATTCGGTATCTCCCACATAGCTACCGAAGTAGCTCACGTAGGTACCAATCAGAGGATCGAAATCCTGTAGCCTGTAAATCTGGTTTTCGCCCTTGACGGACAAATAGATCAGGCCGTACCGATCGATCTCGATATCGCTGATCTCGTTGAAGGGAGTGGGATCCACGGCCCGGCTCAGGGCAAGGGTGTTGTTCCTGTCGGCCTGGGTAGCATTCGGTATCTGAATCCATCTTCCGTCTCCGTTTTTGGAGCCCTTGTAGACATAAAGTTTACCGGATCGCAGGTCGTCTGAACGGTTGGCCACGAATTTGTACAGGTAGCCGAAGCGGGAAGCCGATCCCAGGTATACGGTGCGCCGGTTGGGATGAATGGCTGCCGCGTGGTGATCGATGTTGCCCATGAATTTGTGCTTGTCGATCGCCAAACGGGAGACCGGATCGATCTCTACCACCCAACCGTAATCCTTATACCCGTCGCCATCCTGGTCTTCCTCCGGGCTGGGTTTTTCGCTGTTCAGGCGCTCCTCGCTTTCCCTGGATTCTTCCTCTTCTTCTTCTTCGGGATCCTCCTCTGCCTTTACTTCTCCTTGTTGATTGCGGGTGGATATGTCATAGACCACAGAATTGCGGTCCCCTCCGATGTAATCCCGCCAGGAGTTGAGGTTGTAGGTGGGAGCATTCTGGCCCCAGTTGCAGCATTGAGCGATGTCGTTGGGTGAACTTCCCCTGGAGAGGTCCAGACCGTACTGATTATTCTCCGCCCGGATGATGGCCGGGATGGAACTGGCGCTCTGGGTGTAGACCAGGGAGTAGATCTGTTCGCTGCCTCCGTTGTGCAGGCCGTTGTTTTTGGGTTGCTCGAAAATATTGCCGGTCAGCTCTATCTCATAGGTTAGGTCTGAGGTGTGGCTGTAGAGAAAAAAGGCATTCCGTCCGGAATTTTTGATCACGTTGTTCCGTACATAGAGCTTGTCGCAGTTGTGGCAGTAAATACCGGCAGTTCCCGCCCGGTCGGAATAATTTCCCTCCAGAACAATATTAGTGGCTCCGTCGTCGAAGTAGTACCCAAAGGATTCGATCCACGAATTGGAGGGCGTACCCTCCAGGTTTCCATAAGTGTTGGTGACCCGGTTATACTGCCAGTAGCTCATACCGAGTTCGTCCTGGTCCTGTTTTTCGAAGACATAGATGGCGCCCCCGTCATTCAAGCTCAGCATGGAGGAGTCCACATCGTTGTAGCGGACATAATTTCCTTCGCCCATGACGTTGATTCCTACGTAGCCGATCCGATTCAGGTAGTTGGAATCCACGATCATATTATCGCCATTCAAATTGATGGCCGCCGTTCCGCCGGTACCGAATTCGATCATTTCGAAGCGGGTATGCACATCATTGACCACATTACCGATCACCTGCAATCCGGTCTCGGAGTTTTGGCTGCCGTATTCCACGTAGATTGCCGAAGAAGATATTTCGTCGAAGCGGTTGTATTTAAATCGACTGTTGCTGGCATATCCGGCGATGATTCCCGTTTGGCAGACCCAGAAATCACAGTGTTCCACCCGATTGTTATCCTGTCCGCTGGCATCCACCGCAGTTTCCGAAGCGCCGATGAACCGGAGGTGCTGGAGTACAACATTGGAAGTTTCAATGTCTATCAATATGCCCCGACTGCTCAGAAGAGCGGTACGCGGACTGTTGTTCCCGAAAAAGACCCACAGCTTTCGGGAGCCCTTGTCGTAATGGTATTCTCCGTAATTGTCGCACAGGTCTTTATCCTTCATAAAGAATACTCCCCATTCTTTTTGGGGTTGGGAGGAGTTGTACCCGATGGGGAGTTTAAATTGACCGTGGTTTACGTTGCTGCCCGAAATGGAATTGATCGGGGCGGAAGAAATCCGGTACAAGGAGAAGCGAGAGCCGATCTCTCCCTGCGCCCATTCTTGTCGGGCCTCAGAGACATTCAGGCTATTGGAGCCTGTACCTTTGATCTCGAAAAAACCCTGGTCGGGTTCACGCCCCACGGTGTACCAACGGTTTCCAATGATGATGCCGTTGGGGTCTCCGTCCACATTATAACCAGAACGAGATTCAAAGAGTCCGCCTCCCCGGTTGTCCCAACCTTGAACCGGGGTAAAACCGCTGATCACGGGTTTGGATCCCGTTCCATAGGGACGGATGGTTATGGCTTTGGTAATCGTTAATTTTTCCGGGAAGGTGTCGCCGGCCATGAGTCCGATGACTTCGCCGGCCCGGGCAGCCGAAAGAGCAGCGGAGATGGTGGCTTTGGGCTGGTCGAGCGTTCCGGGGTTGCCGTCGTTTCCCCGGCTGGAGGAGACGAAAATATTGGCCGATTGACCATAATTGTTGGACTCCCCCGGGTTGTAATTCGGGATATCGCCGGGTCCGGGATTTGGCTGAGGGCCTGGTTCCGGTTCCGGTTCGGGTTCTGGTTCTGGCTCCGGTTCGGGTTCTGGCTCAGGTTCGGGTTCGGGTTCAGGCTCGGGTTCGGCTTCGGGCTCCGGTTCGTTGGTCGGAGTTTCCTTATCGATAGGAGCTGTGCCTTCCAGGGAGAGGAGGGTGCCCCAGGGTGTAACCTCGCCGGAACGATTGTAATCGGCTCTTCCCAGGAGAGAATAATCGGAGAATTCCGAAGATATGACCTCCCATTTTTGTTGGGAGGGATCAAATCGAAGGTCCAGAATACCCATCCTTCCGGGATCGGCTTCGGTATTGATGCCCAGATAACCCTCCGTGGAACTTCCATTGATAGGCACGAATCCGGAAAAGTCATGTTGGCCGGGCATAAATCCACCCTCGGAAAGGGGGTCGCCTTTTTTGATCAGAAACTGAAAAGTATGGGTAGTTGGAAGATGAAGCCTTGAATCCGGGTTGCCGGGAGACACGGAGGGAAAAGAGCCTATAGTTTGGGCCGTCACCCAGACCGGAAATAGCCCTATGATTAAAGGAATAAGCTGTTTTTTCATAAAAATGTAATCGAGTTTGGGATTAACGATGCTAGTTTGAACGCGTATTTCCCATAGTATGGCTGTGCTCAAACAGACATCTCCCATGACCATAAAGGAAGCGGATGTCGCAAAAGCATTGCTTTTTGTGACCATCCGTGCTACGCCTTTACGGCTAATCGACTTACTGGTATGTAATTGCTCTCGGTGCTAAGAGAATACCTATCCCCTAATACAGGTGCTCTCCCAAAGAGTAATTTTCCTACTGCTTTTCCCGGAGGTAAAGCCGCCAGTTTTTTGTGATGCCTGTGATCTCATTACGACTGCAAGATCTTTGTTAAAACTAAGAAATTTTATGACATATGTCCAAAATCCTTGGACATATGTCAAGGCCTTCCGGAGGCCCGGGATCGACCAAAAAGCAGGCGTTTTGTTATAAAGTATTGAGAGAAAAGAAGTTGATCCTGTATAGTCTATCTTAATTTTTATTAAATATTCATCTTATTCGAATCAGTTTTGTCGCCAGGCCCCACCGCATCGCCCTCGGCCCACCGAGTTGCCGGAATTTTTAGGGTTAAACCTGCGGCAAGGAGGCTCCACCAGCTGCTTTTCCGGGCAAATTGCGGAAACCGAAACGGTCTTTCGTATTCCTGCATCCAAAGGCCATTTGTCCTCATTCCCTTTTTCCTTAGTTTTCCGGTAAACTCAACTGACCATGGATCCCCAACGCCGCAACTTCATTCGTACAACATCGACGGTCTCGGCCGGTATGATGCTGGCCCCTCATCTGTCATGGGGAAACTCCTTACCCGCGGAGAAGCTTCGCCTCGGATTCATAGGAGTGGGTCTGCGGGGCACCTGGCATTTGCAGAATGCCTTGCTTAGAAAGGATATAGAGGTAGTGGCCCTATGCGATATCGATCCCGCCCGATTGGGAATCTGCCGGAATATGATCGAGGAAGCCGGATATCCGGCTGCGAAAGAATTCGGCAAAGACGACTATGACTACCGCAACTTGCTCGAATTGCAGGATCTGGATGCAGTGATCATTTCCACCCCCTGGCTTTGGCATACGCCCATGTCGGTGGATGCTATGCAGGCCGGAAAATATACGGGAGTAGAGGTATCCGCTGCCACCACCCTGAAGGAATGTTGGGACCTGGTCGAAACCCACGAAGAAACCGGTACCCATCTGATGATCCTGGAGAACGTCAATTACCGGCGGGATGTTATGGCTGTACTACATATGGTGCGGGAAGGTATTTTCGGCGAGCCGATCCATTTTCGCTGCGGCTACCAGCACGACCTTCGGCACGTCAAGTTTAACGACGGCATAGAACCCTATGGGGAAGGGGTCAAATTCGGACCGGAGGCTGTGAGCGAAGCCCGCTGGCGCACCCAGCACAGCCTCTTGCGCAATGCCGATCTGTATCCTACGCACGGTCTCGGACCTGTGGCGACTATGTGCGACATCAATCGGGGCAATCGCTTCCTGTCGCTCACCTCTCATGCGACCAAATCCCGGGGGCTGCACAATTATATAGTGGACAAGGGAGGCGAGAGTCACCCTCACGCAAAGCTGAAATGGAAACTGGGAGATGTGGTGACCACCACCATCGATACGGCTTTGGGAGAGACCATCATCATTACTCACGATACCAATTTGCCGCGTCCTTATTCCCTGGGATTCCGGGTACAGGGCACCCGGGGACTGTGGGAGGTGGACGGAAACCGGATTTATGTGGAAGGTCGGTCGGAAGCCCATCAATGGGACGATGCCGGACCCTGGCTGGAGAAGTTTGACCATCCCTTATGGAAAAAATACGAATCGGACGCTACCGGCGCAGGACATGGCGGAATGGATTTTTTCGTGCTGAATGCCTTCGTCGAATCCGCTAAGCGCAACAGCCCGCCCCCTCTGGACGTGTATGATGCCGCCGCCTGGAGCGCCGTCACTCCGCTGTCGGAACGATCCATTGCCCATCGGGGAGAGCCCCAGGATTTTCCCGATTTCACCAAAGGGAATTGGATAAAACGGGAGCCCTGGGATTGGATGCGGCAAGATTTTTGAGGCAACTTTTGCGTATGCCGCGGCAAAATAAGTAGGATGCTCAGGCAGCTGATTTTTTCAGCCGGCCCGCCCAAAAATACAGTACGGCAGCGACCGTCAGCAGTAATCCGGGAACCCAGGCAGCGAGATAGAAAGCAAGCCCGGCGTCGGCCAGGATCAAAACAGTCAGCAGGGACAGGACCGGTACGGCCCCATCTCTTAAACGGATAGCCAACAGGCCGAAACCAGCGAGGCCCAGCAGGTGAAAGGAAGGGTGAGCAAATAGAGGGGGTACGATCTCTTTGAGAAAGGCACTGGCATCAGAGGCTTCCATGGCAGCTTGTACCTGAAAGAAACCACTGCCGTGGAGTCCGGCCATAATAAAAAGTAGCAGGCTTGCCACCAGGCAAAGTACGTGAGCAGATCTTTTCATGTTGTCGTTTTAGGTTGTGATCCTTGGAGCAGACGGCTCGGGAATCGGAGGGCGCAAGGGAATCAATTTCCCTGGCGGCCGCCCAGGCTATGCTGGTAGGACTTCCCGAACTCACGCAAGCTTTCCAGCACCGGCAAGGCATCCCGGCCGGTGGCGGTAAGAAGGTAAGTGACTTTGGGCGAATCGCCTTCCTGCCTATTCCGCTGAACGAGTTGGCTGAGAACCAGGTGTTTTAGTTCCTGGTCGAGCATTTTCTCGCTGATATCCGGAATTCGCTTTTTCAAATCCGAAAACCGCAGTACTCCTTCCTGCAGCTGATAGATGATGAGCAGAGTCCATTTGCCGCCGAGCAACTCCTGGGCAGTTCGAATGGGACATCGGGCCGAGATGGGTATGGCTTTGGACTTCATACTTACCAAAAGGTTAGTCAGCTGTTATTTGATAGGCCCTGGCCGGCGTCTTACTTTTGCTCCAACCAAGAAATAAAATGTAAAGATGAAACAGCTCACCTTATTTGGAGGTTCGGGTCGCACGGGCAGACAATTTCTGGAACAGGCTCTTGAAAAGGGATATTCCATTAAGGCGCTGATGCGCCAACCCGAAAATTCCATGTTCAACACCCCCATTTGACCGTCATCCAGGGAGATGTGCTGGTGGCAGAAGATGTAGCCCGGACCGTTGCAGGAGCCGATGTGGTGGTGAGTCTGTTCGGCCATGTGAAAGATTCTCCGGAATGGCTACAGACGGACGGGACCCGCAACATCGTGACAGCGATGAAAAAAGAGGGGGTCGACCGGATCCTGTCCCTTTCGGGCGGAGGGTTGCCTTATCCCGAAAAAGACGAACCCAAATGGATCGACCGGATCATTCGCGGCATCATGAAAATTGCTGTACCTAAAGTGTTGAATGATGCGATCCGCCACCATGAGGTGTTGGCTGAGAGCGACCTGAAATGGGTAATTGTGAGAGGTCCACGCCTTACCGACGGAGCCCGAAAGGGAACCTACCGGGTCGGTTGGGTGGGGGTAAACTCAGGCATATCCATCAGCCGGGCCGACCTGGCGGAATTCATTCTGCAGCAAGTCGAAGACGAGCAATTCAATTACCAAATGCCCTTTGTGAGCTACTAACAGCAAGATTAAAGAGGGGCGGAGCGTAGCGGAGATCCTGACAAGCGGGGGAATCATCAGCTTCTGGGAAAAATAAGTTTCGTTTCGTCAGGGTATTGGGTAAGTAGTTAAGTGGTAAAGTAGTTGAGTGGGTCCATTGGGTATCGGGGTATCAGGTATTGGTTATCGGGTCGGAGCGCAGCGGAGATCCTGACAAGCTGGGGGAAATATCAGCCTCCTGGAAAAATAAGATTCGCTTCGTCAGGGTATTGGGTATCAGAAAACTGAGTTTTTCGAAACGGCGGGCTGGCTTTCCCTTCAGGGAATACAAGGGCGCGGGTGGATAATGGTTAATTGGTTGAATGGGGATTAGGTATTGGGGCGGTGCGGAGATCCCTTTTCGAAAGGGTTACTTTTCCTTTTCAAACAACAGGATGCCCCAGTTCAGGTATCCCTTTTTCCCGCCTTCGATCCAGTAGTTCAGTCCGGCCTTCATGCGTTGGATGTATTCGGGACTGCATACTTCGGCCAGCGTGCCTTCCCGGGCTGTTAGTTCTTCCAGAACGCGGCTGTAGTGGGTGGTCAGTTGATCGGCCATTTCCCGGACCTGAACCTCCTTGAATCCGACCTGATCGGCCAGCTTACGATAAAGCTTCACAGAACCCAGTTCTTTGAGATGGATGCGATCGAGGATCGGTTGCAGGACGCCATCCGGGCAGTTATCGCTCTGCATGGGATCCGTAAAAATGAACTTTCCGCCCGGCTTCAGGACCCTTGCGATCTCGGCAAAAACCCGGGGCTTGGCATCACTGTGCAGGATGGCATCCTCCGACCACACGAGTTCAAATTGTTCATCCTCAAAAGGGAGATCCTCGAAATTGCCCTGCTTTACCTGGATGTGATTTTCCAGCCCCAGAGAGTGGTTTTTCTCCCGGTTGCGCCGGTTTTCGGTCTCGCTCAGGTTGAGACAGGTGACCTGACAGGGCTGCTCCGAAATGATCTGCCGAGCGGCCCCGCCGTAGCCCGCCCCTACATCCAGCACCCGGATGGAAGGGGACAGCTTCGGAAGCATGGCCAGCATCTCCTTTACCGTTCGTTGACTGGCTGTAGAGATATCTTCGTGCGGGCTCGCATAGATTCCCACGTGGATGTCTTCACCGCCCCAGATGGTGTGATAAAAATTATCCGCATCGCTGCTGTCGTAGTAGTCCCGCGTGGTTGTGACGAGATCTTGTCCGTCTTTCATGCATGGGGAGTTTTAATCCTGCAGGTATTTTTTCTCTGCGATATGAATATAAAAATCCGGCTCCTGGGCCTTGTAGGTTTCCTCAAAGTCACCGAAGGTGGTAATTTTCTGGAAGCCTACCTCGCACAGCAATTTGTTCATGTAGTCTTTGCGCAAGGGAAACATGTTCAGGTGATATTCCGACTCATCGGGGAAGGTATATTTGAATCGGGCCAGACCTTCGTCCACATATTCCGGCTCTGCGGAGACTTGCTCCCCCACATAATAATAGGTGTGTTTGGAAGAAAACTCCTCGCTGTCCAGTATGGAGTCGTAGTTCCGGTGATCGATGATCAAAAGACCGTCGTGCTTGAGGGCGGAGTAAAATTCAGCCAGTGATTTCCGTCGATCGTTGTCGGAAAAAAGGTGGGTAAAGGAATTGCCCAGGCAAATGATCGCATCAAAGCGGCCGTGTACGTCGCGATTGAGCCAGCGCCAGTCGGCATGCAAGGTGCGCAGGATGTGGCCGTGGTTTTTGGCATTTTCGAAAGCTTTGGCCAACATCACCGGGCTGCCGTCGGCACTCCATACATCAAACCCATGACTCAGGAGGCGAACCGAGTGGTAGCCGGTGCCGGTGGCCACATCCAGTATTTTCTTTTTGCCCCGCGCCTTCAACTCATCAATGAAAAAGGTGCCTTCCCCATGGCCCCGGGCTTCCCAGTCGATCAACTGGTCCCACTTCTCTACAAATTTGTGGATGTATTCTTCTTTGTACTTCCCGGTATTCCGCACGGCGGTGGGATTCGCCCCGTAGTCTTGATCGATGGTTTTGTTTTTCAGGATTTCACTCATGGCTTTGGGTTTGTTGTGTGATTAACGATAGCGGAATGTATCATTTAATTCGAGTAGAAACAAATGAGTTGGGAGGATTATTTAACGGATTTACGTAAAAACTGAATAATTAATTGTTTGAATACGATTTAGTTATGCCGAAGAATGTCAGGGTAGCAGCCTGTCGGATATTTTTTTCCTCTAAAAGATTTTGAGTGAAACTATTATCGGGGAGTCCCAAAAAAAGAAAGCCGTCTGCCCATGGGACAGACGGCTGGCCGGCTTTTCTGTGTGGTTCGTATCTATTCGAAAAGAGAGCGCAGGTTAAACCCGGTATCCAGCGGAAGGGAAGGCTCAAAGGCATCCGCGATTTTCCCCCAGCTCATCAGTTTGAAGTTCTGAGGCATCGTTTCCTCTCCGTCGAGGTTGGTCCCGTCCTGGGCCAGGAAAAGACCTTTGGGAAAGGCCGGGCCAAGATTCAGATTGAGGACATCGATCCCATCGGTGTCAGAGGTGCCGTCGACGATGCCGTCGACGATGCGAAAGCTGCCCAGGTAGTTGTTTTCAGGATAGCGTTCGTAGACGGCATAGCTATTGTTTCCCTGGCTGGATGCGATCAGGTAGCCCTTGTCTGAAGCGGTATAATAGATCGTCAGCCCTTCGATATCGTAGGTGATGTTGGGGTTATCTTCCATGGAGCTCAACGGCAGGGGCTGGGGCTCGGCTTCCACAGGCTCGGCATTTACTTTCCAGATGCGTTGGTTCTCCTCGCCGATGTACAGGATGCCGAGTTGGTGATCCGCGACCAGGCCTTCGGGTTGACTGCCGATATCGAAAGCGCGCACCCGCTCCAGGCTCAGGCTTTCTCCGCCCTCGCGGATAGCATATTGTTCGACGACGCCGTCCTTGCCGCAGAGGATGGCATAGTTCGTACCCGTCTTGGGGCTGTGGTAAAAGCAGAAACCATAGACCTCATCTACTTCCGAGATCAGAAGGGTGTCTAGGATATAGGTAAGCTCGCCGCTGGCCGGGTCGATCCGGAACAGGTCGATGGCATTGGTGGTCCGGTTGGTCCCCCCGCAGATGTCGATGGTGCTATCGGCGAGTTGGAGGTTGTAGGCCACATCGATGTTGTTGATCCGACCGACCTCCGCATAAGCCATCTCTTTGCCGGACAGGTCGTAGGCGGCAATGCCACCCGTCTTGTTGGATCCGTAGATGATGCTTCGGGAGGGATCGTCGGGATGGATCCAGATGGCCGGATCGTCGGCGGCATCGGTACCGAAGACGGACTTTATGGGAGCGGTCTCCGCATCTGCGGTGAGGGTGAAGATGGTGTCGAGAATGGGTTCCCGCACTTCAGGCTCCGAATCGGTGGATTGGCCGTTTTCCGGGGAACTGCATGCTCCCGACAGGGCTGCCAGCAGCAGCAGGAGAAGGTGATTTTTCATGTTTTGTGTGAAGTCGGTTTATGGCCTTGAAGATAAGAACGCGGAGCAGGAAGGTATAGACCAGCAGGCATAAATGATAAAAAGGGAAGGGGAAACCCGGGAAGAGGAACAGGAGTATGCAGTCATCAAGGACGCCAATCGCTGGATTATAAAGCCTTTGGCTGCTTTACAGCGGGCGGCTTGTCCTTCTCAAAACGCTTCTCCTGTATCCGGTCATAGACTTTCGTATAATCGGGAAACTCGGTTTTCATCACCCGATCCCAAAACCGAAAATAGATCCCGTAGTTCCCCTTGAATCTTCGATGGTGCATGTTGTGATGGACCGAGGTAATGAAGCATTCGAAGAGGATGCTGTGGCGAAACCAGCGCGGCAAGATCTCATAGCCCAGGTGCGCATAGACGTTGAAGGCAAAGATGAAAGTGACGGTCACCAACAAGGAAAGAACGTGCATCGGGAGGATTAAGAGCACGAGGAAGGCGGCCAGGTTCTCGAAAACAGCTTCCAGTAGATTGAAGGAATAACTGGCCAAAGGCGTGGGATTAGTCGATCGGTGATGAATGACATGTACCCATCTGAATAGCTTTTTGTCATGCATGGCCCGGTGCAACCAGTAGAAGTAGGTATCGTGTATGAACAAGGCAAAAAGTATGCTGAGGGGTATCCACCAGAGCGGATAGTCGTTGAGGTTCTCGTACAATCGGGAATATCCGCCCAGGGGGGAGCTCAGGATCAATATGCCTACCCCGATGAAGACGCCGATCGATTTCATAGAGTGCAGGAATTCCCGGATGAAATCTTTGTTTTGAGCAATGCGGTCCTGGATCTTTTGCCGGGAAAATTTATGCGGGAACCAGATGTAGAATATGAAAAAGGGAATTCCCGCCATGAGGAAATAGCGTCCGAAGTTCATGACTATGGGTAAGTAAAAATAGTCTTGCAAGGGGGGCATGGTCAGGCATTTAGGATTAAAAGGGAAAGGCCAGAGGTCGCATTTTTAAGAAAAAAAGCTACTCTGGCCTCTCGACTCTTGACTGTGGTCTTTTACCTCAGATCAATCACAAACTCTTCCCCATTGATCACAACGGTAGCCGTCTGATCGCCGTTGAAGGTGATGGTGCCCTCAAAGGTCTCGCTATTGCCGTTGATCGTGACGGTGAGAATGTAGGTGCCTGTACCGGAGGCGATGATCAGATCCTCTTTGTCGAATGCCACTTCCGTCAAGGTCAGATTCAGGTCCGTGTTGCCGTTGTTTTGCTGGCGAAAACGGAAATCGGAGGCTGCGCTGCGGGTGTAGGTACCGTTCCAGGTAATGACCGGCGAGGAAAACTGAAGTCCGGACAGGCTGCCGTTGAAAGTGCTGGTCCCTATCGAACTGATCCGGGAGGTGTTGAAGCTGACCTCCGTACCCAACGCCATGATGGCGGACTGCGGAACGTTCAGACCATTGCAGGTCAGGTCGAACCCCCAGCCTATGTTAGCTGAAGCCTGTGCGTTGGCGCCGTTGTACTCGTAATTCAGGGTGTCCTGAAACAAGCTGTCGCAATAAGCCTGCAGGTCCATGGTCTCCATTTCTTCCGAGGTGCTCTCCAGTTCTTCGGTCAAGCCGCCGTTGGTTTTGGAAAAGGAAGACTCCAGTACTTCGGCTACTTCATCTTCCGACAATTGGGTTTCTTCCGGGCCGTTATCCTCGTTCTTGTCGCAGGAAAAAAGCATGCCCATGGAAATGAGGAGAAGGCTGAGAAAAGTAATACGGGTTGCACGTGTCATGTTTACGTGGTTTTTAAGGGTGAAAAGATGGATTTGGCTCATAGAATTAAAATTTGCTGTTTGATTTCGATAATCAGACCACGGGCGCTGTCTTGGGTTTAATCGCCGCGAGTCGTTGATCGAAAAAGTTGCAACAAAAGTAGGCCAGGTCGACAGGGGAGGGAATTAACAAAAGATAAGAAAGGAAGCTTTCCGGTTCGGATGGGTTTCCGTAGGTTTTTCATGCCCCTCTGGAGGATCCCTTACGCATTTTGGCTACGCGATACCCCAGACGAAGCGAATCCTATTTATGGCAGGATTTGGATATTTCTCCCGCTTTTCAGCATCATCCGCCTTTCACCGGATTCTCTGCCATGCGCTTGCGGATGCGGCTCAGGGATACGGGCGTAATGCCCAGGATGTTGGCAATGTACTTATCCGGCACCCGATTGGCGATCTCCGGATTTTCTTCGAGGTAGTTCCGATAGCGTTCCTCCGGTGAAAAGAGGAGGAAGGATTCATTGTGCCGGACCAGCGTACGTACCGCATCGCGGAGGAAAAATTTGCGGTTCTTTTCCAGTTTCGGATTCTGATCGATGAGGTCCTGGAGCAGATCGAACGAGATGGTCAAAGCCTGAGTGGGTTCTATGGCTTGGGCATAAAAGCGGGAGGGGCGCTCAAAAAGTGTTGTATCCAGATTTACGAACAATTGGTTTTCCCAACGAAGCCAGGTGGTGATCTCGTCCCCGCGCTCGTTGAGGTGAAAGGTTCGGATCATCCCTTTCAGGATAAAAAAGACGGTGCGATCGCGGCTTCCTGCTTCCTGAAGGAATTCCCGGGGAGCGAACGAGCGGGATTTCGACTCGCTGATCAGGACCTGCACATCCTGCCAGGTCAGTTTCCGGGAGAATTGGTAGATCTGGCGGATTTTCTCAAAATCAATGGGCATGGGTTCAAATATTCGGATAGAGCGAGTGTGAAGGTAAGACCTGGATCGAAAACAGAAAGCTTGCAAATGGCCAGATCAGAATACCTGAAGATAACCTGTTTCAGAATGTCGATTTTTTACAATCCTGCAAAAGGGGTAGGGAATACATTGGGTGCAATCCATTTTCAAACCTAAAAAATGCAAAACATGATTACTTCAGACCTGAATCAGCTGGAACTACTTGAATTCACGGCCCGGGAGGATAGCCGGCAACACTGTCGGGTAAATTTCCCCCTGCTGGGAACTCTGGGTACTCAAAATACGGCGGCGGTTTACTTCGAACTGGAACCCGGACATAATGTGGGCCGGCATACCGACAGCGCCGAAGAGGTTCTGGTCATCCTGGAAGGCGAGGCCGAAGCTTCCATAGGGGAGGAAACGGCCCGTGTCTCGAAAGGCACATTGGCTGTAGTCCCCGAAATGGTTCCCCACGATGTGAAAAACATAGGTACGACGACCCTGAAAGTGCTGGGCATTTTCGGAGGGGCCAACCATATTGTCGCAACCTTTGATCAGGGATGGCTGCCGGAAGGGGAGAGGGTGGTCAGCACAGCGGCGGTTGCCGCCCAGCAGGAAGCCTGATCCCGCCAGGATCTCTATAAAAAATGCCTGGGGGTGAAAACAAATCTCCCCGGGCATTTTGCCCATTGGTCAAAGGTTATTTACCTTTTGGATCATGGGTTTAGTCAGACAATACAAGCCGGGCGGGGCACTGACCAACTTTGTGGAAGTCTACTGGGAAGGGCGATTTACCGGTCACCCGCATAAGGGAATGTCTATGCGGGTGATCCCCAGCGGGTTTGTAGACCTGATCATTCATTTGTCTGATCTGCATTGTGATCTTCACAACGAATATGGCTGGGATCAGTCGCCGGATTATACCGTCATTGGCCTGTACACGCGCCCGTACGAAGTTCAATTTCAGGACAAGGTGGACGTATTTGCTATCCGCTTCAAACCGGAGGGGTTCTTCAATGTTTTTGGCGTCCCTTCCTCCTTGTTTAAAGAAGGCTTTGATGACATGTCGCTGGTGTTAGGGGCTGATTTTCAGGCATTTTGCGACCAACTGAAACAAAAGGCCAGCGCATCGAAAGCTATGATCCGCCTGGCCAATGGCTTTCTGCTCCGGATGATTGATCGAAACCAGGTTGGACAAAACTACGTGAACCGGGCGGCGGAATTGATCCGGCAAACCAAAGGGGGATTGAAGATCGAGGATCTATCCCGGCGGATGAACATAAGCCTCCGGCAATTAGAGCGCGAATTCAAAGACAAGGTCGGGCTCACCCCCAAGCAATATCTCCGTCTCTCGAGAATGAACGAGGTTCATCGTCTTCTGGAACAACACAAATGGCTGAATCTTACACAGGTGGCTTACCAAAGCGGTTATGCTGACCAAGCCCATTTCATTCGCGATTTCAAAAGCATCACGGGAGAAAAACCTACCGTGTTCATCAAAGAGCGCAACCGCTATCTGGTCACGACAGGCTGGGAGCAGGCAAGAAACGAAGCTTGAATAGTTCCTTTACCTGAGTTCCACTCCCCGAATGCGATCCATCCTTTTGGGTGCTACATATTTTTATCGAACCAGGGCCTCCTGGCTGTTTCCGGAAACGGGCTTTAGGCTCCTTCCTTTGCCCGGCGTTCCAGCAATTCCACTTTGATTTGCTCTACGGTTTGGTCATCCAGTTTATACGCAAACAACAACAGAGCCGTGAGCAGATACAGCGCTCCCGGGATAATGGAGAAAAGCAACTTCAGGGAGAGAATGGCTTCCGCAGTTTGCTGAATAGCCTCCCCGTCATACTGGGCCAGGGTCAGCAACCAACCGGCCAGCCCTACCGCGATCCCGCCGCCGATTTTCTGTGCAAAGGTGGTGGCCGAGAAGAAAAGCCCGGTAGCTCTCCGCCGGTTCTTCCATTCCGAAAAGTCGGCCGTATCGGCGATCATGGACCACAACAGCGGGATGGTGGGGGCGATGGCCAGCTTGGAGAGAATATTGATCGTGTGCAGCATGTAAAAGTCGTCTTTACCCGGCAGGAACAAGGCCATGGTCAGAACCCCCGATATCGCAGAGCAGACCAGATAGACGTTTCGTTTTTCAAATCTTTTGGATAGGGGAGCGGCCAGCAATACCCCGATGATCAGCGAAACAGTCGTAGCGGAATAGAGAAGCGTAGCCTGATTTTCATCTTCCACATAGTACTTGAAATACTGGTTGATGACGGCCCCCTGTATGTTGATCAATACAAAGGTGATGATCCCCAGAATAAAGAGGATCAGCCAGGCCTGCACGCCGAATACGTTCTTCAGGTCTTCTTTCAGATTCGATTTCTGGCCGGCGGGCGGACTGATCCGTTCCCGGGTGGAGAGAAAGGAAATCACCAGCAGAAAGGTACCCAGAATGGCCAATACGATAGCGATCGACTGGAAAGCCTGGCGTTCATTTTGTACGATGATCCCCTGTAAGCTGCCGGAAGCATCCAGCAGTCGGGCGCCTCCCCAATTGAATTCCTGGATGAAGCCGAGCGCCTCGGTCGGCAGGCTGATGCTTTGGGCATAGACCATCACGTCATCTACGATCAGATAATTTTTGATCACCATGGTGAAGCTGACGATGAACATGCCGATGAAGCCCAGGAAGAAGCGATATTGATTGAGCTCGGTCCGCTCGTCGGAATCAGCTGTCATCACACCGGAAAGCGCAGAATAAGGAAGATTGACAGCCGTGTAGGTCGTACTGAGAAGCAAATACATGGCCGCCGCATAGATGACTTTGCTGCTTTCGTCCCAATCCGGAGTCGTGAAAAGCAGAACCAGCGAAGCGCCCATGGGCAAGGCGAACCAGATCATGTAGGGCCTGAATTTTCCGTACCGGGTTTGGGTCCGGTCGGATATAATCCCGATCAGAGGATCGGAAACGGCATCCCAGACCCGGGCCACCAGCATGATGGTACCGGCCATGGCGGCGGATATCCCGTACACATCCGTCAGAAAGAAAAAGAGGAACATCCCGGCCATGTCCCAGGCAAAATGACAGGCGGTATCTCCGAGCCCGTAGCCGAATTTTTCTTTGAAACTGAGTTTAGGTGCTTTTACAGGCATGTCGTTGCGTTTTGATGTGCCAGGGGCTCTGCCGGGCCCGCACATGCGAGCCGGCCAACGTATAATGGGCTTTCGATTCTTTGAGGTTGGAAAGGCTGGAGCCAGGAGCCCCATATCTGAGAAAGGTAAGAAGAGATAATCATGATTTCAAAAAAGGCTTATTCCACCTTTTCAGGCCTGCGGGAAAGAATCAAGTTTGAGATCTTTAATTTCCAGATTGGGGGGGGATGATTGAATCCAACGGCTAATTTACTATTGGATAACGACTACAGGGAGTCAAATAGAAGAGACGGGAATATCCACGTCTCTTCTGTGTTGGATGTAGGTCCGATGCTTCGTTTAAATGGACTGAGGAAGGGTTTGATTCCACACACCGTGCCGTCGGTGATTGCCCGGTCCAGCGTTTGAACGCCCGGTTGAAGGCGCTTTGTTCAGAAAATCCGGTTTGAAAGGCAATTTCTCCAATCGTTTGGTTCGAATTCAGCAAGAGGTCTTTGGAGATCTTTTCCTGAGTATTCTTGATCAGGTCACGAAAAGTGATGCCGCTTTCGGATAGTCGGCGGGTTAAGGTGCGACTGCTCATGCCCATATGCACGCTTACCTGGACCAGGCTGGGAATACCGCTGGGAAGGGCATCTTCGATCAGCTTCTCCACGTCCGACACGATTTTGTGGGCGTTGATCTCTATGCCACGCGTTTCTTCTTCGACCCGTTCGACCAGAAATTGATTGATGCTGACGTCCGCCTTAGCCGTCCGGGTTTCCAGCTCTTTGGTCGTATAGGTAATTACGTTGTGTTTTTGTTGGAAAAGAACAGGGCATCGGAAGGCCTCCCGGTGGCTTTTCAGATCTGTGGGGGCAGCATGTTTGTAAGACACTTCTACCGGAGCAATATCCGTTTCGGTCATGGCCTGCAGAACGACTACGGTAGCTGAAAAGGTAGCTTCGTTGGAAAGGCCCACGCCTGGCCGATAGGCATCACGAAAAAGATATATCCTCGACAGGGCGCCTTCGTCCTCCACCTTGAAGAGGTAGGTATTGGATAAAAGTCTGAAGTAGCGTTCGCAGCGTTCAAATATCTCCCCGGCTTTGGCGCAGGTTTTCCAGGAAAGGCCCAGAACTCCGTAATCTTCTATTTTCATTTGTTGACCGACCCGGACGGCAAAGCCCGGCCCAGGGCATCATCCAGCTTTTCGTGGAGTTCAAAGAAATGGTCGGCCGGCACGGCCTGAACCGTCTCCAGGGCTGCTATGGGCGTTGAGAGATCCTCCAGGTCTTCCCGGGCCATGCCTTCGGCCAGGGCACAATGCACCATTTTTCGATACAGACTTGCAGAGATGTAGTTCACTACCATGAAGTTATATAGGATTCAAGATGATGTAGTTTTTAATTTGCAGCCTATTGGAAAATACCCGGAAGGGTACTTTCGCATCTTATTTAAGAGAGAAGTGAAGCTTCAAAATAAAAAATGATAAGTATAAATAGAGGAATGTAGCTGTATAGAAGGTATTTTACTTTTTCATTTTTAAATTTACATTTATTCGTTTATCCGTTTGTTGCTTAAAATCAATACAAAGTCACTGCCCCGGCCATCGGCCCAGGGCTTGAAGGACAAGCTGGAAGTGGGTTTAAATTCTCCGACATACCGGATGCCACCGCTACGGGGGTTAAACCAATAGGCATATACCGTGGGAGAGGACAAGCGGGATCCGTCCAGATGGATGGATTTCCCGAGTGGGGTATAGGCCAGAAGGAAGTCCTTCTCCTTTCCTAAGGCAGCGATGATATGCGATCCATCATCTGGATTTTCAGCTTGGATAAGGGTTGAATCATAGGACATGCTCTGCCAGGGAAAACGCTCGAATAAACTTCGCATGAAACCCATTTGGGTGGAGCCCGGCAGATCGAGGGCGGCTTTCCATCCCGTGCGCGCCTGGATCACCGGTTCATTGGTCAAGTCGAACATCTGCCAGATGTCGTTGCACCCGTAAGTGTAACCTGCTGCCCCCGCCAGCATACTCCAGTAGGCTGATACGCGCACATCAGCTTCATCCAGCCAACCGTGCTTTTCTTCGTCCCAGAAACGGTCGCCAATGTTTTCATATCGGGCTTCCCCGTTCACCACGGGTTTATCAGGTACTTGATTCCGGCTTTTAAAAACGTAGGTGTATTCTTGAGCGAGGCTGTTATGACCGCTCTGGAACATATCGAAATCCAGCCATTGTTCCGGAAAGAAATCGGACGCTATACTACCGCCCACCGGATGGTAAGTGATCAGGTGGTTTGAATCAAACTCGCGGATCCCTTTTGCCATAGCCCTAATGATCTCGTAATGCTCCTCTTTTTCTGGTAAACGATCGCCGCCCAGTATCCAGATGAGGTTGGAGTGGGAATTATAACGTTGGGCCAGCAGTTTCCCGTAGATCTCGGCATTTTGCGGATTGAATATTACCGGGCCCTTTCCCCATTTTTGATTGAACTTGTCGCCCCAGGTCGGTAAGAGTCCCACGTATAAGCCCAACTCTTCAGATCGGGAAAGTACGTAGTCTACGAGCTCAAAATACTTTTCATTTAAGCGGGTGGGATCGTGCTCGACTAGGGGCCGTTCGCCATAATAATTGGGTTCATTTAACCCGTCCAACTCCGCCAGAACAACAGTTTGGATGACAGTAAAACCCTTCTCTGCCCGGTCTGTCAGATACAGGTCGATCTCTTCCTTGCTCAGGCGATGAATGAGCTCCCAGGCGGTTCCCCCCAGCCAGAAAAAGGGTTCATTGTCCGCCGTAACCAAATACTTTTTATCATCCGAGACTCTCAGCAACGGGAGTTCCTGGGCTTGGATTAGGAAGGGCATAAAAAAGAGACAGAACAGCAGGTATCGCGTTAGCATAGCTCTGATTTTTCTAAAAATGACTGATCCACGGTACCGACGCCCCCCCTGTGCGGAGAAGTGTTGATGAATGAAAGCATCTATTGACTCTTGCCCGCGAGAATGACTTGATTACAGCATGAGCACTTTATCCACCCGCGCCCTTTTGCCGGAGGCAGAGGATCAAGTTACCCCCCTCTAAACTCAACGCTAAACCCTAAACTCAATTCTAAACCTTCGGCAGCTTGTATCCCTCCCGGTATTTCTTGCCCCTGAGTTTATTGGCTTTGGAATTGCCCTTGAACTTCTCTTTTTCGGGATCCCAATCCAGAGGCTCGCCGAGCCAGTAGGCGATATTGGCGATGTTGCAGACGGAAG
The DNA here is from genome assembly GCA_964640855.1 of uncultured Saprospiraceae bacterium. Lineage (GTDB taxonomy): Bacteria > Bacteroidota > Bacteroidia > Chitinophagales > Saprospiraceae > JAJDFU01. The sequence goes on from CAZXIX010000066.1 coordinate 23,418, forward strand.
CTGATCGGTGACCGGTCTCGACATCGCAGATCGGCTTCGTGCGATTCCTGACGGCGTCGATCCAGTCTCCGTAATGGTTTTCTCCGGTATCGTAGAGGCGGGTATCGCTGTCTTTGAGTTTTGCCGTTACGATGGGTTCGGGTTTGGAATCCAGAAACTGCCGGCTCACGTCGAGGGTGCCTTCCGAGCCGATGAAGCGGACAGCCCATCCCCGGCCAAAATCTTCGTGGACCATTTCTACGCCGTTGGCATAAATCATACGCAGCCCCCGCTTGGCGTTGGGATCTGAGGGCGGGATGATCTGCACCGGACCCGTATGGTCCATGCCTAGTCCCCATTGGGCAATGTCGAACATATGGGCGCCCCAGTCACACAGAATACCGCCGCCGTATTCGGCATAGTCGCGCCACTTCGGCCAGTATTCGGTTTCCACCTGGGCCGGGGCCAGCAAAGAATGGTAAGGTTTGACCGGGGAGGGACCGCACCAGTTGTCCCAGCTGAAGTTTTCCGGCATCGGTTCTCCTGACAGGTCGTAGGGCCGGGCCGGGTCGCCCACGCTGACGAGGACGCGGCTGATCTCCCCGAGGTAGCCGTTCCGGACCAGTTCGCAGGCCTTGCGGAATCGATTGTCGGAGCGCTGCATGCTGCCTACCTGCAATACCCGATCGTATTTGCGGGTGGCTTCCACCATGGCCCTGCCTTCTTCAATGGTGTGCGACAAGGGTTTCTCGCAATAGACATCCTTGCCGGCCTTCAGCGCCTGTATGGTGGGTATGGCATGCCAGTGGTCGGGCGTGATGATCACCACGGCGTCTATATCCTCCCGCTCGAGCATGGGCTCGTAGTCCACATAGGCATCTACCCCCTGGTAGTTGTCCTGATCCCGATGTTCGGCGTACAAGCGGGTCACCATTTCCTGAAAGGACTGGATCTTTCCGGCAAAGAGATCGGAAGCGGCTACGATCTGGGTGTCGGCCATAGTGGTGAAGCGACTGGCCAGGGTGGGGGACTGTTTCCCCAAACCAATGAAACCTAAGGTGATGCGATCGCTGGGAGCCGTAAAGCCGCGCCCGAGGACATGCCGAGGCACAATGGTAAAAGCTCCTGCTACCAGGGCCGACTGTTTAATAAACTTACGGCGGGATAGAGTGGGCTTGAGTTGGGTC
>CAZXIX010000067.1:0-12051 GCA_964640855.1 uncultured Saprospiraceae bacterium
TCTGGATAAACCTCCTTTAATCAAACCAGACACACTTAATTGAACTATCCCTTTTCCCGTTGAAATTGGGACATCCTGCTATTGCGAACTTACGACATCTCCGTATCTTCCACTTTCCGAAAAAACGAAGACCAATGGATAAACTGCAAGCCTACCTGGCGACCCACAAGGATCGATTTCTGGATGAATTATTGGAGTTCCTTCGCATCCCTTCTGTAAGTGCCGATCCGGCTTATGGCAATGACGTCAAGCGGGCAGCCGATTGGCTGGCAGAAAAATTCCGCCAAGCCGGGGTAGACAGCGTCGAGATCGTGCCTACCCAAGGGCATCCCATCGTATATGCCGAAAAGATCACAGGGCCTGATCTGCCAACGGTTTTGGTGTACGGCCACTACGACGTACAGCCTCCGGATCCGCTCGATCTTTGGGACAGCGGTCCTTTTGAGCCCGTGATCAAAAAAACAGATATCCATCCGGAGGGAGCCATCTTTGCCCGGGGCGCCTGCGACGATAAAGGGCAGGTATACATGCACCTGAAAGCTTTCGAAGCTCTGGTCGCCACCGACGAACTCCAATGCAATGTCAAGTTTATGATTGAAGGGGAGGAGGAAGTCGGCTCCGACAATCTCGCTGCCTTTTGCCGGGAGAACAAAGATCGGTTGGCCAGCGATGTCATCCTCATATCCGACACTTCCATCCTGTCGAACGACGTCCCATCCATCACCGTCGGGCTCCGGGGCTTGAGCTACGTTGAAGTGGAAGTGACCGGACCCAACCGCGATCTGCATTCCGGCGTATACGGAGGGGCAGTCGCCAATCCGATCAATATTTTGGCCAACATGATCGCTTCCCTGATTGACGAGGATGGTCACATCACCATACCCGGCTTCTACGATCAGGTGGAGGACCTGAGCAAGGAAGACCGGCAAGCCATGAACGAAGCCCCTTTCGACCTGGAGGCCTACAAAAAAGATCTGGGCGTTCGAGCCGTAAAGGGAGAAGATGGCTTTACCACCCTGGAACGCACAACCATCCGTCCGACCCTGGACGTCAACGGGATCTGGGGAGGCTATATCGGAGAGGGGGCCAAAACGGTACTTCCCTCCAAAGCCTTTGCCAAGATCAGCATGCGCCTGGTGCCTTACCAGGATTCGCATCAGATCACCGAGCTTTTTCAAAAACACTTCGTTTCCATCGCGCCGCCCTCTGTGCAGGTGAAAGTGACGCCCCACCACGGGGGAGAGCCTGTGGTGACACCCACCCACACGCCCGAATACCAGGCGGCGGCAAAAGCCATGGAGGAGACCTTCGGGCGGGCTCCCATCCCCATGCGAAGCGGGGGGAGCATTCCCATTGTAGCATTGTTTGAAGAGGTATTTGGCGTCAAATCCGTGCTGATGGGCTTCGGGCTGGACTCCGATAGCATCCATTCGCCCAATGAGCATTATGGGTTGTTCAATTACTATAAGGGTATTGAGACGATACCCTTGTTTTATAAGCACTATGCAGAGATGAAAAGGTAATTTGGCTGTGCCAAATGGTAAAACCTGGAAAACATGCGCCTCTTCAACCTGATTCCCGTGAGAAAAATTCTCCTGCTGTTCGTATCGATCCTTTTGCTAACGTGTAAGCCCTCCAATACGACTTCCATGAAATCATCCTTCGATTGGCAAGGGCATCGGGGCGCCCGCGGTCTGGCTCCCGAAAACAGCTTGCCCGGATTCCAGAAGGCGCTGGAATATCCGATCACTACGCTGGAGCTGGATCTCGCGCTCAGCCGCGATAGCCAGTTGGTGGTTTCTCACGAACCCTGGTTTTCCGCCTCGATCTGCTCCCATCCGGACGGGAGGCCCGTTGGTGAGGAAGAAGAACAGAAGCTGAATATCTTTCAAATGGCCTATGCGGAAGTAGCGGCCTTTGACTGCGGGAGTCGAGCCCATGCCGGTTTTCCGGAACAGGAGCCGGTTGCCACCCCCAAACCACGGCTTTGGGAGGTTGTCGCCCTGGCGGATTCGATCTGTCAAAGCCGGAACCGGGCGTCGATCCGCTTCAACATCGAGATCAAGAGCAAACCGGAATGGGACGGCAAATTTACCCCCGGTCCGCAGGCCTTTTCTCAACTTGTCCTGGCGGAATTAGAACGCCTGAATATAGAGTCCAGGAGTTGCATCCAATCTTTTGATCCCCGGGTTTTGGAGGCGGTTCATGCGCGTAAACCCGATCAAACCGTAGCTTTTTTGGTGGAATATCCCGCTTCGCTGGAGAAACATCTGGCTCCGTTGAGCTTTCTGCCGGAGATCTACAGCCCCATGCACACCTTGCTCACCCAAAACGTCGTAAATCAGGCTCATGAAAAGGGCCTTCAGGTGATCCCCTGGACGGTAAACGATACCCAAACCATGCGATCGCTTATCCAGATGGGTGTGGACGGGATCATTACGGATTATCCGAATTTGATCCGGGAAGTCGTAGAAAATAGCAACAATTGAGTTTCCCGCCACCAATACCCGATATCCACTCAACCACTCAACTGCTTAACCGGTACCCGATACCCAATACCTGATACCCTGACGAAGTGAATCTTGCTTTTTCCAGAATCCAGATCTTTTCCCCGCTTGTCAGGATCTTCGCTACGCTCCGACCGGATACCTGATACCGCATTACCTTCACGCACCCTTTTATTCCCTAAAGGGAAATCCGCCCGCAGTTCCGAAAACCTAGATCCTCGTTACCTACTCAACTACTCCACTACTTACCTGATACCCGATACCTGATACCCTGACGAAGCGGATCATACTTAATCCAGGATTTGAATTTTCCACCCGCTTGTCAGGATCTCCGCTACGCTCCGCCCCGACACCCACTTAACCACTTTTACCCACTCAACTGCTACCTTCCCTCTCTAGGCAAAACGCTTCATTTTCAGCTCGATCGAAAAACCCTGATCGCCCCGGATATCCAGATTGGCCTGGATGCGCTGTGCCCGCATGCGAAGGTTGGTCAGGCCCTGGCCTTTTTGTTCGAAGCCGTTGCCGTTTAGCTGAGCGCCCTGGCCATTATCCACCACTTTCAGCCGAAACTCCTTACCGGTATTTTCCAGGAGAATTCTTACTTCGGTGGCATGGGCGTGTTTGGCGACGTTATTGATCGCCTCCTTGAAAATGAAAAAGAGTTCTTGCCGGATCTCGAAGGGAATGATCACTTCCGGATCGATCTTGATCAATTCCAGGTCGTAATTGATCTCCAGCGGGTGAAGGATGTTGTCGGCATGGTCGCGCATATGCTCGATGAGGCTTTCCATTTTGTCTTTCCGCGAATCGATGGACCAGATCACATCGTTCATTTTGCTCATAGCCTGCCGGCTGACCTGGCCGATCCTTTTGAGTTTATCCTTGGCCGGACCGTCTTCAACCCGCATTTGCAGCACGTCGGTCTGCATGGCGATACCGCTTAGCAGACCGCTCATTTCGTCGTGGAGGTCGGAGGATAATTTCGTCCGAAGGCGCTCCACCTTCAGCCGCTGTTCGAGCCGCGATTGCAGGTAGAGATAGATGATGCCCGCCAGTAGGGCGATCACCAGGAGGATAAACCACCAGGTCTTGTAGAAAACCTGTTTCACCAGAACGGGTATGACCAGGGATTCCGAGCTCCAGATGCCGTTGGGCGGCGCCCCCTTGATGTGGAGGGTATATCTTCCGGGCGGGAGTTTGGTGTAGCGCACTACCGGATTGGTACCCAGGTAAACCCAGGTCTTGTCGTAATTCTCCAGCCAGGCGATGTACTGATTTTTGATGGGGCGGTCGTAAACCGGGAGGGTGAAATTAAGCTGGAAGTAGGTAACGCTGGGGGAAATGACGAGCTCGTCGATTTCGTCCAGCGAAGTGCTTTGTGCGATCTGTCCTCCTTCCCCGGGGTTGTATTGGGTGATCCGGGTGAGGATGACCTTGGGAGTGGTATCCCGGACCAGCAGATCGTTGGGAGAAAAGGAATTGATCCCGTTCTGGCTGCCGAAGAAGTAAAGCCCGTTGGAGGCGCGCCAGGCGGCGTGCGGACTGAATTCATTGGTGGTGAGCCCGTCCTCCCGGAAGAATTTCCGGAAAAGATCCTGCTGCCGGTCGTAATAGGACAGTCCGTAATAGGTACTGATCCAGAGATTTCCCTGATCGTCCGGCAGGATGCCCATAATCCGGTCGTGGGAAAGACCGCTTTTGCGGCTGAAGGCGGCCAGAATGCTTCCGCCGGGATTAAAGGCGACCAGGCCGTGATTGGTCCCCAGCCAAAGCAGGCTGTCGCTCACCTGCTGAATGGTCAGAACGGAGTAGCTGTTGGTCGTTTCCGGATTGCGGGAGACGGTAAAGCGGGAGGTGCGATTGCTGTTGAGCTGGATGCGCTGAATACCCCGGTTCGTTCCGATCCAGAGAACGCTGTCGCCGGACGCTTCTATGCAATAGGGGCGGGATTCCCGCAGCGGGTTTTTCCCTTCTTCGTCAAAGAGTTCCACAAAGCGTTCGGTCGTAGGGTCAAACTGTACGATCAAACCCTTGTTGTTGACCCGTTCGCAAATAAACCACAGCCCGCCCCCGGCATCCTCCGCGAAATCAATGAAGGAATGAAAATAGGGATACTGCCGGGCGACGCGGGTTTCCGGATTGTAAGAGGTGAGAACGGGGCGGGTGGCTTCCGGGCAACTGATGCTCCAGACGATCCCGTCATGGCCTTCGAGCACGGGGCCGCCACAGGCGATGGGCAGGCGAAAGGTCCGGTTGTCGCGCAGGGTCAGCGTGTCCATATCCCGCAGTCGAATGTCGTACCGGTACCATCTCCCCGCCTGGGTTGTAATGTAGAGCTCGCGGCCGCGAGCCGCCGTTATGCCGGTGATCTTGCTCTTGTCGCTTTCCTGAACGCCGGCTTGTTGGAGCAAAGGGGTGATGGTACTCTGGTTGTTCTGGACAATATGCAAGCCGTTGCCGGAACCCATGAAGACTTCCTTGAAGAAATCCTTGGCCTCCATAGCGAAAAGGCCGTCGGATTCCCGAAGGAGATAGGATTGATCCAGGATTTCTCCGCTCCGTGTCAGGCAGGTGAGTCGGTCGTATTCGGGAGGTCGGGTGGTGCTTTCGCCGAAAGCAAAGATCAGATTGCCCAACTCGTCTTCCCAAACCGTGCGGGCCGGTGAACTGTCCGAAAAATCGGTTTGCCTTTGCCACCCTTTGTTCCGTTTATCGAGGCGGTAGATATCTCCGCTTTGGGCGAATGAAAGCCAGACCCTGCCCTGCTGATCTTCGTGCAGGAAATCGGTCTGGTCGGGAAAGGTCTGGAGATTTTCGAAGTCTTCTATCTGGAATTCTTTCAGGATGTGGCCGCTCGAGTCCACCCAGCGCATGCCCTTTTCCTCGTCGTTGATGAGGTAGGAGCCATCCAGGAGGGGGGCAAGCTCGACTTCCGAAGAAACGATGTTGTTCCTTTCGGGCAAGGTGAAACGTTCCTGCAATTCTTCGTTGAGCCGGTAGACGTGCGTGGCGGTGTCTGAGATGCTGACCACATGGACATATCCGTTCCGGTCGGGAGCGATGGCCCGGGCAATGCCCCGAACATCTGTGTAGGGCCTCAGGTCGATCCGGGTAATTTCATTGGTGGAGGGGTCGAGCAAGTCGAAGCGGAAGAAATTGTATCGGTACAGGATGGCGATCCGGTTCTGATTATCTTCGAAAATGCTTTCGATATCGATTTCAGACAGGCTAGGAACCTGATCCTGATGGTCGTCGTATTCGACAAAGTTGTAGCCGTCAAAGCGGTTCAGGCCGCTGGGGGTAGCAATCCAGAGAAACCCGCTGCTGTGCAGAAGTACGTCGGTGACCAGGCGGTCGGCCAGGCCCTGGTCGAGGGAAAACTGTTCGGAAGGAAGGTCGAAAGGCTGGGCCTCCGCTGTCAGCGGAAACAGCAGTCCCATACTTAGCCATATGGCCAAGAAAGCGATCCTTTCCCGGAAGGTCCGAGTTTTTCCCATTCCAATCATGATTCCCTGCAGTGCGTATACCCGGTTTTTTCCCCCAGGTCGGGAAGACCAGCTACAAAAATATCATATTTCTCCCTCTAATTTCTTGCGGATCACCTCGGCTTTGCTGTTTACCTGAAGCTTCTTGTAGATCTTTTTGATGTGGTCTCGCACGGTTTCGACCGAGATCAGATATTTGTCGGCGATCATTTTGTAACTGAGACCATCCACAAGCCCCATGACGATCTGCTCCTGCCGCGGGGTGAGCGCATCGTCGGGATTTTTGGCTTTGGGGGCAAAATGTCCGATCACTTTCCGGGCAATGCCCGGCGACATGTAAGAGCCCCCGCGGTTCACGATCTGGATGGCTTCCTTAATGGTATTGAGCTCCGAACGTTTCGTCAGGTAGGAAACGGCACCGGCACAGAGGGCTTTGAAGATCCGGTCGGAATCCTCGTAGGCCGACAGGATGATGATGTCGGCTTTCGGGTAGCTTTGTTTGATCAGGCGGATACCGGCAAGTCCGGACATACCGGGAAGGCCGATGTCCAGCAGGATCGCATTGATGGAGTAGCGAGGGTTGGCCCGCTCCACGAATTCCTCCATGGACCCCACCGATAACAGGACCTGCGATTCAGGCGGGTTGTCAAAAAACAGTTCGAGATTCTCCCGAACCAACGGATCGTCTTCAATAATGCCCAAGCTTATATTTGCCATCCGGTCTTGCTTTGTTCCGCGTTTTACTAAATCCTTAAAATGGGGAAAAAATCTAACTTTGGTCTACTAAAAGGTAAAGAAAAGAAAGGGTTTTTATTGCCTCGCCATGGGTAAAACATAGTGAGGGTCGAAGAAGATTGCCCCAGGTCCGTATCGGTGGCAAAGAAAAATCCGGATACCTTCCTTTGTCAGGGTGAAAAGGATGATAAATCGCTAATAAACAGAAGAAAATCAATTGCCAACTCAAATCAAATGACATGGTAGGAGCAAAAATTGGAGGGATTGGTTACTACGTCCCTGAAAAGAAGGTAACCAACCAAGATCTCTCCCGGATGATGGACACCTCCGATGAATGGATACAGGAACGGACGGGCATTCTGGAGCGGCGGTATGCAAAAAAACATCAAGAGACGACAGCAACCGTTGGGGCAAGAGCGGCCGAAATTGCGATTGAAAGAGCCGGCATCACAAAGGAAGATGTCGATTTCATCGTTTTTGCGACCCTGAGCCCCGACTATTATTTTCCGGGCTGCGGTGTTTTGTTGCAAAGAGAACTCGGCATCACGAAAACCGAAATCGGGGCCCTCGACATTCGAAACCAGTGCAGCGGCTTCATTTACGGACTTTCCGTGGCGAGCCAGTTTGTCCGCACCGGTATGTACAAAAACGTCTTATTGGTGGGCGCGGAAGTGCATTCCTTCGGCCTGGATTTCAGCACCCGCGGCCGGAATGTCACGGTTATTTTCGGAGACGGGGCCGGGGCGGTCGTCGTACAGCCCACCGAAGAAGAGGGCAAGGGCATCCTGACGACCAACATGCACTCCGACGGGACCTATGCCGAAAAGCTTGCCTTCATCAACCCCGGTTGTCATGCCGGGTATCATTTCGGCAAAAACGGCGAAGAGAAGCCGGATTTCGGTTATTCGGACGCCGAATTCGGGGAGGCTTTTCTTACAGAGCATATGTTTGAGAACGGCCAGACCTACCCCAACATGGAGGGACAGTTCGTTTTCAAAATGGCTGTGCAGAAGTTTCCGGAATGCATCATGGAAGCCCTGGAGGATGCCGGCCTGACGAAAGAAGATATCGATATGTTCGTACCTCATCAGGCCAATTTGCGGATCAGCCAATTCGTCCAGAAACGACTGGGTCTGAGGGATGATCAGGTTTGGAATAACATTCAGCGCTACGGCAACACGACGGCAGCCTCCATCCCCATCGCACTCTGCGAGGCTTACGAGGCGGGCAAAGTGAAGGAAGGAGACTTGGTTTGTCTGGCTGCTTTCGGCAGCGGTTTTACCTGGGGAGCGGCTCTTATCCGGTGGTAAGAGCTGCCCAAATGGAGATCTTCCCGGGCTCTCCGAACAATAAGATTCTTTCTTGCTTTGTTCTTGGAAAAAGGAGAAGAAGGATGGATTGGAAGATCTTCATTTTGTTTTTTTTGGGCGGACCGGTAATGGCGGTAGCACAGAACCCGGATTCGGCAGAGGTCCTGCAGGAGCATAAATACCTCGAACGGATTCAAAAGGAATATCTGTTCGGGGTCTACATACCCGCCAATCTGGCGGATGCCATCAACCAGTTAAACCAGCTCACCTCCAAGGAAGCCCGGGAAACTTTCGCTTCCCGCCCGGAGGCGGAGGCCGTTCGGAAGTTGCACTTCAGTTTCGGACGCTGGATCATCTACAACTGGGGTTTTTACCAGGGTTCCCGACTCTCCCATGCGCTGAAAGAAGAATTCGGATTGTCGTATCCGGATGACCAGGCCCGCCTGATCATGATCGCCTATCATCGGGTGCTGAACCAAAAACCGCTCGAATTGGAGGCCGTAGCTGAAAAGTTCAGAAAATACCGGCAGGAAAGGTGGGCGGAGCGGATAGAGCAAGGACAACTTCTTCACGAAGAGAAAGTGGATTCCATTCCTCCCGGGAAAGGGGAGCCCGATCCTCAGCCTTGAAGAGGGAAGACTCAGGAAGAATGTAACGAAAGGGTCAACGTCCCATCCTTGTGATTTTGGGAAATTGGAATTCGGCGGGGCATAGGGTGTGAAGCGTTGGCCTGTATTCCGGTTTTGAGCCTGGATCCCTGGTTGATGGGACTTTAAGAAGAGCACTGGGAGAGGCGAGCCGGATACCGGCCATAAAAAAGCCCCCGCATCCAAATTGTGCGGGGGCTTTTTTTCAGGTGACCTTCTTTCAGGCGCTGTCCCGGAGATTGCTTTCGTAATACCGGATCAATAAAGCCTGTTGATGAGCGATCTTGTTGAGAACCTTGAGTTCTTCCGTCATTTGATCTTCGCGATGCAACGTACGCATACTGTCCTCCAGTCGCTTTCTCTTTTTGTTGAGTTCCAAGATCTCTTGGAGCGTGTCGCTTAAGGTGATTCGAGCTTTAAGTAACCGGCGCTTCAATGATCGTTTCAGCATGTAATCAGATTTGGTTAGTAAATGGCAATACACATAATTTACTATATAAACCCAATAATTCCTAAAACGGATCGCACCTTAACGTAAAAAATTTTTCATTTCATAACCATGAACAAATATTGTTTCTTACGGTATGATCTTTGAAAGGGCAAGGGACAGCTGGTTTGCGGTAGTATTTTGGCAGGCAAGGGGGCTGTTTTGCCTTTTCGTTCCCCTTCCGAACTTCTGCAGCCGATCAGGATCCTTTAGCAGGGGCAATGGTGATTTCTGCCACATCGATCTCCGGGCTTTCCATGAACAAGGTCTCCAGTTCTCCCCGGATCAAGACACGGGTCCGCTCATCAAAGGGTTCGTTGGGCATATTCTTTTCGTCAATTTCCACACGGATAAGGCCCGTATCGTCCCGAAAAACATACTTTTCCTTCCCGATTTGCTTGATGATGTTACCACTCAGGTATACAACGGCATCTTGCTGCTCCAGAAAACGGGCATGATCCAGAACCCAGGCCACATTTTCAGAGCGAACTTCGGCTTCCTTCGGTCCCAGGTACTGGGCTGAGGAAACGCCCAGGATCAAAAAGAAAAAACAGGGTAGAGCGATCAGTTTTTTCATAAGTACGGATTTTGTTGATTAGAACAAATATGCCGAAAAACCAACCGCTTCAATCTCCTGATCCTGTCAAACCGCCCGGCAGCTCACTTTTTGGCTGGCGGGGCGACCTGTCCCAGCCAATCGGTCAGGGCGGGTAGGAGCTCAGGGGCAAAGGCCTTTTCCAAAGAAGCATATTCGGCTACGCTGCCTGTATTGGCTAGCTGGAAAAGGTGATTGGCACGCGGAATGATCACGGTTTGGAAGCGCGAATTACCGCCTGCTTGCAAGGCCTCCTCCATTACCTCCTGGTTTTGCGCGGCTGTGACCTGCGTATCCCGCTCGCCGAATACGAGCAGAACGGGGCAGGCTACCCTTTTCAGGGTAGGAGCCGGGTCGTAACCGAAAAAATAGGAGGTCCAGGGAGCGCGCAACTGGCGGAGCATGGGGTCCGCCTGCATATCGGCAAAGGCTTGCGGATCGGGTATGGAAGCCTTCATGGCTGGCGGCATCGCCTCAACCAATTCCAGCAGGAGGCTTTTGATCTCTTCCCGCATTTGATCTTCCGGCATCTCCCGATCGGCCGCCATTTCATACATGCGGTAGTTTACGGATTTTGCTTTTTCGATATACGATTCCGGCATGCCCGAAGATTTCAGGATCTGCTCCTGCTGGGCCGTACTCAGTTCGGACCCCTTGACGCCGTAGCCGGCCAGCAGAATCATAAAGGCTATCTCTTCCGATCCGGCGGCTACCAGCGGTGCCACTGCTCCTCCTTCGCTATGCCCCAAAAGGCCGATCTGGTTCGAATCAATATGGTTTTCCTTTTGCAAGAGTTCAACGGCCGCCTGCACATCTTCAGCCAGGTCTTCGAGGGTGGATTCTCCCAGAGCCTTCCCGCTCGATTCTCCAACGCCCCGATCGTCGAACCGCAGGACCGCGTAGCCTGCCGCGACCAACTGTTCAGACAGCATCTCGAATACTTTCATGCCCATGATCTCGCTATCCCGGGTCTGCCCACCGCTGCCGCTGATGAAGACGAGAGCCGGATGCTCCTGTAGGGTATCCGGCAGCGTCAGGGTGCCGGCCAGATCCGCCTGGGAAGAAGAAAAGTTGACTTCCCTGGCTACCTGGGCCCAGGCAGGTAGGGAAAGCATAACCCCAAGCAGTAGAAAAAAAAGCTGAATCGTTCTCATAGAAATAGTTTGTTGAATGGATGATTTATCAGATGGACTGGGTCTTCCCGACTTTAGTGAAGTGAATCTCCGGGAGCATTGGCTCTCGGGCAAAAACGATTCGCGGAGGCCCAGCTTTTCCTCCACCTAAACGGCCAGCTTAAGTCGCTTCAATATCTGAATGACAAGGGTTGCCCCCAATGCAAACACCGGTACCCACAGCAAGTATTGCCAATCCATCGGGACCAGGCCGAGGGTTTGCCTCAAAACGGGGATCAGGTAACCCAATCCGGTCAGGATCAAACAAAGCAGGATGGCTCCCCAGACCCAAAGGTTGCGGGTCACTTCGTTCAGGAAAAAGGACTCAGACCGATCCGGAATGTTGAATACGTGGATCAATTGGGCTACGACCAGGGTGTAAAAAGCGAGGTTATTTACCTGGGCTTTGGGAAGTTGCCAAACCAAATGGGCGTAGAGCGTTATGGCGATGACGCTCGCCGCCAGAACCAGCCCGAAGAGGCCTGTGCTGATCCAGAGTTTCCGGGATAGAATGGGAGCGTCAATCGGGCGGGGAGGCTTTTTCATGATGCCCTCGCTTCCTTCGCCCATGCCGAGTGCCAGCGAAGGGAACACATCGGTAACCAGATTGAGATACAGGATCTGCAAAGGCAGTAAGGGCAGGGGCAGGGTGGAGAGGGAGGCGATGGTCACGGCCAGGATTTCCGCCAGGTTGCTGGACAGCAGGTAGACTACAAACTTCCGAATGTTCTCAAAAATGATCCGTCCTTGCCGGATGGCCAGTTCAATGGAGGAGAAGCTGTCGTCACCCAGTACTACATCCGCTACTTCCTTGGCCGCTTCCGTACCTCGAACGCCCATGGCAATGCCGATGTCGGCTTTTTTCAAGGCGGGGGCGTCGTTCACCCCATCGCCGGTCATGCCTACGATGCGATCGTCTTGTTGAAAAATATCGACCAGGTCCAGTTTTTGAGCCGGGCTTACCCTGGCAAAGACGTAGGCTTGCTTGATGCGCTCTTTATCCTCGGGCTTTTCCGATTCGACCAGGCGGGCAAGTTCCGGGCCGGTGATTACGGTCTCGCCATCGGCTTCTTCGGGTATCAGTTTTATTTCCCGGGCAATATTCCGGGC
>CAZXIX010000067.1:12061-24411 GCA_964640855.1 uncultured Saprospiraceae bacterium
GGGCCGTTTCGGGATGGTCGCCGGTGACCATTACGACGCGGATGCCGGCTTCCCGGCAGGTTTCCATTGCGTGGTGAATGTCCTCCCGAGGAGGATCCAGGAACCCGATCAATCCCAGCAAGGTCAGATCCTGGATCATGTTTTCTTTTTCCGGCTCCCGGGAGACTTGGCGATGGGCGAATGCCAGGGTCCGCAGGCCGTCAGCCGCCATCTGATCCGCTTTTTCCTTCCAATGGGTTCCCCCTTTTTCCAGGGGCCGGGATTCCCCCTCCCACCATTCCGACCGGCATCGCTCCAACAAGGCTTCCAGGGCCCCTTTTACACAAACGACATAGCCCTCCGCAGTCTCGTTCAGGGTGGCCATCATTTTGGACTCCGTATCGAAGGGTATTTCGTAGACCTCGGCCTGTTGGGTGCGGAACTCTTCCGGAGAAAGCCCCAGGCTTTCGGCCCACTTCAGCAAACTGACTTCGATGGGGTCGCCTACCCATCCCTCCTCTGTTTGGCGGGCGTCGTTGCAGAGAACACCCACCCGAATCAGGTCTTCCCAGACCGTCAGATCCGTTATTTCCGGATTCGAAGCTGCCTTTTTGACCCCTATGCGTTGACCATTGAGCAGGATTTCCTGGACTTCCATGGTGTTTTCGGTAAGGGTACCTGTTTTATCGGTGCAAATGAGGCTGGTTTCTCCCAGGGTTTGTATGGCCTGGAGGCTTTTGACGACCACTTCCTTGCGGCTCAGGCGCAGCATTCCCCGGGCGAGGGCAATGGTGGCCACGATCGGCAGACCTTCGGGTATGGCCGCTACCGCCAGGGCTATGGCGGTCTTGATCATGAGCATGAGGTCTTTTCCCTGCAGGAATCCGGCACCGATAATGAGCAAAGTGAGAAAGAAGGTCAACCAGATCAATCTTCGACTGAGGCGATTGAGTTTCTTTTCCAGAGAGGTAGCCGTAGATTCCGCTTCCCTGGTCATCTGGCTGATCTGCCCCAATTCGCTTTGTTCGCCCGTGGCGACCACCAGGGCCTTGGCTGTACCCCGGCTGACAAGTGTGCCGTTGAAGACCATATTGACCCGCTCTGCCAGTGGGGTGTCTTCCGGAAGGGGCTGTGTCTGTTTTGGGACCTGAGTGCTCTCGCCTGTCAGGGCAGATTCCTTGACGGCCAGGTTTTCGTGATCCAGTATGCGTGCGTCCGCCGGTATGGCTTCACCCATTTCCAGGAGCAGGATGTCTCCCGGCACCAGTTCATCGGCAGCGATTGTTTGTTCCTGACCTTCGCGCCAGACCCGGCAACGGGTCTGGGAGAGTTGCCGGAGGGCTTCCATGGAGCGAACGGCCTGCCATTCCATGATAAACCCGATCATCACCGTAAGCAAAATGACGACGGCGATGGCGATGCCTTCCTCCCACTCCTGAAAGGCAAAAGACAGGATGGCTGCTCCGGCCAGCAAATAAATGATCGGGTCCAGGAATTGCTCCAACAATATCCGCCAGGGAGATTTTGGCTTGGAGGCTTTTAGTTGGTTGGGACCGTAGGTAGACCTTCGGTTTTTGACTTCGGCTTGCGAAAGCCCTTGTTCCGGGTCCACAGCCTGTATTCCGATCACCTCCTCGGTCGAAATGGCGTGCGGAGGCATTTGTTTTTTCGTGTCAGTTTGCAGGACTTCGCTTTCCAAAAAGAAAATTGGGTTTTGATCATTTAATGTCAAAACCCAATTTCCAGAATAAATGACAGCTATTCAACTATTTGAGCGGGAAGTAGAATGGTTTTTCAGTTAGAAACGGTCTCCGCCCGATCCTCTTTGCGCATTGCGCTTTCTATCCTGGTTGAGGCGATAGTTAAATTGCATGGTGATCTGCTGCGAGCGTCTCCATTGAAAAGAAGATTCCGATTTGTATTCGGGGGTATCGACAATAGAGCGGCGAATGCGCGTGTTGAAGAGGTCCCGCCCGCTTAAGGTGAGAGTTCCTTTCCCTTTGAAAATTTCCAGCGAGGCAGCCAGGTCAAAAGTGTAAGACGACAAGCTGCGCCCCTGGGTGGTATTTCGGGGGGCGTCATAGTCGAAGGAGGCCTGAATGACAAATTTTTCACCTATGTCTATCTTGGTATTGACCCTTGCATTCCAGGCATAGGCATCAGCGGAGTAGTCGCGTCCTTCATAAGTACCGTCGACCAGAGAGCGGAAGAAATTGGTATTGGCGTTGATATTCCACCAGGGGGCCAGATCGTAACCCAGGTTAATTTCCAGCCCGTAGGAGTTGCGGGTGGCCAGGTTGACGGGGAAAAGAATCGTAGTTGCATCGTCGGAAGGGAGCACGATGCGCTCGATCACGCCGCTTGTGTTCCGGTAATAGACGTTGGCCAGCAAGGATCCATTGGTAAAGTAATGCAGGTAGCCCAATTCGAAGGAATGGGTGAATTCCGGCCGAAGATTGGGGTTTCCGATGGAGTTATTACGGGGATTGTTAAAATTGGAAAAGGGTAATAGTCGGCGAAAATAGGGTCGGCTCAGCCGGCGGCTGTAACTGGCCTGGATCTGATCTTTCTCCGAAAACTTGTAAGCCATAGACGCACTGGGAAACAGGCTCAGGTAATTCTGGTCGTTGGACTCTCCGGATCTGACAAGAGAAGCTGTTATGTCCGAAAGTTCGACCCTCAAACCTCCCTGCAGGCTGATCGGACCCAATTCATGGGCTCCGATGAAATAAGCGGCATAGATGTTTTCCTGGTATTTCAATTGATCATCGAAATCGGGGAGGGTGACCACTTCGCCGTTGTCCAGGAGTTCCTCCACGAAAAAATTGTTGTTGACGGTCCGAAGAGCGGCCCGAAGACCTCCTTCCAGACGGGTTTTCTCTCCTATGGGATGAATGTAGTCTGTCTGAAACAGGAAGTTGGATTCGTCTTCCTCGTTTCGAGAGTTCTGGATCAGGGCATTGGGCTCCAGGTCATCGGTTTCTACATAGTCTGCAATTTCCGTTTCCTCATCCAGGATGTATTTGGCCGTTACCGTCCATTCGCGATCTTCCTGATCGAAAGTCCGCCTATACAGTAAAGAACCTTCAAAGTTGTTCTCGTCTTCAATTTCGTTGATATCCCGGACTGTCGTGTTGATCAATTCGTCGTTCTCATCGAAATCCCGGTAGGTTACCGTGGCGTCGTTGTCATCCCGGCCTCTGCGGTATAGCAAAGAACCCGTGATCATATTGTATTTGTCGATGTTCCAGTCCGTGCCGAATTGTATGTAGCCTCCCAGGCCGCCCCGGATCTGATCCGTTTCGCTGGTGTAGAATTCAGTGCGGTCGCCGTTGTTGAAAAATTCCTGGGTAGAACTCCCGCCGCCCGGAAACTTCCGGTAATCAATGCCGAAGTTGGAAAAGAAGTTGAAATCCTGCTGCCGGTAATTCAGGTTGTAGGAAGCTCCGAAATTCTGAGGATAGCCGGCGGTTAAACCGAAGGAACCGTTCACTCCTTTTTCTTGGTTTTTCTTCAGAATGATGTTGATGATCCCGGCTTCACCTTCCGCCTCGTAACGGGCAGAAGGGTTGGTGATCACCTCAATACTTTCGATGATGTCCCCTTGCATACGCAGGAGAGCTTCCGTTTCTCCCGCACTCAGCAAGCCGGAAGGGTTCCCATTTACCAGGATCCGCACACTTTGACTTCCTCTGAGGCTTACGTTTCCCTCTGCATCTACGGTCACGGAAGGTACCCTGTCCAGAATATCGGCGGCGCTGTTACCGATATTGGTCAGGTCCTTTCCAACGTTGAATACCCGGCGATCCAATTGAAACTCCATTTGGCTTTTCTCGGCTCGCACCTCCACTTCTCTCAGGGATACAGCATTGGTAAGCATGGCTACCTCCCCCAGTCTGAACGTATCCCGGCCGGCTTTGATACGGAGGTCCGGAATAACCTTTTTCTCATAGCCGACATACTGAAAAACAGCATAGTAATTTCCAGGCTCGGCCTGGATCTGAAATCCACCGTCAAATTCCGTTACGGCATTTCCCACCATCGTGCTGTCTTTCTCCCGGTATAAGGCTGCCGTGGCAAAGGAAAGAGGATCTTCCGAACCTTTTTCTACCAACTGCCCGGTCACAATCACTTCCTCATCTCCCGGTCCCTGAGAAGGACCTCCTGGCGACATGGGTTGGGCAATCAAAGCGATGGGTAAAGAGAAAAAAATGAAAGCGTGGAGTAAAGTAGAAGTCAGGCGATGCATGTTGGGAATTGGTTTGAGTGTCACCTCTGCAACAGGGCTTCCTCCTGAATGATCACCTGGGAGTCAACAATATCAATGAATTCATTGATTTTTTCAATGAAAAGTGAAAACAGTTAAAAAGGTGTTAAAAAATGGCCCAAACTCGCCTGAGAGCAGGCCCGACCAGTATCCGAGCTTGACTTTGTGAGATCTGAAAATTTCCGGAAGCCCGCTTTTTTAATGACACATGGGGACCTCTTCGCTCATTTTGAGGAAGCGAAAATCGTGGGGGATATCAAACTGAAAGCCCCGGACCAGGAGGAGAATGGCCATGCCCACCAAAACAAAGGGAACCATTTTCCGGGCCGCCACACGCCACTTCAGATGGATGAACTGGCCGAATAGGGCGGTGGAAAACAGCATGGGTAGGGTGCCAAGGCCGAAAAGCGCCATGTAAGCTCCCCCTTCCACCACACTGGGCGCCATGAGGGCCCCGACAACTGCCATATACACCAGGCCGCAGGGAAGCAGGCCGTTAATCAGCCCGATGGTAAAAAGAGAAGAGCTTTGTTTTCTTTGGAGCAATGCACCCAATCGGGTTTTTACCCATTGGTTCAGGCGATTAAGCAGGGGAATTTTGAGAAGCTGGTACTCCAGGTTGACGCTGAACAAGGCGGCCAGCAGGATGACGGTGCCCATAGCGATGGAAAGGTAGGTTTGTACACCGGCTACGGCAAAAGTTTGACCGATCACGCCCAACAGGAAACCCAGTATTATGTAGGTCAGGATACGGCCGGCATTGTATAACAACACATTTCCCGTTGTGGCCCAATGGTTGCTCGCCTGATAGGGTAGGGCAAGGGCAATGGGGCCGCACATGCCTATACAGTGCAGACTTCCTGCCAAACCCAATAGGAATGCCGTGTAAAGGGCCATTTAAAAGAAGATACGTTTTTCCTGATAATATTTCGTTCCCTGGGCTTCCCACTCGATCTTGACCCACCACAATCCGGAGCGGATTCCGTCTACCGGAATGGTCTGCTGGAACTGCTCATCGGTCTGGATGGGCACCTTGTAATCCAGGTGGCTATGGGAGGGCGAGAAGAACAGGATCTCACCCTGGATCTCTCCCAGGTCGTCCGGAAAATCCAGTACGAGGTTTGGGCGTTCCAACCGCACCTCCAGATCGTCTTCCAGGGCCAGGCTGTTGGCCAATTTATCGTAGTGCTCCTGGTAAGCAATGTCTTTGGCATAATAGTCTTCCACTACGAGACTGTGATCGTAGGTGGTGCTTTTGATCACAGCAAAAACCAAAACGCCCACGAAAACGGTATAAACGAGAGCAATGCCCGTCCCCCAATGCCACTTAATCTTTCCCATAAGGTTTACAGATTTTCATCTTCGCACACTGATTTCTACATCTCCTACTTCCCGCTTCTTTGGATGGGTCCCAGGAAGCCTGTCGTAACCCGATCCAGCAAACGATCGCCGGAATAGACCTCAAACCGGATCTTGGTGGTCTGCCCCTCGAGGTCCTTTGGGTCGAGTTGTACCATGAAGGCTCCTTTGACAACATCGTTGGGCAGAGTCTGCGGGACGGCGCCCTCGGGGATCATTTTGATCTCCCCGTCAACACCCACCAGCCGGAATTGGATCGGCATTTCTTCTTTGGTCTTGTTTATGATGTCGAAAGTGTAAAGGTTGCTGATCGTATTCTCGTCGATCATCTGGTAGGTTTGTCCCTGAGCCCGGAGGATTAAAACGTCTACGGCGTTTCGGCTGGTCAACAGGACAACATTGACCACCAGCAGTATTCCCAATACAACGGAATAGGCCGTCACCCGGGTGTTGAAGATCTTGCGGTTCTGCGTAACGATGCCGTTGTAGCTATCGTATCGGATAAGACCCCGTGGGCGATCGATCTTATCCATGACTTCGTCGCAGGCATCGATACAGGCCGTACAGTTTACGCACTCCAGTTGGGTGCCGTTGCGGATGTCGATCCCGGTCGGGCATACCTGAACACAAAGTTTGCAGTCGATGCAGTCTCCTAATTCGAGGCTTTCCGCCTCTTCCGGCATACCGGCGGTCGCGCTGGCTGTGGCAACCATATTCTGGATACCCGCCACCGGACTTTCCGAGGGCTTTGAAGCCGGCTTTTTCTGTTTCCGGATTTTGCCCCGGGGTTCGCCCCGTACGAAATCGTAGGCAACCACAACGGAATTCTGATCCAGCATAACGCCTTGCAAACGGCCGTATGGACATACGGCTATGCAAACCTGCTCCCGCATGTAAGCGAATACGAAGAAGAAAACGCCGGAGAAGATCAGCATGGCTATGAATCCTCCCAGGTTTTCCTGCACCGGTTCCGTAGCCAGGTCAATTACCGCTTCCGAACCGATGATGTAAGCCAAAAATGTATTGGAGACCAGTACGGCAATGGCATAGAAAAGACTGAACTTGAGGCCTTTCTTCCAGACTTTTTCCCAGTTCCAGGGCGCTTTGGCCAGTTTCCGTTGCTGGTTGGCATCCCCTTCGATCCAGTATTCGATCTTGCGGTATACCATTTCCATGAAAATGGTCTGCGGGCAGATCCAGCCGCAGAACAGCCGGCCAAAAACGACGGTGAATAGGACGATGAATACGATAAAAGTGATCATCGCCAACACAAACAAATAGAAGTCCTGGGGAGCGAAGACCAGGCCGAAAATGACGAACTTCCGTTCGATGATATTGAAGAGCAACAGCTGTTCGCCTCCCACCTTTACAAAGGGAGCCCCAAACAAAAAGGCCAGCAGCACCCAACTCAGCCAGGTCCGCCATTTGTAAAAACGGCCGCCTGGTTTTTTGGGATAGATCCAAACGCGTTTGCCTTCCTTGTCGACGGTAGATATGCTGTCGCGATAGGCTTCTGTATCCTGGATGGGTTGGGGCGTACTGCTCATGATCGTTGTCTTTTGGATTTGACAGCCGTAAATTAAAGCTTCGAACGGCGCGGCTTTGTGATGTTATGCCCTTTCAAGAAAATCCCTTATAAAAACGGATAGATCTTGAGGGGGTACAGGACAAAGATCGTGGGTTCATCTGCATTATTCTCCGGCCATTCCCAAAACGGCATTTTCTTCTCCGGCAGCTTCCTCCTCCTCAGCGGGCGCGGGAACCCATTTCTCCCCTTGGGGATCTTTGGCGTTGGGCGGATTGCCACCCTGCAGGCTTAAAATGTAACTGGATACCTGTTGCATTTCTACCGGGCGAAGCTGGGCTTTCCAGGATATCATACCTTTTTCGGGAACTCCGTACTTCACGGTTTTAAATATGTTTTGAATGCCTCCACCGTGCAGCCAGTATTCATCGGTCAGGTTGGGCCCGATCTGGGTCCCTTCTGCCAATTGCCCGTGGCAAGCCACACAGTTGGTCTGAAAAATTGTAGCTCCTTGCGCCAGATCTCGCTCGTTGGTCAGCATGGTGACGGTGTTCTCATCCACGGCATTGGTCTGGCGCGCCAGGAAAGCACGGGTTTCTTCTTCAGCCTGCGCCATTTCCACCCGATAAGCTTCCGACGAGCTCATACCCATACCGCTGAAGTGAAAGTAGGTCATGTAGCCTACGGCAAAAATGATGGTCACATAGAAGAGGGCCACCCACCAGGGCGGAAGGCGATTGTCTAACTCCTTGATCCCGTCGTAATTGTGATCCATCAAAATGTCTTCCTCCTTCTCTACGGGTACCACTTTCGTCCAGCGGTCGTACATCTGATTCCAGAAGTTGACCTTGGGTTTGCGGGTTTCTTCCAGAAAAGCTTCCAGGCCGGCCTCCTCATAGATCCGGATCTGCTGGATCTTGATCATAATGGAAAGCAACTGAAAAAGGGCGATGATGGCTGCGATGATCACGACGATGGCCAGGGCCAGCAATCCGTAGCTGAACCATTGGCCATACCCGATGGCTTCCAGGCTGCCTTCGCTCTGACCAAAGGCCGCTGCCTGGCCCAGCGCCAGGATCGTGGTAATTAGTCCGTTTTTGATAAGCATCCTTTTCATTTCAGGCAGAGGTTTGATTCGGGAACGAAACCGGCTCATCATCTTCCAGGGGGAGGTTTGCCATGTGGTCGATGTGTTTCGGGTTTGCTCGTAAGGTGATGAATAGAATTATAGCAAATAGGGCGAAGAAGGTGACCAGCGCAAAAATGGCCATCCAACCGGTTTCTGTCCCTTCCAACAAATATTTGAACATGTCTTTCTTTTTTAGTTGCCTGCCTGTGCCTTGGGTTTGATATCTGTACCCAGGCGCTGAAGGTAGGCGATCAATGCAATGATTTCCCGTTTCTCCAGTTGGTCGTCGATTATGCCTTCGGCCCGCAGGGAGGTGGCAATTGTCTGGGCTTGCAGCTCCAGGTCCTGAAGGGCGACCTCATCGTAGCCCGGTTCGTAGGGTGTCCCCAGGGTGCGAAGGGCTCGGATCTTGGCCGGTATCAGGTCGGTATTCAATTCATTCTGCAGCAACCAGGGGTAAGGCGGCATGACCGAACCCGGAGAAGTGCTGGTGGGAATGTTCATGTGATTGTAATGCCAGGAGTCCGGGTATTTGCCCCCCAGGCGGTGCAGGTCCGGACCCGTGCGTTTGGATCCCCAGAGAAAGGGGCGATCGTAGATGAATTCCCCTGATTTGGAGTATTCTCCGTAACGTTCGGTTTCGGAACGGAAGGGGCGTACCATCTGGGAGTGGCAACCCAGGCAACCTTCTCGAATGTAGATATCCCGGCCGGCCAGTTCCAGCGGCGTGTAGGGCTGTACGCTGGCGATCTTGGGTACCTGGCTGTCGATCATCACCATGGGGAAGATCTCGACGATACCTCCGATCAGGATGGCAATGGTGGCTCCGATCAGCAATTGGATAGGACGGCGCTCAATCCAACGGTGCCAGTGCTCACCTTTGTGAGCCACGTGCGCCACGCGGGCAGGGGCTTCGGCCGGTTCTTCTGCCTGAAAGCTGCCCTTGGCCATGGTCCGCCACAGGTTGACGACCATCATGATCACCCCGGCGAGGTAGAGCGTACCCCCCACCGAGCGCATGACGTACATCGGGAGGATCTGAGTTACGGTTTCCAGGAAGTTACCGTATTTCAATATGCCTTCCGGTGTGAATTGCTTCCACATAAGGCTTTGGGTCCAGCCGGCCCAATAGAGGGGTATGGCATAGAACAGAATACCCAGGGTGCCGATCCAGAAGTGGGCGTTCGCCAGCCGGGTGCTGTGCAGGCTGGTACGATAGATCTTGGGAATCAGCCAGTAGAGTACACCAAAGGTCAGGAAGCCGTTCCAGCCCAAGGTTCCGATATGCACGTGTCCGATGGTCCAGTCCGTAAAGTGGCTGATGGCATTCACCGATTTCACGGATAGCATGGGACCTTCAAAAGTGGACATACCGTAGGCGGTCACCGCCACGACCATAAACTTGAGGATGGGGTCCTGGCGGACGCGATCCCAGGCGCCCCGAAGGGTAAGGAGGCCGTTGAGCATGCCTCCCCAGGAAGGGGCGATCAGCATGATGCTGAAAACCGTACCCAGGCTTTGTGCCCAGTCGGGTAGGGAAGTGTACAGCAGGTGGTGCGGCCCGGCCCAGATGTAGATGAAAATGAGCGCCCAGAAGTGGATGATCGACAGCTTGTAGGAATAAACCGGTCGATTGGCTGCTTTGGGCAGGAAGTAATACATCAGCCCGAGATAAGGGGTGGTCAGGAAGAAAGCCACGGCATTGTGCCCATACCACCACTGAACCAGAGCATCCTGTACACCCGCAAAAACCGGATAGCTTTTCCATAAACTCACAGGGAGTTCGAGGTTGTTGCCGACGTGAAGGACCGTCACGGTCACCCAGGTGGCAATGTAAAACCAGATGGCCACATAGAGGTGATTCTCGCGGCGCTTTAAAATGGTCCCGAACATATTGATGCCGAAAACGATCCAGATCAGGGCGATGGCGATATCGATCGGCCATTCCAGTTCGGCATATTCGTGAGAACTCGTGATACCCAGCGGTAGGGTGATCGCTGCCGCCAGAATGATCGCTTGCCAGCCCCAAAAGTGGATCTCGCTCAGAAGTTTGCTGTACATCGGTGCTTTCAGCAAACGCTGCAGCGAATAATAAACCCCCATAAAAATTCCGTTACCGACGAAGGCAAAGATCGCCGCATTGGTATGCAAGGGGCGTATCCGGCCAAAGGTCGTATAGGGGTTGTTGAAGTTCAGGGCCGGCAGGTACATTTGGAAAGCCAACAATAGGCCCACCAACATCCCGATTACCCCAAAAATAATGGTAGCTATGGCAAACTTCCGGACTATGGCGTTGTCATAGCTGAATTGTTCCAATTGAGCCATCAGGTTAGCAGATTTTATTGATTTTTGTTTTGATTGGAATCGTCGTCCAGCAGCATCCGCATGGAAGGCGTAACATCATCGTCATACTGCCCGGAGCGGACCGCCCAGATGAAGGCGCCGAGAAAACCCACCGCTACGATTAAGCTGATACCAATGAGGAGGAATAGAATTCCCATGGGAATGATGCTTTTTGTTTGTCGAAATTAGCGGAGCCCTTTTCCGACTCGCATGATGAATATAGGGCAAATAAATGATTTTCATCATTTCTGGAAGAGGAAATCTGATCACGTGAGATTATTGTTGGAAAGCTGCTCGCCTGGTCTCCGATACCAGCCGCTTTGTGTCGTTCACAGCGCCTTCTGCGCTTTTACCAACAGTAGGCAAGGAGAATAAAAGATACCACCTGTCTACAGGTCTAAGTCGCTGCAAACCGGCTCTTGGTCCTGCCGCCAGCGTAAAGCGCCATCATTCCTGAGGGGAGTTTAGTGGGATCGTCTCAACAGGCTACCGCTTACCGTCAGCTGTCAGCCCCATGCGCCAGGCTGCCAGACTACTCGAAACCAAACCGAAAACGACGATAGTTATCGAACTCAAGGGCATGAGGATGGCAGCAATAACCGGAGACAACAATCCTTGCACGGCATAACTCAACCCCACTACATTATATAAAAAGGCAAGCCCGTAGGCTATGTAAACAAGACGGACCGACTGCCTGGCGAAGCGGAAAAAAGTGGGCAGTTCGGCAAATGAATCCGCGTGCAACACCGCATCGGAAGCCGGGGTAAAGGAACCGGTCTCCTCCGTCAGGACCACACCGCAATCGCTCTGGCTTAAAGCCCCGGCATCGTTCAGGCCGTCTCCCAGCATGAGGACTTCCTTTCCTTCCTCCTGAAGTCCCTGCACATAATCCAGTTTATCCTGAGGTTGTTGGTGAAAGAAAAGACGTGTTTTCTCCCCCAGTATGGCTACCAGCTCCTCTTTTTGGCGGTCGTTGTCGCCGGTAAGCAAGCTGGATTCGATCCCCAGTTGAGCGAAATATGCCATCACCTCCCGCAATCCTTCTCGAAACTCGCTTTTCAGAAAAAACCGGCCCCGAAATTGTCCGCCGATCTCCAACAGCAGGCCTCCCCGCTCTTCGCTTTCGCCTCCGATGAAACGGGAGGATCCCAGCCGAATGCGTTTGCCATCCACGACCGCCTGCAGGCCGGCGCCGATCTTCTCTTCCCAATCCTGGACGGCGGGCAACTCTTCCCTGGGGGAAGCCGCTTTCAGATATTCGAACAATTGCCGGCTCAGGGGATGAGTGGATGGGCGGGTCAGGGCCATGATCGAAGCTTTCTCCTGAGCCGATAGGGGAAGACCCTCAAAAGAAACAGAACCGTCTTTTCGCCGGGTAAGCGTACCCGTCTTGTCCAATACGGCCGCTTGAAAACGGGTCAACTGCTCGAGAACGGCCGTATTCTTGAGAAAAAACCCTTGCCGCGACAGCAATCGAATCGCATTGCCAAAAATAAAAGGGATGGCCAGGGCCACCGCACAGGGACAGGCTATGATGAGTACGGCGGTTGCCGCGTTGAAGGCGGTACGAATATCGGTCTGCGCCCAAAACAGAAAAGTAAGGGTGGCGATGGAGAGTATAGCAAAAGTAAAGCCGGTGCCGATCCGGTCGGCCAGCCGGATAGCCCTTCCTTCTTTTTGCTTGGTAAAGACTTATATCCTAAAATCATAAGGAGTACCTCATTTCAACTGGAAATAATGAATAGTAA
>CAZXIX010000068.1:0-24072 GCA_964640855.1 uncultured Saprospiraceae bacterium
CGGGCAATTTGCTGGCGCTTTAAGAGCTTGATCAACCAATTTGACCCATTACCGTATTTTTAGACCATCTCACATTCCTTCACTATTCATTCCTTCACTATTCATTCCTTCACTATTCATTCCTCCAATATCCTACCTTTACCAAAAAAGAAACCAGCGTGCACATCGGAATCATCGGAAGCGGGTCTATGGGAAGCGGCATTGCCCAATTGGCCGCCGGAGCGGGACACGACGTTTACCTCTACGACAATAACCCGGAAGCCCTTTCGCAAGCAGAAATCAAACTGGAAAAGACCTTATCGCGCCTGGTGAAAAAAGGGAAGTTCGAAGCCAAGGAGAAAATGGCTATCCTCCGCAAGCTTCACTTTATACCGGAGCTCAACCTGAGCCCCGAAACAGGCCTGGTCATCGAGGCCATCGTAGAGAACCTGGACATCAAAAAGAAGGTTTTTGCCCAACTGGAGGAGGTCGTGCCCCGGGATTGTATACTGGCGACCAACACCTCCAGCCTCTCCGTATCCGCCATTGCTTCGGCCTGCCGGCAGCCCGAACGCGTGATCGGCATTCATTTCTTCAACCCGGCCCCTGTCATGAAACTGGTGGAGATCATTCCCGCCCTGCAGACGGATGCAGAGGTCGGTTGGAAGGCCATCGACCTGATCCGGTCTTGGGGAAAGATCACGGTTACCTGCAAAGATACCCCGGGGTTCATCGTTAACCGTGTGGCCCGGCCCTTCTATGGAGAAGCCCTTCGTATACTGGACGAAGGCATGGCCGATGTGGCTACCATCGACTGGGCCATGAAAGAACTGGGCGGCTTTCGGATGGGCCCCTTCGAACTCATGGATTACATTGGCAATGACGTCAATTATACCGTTACGGAAACGGTCTTCAAGGCTTTCTATTACGACCCCAGGTACAAACCCTCATTCACCCAGAAGCGGCTGGCTGAAGCCGGATGGCTCGGAAGAAAAACCGGTCAGGGTTATTACGATTACACCGAAGGAGCCGTCCGGCCGGAACCCAATCGGGATAAAAAACAGGGAAAGAAGATCTTCGAACGCATCCTGATCATGCTAATCAACGAAGCCGCCGATGCCGTCTTCTGGGACGTCGCCTCCCAGGAAGACATCGAATTGGCCATGACCAAAGGGGTGAACTACCCCAAAGGACTATTGCACTGGGCCGACGAGTTAGGTATGGAATATTGCGTAGAGGCGCTTGAAAAATTATACGATGAATACAAGGAAGATCGCTACCGTCCCAGCCCTTTACTGCGTCGCATGTGGCGTCTGAATACCCGTTTCTTTCAATAGAAGTGATTCTCCGCCGATCCGGGCTTAGTTCCCGATCAAAAATCTTTTCACGGCCACAGCTTGGGTGTTTTCCATTCGGATCAGGTACCATCCCGCAGGAAGGCCCTGCAGATTCCATGTTATGCGGTTTCGCCCCTGATTGAGGATCATATTTCGATGCTGCAGTACGTTACCCGACAGGTTGATCAGTTGTAAACTTACTTCTTCAGTTCGGGGAGCCTTTATCCATGCCTGGACCCATCCAGATGCCGGATTGGGAGCGAGGCGCCAGGAGAAATCGGATATTGGGCTTTCTCTCCTTGCTGTGGTCAGATTCGCTGCCCCCACGAGAGTTCCTTTAGCAGAAGCCGAAACACATACCGGCATGGCCTCCGCTGCGCGGGCGCAGGCTTCTGCGTTGTAAGCCAACAGATCCAGCAACTCTACCTCTTCAATCCGCCAGAAATGATTTTCCGAGCCCATTCCCAAATTGGAACTTCCAAAGCGGAACCGGATTTGGATCTCCTTTCCCTTAAAGGCTGAAAGATCCAGATAGGAGATGGTCTTCTCCTCCGTTTCGCCCCAAAGCCCTTGCTGATCCGCTAAGGCGAATACTTGAAAATTGAGGTTGCCGGGCCGGGGGCCCCGGAATAAGTGAGGCGTGACGTTGATCCAGTTTATCCCTCCGTCTTCGGAGACCTCGACTAATCCAGCCTGGTAAGCCGGTTCGATCCGAAACGCGTGCCGAAAACGGAAAACGGGTACTTCCCCGCTTACCCAGAAAGCATTTTTCAAGGCCAGGACTTGATCCAGATTGGACGACGAGCCGGCAATTTCCCAGACATTTGCCAGGCTACTGTCCTCCGAAATGAAGGTCCATCCCGAGCTTTCGCCTTCCAGAGAATAAGACTCCCAATTCTCATTGAAGCCGGCCGGAATCTTCCAAACCGATTGACTGGCTTCGGAATCGGGCGTTTCCAATTCATAAGTCAGCACACGGGTTTCGCCTGGCTGCAGGGTTCCCAAATCGAAGACCAATTTTTCTCCCTGCCATTGGGGAGAAGTTCCGATGACGGATCCGGCTCTGAAAAAAGAACCTTCCGGGACCTCATCTTCCAACAGCACTTGGGTCAGGGATTCATTCCGGAAATGGGTCAGTTCCAATTGAACCTGGATCCGTTCGCCGGGCTCAATGCGGGAGGTCACTTTTTTGGTCAAGAACAGATCCTGCGAACAGGAAGGAGGAAGATCAAAGGCAGGGCGGGCATCGTTCCGGTTAAAAGAACTACCCTGTTCTGCGCTAAACCCCAGACCTCTTCTCGCAAAGACGTCCCAGATCAGACAACTGTTTACGCCTTCGTTCAGCAGGCTGTCTGCAGCCAGTATGGCATCCCGGCCATCAATGAATCCGGGATTACAGGCTTGAAGAGTCAAGCCGTCAATGACCAATTGGAGGGCTTTGTTGTTTCCGCCGTTTCCCCGAAACAGATCGTCATCATAACCGTAGAAGTCGATGAATGCCCAGTACAAGTCCCACAGCATGACGGCCCACAGTTCACCCAGGCTGTGGGGCGATTGCGTGTTTATTATGTCCTCGTAAGTAAAATCATTGCGGGCAAAATCCGTCGAATAAGGAGAGCGACGGATTCCGGGACCTTCGGTCCCGTTCTGGAGCAAGTAATGCCCGAAATGTCGAGCTTGAGCCCCATTTTCACCGGGCCCAACGGTCAAGGCCAAGGCCAGAAAGTCACTCCAGCCCTCTCCCATCTGCTCATCGTTGCGCAGGCATTCGGATTGAGCCGCACCTCCCGTCAGCCGGATGGTCAAGCCGTGCACGAATTCATGGATCAGCAGCGTATTGTCGAATGCTCCGTCAATCAGGTTGGCGGATGCATCCTCCGGGCCTTGCAGCACCACCCTGACTTCCTCGCCTGCGTCCAGCTTTTCCTTCAGCAGCGCGCAGTCTTCAGCACCCAGCATGAGGGTGGGTATATCGGGATCAGGAATGGCCGGATCTCCCCCCATGTTGATGACCCGATTCTCGTAATTGCAAACGATGGAGGCCAGGGCACCCGCAGCTTCTACTCGTCGGGCTTTGGCCTCAAATTTACAACTGCCGCGATCCAAAAGAGCGATCTTGCCCTCAAGAGCCGATCCATTGGCGAGCGGTCCGCAAGCCAGGGAGGTGGTATTTTGTTCATCCACAACCCGGATGAGGCTCCCTGCTATCGGCTTATGGCTCAATTCGGGGCCAAACAAGGCCCGGCCGGTCTGAAATGGGCCGGCAATAGCCTCGGGGCTCTCTACCCGAAGAAACTTTTGTTCGCGACGATCCCAGAGATAAAGTTGCATCCGGGCTGCTGAGCCATCGGCCCCCACGGCAATGTTGGCATTGTTCAGGCTACCTCCATCCTGAACCTCTACCAGAATGGGATCGCCCGAATTACCTTGCTGACGGTAGTTGGTTTGTTGAAAATTGCCGGCCGCCTCGGTGAAACCGTACAAGTAGGTGAGGTCATGCAGCACATTATTGGTATAAAAAGCCTGGGTCAAAGCGGCTTCCCGCTGATCCCGGGGATTTCCCTCCAGCGAAAAAGGGAAATCAAAGATCAGGCCGGGTCCGCCATTTGCCGTAAGCTCCGGGTCGGCCCTGTTCTGGTTGCTGGTATCCAAATAGGAATAGGTGTTGTTTCCCCGGGTGTAGGTAAATTCTTCTCCGGGCATTCCATCCACATCATGCCAACCGAAAGGGCTTGCCTCCTCCTCCCAGGGCGATTCCGGCAAGGTCCGCCCACCTACGATAGGGTTGGCGATATGAAAAGGGAACACTCGGTACTGCGGACCGTTCGCATTGCTCCGCGAAGGCTCCGGAGAGGGTGCCCACACCGGAAAGTCAGGTGCCGAAGCTGTGCCGGACCGGTTTAATGGGCTACAATGGGTTGCCAGGTTCACCCTTTCCAGGATATCTCCTGTGAGGGCGTGAATATGGAACCGCCAATATTCGGGCAACCCGTTGGGCAAGATGACGACTGACCAGGCCGGTATGAGTTTTTGGGACTCAGACACATGGAACACGGGTTGAACCTGAATGGGTAGGCTGGAGACCCCTTCCAGGAGCACCCGGGCTGCTTCCCGGCCTTCCCACCTGACTTCGGGCAGGTAGTCTGCAGCTAGTCCCAGATCGTCCAGTGCCATTCCGAGAGCCGCCGTAGCGGATAAACGAAAAGCGGTCGCCTCAGCGCGAGACTGAATATCGGACAAAAAGCGGTTGGTGGAATAAACCGCCTGGCCTGTGGCATCCAGATGAATTCCGGAGACGGCATTAAAGATCGGGATGCCTTCAAGCATTTGTTGGACATACGCATGGGTCACCCCATTGTGTTCCGAACGAAATCGATGAGTGACTTGCAATTCCCGGACGTCCTCATCTTGAAGCCCCCAGCGCTCCGGTTGGGATTGGAAAAAATAAAGTGCCGGATCTACTGCTCGCCCACTTTGAGCCCGCCCGTTCAGGCTGGCCAAAAGACCACCAAGAGTAAGCCCGATGAAAATGAGATAAGCCTTCATGCATTGCGTTGTGCCAAGGAAGAACATCGGGTCCGGTGATTTGGATATGAATTCGCGACTCAAATCAACCAAAATGCCGTCGATTTTGCTAATCTTCCTTTCCTTTAGCCGGAAGCATCGGTTGGAATTTTTTCAGTGGAAAGTCAGGGTAATAACGTGCATGGCATGCAAAACGAGAAAACGCAGTTGATCTACGGCCGCCACCCCGTTCTGGAGACTCTGGAGCAAGGCCAGGTTATGGAAAAAGTTTTATTTCAGCAAGGCATTTCCGGGCCTTTTGAAAAGGAGGTCCGCCAGCATTGCAAAGCGCTCGGCATTCCCCTGAGCGTGGTTCCGAAAGAGAAACTCGACCGGATCATCCGTCGGAACCATCAGGGAATCATCGGATGGCTTCCGTTGATCCGGTATCAATCTGTGGATCAATTGCTGCCTTTTTTATTCGAGCAGGGGAAATCGCCCTTGCTGCTGATAACAGATGGGGTGACGGACGTCCGTAATTTTGGAGCCATTGCCAGATCTGCGGAGGTGTGCGGAGCGGACGGACTGGTCACGGCTCTGAAAGGGGGGGCAAGCGTGACGGCCGACGGGATCAAGGCATCCGCCGGGGCCCTGAACCGGATCGCGGTTTGCCGGGAAAAAAGCCTGGTATCGGCCATTGAGCTGCTGAAAAATTCCGGGGTGCAGGTTCTGGTCAGTCACCTGGAAGGCACTCTTCCTCCCAGATCATTGGATTTCACACCTCCCACGGCATTGGTATTGGGTTCGGAAGGAAAAGGTGTGAGCCAGGCGGTAGCCCGACTGGCCGACCAGACCTTCCGGATTCCCCAGGCGGGTACGCTCAATTCGTTCAATGTATCGGTGGCCGCTGGCATTATGTTGTACGAAGCCATGTTGGGGCGAAAAAAATAACTCCCGGGAAGATTCCCGGGAGCCATCACCATGCATTACAGATTGAATCAGTCTCGTTTGGTTTTTTGGAGCCGGCTTACAGATCGCTGATCCGCCGGATTACCTGATACAATCGGGTGTATTCGTTGACTTCTTCTTCGAAAGGGTCGTGCTCTAAGTGGTTGGCAGAGATGAGTTTCAGCCGCCTGACACGGCCTTTATCATCTTTGATGGTCTGAACATACTTCACCCAGAGCTGCCCATTATTCCTTACGGCATAGATCTTGTTTTCTTTCAAGTCGCTATAGCCTTCGATCTCTTTGCAGATCACTACGTCTCCGTCGAGAATGACGGGTTCCATACTGTTTCCGTGAATGGGAAATGCAACCAGGCCGGGCCCGGATAAACCGGGAACGGAAAAATACTCCAGATCTTCCCGGGCAAAGCTATC
The DNA here is from genome assembly GCA_964640855.1 of uncultured Saprospiraceae bacterium. Taxonomy (GTDB): domain Bacteria; phylum Bacteroidota; class Bacteroidia; order Chitinophagales; family Saprospiraceae; genus JAJDFU01. The sequence continues at coordinate 6,202 of CAZXIX010000068.1, forward strand.
GGCTTCTACCGTTGAACCTGCGAAAGCCTCTACGGTCGTAAACAGAATATGCCCTGCCAACAATTCGGTCGGGACATCCTTCGCCTTGGGCAGGTCCATGCCGAAGGGAGACCCTACCCCTTCGAACATATAGGACTCATTGACACCATACTCTTCGCAAAGAATACGGGCATGCTTGTAATCAATGCAGCGATTATCCTCGGGATTTAAAAAGGCCCGGACAATGTGGCCGTAGGCCCGGTTTCCCAATATCTTCTCCGCAAAATCACCCATCCCTTTTCCGTGGCGATCATTCTTAATTATTTCTCCCCGGTCCTCCAATAATTGAAAGACCCGTACGAAACGCTGATTTAACTGACGCCTGTCTTCACCGATCATAACTATTATAAGTTGGTGTCAGCCGCAATTTAAAACAATTGTTTTTAAAAAACAAATGCTTTTAAAAATCGGGTACTTAAAACGATTCCTTCTTCCCGGACCCGAAGGGTTTTACAACAAGGCTTTCAGGCTTTCGAGCCCGAGCCGGATCTCTTCTTCGGTATTGTAATAGTGGGGAGAAAAACGAAGGGCCCAGGGAAAATCTTCCGGGTCCATGCCCCATTGAACGCCGCTGCCCCAGGCAATGGAGGTGTGGACCTTCTCCTGGCGAAGGCTTTGGAGAAGTCTTCGGGGGTCTTCGCCCGGAAAATGAACGGAAACGATGCCCTGCAGAGAAACTTCCGGAAAAAGAACCCTGGCCCGGGGCCAGCTTTTCAATTCCCTTTGCAGGACTGCGGAAAGCGAAGCGATCCTTTGCGAAGCCCGAACCTGCCCGACCTTTTGCAAATAAGTGAGTGCTTCTATGCTTCCCCAAACCGAGACGTACGATCGCTCCCAGAGTTCGAATCGCCTGGCATCTTCCCGATGCCGATACTTATCCTTTTCCAGCCACGAGGCTCCGTACAGATCCAGGAAATAGGGCTCCAGCCCCTGCTCCAGGGCACGCTCAGAAACGTAAAGAAACCCGGCGCCCCGCGGCCCGCGCAGGAATTTCCGGAAAGTGCCGGCAAAGAAATCGCATCCCATGGTCACCAGATCCAGCGGGAGTTGTCCGGCAGCCTGGCATCCGTCGACCAGATACCAGCAGTCGTGCCCCCGGCAAAATTCCCCTATGGCCGAAACCGGCTGAACCAGGCCGGCGTGAGAAGGCACCTGGGTGACGGCAACCAGCCGGGGGCGGAACCGGTGAAATTTTTCCTCCATATCGGGAAGGTCTACACCCCCCTCCAGCCTATCCTCCGCCACGATCACCTCTATTCCCCGGCTCTGGCGAAGCTGCAAAAAAGCGATGTGATTGGAGGTGTAATCGTTGCGGGTCGTGAGCAGGCAATCCCCCTCCTCCCAGGGTATGCTGCTCAAAGCCCGATAGTAGGCATCCGTCGCGCTGGTATGCCAACTGTACTGCCGGGGCTCTCCGCCAAACAAAGCGGAAAGCCGCTCGTAGAAGGCCTGAGCCCCCTCGTGCCTGCGAGCCGCCAGCTCGTAGCCGCCCAGTTGGGCTTCTTCCTGAAGGTATTCCAACTGCCGGTCGACCATCTGCCTGGGCGGCAAGCTCGATCCCGCATTGTTCAAATGGATGACTTCCCGGCAGGCAGAGCAATCCTCGCGGACCGATTCCCACCATTCCTTTTCCTCTTTTTTCTCTTCCATAGTTTACATTTTATAAGTCCTGTGGATCCTCCGACAGATCGGAATTGATGAATTTGGCGACCAGAACCCGGGCCCCGGCTTCCTGAAAGCTGGTCTCCATTTCCCTTCGTATGGCATCCATGACGAGTTCATAAGGCCCAACTATCCGAGTGCTGGTGGAGCTTACCCCGACTTTCAGCCCCTCGTAAGCCCGAATGCGCTGAATAAAAGAAACAATCGCGGACTCGTAGCCCTCCTGCAGGGGATAAAGGCTGATCTCTGCCGTTAAAATCATATGCATTATTTTGGATGGATGTATCTAAATTAGATGGTACGCCAACCAAAGCAAGGCGACTGTAGGCTGCCGACCGCTCCCGGATGGTGGCTCCATGATCCGCCACTTTGATTTCTTTGTCTATGTTCATTCCGATCCTCAAAATAGTAAACCGACCAGCGATCCATCCGGGCCTGGGGTAAAGCGGATCTGCCCATGTTGCCAATTAATCTTTATTTTTGTCTACAACCCAATTCGAGGACCGAAACACTATATGGCTAAACGGAAAAAGAAAAAAGGACAACTGTCGATTCAGTTGGGGCTGAACGACGAGCGGTTTCCCAAGCTGATCGGCACGTTGTGCCTGTTTTTCGGTCTGATCTTTTTCTTGGCCTTCCTTTCTTATCTCTGGACCTGGAAAGCGGACCAGAATTGGGTTCTCAATTTCGAGTCCGGTTTTTTGTTCGACCAGGACGTTCGGATCCGCAACTGGCTGGGTAAGTTCGGTGCGCTCATTTCCCACTTTTTCTTCTACAATGGTTTCGGACTGGCTTCCTTCATTATCGTCTACATGCTTTGGCTGCTGGGCATTTCTTTGATCAAAAACCGGAAGATCACCGTATACGGGCCGGTGCTGCTACAGGCATTCAGCCTCATGATTTTTTTCTCCATCCTGCTGCACTTTCTCTTCCAGCAGTATTCCTTTCCTTTCGGCGGTGCTTTCGGAGCCCTGACGGCCGGCTGGCTTCAAGGGCTATTGGGGCGGGTGGGCGTGATCCTTCTTTTTATGTTCATCCTGCTGGGCGTCTTGATCTGGCTGCTAAACCCTAATTTCAACGGCTTAACTCCCCGCAAGTTGCGCGATGATATTACAGCTTATTGGGAAGAAAGCAATCTCAGGCGGCGTCGCAGCAGCAATCCCGTCAGCCCGACACCGACCCGTTCGCAAACCAGTCGGGATCCGGACCCGGTCATCGAAGATGCCATCATTGATGAAGGGCATTCCGGGAAAGCCCCTCCGGAGCCCAAACCGGAAACCAGTCAACTGGCTTTTGAACTGGAGGCGGAAAAGACAGAAAAAAAAGAGAAGCGAAAGGAAACCGAATCCGATCTGGAATTGGAAACCCACATACCCTCCGGTAGCGCGGGCGGTCCGGCCCCCGGTCAAAATCCTTTGAACCCGGTGTTGGGAAATATGGAAGCCGAAGATCATTCCGAACCCTATGATCCCACGCTGGATCTTTCCAGCTACGAATATCCCGTACTTCCGCTTTTGCGCGATTACACGGACAAGAAAGTGGAGATCGACCGAGCCGAACTGGAAGCCAACAAGGACCAGATCATCGAAACGCTTCTGAACTACAAGATCGAGATCATCAAGATCCGGGCTACGATCGGCCCTACCGTAACCCTATATGAGATCGTACCGGCCCCGGGCATACGCATCTCCAAGATCAAAAACCTCGAAGACGATATTGCCCTGAGTCTGGCGGCTTTGGGCATACGGATCATCGCGCCCATTCCGGGCAAAGGCACCATAGGGATCGAGGTCCCCAACCAAAACCCGCAGATCGTCGGCATGCGAGAGGTGCTGGCATCCGACAAGTTCAAGCGGGCCAAAATGGACTTGCCCATTGCTTTGGGGAAAACGATCGAAAACGAAGTATTCGTAGCCGATCTGGCTAAAATGCCCCACTTGCTGATCGCGGGTGCAACCGGGCAGGGAAAATCCGTAGGGATCAACGCTATTCTCATATCCCTGTTGTACAAAAAGCACCCTTCGCAGGTCAAGCTGGTACTTATCGACCCCAAGAAGGTGGAATTGTTCCCGTATAGCAGGCTCGAACACCATTTCCTGGGCTATCTGCCAAATCAGAAGGAACCCATCACCACGGAGACCAACCAGGTCGTGTACACGCTGAACAGCCTTTGCATCGAGATGGATCAGCGTTACGACCTGCTCAAGAAAGCAAGTGCCCGGAACATTCGGGAGTACAACGAAAAATTTGTCCAGCGAAAGCTCAACCCTCAAAAAGGGCACCGCTTCCTGCCTTTCATTGTGTTGGTGATCGACGAGTTTGCGGATCTCATCATGACGGCCGGCAAGGAAATCGAACTTCCCATAGGGCGCCTGGCCCAGCTGGCTCGCGCGGTGGGGATTCACCTGATCATCGCTACGCAGCGTCCGTCGGTGAACATCATCACCGGGGTGATCAAGGCCAACTTCCCCGCCCGGATCGCTTTCAAAGTCTCTGCCAAGGTGGATTCAAGGACCATCCTGGATGCCGGTGGTGCCGAGCAACTCATCGGCCGCGGGGATATGCTCCTGAGCGTAGGGGGAGATATGCTTCGCCTGCAATGTGCCTTCGTGGATACCCCCGAAGTGGAAAACGTCATCCAATTCATCAGCGACCAATCCGGTTATCCGGAACCCTACCTGCTGCCGGAATACATCGGCGACGATCAGGAAATTGCCGGCACGGAAGGGCTCAAGTATTCCGACCTGGACGAAAAGTTCGAGGATGCCGCCCGCCTGATCGTTTCCAATCAACACGGCTCCACCTCCATGATCCAGCGCAGGCTGGGCCTGGGGTACAATCGGGCCGGCAGGATCATGGACCAACTGGAAGCCATGGGGATCGTGGGACCCAGCGAAGGAAGCAAAGCCCGGGAGGTGCTAGTCTACGATGAACTCGAGTTGGATAAATATCTCAAGGAGATCCGTACAAGGACCTGACCGTGAATAAGCTATCTCGGTAGATGAATTTCCATCCTCAGTCTAATGGTCTTCGGCAGCAACATTTATCTGGATAACTTCGGGCAAACTAATATCTGCAAGCATGAACTTTAAATTCCTTTTTGCCCTTTTGGCTCCCGTTTTCTTCCTGGGCTGCCAATCGGAAGAACCGGCCCGGGAAGTAGAGCAATATTCCATTGAGCAATTTATGGACAATACGGCTGTTTTCGGCAGCTCCTTTTCTGCCCGGGAGGAGAAGATCCTGGTCACCAGCGATAAATCCGGAATCCGCAATGCTTATTTCATTCCGGTTGAGGGTGGGGAAATGACTGCTCTTACCCAATCCGAGGGGTCTTCCATTTATGCCGTTTCCTATTTTCCGCAAGACGACCGCATCCTGTTTCAAATGGATGATAATGGGGATGAGATCTGGCATTTGTTTGTTCGTGAACAGGATGGCAGCATCACCGAACTCACCCCCGGGGAAGAGGCGCGGGCCGACTTTTACGGTTGGGCTCAGGACCGGGAAAGCTTTTTCATCGGATGGACGAAACGCGACCCCCGCCTGACCGATGTTTACGAAGTGTCTCTCCCCGATATGACCCCGAAGCTGCTCTATGCCAACGATGGTGCCTTTGCTTTCGGCGGAATCTCTCCGGATAAAAAATACATGGCTCTGGTCAAACCGATCAATACGAACGATTCGGAAATGTACCTCTATCGATTTGAGGACGGGGAAATGATCCAGGTATCCGAAGAACAGGCAGCATACAGCCCTGCTGATTTCAGCACGGACGGCAAGAGTCTTTATTATCTGACCGACAACGGAAGTGAATTCTCCTATTTGGTGCGCTATGATATCGCATCCGGAGAACGGGAGAAAATCATTGAGAAAAACTGGGATATTTCCTACACCTATTTTTCCCGAAAAGGCAAATATCGGGTGACCGGTATCAATGAAGACGGGAAGACGGCCATTGAGATTCTCGATATGGAGAAAAATCAACCCGTAGACTTTCCGGATTTCGAAGACGGCAGCGTCACGTCCGTGAATATTTCTCCCAGTGAGGAACTTATGACCTTTTACGTGGGTAGTTCCCGCTCTCCCTCCAACCTGTTTGTCTACCATTTTGAGACGAGGGATTACAAGCAGCTAACGGACAACCTGAACCCGGAGATCGACAAGGAAGATCTCGTTCAGGCTGAGGTCGTTCGTTTCCCTTCCTTCGATGACCTGGAGATCCCGGCCATTTACTACAAACCGCAGCAGGCAAATGCTTCCAATCCGGTGCCGGCCCTGGTATGGGTACATGGTGGCCCGGGAGGCCAATCCCGGCAAGGGTACAGTGCCCAGATCCAATACCTGGTCAATCACGGATATGCCATTCTGGCGGTAAACAACCGGGGGAGCAGCGGCTACGGGAAAACCTTCTTCCAGATGGACGACCAGCGACACGGGGAGGAGGACCTGAAAGATTGCATCTGGGGCAAAAAATGGCTGGCCGAACAGGACTACATCGACCCGGAAAAGATCGGGATCATAGGCGGATCCTACGGAGGGTTCATGGTCATGCGTGCGATGACCCATACCCCCGAAGAATTTGAAGTCGGGGTAGACATTTTCGGGGTAACGAATTGGAAGCGCACCCTGCGCAGCATTCCACCCTGGTGGGAATCCTTCAAGGATGCGCTGTACAAGGAGATGGGAGACCCCTATTCGGCCGATTCGGTCCGGCATTACAACATCTCCCCGGTTTTTCATGGGGAGCAAGTGGTCAACCCCGTCATGGTGCTGCAGGGAGCCCAGGATCCGCGTGTCCTGAAGATTGAATCCGACGAAATGGTGGAAGCCATCCGGGCCAATGAAGTACCCGTTGAGTACGTGATCTTCGAAGACGAAGGCCACGGTTTCCAAAAGAAGAAAAATCAGCAGGAAGCTTATACCCGCATCCTGACCTTCCTGGACAAATACCTGAAAAAAGCAGAGCCGGAACTAAAGGGATAAGTTTTTTTTGACGGGTATAATACCTGCCCAATGATCTGCTTTGGTTTCGGGGTCCCGCCTTCTTGAAAGGGCGGGACCTTTCATTCGTTCATTCTTTTCCAGGGCCCGGAACCCATCGGGCCAACTTTTAGGAGGGAACCATTTTTACCCCCAAAAAACCTAGCTTTGCTCCGTCATGGAAAAAATTGAACTGACCGATTATTCCATTTTTCTGGGAGCAGGGGTTTGGGACGCCCTCACGGATACTCTAGAGGTTCTTTCTCCCTCACAGATCGTGGTGTTGTGCGATGCCCATACCCGGATCTACTGCCTGCCCGAGTTGGCAGATCGACTATCGCTGGCGGAGCCCCAGGTCATCACCGTGCCTGCCGGAGAGACCCACAAAAACCTCGACACCTGCCGAATCATCTGGCGAAACCTGATGGATCGCCAACTGGACCGCAAAGCTTTGCTGCTCAACCTGGGCGGAGGAGTGATCGGAGACATGGGAGGCTTCTGCGCGGCAACCTTCAAACGGGGTATACGGTTCATCCAGATCCCGACCACCCTGCTTTCCATGGTGGACGCCAGCATTGGCGGCAAATTGGGAATCGACTTCGCCCAGATCAAAAACAGCATTGGCCTTTTCCAGAACCCGGAAGGGGTATTCATCCATCCGGGCTTTCTGCAGACTTTACCCCAGCGGGAATTGAAAAGCGGATTTGCCGAAATGATCAAACACGCCCTCATCGGGAATGCCGATCAATGGGGCCGGTTGAAGCGAATGGCATCCATGGCTGAGTTGGCGCCGCAAGATCATCTGCGCCCCTCGTTGGAGATAAAGAAAAGGATCGTGGAGGCGGATCCCCGGGAAAATGGAGAACGGAAACTGCTCAACTTCGGTCATACCATCGGGCATGCCGTTGAAAGCTACTTCCTGAGCCAGGAGAATCCCCTGCTGCACGGAGAGGCCATCGCCGTCGGTATGATTTGCGAAGCCTACCTTTCGCATGTATTTTGCGACTTCCCCCTCGAAGAACTCAGCGATCTGAGTACCCTGATCCATCGCATTTACGGCACCCGCGAAATCCCAGTCCAGCGTTTTCAAAGCCTTCTCCCGTTCATGCAAAACGACAAGAAAAATGAAGGCGGGCAGATCCGGTTCACCCTGCTACAGGGCCCCGGCAAAGGAATCTGGGATTTTTCATGCCCGGAAGAAAAGATCCTGGAAAGCCTGGCTTTTTACAACAATCAAAGCTTAAGCCTATTCGCTTCGTGAGGGGCTTATTTTTGTATTTTTGCACCCAAACCCCGGCCAAAGAGGTTCTATTGACCCCGGTATTTTTTTGGAGCTTGTCGGATCAATAGACATAGCTTCTTTGAATACCCGAAACATCACCTTGAAGCATACCGCATGTGGCAAAAAGTTCAAGCATTTTTCACCGAGCCTCCCCGTCGACCCATTCATAAGTCCCTCGTGCGCTGGATGTGGATCGGAGCCGGTGCCCTGGTGCTGATCACCCTCGTTTTGTTCATCGTACTATCCTTCGGCAATCTGCCTTCGGTCAAGGAACTGGAAAACCCGAAAAGCGAACTGGCAACGATCATCTATGCCTCCGACGGTCGCATTTTGGGGCGTTATTATACCGAAAACCGGGTGCCGGTGCCGTACGACAGCCTTTCTCCCTACCTGGTGCAAGCCCTGATTTCCACAGAAGACGAGCGCTTTTTCCAACATTCGGGAATCGATTTCGAAGCCTTGATGCGAGTGGCGGTCAAAACCCTCATCCTGGGTCAGCAAAGTGCCGGTGGCGGCAGTACCATTACCCAACAATTGGCCAAACTCCTGTTTACGGGTCAAAGGGCACGGGACCTCAAGGAAAGAGCTTTCCAGAAACTCAAAGAATGGATCATCGCTATTCAGCTCGAACGCCGCTTCACCAAAGAGGAGATCATAGCTATGTACCTCAACAAGTTCAATTTCATCTATGGTGCCTACGGCATACAGGCTGCTTCGGAGATCTATTTTGACAAATCCCAGCGGAATCTAAAGGTCGAGGAGGCGGCGATGCTGGTAGGTATGCTGAAAAACCCTTCCCTCTACAATCCCGTCCGCCGGCCGGATACGGTTATGCATCGCCGCATGGTCGTTTTGAATCAAATGCGAAAGAACGGATTTTTTGGCCGTGCCGAATACGATTCGCTCAAGCAACTCCCGCTTCAACAGATCAACCCGGCCAAGGAGAAAGAGTCGGATTCGTTTGAATTGTTCCGGAAAACCCATATCGACGGGCTGGCTACCTATTTTCGCGCCGAACTCGCCAAGGAGGTTAAAACCATCCTGAACGACGTTGCGCCCAAAAAGCCGGACGGCACGCCCTATGATATCTATCGCGATGGCCTGCGGATCTATACGACCATCGATTACGACATGCAGTCCATAGCGGAAAAGGTGATGCTAAAACACATGGCTTCCAGGCAAAAGGTCTTCTTCCGCTACTGGCGGGATCGCGATCCCTGGACTTACACCACCCGCTCGGAATTGGATATCCCGCTGGCCACCCGCCGGGAAGTCCTTGACCGACTGGTGAGGGAAACTGTGCGTTACCAGGATCTTCGGGAAAACCACCTCACCGGCCCGCTGACAAAATTGCAAGATCGTTTTCCGGATTTCCATTTCCACCCCGACGACCGGGAGCTGGTCCGGCTGGCAAAAGCCACCCAGATCCGGGGATACCTGGATACGTTGCAGAAGAACCAGATCCTAAGTCCGGAATTGGCCCGGGATTACGACCGGATCCTTCGGAGCAATGCCTATAAAGATTTTCTTCCTTCCTGGAATAACTTCAAGGAGAAGGTTCGCGAAAGCTTCAGTACCCCCATCCCCATGAAGGTTTTTACCTACGGGAATGCGGAACTGGAAAAGGACACCTTGATGACCCCGCTCGACTCCATTAAATATCACCGGATGTTCCTGCAGACGGGTATCCTTGGGGTTGACCCCCGGAACGGGCAGGTGAAAATCTGGATCGGAGGCGTCAATCAAAAATATTTCCAATACGATCACGTGCGGGCCAACCGGCAGGTGGGATCTACCTTCAAGCCCTTTGTCTATGCCACCGCCATTCAGGAAATGGGCTTTTCCCCCTGCTTTCCCGTATACGACATTCCGCAGTCCATCAAAGCGGGTCAGGAAGGCGGATTTTACCTGGAGCGAGACTGGACCCCGAAGAATGCGGATACCGCTTACACAGGTGAGTTGCTGACTTTGAAAGACGGTCTGCGGAAGTCAAAGAATACGATCTCGGTTTTCCTGATGAAACAACTGGGCACTACCGTACCGGTCCTGAATCTGATCGACAATATGGGCATCGACAAGAACCAGCGGCTGCCCAACGATCCCGATCGTTACCGGATCACCCGGGGCCCATCCATCTGCCTGGGATCGACCGATCTGACGGTGGAGGAGATGACCGGGGCTTACACGACCTTTGCCAATGACGGGGCCTATCGAAAACCTCAATATCTTCTCCGGATCGAGGATAAGAATGGAAAAGAACTTTACTCGGATTACCAGGATACCCGTCAGGCGCTAAGCTCTCAAACCAATTATGTGATGGTGGAAATGCTCCGGTATGCCAAAGGGGGCGGTTTCGGAAACATCCGAAGCGATGTGGGCGGAAAGACCGGCACCACCAATGAGCATGTGGATGGATGGTATATGGGCATCACACCCCAGTTGGTGGTAGGTACCTGGGTCGGTGGTGAAGAGCGATGGATCCGTTTCCGGGACCTTCTCTATGGGCAGGGCGCCTGGATGGCCAAGCCCTTTTTCCTCCGTTTCCTGGAAGAACTGGAGCAAAACCCGCAAACGGGCTATGACCCGACGGCCACGTTTTTCAGGCCTCCCGGACCGCTTGGTATCGAGCTCAATTGCGGAAATTACGATCAGCCGCAGGACGATCAGATCCGGGATTGGGAATACAGTAATCCTCTGGAAGAGGATATGTTTGGCGACGAATATTCAGGAGATCCGGAGGGTCTTTTCGAACCTTGATCCCGCCGGGGCCCGACAGGGAAAGTCGCCCCAGGAAGCGGTAGCTGGGCGGGCGGCTAGCTATGGATATATGGAACGCTAATCAAAAGAAATGAAAAAAGTCATCGCATACTCATTCCGGATCGCTCTTTTCTCATGCCTGGGCATGTGGGTGTCCGGCTGCGGCGATTACGTTCCGCCCGAAGAATTCCATATCCAGGTCAATCTGAAAGATACCGAGACCCGGCAGATCCTGGACTGGCAAGACCGGGGATCAGGCGATTCCCTGATCCAGTACTTCGACCATCCCAAGGCCACTTTTCGCTACCTGTCGGCCCGGGCCTTCGGCTCCATTGGCGAGATCCGCGATGTTAGGGTTTTGGCTGAGTTGCTGGAAGATCCGGTGGATTCGGTGCGGATGGCCGCCGCCTATGCGCTTGGACAAATCGGGGATTCTACGGCAGCCCCCTTGCTGGCCTCGGCTTTTGATACGTCCCACGATTATTTGAATTCCAAGTATGCCATACTGGAGGCGGTGGGGAAATGTGCTCCGGCTCATTATCTGGAATATCTCACTGGGGTGGAAAATTACAGGCCGGAGCTGGAAAAACCGGTGGAGGGTCTGGCCTGGGGAATATATCGGTTCGGACTCAGAGGGATCACCTCCCCGGAAGCTACCGAAAAAATGCTCGGGTTTGTCGCCGATGCGGCCTATTCGGAACAGGCTCGCCTCATTGCGGCCCATTATCTGGCGCGGTCTGCCGAAGGCCTGGATGAGGCGGCACCCAGCGAACTGATCCAGGTTTTCCAGAGAGAACCGGATGAGCGTATACGGATGGCCCTCGCACTCGCCCTGGGGAAAAACGGCTCACCCGAAGCCTTTCAGGCCCTGGCAGAGCAGTGGCCGAAAGAGAAGGACTACCGGGTACGCTGCAACATGCTGCGCGCCCTGGATGCTTTCGAGCAGCCCGAGGCCTATGCGCTGGCCCAATCCGGTTTGAGCGATGCCCATCCGGCCGTCAGTCAGCAGGCAGCCACCTTTTTTCTCTCCAAGGGTACCGCCAGCGGGGCCTACCAGTATTGGCGCTGGTCCCGGGATTCCTTTCCGGCTCAGGCGCGCGCCATCCTCGCCCAGGCTACCTTGAGGCATCTTCCTTTCAGCCAGGATACCGCCCGGAGGATCTATTCCAACTGGGTAAGGCGCGAGTTCGCTCAGGAAATAGGACCTTATCGGAAAGCTGCCTGGACCCAAGCGCTTGCAGAAGAGGTCTGGAATTATCGCTTTCTCAACCGCTTGAGTGTTCAGGAAGAGCATCCGGCCGTACGGACGGCGGGAATGGCCGCCCTCCGTACCATTGCTACCCGGCCTGACTTCGATCGCGTGTTCGGCGCCGGACGGCGGCGAGTGGAGCGCGAACTCATGATCTATTTTATGACCGCGATTCGCTCCGACGATGCCGGTCTGATCTCAGAGGCAGCCCTTGCCCTTCGAGCGCCGGATCGGGATTTCAGTAGCTTGTTGGCCGACAGCCTGACCCAAATGAAGCAAATCCTGACCGACCTCACCCTGCCTGCCCAACTTGAGCCTTACCTGGAACTCGACCGCACCATCCGCTACCTGGAAGGCAAAGTTGAAAATAGCGACCTCCCGGTCGGCTTCAACCACCCCATCGACTGGAACCGTATTTTGATACGCATCCCGCAAAAAGTCGTAGTACGTACCAGCAAGGGAGACATTTCCCTGGAGTTCTTCCCGGAAGAAGCACCGGGCAGTGTAGTCAATTTTGTGAACCTGGCCGAAATGGATTTCTACGACAACCTGACCTTTCACCGGGTAGCCCCCAATTTTGTCATACAAGGCGGCTGTCCCAGAGGAGACGGATACGGTTCGCTGGATTACACGATCCGCTCCGAACTGGGATATCTGCATTACGATCGGGAGGGGATGTTGGGAATGGCTTCTGCGGGCAGCCACACGGAAGGCACCCAATTTTTTATCACGCACTCTCCTACCCCTCATCTGGACGGGAATTACACCCTTTTTGGAAAGGTGACCGAAGGGATGGAGGTCGTCCACCGGATCCAGCAAGGAGATCGGATTTTGAGCATTGACATTGAATAAAATCATTAAGCACGTCCAATGAAAAACCCCCCATTATCCGCCCGGCACATACAACTGGGAGCCAAGATGACCGATTTTGCCGGATACCACATGCCGGTCTCCTATGCCGGAATCAAAGAAGAGCATCTGGCTGTCCGGAACAAAGCGGGCGTTTTTGATGTCTCGCATATGGGTGAATTTATTATCCGGGGCAAGGAAGCACTTGACCTGATCCAGTATGTTACGTCCAATGATGCTTCCCGTCTGGAGATCGGCCAGGTGCAATATTCCTGTTTGCCGAATGACCGGGGGGGCATAGTAGATGACCTGCTGGTCTACCGGCTACCGGAGGATATGACCGAAGCCGGCGGCCGGGCCTACATGTTGGTGGTCAATGCCTCCAACATTCGAAAAGACTGGGACTGGATCCAGGCTCACAACCGCTTCGACACCCAATTGATCAATATATCCGATCAAACCGGATTGCTGGCCGTACAGGGGCCGGAGGCTTCCAAAACCCTCCAGGAGCTTACCGCCGTTGACCTTTCTTCCATCAAGTATTACACTTTTGTCAAAGACACCTTTGCCGGACTGGATAACGTTTTGATATCGGCTACGGGCTACACGGGAGCGGGTGGTTTTGAACTCTATGTAGAGGCTGAGAAGCTGCCGCAATTGTGGGATGCTATTTTCGAGCAGGCTGGTCCGGATGATCTGGTGCCGGTAGGGCTCGGCGCCCGGGATACACTCCGCCTCGAAATGGGGTACTGCCTTTACGGAAACGACATTACCGATACCACATCACCCCTGGAGGCCGGACTGGGCTGGATCACCAAATTGAAAAAAGGCGATTTTATCAACCGGGATTTTCTGGTCAAGCAGAAGGAGGAAGGTGTGAAAAGAAAGCTGGTCGGATTCCAGGTAGACGACAGGCGGGTCCCACGTCAAGGTTACAGCATTGAAAATGAAAAGGGGGAGGTAATTGGCGAGGTCACCTCGGGGACTCTTTCCCCTTCTCTGGGATTCCCCATTGGCATGGGCTACGTGGAGCGGGAATACGCCCAGCTCAATACTCCGCTCCGGATCGCCGCGGGCAGAAAGCATTTGGATGCGCATGTGGTGAAGCCCCCATTTCTCAAGTAAAAGTGAATACATGCCGGCATGAACAATATGAGTGGATTTTCATTTCCATTCCGTCAGTTACAAAATAGTGGGTATGGATTTTCATGAAGGAAGGGAAAAGTTCATTCAATCCTGGGGAACCCTGGGATCGAGTTGGGGGATCAATCGCACGATGGCCCAGATACATGCCCTGTTGCTCATTTCTCCAGATGCCCTTTCGGCAGAGGATATCATGGGAGAGTTGCAGATTTCCCGTGGCAATGCCAACATGAACATCCGGGCCTTGATCGATTGGGGTCTGGTCTACAAGGAGCTCAAACCGGGTGAGCGGAGGGAATTTTTCGTTGCGGAGAAAGAAATGTGGGAAGTCGTAAAACGCATAATCACGGAGAGAAAAAAACGCGAATTGGAACCTATGCTCAAACTGCTGGACGATCTGTCCAGCGTGGAGGGTGAGGGTCCGGAAGCAGAGGAATTCGCCGAAATCATTAAAGAGATCAAACTCTTCTCCAGTAAAGCCGACTCGACGCTGGATACTCTGGTCAAGGCCGATTCCAACTGGTTTGTTGGCACCTTTATGAAAATGATCCGCTGAACCGTGGACCTGCACCTGCAGATCCATGGTTTCCGGACGCCTTTTCCCGTCTCCTTTCCCTACTTATCGTCTCCGAAAAAGGCAATGATCTTATCTGCCAGTTCAAGGCCGATATTGGCCTGAGCTTCAAAGGTAGAGGCCCCGATGTGGGGAGTGACCGAGATCTTAGGATGGTTAAGCAGGTCTACCCGGGGAGTAGGCTCGTTCAAATAAACATCCAGTCCGGCACCACCGATGACACCGTCGTTTATGGCCTGCAGCAGGTCATCCTCGTGTATAGCGCCTCCACGGGAAGTATTGATGATAAAAGCCGTCTTCTTCATCCGGTGCATCTCTTCCATTCCGATAAGGGGCTTGCCACCGGAATAGGGAACGTGCAGGGTCAGGAAGTCGGCCTGAGCGAGCGCTTCCTCCATGGTGGCCGTTTGCAGGTTAACGGACAACTTTACGTTCTCGCTATGGAAAACGTTAATCCCCAGGCTGGCTTCCTCAATGACCAAGTCGACAGGCAGTACACGCATACCTAGAGCCAGTCCTATGCGGGCACATTCCTGACCTATCCGGCCAAAACCAATGATGGCCAGGGTTTTGTTGCGAAGCTGAATCCCGTTGGAAAAAGACTTTTTCAGCTCTTTGAACTTTTTATTTCCGACTTCCGGCATTTCCCGGTTGGACTCCTGAAGAGATCGGGCAAGGGAGAACATATGGGCAAAGGCCAACTCCGCCACCGATTGGGAGGAGGCGGCCGGAGTGTTCATGACCGTAATCCCCTTGGATCGGGCATAATCTACATCGATATTATCTAACCCCACCCCTCCGCGAGCTATGATTTTCAGGTTGGGGCATTGGTCGATCAACTCCTGACGTACTTTGGTGGCGCTCCGGACGATGATAACGTCATAGCGCGGAAGTTCCTGCGCCAGTTTTTCTTGTGGTACTTTCTCTGTTACAAGTTCATACCCGGCTTCTTCCAAAAGGGTTCTTCCGTCTTGATGGATGCCGTCGTTTGCTAGGATTCGAATCATGTTCTGGTTTTGTGGATGACGAATGTAAAGAAACGCTTTTGGCCGGGTCTTCACAAGAAAATAATGGCCCGTGTTACGGTCCCCGACCTTCCTTGTCAAGGGTGAAAAAGGGTCGGACAAGTCGGTATGCTCATTTTAGGATAAAACCGTCGAATATGAGCCATCCCGATGCCACGGATAAGGGCCAGAATGGCAGGCACGCAGGGAACCGAGCCTGTACGGGTAACCAAGGAATAGAAAAAATTTTTGTCTTCAGCGTATTTGTCTGGATCTCTTTTAGAAAAGTCCCACAGAAAAAGGTCATTTTATCCTTGCAATTGTTTTATTTACTACTTATCTAAAAATTAAGGTCAATTATCTAAAAATTAAGGCCTTATATTTGTAATAAGTTAGTTTCGGCCCTATGGCAGTGGATATTATTTTTGCGGCAGTGGTGGTTTACGGTTTTTACCTGGGCTACAATCGGGGGATCATCCGGACGGTTCTGACCATTTTGTCCTATCTGATCGGATTATTGGCGGCGTTCAAGTTTGCCCCCGACGTTACGAATTTTCTACAACAAAACTTCGGCGGCGGCCCTCTGATGATCGTGGCCGGCTTTGTCACGACCTTTGTCATTGCAGTGCTCATCATCCGCCTCATTTCCAAAGGCCTGGAGGGCGTCCTGAAAACGGCGAACATCAACATCCTCAACCGCATGCTGGGTGGGTTCCTGGTGGCCGCTACCTTTGTCCTTCTGTTTAGCGTACTGCTTGATTTCGGTGAGCGTTCGAAAATCATCACGCCTGAGGTCAAAGCAGCCAACTATACCTACCCTTTATTGGACGAGTTTCCGGGTTATGCTTACAACCTGGGACAACGGATTCTACCCATTCTGACAGACTTCTGGGACTTTACGGTTGATTTCATGGATCAGATGCAGGAATTGAGCCGCGTAGAAACCGTAGAGTCCGAAAATGTGATCTACGAGCCGCCGGAGGAATAATTTCGCTCCCCTTTGCTACCGACCGGATCTGTTCCTTTTGTACCTTTCAGAGGATGAGACAGATATCCTTTTATCGGGAAAGCTGGATCGGGGTCTATTTGTGTATAGCCCTGGCATACCTGATCCTTCTGTCGGTAAACCTGTCGTCCCTTCTATTTGGGCTAAAGCCCTTGTTGATGCCTCTGTTGGCGCTCTATCTGTGGCAAGCCGGCCGATCGTGGGGTGATAAACGAAAACAGACGCTTTTGCTTGCCCTTTTTTTCTCCTTTCTGGGAGATGTTTTTCTTTTACCCTGGCCTGCGGCTGACCTATTTCTATTTGGTTTAGGCAGTTTTTTAATAGCCCAGATTTGTTATGCCGCCGTTTTTTGGCAATGGCCGAAAGCCAAATCGCTCGGACGGATTGCCGATAATTTATTTTGGCTGTTCCCCTTTACCGGTTATTTGATTTTATTGATGGTGGCTTTTTGGCCCGGTATAGCGCCGGGCTTGCGGATTCCCATTTTTCTTTACGGGCTAATCATAACGACCATGGGGGCCGGAGCCTTCAACCTCAGTTCCCTCCTTCCGCGGCCCTACGGATCTTATCTTTTGGGGGGAGCCTTACTTTTCATCCTCTCCGACAGCCTGATCGGGTTTCAGCGTTTTGGCCCCGTCGAGGGGAATGAAACCCTTATGAGTCTGGGCATTATGTTGACCTACATAGGCGCCCAAGGTTTGATGATCTGGAGCCTTGTGCAAACGAGCCGGATAGAAAATCCCTAAACCGTGCCGCGATTTCGGTTGCGCCAAATAGACAGGATCATTCGAAAACCGAACAAAATGGCTGTGATGACGCTGCCGATGCCGAAGAAAAGGACCTGTGTGCGGGCATAACTCACCAGGGAAAGGTCTACTACTTGTCCTCTTTTCTGGCCCAGGAGGGCCTCCGGTCCGTTCTCGTCGAGAAAGGTCTGGAAATAATTGAGTTCCTGGACCAGATAAAATACGAATGGGATGAGGAGGAAGAACAGAACCAGTTTGAAAAGGGGGCGATAAGCCAGGAAGGTGAACCGGAGGAAGAACAGGTAGCGGGCCAGCGTGACAAAAGACACGATGTAGAGGACGTGCAACCAGAGGAAGGAATACCGGGGACTACCGTTGTAAATGGGTAAAATCAGCAATGCTGTGAGAGCCAGGGTCAATAGCCACCAGAGCAATTCCAGTTGAAGGAGTCTTTTATTCTTCAATGCGATGAACTTTGATCCAGGGAAATGGAAAGATAGCATTCATTTGAAAGAAACGACGTTTCCCTGAAACGGTTGAAGGGTAGCGGTACTGGCGGGGGATGGAGTTTTGCCGGGCT
>CAZXIX010000069.1:0-23907 GCA_964640855.1 uncultured Saprospiraceae bacterium
GGTCACACGCTCCTCAGACCCTCTACGTGCCAGTGTCGATCTCTTCCGCGCCGTTCTCGAGGGGATCGCACACGGCTCGTACGGACCGAGCCGTCGACATAGACGATGACGGGATTCCCGACTGGGTCACCGTTCGCGACTTCAATGGCGGCAATGGGCTCTATCAAGCCTTTTGGCAGGGTACGTTCAAACCCGGCGAAAAATGGACCATCAATGCCGGCCTGCACGGGCAGTACTTTGATCTGAATGACTCCTGGGCTCTGGAACCCCGCTTTGCCGTCAATTGGCAGGTCAGGCCACGACACAAATTAAGCTTGGGCTACGGCTTGCATAACCAAACCCAGGTGGCGCCCGTCTATTTCTACGAAGAACCCACCCCCACGGGTGTTAACCGGAGTAATCAGCAGTTGGGTTTCACCCGCAGCAACCATTTTGTATTGGGGTATGACACCCGTTTCGGAAGCGACTGGCGCCTGAAAGTGGAAGCATACAACCAATTTATTGATAATGTTCCGGTAGACGACACGCTGAGCAGTTTTTCCATGCTCAATGCAGGAGCTGACTTCGTTTTCCCGCAGCGAGCCAACCTGGTCAACGAAGGGACGGGGATGAACTACGGATTGGAGCTTACCCTGGAGAAATTTTTCAGCAAAGGTTATTACGGCTTGCTGACGGCCTCCCTCTTCCAGTCCAAATACGAAGGCAGCGACGAGATCGAGCGCAACACCGCCTTCAACAATCAGTACATCCTGAACTTCCTGGCCGGCAAGGAATTCAAGATCGGCAAAGCCAAACGAAATGCCCTGACCCTGGATATGAAACTGACCACAGCCGGCGGTCGCTTCTACACTCCGGTAGACGTGGAAGCCTCCCGGCAGGCAGGTGAAGAGGTGCTGATCGAAGAAGAAGCCTACAGCCTCCGCCAACCCAATTATTTCAGGCTGGACATCAAGTTCGGATTCCGCCTGAACAGTAAAAAGCGATTCTCTCAACAGTTCTTTATCGACCTGCAGAACATAACCAATAACGATAACCTGTTTGCGCGGCGATTTAATGAAGTCACCGGCGAAGTGAACGATGTTTTTCAGGCTGGATTTTTCCCGGATATCCTGTACAGGATCCAGTTTTGATAGGCAGATGACCAGATAGTAGACGAATGGATGGTAGACCTTCGTAACGTGCAATAAGTCTACTGTCTATGAGTCTACTATCTAATGTCTTCGGCCCCCTTTTCATGTAATACCGCTATCTTGCAAGATATGACCCGCAAAGAAAGATTAATCTGGGCTATCGGTTTTGACGACCGATGGTTTATGGTACTGGGCATTCCCGTTATTGCCCTTTCCATGCCTTTCATCTTTTTCTTTGATCGAGTTACCAGCGAGGAGGGTATCCCCTATTGGATCGGGTTTTCGATCTCTCTGGTCTACACGACGATTATCTGGCTTGTAGCTCGGGAGATCGTGGTTCGTTTTCGATTTCGTTTTCCCAAGCCGGAGCGCACCACCCAGCGGCTATTCTGGACCGGGCTGTCGGTCCTGGGAGCTTATTTCCTGATCGATTTTATGCTGGGTTCGATAGAGAGGGTGGCGCTCGGGGATTTGGCCGACCATGAGAACGAGATCCGGTATACCATAGCCGGGCTGACGGTCTGTACGCTGGTTTTGTCTATTTACGAGGGGATCTTCATGTTCTACCGCTGGAAGAACACACTGCTCGAAGCGGAGAAACTCCGTCGGGAAACGGTGGAGTCCCAGCTTCAGGGATTGCGAGCCCAGGTCAATCCGCACTTTTTGTTCAATAGCCTGAATACGCTGAGCTACATTATACCGGAGCATCCGGATAAAGCCATCACCTTTGTGCAAAAGCTGAGCAAGGTATACCGATACGCGCTGGAAACCCGGGACGAGAAACTCATCACGCTGGAAGAGGAGCTTCGCTTCCTGGATTCCTACAACTTTCTCCTCAAGGAGCGCTTCGGGCAGAACCTGCATATTTACGTGGATGTTCCTGCCCATTTCCTCCAGGCTCGTTTGGCCCCTTTATCCTTACAAATTCTCTTTGAGAACTGCATCAAGCACAACATCATTTCGCAGGAGGAACCGCTTTACATCGAGCTTTTTGTGGAAGACAATATGCTCGTGGTTCGTAACAATCTGCAGCTCAAGCGCCAGCATTATCGTTCTACCGGCATGGGGCTTTCGAACATCAAAAGCCGGTACGCCTATTTCACCCAGGATAAGGTATCCATCTCGGATAATGGGGGCTATTTTACGGTGAAGTTGCCGTTGTTGAGTGTTCCGGAAGAGGTTGAGGTATAAACTTCAGGCTGTACCTTATGAGAATTCATCCGGCCCCTCACACCTCCGATTTCCCCGCAAACCACCCCTTCACTTTCGTAGCTGCCTTATCGCCCACTATCTCCGCCAGGTCTGTCAGCGAAACTTCTTTGACCCGCTTGACCGATCCGAAATGCGAAAGCAGTTTTTGCGCCGTTTTTTCTCCCACGCCGGGGATTTCCGTTAGTTCTGTCTGGGTGAAATTCTGGGAGCGCTTGGTGCGATGGAAGGTGATGGCGAAGCGGTGGGCTTCGTTCCGCGCCTGCTGGATCAGCTTCAGGGATTCACTCTTCTTGTCGATGTAAAGCGGTATGGGATCGTTCGGAAAAAAGATCTCCTCCAGCCGCTTGGCGATGCCGATCACGGTCACGCGATCGAGGATACCCAGCACGTCCAGGCTTTTGACGGCTGCATTGAGCTGCCCTTTGCCCCCGTCTATGATGATGAGTTGGGGTAGAGGCTGATCTTCTTCCAGCAGGCGGCGGTATCGCCGGTGCACGACTTCTTCCATACTGGCGAAATCGTTGGGACCTTCCACCGTTTTGATGTTGTAATGGCGGTAGTCTTTTTTGGAGGGCTTGGCATTCTTGAAGACCACGCAGGAAGCGACGGGATTGCTGCCCTGGATGTTGGAATTGTCGAAGCACTCCAGATGCATGGGCAACTCCTTCATCTGCAGATCATTCTTCAGCGTGGTCAGGATGCGCTCGGCTGAGGTCTGCCGGCGCGTTTTGCTGGCAGCCTCCTTTTGTTTTTGTAGCAGATAGTAGCGGACATTCTTCCGGGAGAGCTCCACCACTTTTTTCTTGTCGCCGATCTTGGGGATTACGATTTCGGCATCTACATCCGGTAGCTCTACCGGTTCTTCGAGATAGATCTCCGGAGCGATGCTGTTGAATTTCTCCCGGATGATCGGGATGGTATAGGCCAGAAGCTCCCGATCGTCTTCGTCGTCCAGGTTCTTGACCAGTTCCTGCATGTGAGTGTGAATGATGGCCCCATTGACGATCTTCAGGTAGTTGACAAAGGCTTCCTTCTCAGTGGAGGCGATGGTAAAGACGTCGGCGTCCCGGATCGAGGGATTGACGACGAGGCTCTTGGACTGGTAGTCTTCGAAGGCGCTCAGTTTTTCCTTGATCTGCTGGGCTCGTTCGAATTCCATATTCTCGGCCAAGCGCTGCATCTCCTCTTTGAAGTGCCGTTTGACCGCGCCGAAGTTCCCGCGCAGGATGTTCTTGATCTGGGCGATCTTTTCGTTGTAATCCGCCTCTTCTTCCAGGCCCTCGCAGGGTCCCATGCAATTTTTGATGTGGTACTCCAGGCAGACCTTGAACTTGCCGGCTTCGATATTCTCTTCGCTCAGGTTGTACTTGCAGGTGCGCAGGGGGAAAAGCTGCTTGATCAGATCGAGGATGATCTTCATCCGGGCTTTGGAAGTATAGGGGCCGAAATAAGTGCTGCCGTCGCGGATCACCCGGCGGGTGAGGAAAACCCGGGGGAAACGCTCGTTCTTGATGCAGAGGTAGGAATAACTCTTATCGTCGCGGAGGTTGACGTTGTAGCGGGGTTGATGCTTTTTGATCAGCGTATTTTCCAGCAGGAGGGCATCCGCTTCCGTCTCTACCAGCGTAAAGCGGATGCGGTAGGCGTTCCGGACCATGACCCGGGTCTTGTGGGCCCGGTCTTTTCGCGAACCGAAATAGGACCCCAGGCGATTGCGGAGGTCTTTCGCCTTTCCGATGTAAAGGATAGTGCTCTCCTCATCCAGGAAGCGATAGACGCCCGGCTGATGGGGGATGGTATCGGCGATCGTTTGGAAATCGGCTGTGGTCATAAAAATAGGTTCGGATTTCTAACGCCAGATCCCGGTTATGGGTTGGCCCCTATTTTTCGGTTGAATTGGTTGAGATCCTTTCGTTGCTGACCCTAAAAATCGAAAAAACAGCATATTTGAAAGCTTGTGGGCCGATTATTGATAACAATTAGAATAAACCTTAAATCTGGGCCGAGCTCAAAACGGTCCGGAGAAGGACTGTGTAAAATGGGGTAAAAGAATGGATCGTTGTCAGAGGCCTCTTTTTTCCTTGCTCCCGCACAAGGATGAATACAAACGTTTTTATCGGTTGGCCATGATTTTTCGAGTTACCGGACCTTGTTTTCCTTCCCCTACGCTCAGACGTTTATACTCATTCCATACCCGTAGAATTTCTTATACAGCGCATGCTGGCTGTCCCGCTCTCGATTGCGGCAGCCTGTAATGATTGCCCGTAAGTCGGAATCAGGGTTAAGAGGCATCAGTTGATAATCCGTTCAAACCTCTTGCCTTCACAGGTAAAAAGTCGAAAAGGCTGCGACAAAGCGGAGGTTTTTAACTTTTTTTGCCTTTATTCGCACACGAACTATTTTTTTACTAATGAACGTAGAGGTTTTACCTTCGGTAGATGCGTGTTCCCGCGTGTCCGGGTTTATCCTGGAGCGCACGGCCAAGCGGATGAAGCAGGCCTTCCAGCAGGAGTTGTTGCAGGCGAAGCAGCACATTACCGTAGATCAGTGGGTTGTCCTGCAAGAGCTGGAAAGAAAGGACAAGCAGCCCCAGCAGGCGATCGCAGAAGCCGTCTACAAAGATCCACCGACATTGACGAGGATCATTGACCGCTTGTGTGAAAAGGACCTTATTCGTCGTGAGCTGGACCCCGGGGATAGAAGGCGTTTCCGGATCGGATTGACCGATGCGGGACGGGATAAGATAGAGGCGGTCAAGCCCCTGCTGGCTCAATTCCGGCAGAAAGCCTGGGCAGGGCTTTCGGAAGAGGAAATCCGCCAATTGATGTCAAGCCTGAATAAGGTATTCGAGAATATGGGATAATGATTTCTCCTTTCAGATGATTAATTTTCAAGGAGTTGTAGAGGAATCCTTCAACATTACATCGGGACAATTCAAAGTTAACTTATGCATTACCACACCCTTGGCCAAATACCACCAACGCGACACACGCAATTTCGCAAGCCCGACGGCACGCTTTATCACGAGGAACTTTTCTCCACCGAAGGCTTCAGCAACCTGCATTCCTTGCTCTATCACGCCAATCCCCCTACTCAGATCGTACAGGTGGGGGAGCCCTACAGCATCGCGCCTGGGGTCTTGACAGATAAGCAGCTGAAACACAGAAGTCTGAAAGGTTTCCAGGTCAAGCCCAAAGAAGACTATCTCGAAAGCCGCACCCCCATCCTGGTCAACTCAGATTGCAAGCTCATTCTGGCTGCTCCGACACGGAGTATGACCGAGTATTTTTTCAAGAATGCGGATGCCGATGAGGTCATTTTCGTCCATGAGGGAAGTGGGTTTTTGCAGACCATGTACGGCAGTCTTTCCTTTGGCCCGGGCGATTATCTGGTCATCCCGAGGGGAACGGTCTATCAGCTCGAATTCGATTCCGAAGCGAACCGGCTTTTGATCATCGAAAGTACCGGCCCCATCACTACGCCCCGGCGCTATCGAAACGATTTCGGGCAACTGGGAGAGCATGCTCCCTTCTGCGAACGCGATATCCGAAAACCCGACCTCCTGGAGACTTATGACGAACAGGGCGAATTCCTATTCTACATCAAGAAACAGGATCAGATCTATCCCTACACCTATCTGAATCATCCTTTTGATCTGGTCGGCTGGGACGGCTACGTTTACCCCTACGCCTTCAACATCAAGAATTTTGAGCCCATCACTGGTCGGGTGCACCAGCCACCGCCCGTGCACCAGACCTTTACCGGACGGAATTTTGTGATATGTTCTTTTGTTCCGCGCCTCTACGATTATCACCCGAAGGCTATTCCGGCGCCTTACAACCACAGCAACATCGACTCCGACGAGGTCTTGTATTACGTAGACGGCGATTTTATGAGTCGCAAGCACGTAGAGCGCGGCATGCTTACCCTACACCCGGGCGGTATTCCGCATGGCCCTCATCCGGGGACGGTAGAAAAGAGCATCGGTGCCAGGGAGACCCATGAGGTGGCTGTGATGGTCGACACCTTTGCACCGCTGCAATTGACGGAGGCCGCTCTCCAAATTGAGGATAGGGAGTATTATAAGAGCTGGTTGCCTGAGGAGATAGTACGCTGATTTATTAAGATCATTTATGATTCTTGAAGATCTGATTTTGGAAAACACGAACTATCTGCACAGCGAAATTACCAGTGGGATCATAAAGGCATTCTATAATGTCTATAATCATCTGGGCTTTGGCTTTCTGGAAAAAGTATACGAAAACTCCATGCTAATCGAATTGGAAAGCCTTGGATTTAGCGCCGTCCCGCAAGTACCTTTAGAGGTTTCTTACAAAGGGAATGAAGTAGGCTTGTATTATGCAGATATGCTGGTTGAAGGAAAAGTGATTGTAGAACTGAAAGCAGCTGAGGCAATCATGGAGGCGCATGAAGCTCAACTGGTTAATTATCTCCGTGCAACCGAGCTAGAGGTGGGACTGCTTTTAAATTTCGGGAAATCCCCCCAATTCAAAAGACGCGTTTTGACGCAAGCATATAAACCAAATCATAATCCATCTTAATTAAATCGTGATAAATCCGCGTACCAAATAAGAAAAGTAACCATGGAAGCAGAAACGCTAAATAAGGTCGATGCACAAAATGATGTGTTTCCCATAAACGGAACGGATTACATCGAGTTCTACGTCGGTAATGCCAAGCAGGCCGCTCATTATTACATGACGGCTTTCGGCTATTGGTTAATTGCCTATCGCGGGCCTGAAACCGGCCAACCGGAAACGGTCAGTTACGTGCTCGAGCAGGGAAAGATCCGGCTGGTGCTGACCGCTGCCATGGGGCCGGAGCATGAGGTGGCCCAGCATGTTCATGAGCATGGGGATGGCGTCAAGATACTGGCGCTATGGGTCGACGATGCGGTGAAGGCCTTTGAGACGGCCGTCTCCCGAGGGGCCAGGCCCGCCAAGATGCCCCAAAAATATCGCGATGAACAGGGGGAGGTCACCCTGGCCTCCATTCATACCTACGGAGAAACCCTGCACACTTTCGTGGAGCGCAAGAACTATTCCGGCCCCTTCCTGCCGGGTTTTGAAGCCCGTTCGAGCGAAATGCCGATCGAACCGATCGGGTTGCAGTACGTAGACCATTGTGTCGGCAATGTGGAACTGGGCCAGATGAATCCCTGGGTGCAATTTTATCAGGATGTCATGGGGTTCCGACTGTTGGTCACCTTCGACGATAAGGACATCTCGACCGAGTATACGGCGCTCATGAGCAAAGTGGTCAGCAACGGAAACGGCTACATCAAGTTTCCGATCAACGAGCCGGCCGAAGGGAAAAAGAAGTCCCAGATCGAGGAGTATCTGGATTTTTATCGGGGTGCCGGCGTCCAGCACATCGCCGTAGCGACCAACGACATCCTCCATACCGTGGACCAACTGCGCAAACGAGGAGTGGACTTCCTGTACGTGCCGGATACCTACTACGATACCCTCAGCGAACGGGTAGGAAACATCAAAGAGGATCTGGAAGAACTCAAGCGCCTCAACATCCTGGTCGATCGGGACGAGGAAGGGTATCTGCTGCAGATCTTCACCAGGCCGGTCCAGGATCGCCCGACCGTCTTCTACGAGATCATCCAGCGGGAAGGAGCCAAGTCTTTCGGCAAGGGTAACTTCAAAGCCCTGTTCGAAGCCATTGAGTGGGAGCAGGAGCGAAGAGGCACTCTTTAAAGGGGCGAGGGTGAGCGGTCGATGGTTGACGGACGACTAAAGCGCTATATTGAGGCGAACGAATTCCAAGATGTCAGACCTATCCCCTTTTCGTGCCCTGGAGCGTCAACGCGAGATCTATCTTGCTGGCCTGGCGGGTAAAGCTCCAGCTATACCGGCAACCTTTACCCGACTGGAGGAGAAAGCAAGAGGAAAGATCAGCCGGAAAGCCTATGCCTACATCGCCGGGGGGGCAGGGCAGGAAGAAACCATCCGGCAAAATAAGTCTGCCTTCTCCGCGTGGACGATCCGGCCTCGCATGTTGCGGGATGTGTCGGAAGCGAGCATGCAGGTCAGGCTATTCGATCGTGAACTTCCGGCACCCTTCTTGTTGGCCCCCATCGGCGTACTGGAAATGGCCCACCCGGAGGCGGATCTGGCGGTAGGCCGCGCGGCTTCGGCTCTTGGGATACCTTATATTTTCTCGAATCAGGCTTCGGTGCCCATGGAAGAAGTGGCACACGCTATGGGAGACGGCCCCCGCTGGTTTCAGTTGTATTGGAGCAAAAGCCGGGAATTGGTCGGCAGTCTGGTCCAAAGGGCGGAAGCTTGTGGGTGTGAGGCTTTGGTGGTCACCCTGGATACTACGATGCTGGGTTGGCGGCCGCGCGATCTGGATCTGGCCTACCTGCCCTTTCTCGAAGGCAAAGGGATAGCCCAGTACACCAGCGATCCGGTTTTCCGGGAATTGATGAAAGGCCCTGCCGGGGATGAAATCCCGGGCCCTAAACGCAAGCTCAGCCTTGCTTTGTTGAAAACTTTGTGGTCGCTGGTCAATGCCTATCCGGGCAGCGTGCTCGAAAACCTCCGTTCCGGAGAACCCATGCGGGCAGTCCGTACTTTCATCAACACCTATACCAATCCGGCTCTGACCTGGGAGGATCTGGGGTTTTTAAGAGACCAAACCCGGCTGCCGGTCTTGCTCAAGGGGATTTTGCACGAAGGGGACGCCCAAAAAGCTCTGGATCTGGGGATAGACGGGATCGTAGTCAGCAATCACGGAGGGCGCCAGATTGACGGAGCCGTTTCCGCGCTGGAAGCCCTGCCAGCCATCGTAAAAGTCGCAGCCGAGAGGATCCCGGTCTTGGTCGACAGCGGCATTCGGGGGGGAGCGGATGTCTTCAAAGCCCTGGCTTTGGGCGCCACGGCGGTCTGCATTGGAAGGCCTTACGCTTACGGACTTGCAGTCGATGGGGAAGCAGGAGTTACGGCAGTGCTGCAAAACATCGGTGCGGAATTTGAATTGACGATGCGCCTGGCCGGTTGCCGGTCGCTGGCAGAGGTCACACCAGAAAACCTGACAGCATGAAAGACAAAAGTCTGAAACAAACCGCTGAACTGATCGTCCGGGATTTTGAACTGGAACCCGTTTCCGAAGAAGAATTGGGCGAGGAAGAGCTCATTGCGCTACTTGTCCCGCGGATCGAGTGGCTGCTCGAATACCGGACCGAATTCCTCTTCAGCCTGATGTATCGTCTGGATGTTTCCGAGGCCAAGGTCAATGAGGCTCTTTCTCCCGGAGCGCCCGAAACCGCACCCCTCGGCCTGAGCCGCCTGGTGATAGAACGGCAGAAAGAAAGAATGGCCACCCGACGCGCTTACCCGGCCCGGGACCTGGCGGAGGATTGGGAGTAAAAAGAGGAAGTGGGGAAATGGTTGAGCGGGAAAGTGGTTGAGTGGGTAAATGGTTGTCTTGGGTGGTCCTATTTGACCGGACACGAAAAAAGGGCCTGAACTTTTGCCCAAACCCTTTTCGAAATATATTGATGTTTCTTATTGCTTGTTGAAATACAGATCGCGAATACCTTTCACGACCGTACCGTTTGGAAAGCGAAGGACTTGTTCCAGCACCAGCTCGTCCAGCTCAAACCACTTTACCTGAGCCAGGTGGGAAAAACTTTCTCCTTCCGGATAGAAATGGATCAGCTTTCCATCGCTCGACAAATTCCATAAGCCTCTATCTTCGACGATCAGCTCACTGGCGTCGCCGGTCCACAGTTGGCGGCTGTACGTACCATCCTGAAGGAGCTTGAAAACCACTCTTGCGGTCGTCAGAGACCGTTTTTCTTGTCCGGGCACTTCCAGCTCGACTTGGTGGGAAATGTTGACCCAACCTCCATAGAGCTGAGACATACGGTGAAGCAAAGTTCCTTTATCGGCCGGGGCGCCATATTGGAGGGAGAATACGCGCCCGTCGGCTACGTTGATCAGTTCGATGCCCTCGCAATAGGTTTCGATCAAAAACTCTTGTTGATTGTCCCCGTCGCCGAGGGTGAGGTAATGACTGTTGTTGAGCCGTTGCGAGCTCCAGGAAATGCGGTTGTTCCGGTAGGTCCCATCTGCTTCCTGGGTCATGTAAGATGCCTTACCGTTGGGGTGGAAGCGGACGATGAGCTGGTAGCTTTGATTGCCCCGTGTCGGGACGGATACCTTCGACCAGACGCCGGACAGCAATTTGTCGCGCATTTCGAAGGCCGAGATCTCCTCGTCCTGGTCGGAATTCCAATCCAGGCAGCCGTATTCCGCGTATTGCGGCATCGCAATTCCCAACGGTAAAAAGAGGCCAAAAACGGCAATCGTGATAAGGGTCTTCATAGTTGCTTTTTTCAGTCGGGTGGTTAGTGAATTCATAGTGTATTACATACACAAATTCCACCTTTTTTATTGTCCTGTGTGTTAAGAGGCATTCAACTTTCTGTTAAGCTGAAACGCCGGTGATTTCTACTTGCAATGACAAAGGAAAATGAAAAAGGATGCAAACATCACTAAATTTGATGAGTTCATTCTTTTTTTCGATAAAAGTTTGCGGAATCGATTGAAAGCATATGTTGGTCAAGACAAGGGGAATCGTCCTGCATGCCTTTAAATACGGTGAATCCAGCCTCATCACGGAGATCTACACGGAGCAGTTGGGGTTGCGGAGATACGTGGTCAGCGGGGTCCGGTCCAGAAAACCTCGCATGGCGGCGAGCCTGTTCCAGGTACTCACCCCCTTGGATCTGGTGGTCTATCACCGGGAGGACCGCGATCTCAACCGGATCAAGGAAGCCCGTCCGGATTGGGTGCTCCAGCAAATCCCCTTTTCCCAAAGCCGGGGCCCGGTAGCGCTCTTTCTGGCGGAACTGATCCGTAAAACGGTGCGGGAATCGGAACGGAACGAGACCTTGTTTGCCTTTTTGCGCCGGAGCGTACAGGTACTGGACCGCTCGGAGCAGTCGCTGGGAGCCTTTCCGGTCTATGTTCTCGTCCAGCTATCCAGTCGGCTGGGCTTTCAACCGGCGGGCGCTTTTTCCGAGGCGACGCCTTTTTTTCATCTCGACGAAGGGGTCTTTGCTGCCTCTCCCCGCGGCCACAAGTACGTATTGGAACCGGAAGGCGCCGAGATGCTGAGCCGCTTGTTGCAAGCCGATTGGGCCGGCTTCTCCGAATTGGAGCTTCCTCTAGAGGCGCGGCGACAGCTTTTCGATCAACTGCTGATCTACTACCGCCTGCACCTGGGTCATTTTCATGGGCTGAATTCTCCCGACATCATCCGGCAGGTGATCGGGGGCTGAAAGCTAAGCATTAGCATGTGCCGCAAGGGGTACGAAGAAGTAGAATTGCGGATTCGTACTTCGGAAGCAGCGGATTCTTTGAAGACGCTCATCCCATGAAAAGTGGAAAATGGTAAATCGATCCTCAGGAGCCTTTCAAATACCCGAATTTTTTCAGCTCCTTCTTGACCAGCTTGGCCACATCCTTGATCACCTTCTCCAGATTGTATCCCTGGGAAAAAGATTTGGTCTGACAGGTCCAGACCAGGCTCCCGGTTTCGCTATCGTAGAGGTTGGTTTCCAGCTTGGCGGCAGTCGACATGCTCATGCCTCCGCCTTCGGTAGAAGGGACGTACACATTCTCGTAATGACCGTAGAAGTCGGCCGCTCCGGTACCGCCCATGGGGACGTCCGGAAGCTGATCGAGCTGAACCGCCCGGGTTACCAGCACGGCATCGATCTCCTGACGGTTGAAGTATTTGTCGAAGGTCTCCCTGGCAATCTGCTCCCCGGCGGGCAATACGTCCATGGACTGGATGACGGATATTTTTCGGGAACTGAGCTGATCGGCCATGTCTTCCTCGAAGGTGCGCCGGACCAGGTTATTTTGGCCAACGGCAACCACCAGGATTTTTTCGAAGGCTTCCCGGCCGTGGTAGTTCTCATCGGACCAGCTGCCGATCAGAAGGGTGGTGCGCTGGCCCTGGGCCGCCTGGGCAGAAAACAAGATTGCGATAAACAGGAGGAGAACGGGTTTTACTTGCATGCAGGTTTGGATTTTATTCGACTGCGATTTTACTCAAAAATGGACGGGAATGGCGATAGAGGTTTTTTTCACCTTGTCAGGAATTGTCAAGAAAGTCAGTAAGCAAGGGAATACCGAAAAAACCAGGCCTCAAAATCTTCATTTTTTCTATATTTAATTTCTCAACGCATTATCCTGTATGAAATTTCCGAAAATATTTTCATTTGCCCATCGCCCTGCTTTACCCTTCCTGCTGGCCCTCCTTTTTCTGATGGCTTCCTGCTATCCTGTTTCCGTCACGCGCATGAAATGGCGGATCAAAACGGATAAAGTTATGAAGAAAGGCAAGGAAAAGTACATAGAAACGGCCGTGGCTTCGGTGGGGAGTTCTGAGAGGCCCAATGTGGTCCTGATCATTGCCGATGATCTGGGTCGGTACGAAGTTTCCGCCTATGAGGGCGTCGATCATATCGCTACGCCTCATATCGACCAGATCGGGGCGGAAGGGGTTGTGTTCGAAAGAGCTTATGTGACTGCTCCGACCTGCGCGCCTTCCCGGGCGGGGATCATTACCGGCCGCGTTCAAAATCGGTATGGATTTGAAACCCAACTCATGGAATTCTACCCCACCAACATGATCGAGTACCTGGGGGGAAAATACATTGCGGATACGGATGATTGGGTGGTATCCACCAAACCTCAATATCCCTCCGAATGGCAGGTCCATAAACAGGGCGTTCCTCCGACGGAAGTTACCCTGCCGGAGATCTTCAAGAAAGCAGGATATGCCACGGCCAAGATCGGAAAATGGCATTTGGGCGTTTCCAAACCCCAACTTCCGGAAAATCGGGGATTTGACTACACCTATGGTTTTCACGGGGCCTTTTCCCTATATACGCCGGAAAAAAACTGGTCGCATGTGATTAATCACGAGCACGCCAGTTTTAGTGCCCAACACCAATGGAACAACGGGCGGAAAGGGGAAGGACAGATTCGGGAAAAGGGTAAGGTTATTCGAGAAGAACAATACCTGACCTTCGCTATTCGGGACAAGGCCATGAAATGGATGGAAGAACAAAAAGACAATCCCTTTTTCCTCTACCTGGCATTTTCGGCTCCCCACGTACCCTTTCAGGCTCCGGTGGATTATTACTGCCAGTATAGCCACATTGAAGACGACAACAAAAGGGTGTACTATGCGATGATCTCCGCACTGGACGATGCCATCGGAGCGGTGCATCAGAAGATCAAGGACCTGGGAATCGAAGACAATACGATCATTTACTTCATCAGCGACAATGGAGGTGCCTCCTACACCGAAGCAACCGATAACGGCCCGCTGAAAGGAGGGAAGCTGACGCAGTTCGAGGGCGGCATACAGGTGCCTTTTGTAATGAAATACCCCAAAAAGATCCCGGCAGGCATCCGATACGAGTTTCCGGTTTCGTCTACCGATATTTTTGCTACCTCTATGGCGCAGGCAGGGATTCCCCTGCCCAAAGACCGGACTTACGACGGGGTCAACCTCGTTCCCTACCTTACGGGAAAAGAAAAAGGGGAGCCTCACCCACAATTGTTCTGGCGGGCGGATCACATCTGGGCTGTTCGGGATGGAAATTACAAGCTTATCCTGAGTACGCGCGACGGTTGGGCTGAACTGTACGATCTGTCCAAAGACCTATCCGAAAAGATCAACCTCAGGGACGACATGCCGGAATTGTATGAAGATCTGCGGACCTTGCATTTGCAATGGCAGCAAAACAATCTGCCGGATAAGCCGATGTGGCCGCGTATCATGGATCATAAATTTACGCTTTACGGAAAAGAATATCTGTTCCCTGCCTAAGCCCGGAATAACAGCATGAAAAATTTATTACCCGCGCTTTTTCTGTTCGCCCCACTGGTTGGCCTGGCCCAGCCCAAGATGCATCTCAAAGCCTGGATCGGAGGCAACTCCCATACCTTCAACTACAGGGCGGAGGATTTGAGTTCGGATTTCATCTACGGCTGGCAGGGCGGTTTCGGATTTCGGATCCGTCAGGACCGGATCTTTGGCGAAGTGGATTTCAGTTTCATCCGGTTTGAAGCCAATGTGCCCTTCGATATTGAAGTAGAGCCGGATTCCATTGTCCGGTTGGAGACCAGGATCCGATTCAACTCCTTCGAATTGCCCCTTTTGGCCGGTTACGTCCCGATAAAAACGCCCTTATTCAAGTGGTACCTGCAGACCGGGCTGGTCAACCGCTTCAACGTCAAAGAAAGGGTGACCGTCACCTTGGGCGAAGAATCGATCACCGAGACCTTCAAGCCGCGGGATGCCGGCTTATTGGTGTACAACCTTTACTGGCGGATCGGAACGCAGGTGGATATAGCGATGGTCAACATTGGCTTTAACTATTCGCTGAATATTTCGAATGGCATTCAAGGAGCTACACGTACCAATGTTCATGTCATTCTTTTGGATTTAGGCATTATCTTTTAGAGGTTTCATTTTCGGCAGGCTTTTTCCGGGACGGTTATTTTACCCTATTTTCAGGCTCCGAAGCGTTCACCTTTGCCTAAGCCTGTCAACCCATGCCTGACCTCTTTCTGATCATTGTTGTCCTTCTTTTCCTGTTGGCCATTGCCGATCTGGTCGTTGGGGTCAGCAACGATGCAGTCAACTTCCTGAATTCCGCCATCGGGAGCCGCGTAGCCACCCGCAGGACCATCATGATCGTGGCGGGCCTGGGGATCTTTTTCGGAGCTTCCCTGTCCAGCGGGATGATGGAAGTGGCGCGAAAAGGGATCTTCAATCCGGCCTTTTTCACCTTTCTGGAGATCATGGTCCTTTTTCTTGCGGTGATGCTCACGGATATCATTCTGCTGGATCTGTTCAACACCTTCGGGATGCCCACATCCACTACGGTATCTATCGTTTTCGAATTGCTGGGAGCAGCGGTTGCTTTGGCGACGATCAAAACCCTGGGTCAGGGTGAAGGCCTGAGTGCGGTAGGTGATTACATCAATTCCAGCGGGGCCCTGGCCATCATTTCGGGCATTTTTCTATCCATTGCCATCGCTTTTACGGTAGGGGCCCTGGTCATGCTGATCAGCCGGGTCTTGTTCCCCTTCCGGCCCGAGAACCGCAGCAAACCGGTCATGATCCTTTGGTCGGGACTGGCCATGTCCATCCTGGTCTTTTTCTTGTTCTTCAAAGGATTGAAAGGGTCCGGTTTCGTACCCCCGGAAGTAACCAACTGGATTGCCGAGAACCCCTGGCTGCTCATCGGCCTCGGTTTTGCGGTCCTTTCGGTGGTGATGTATTTCCTGGACCGGATGAAGGTGTCCATTTTCCGCATCGTCGTTCTTTTCGGCACCTTTTCGCTGGCGATGGCCTTTGCCGGCAACGATCTGGTCAACTTCATCGGGGTGCCTATTGCCGGCTTCCAATCCTACCGGGCCTGGGCCGAGACGAACGTCCCGGCAGAAGAGTACGGGATGGAGGTGTTGAGCGGCGCCTACCCGACCGAACCCTACCTGCTCGTGGGGGCGGGTCTCATCATGATCCTAACCTTGTGGTTTTCCAAAAAAGCAAGATCCGTTACGGATACCGAGGTCAATCTGGGCCGGCAATCGGCCGGGCTGGAGCGTTTCTCGCCTAACTGGTTGTCGCGGTACCTGGTTCGCCAGGCTTATCAACTCAGCGGGGGGGTATCCCAGGTTATCCCGAATGAATGGAAAAAAAATGCCGAGCAGAGTTTTGAGCCGATCCGCCTGGAGGCTTCCCAGAATGGTCAGCCGCTCGATCAGCCGGCCTTTGACCTGGTGCGGGCCTCCGTCAACCTGACCGTAGCCAGCGCCCTGATCGCTGTGGCGACTTCCTATAAACTCCCTTTGTCCACCACCTATGTGTCTTTTATGGTCGCCATGGGAACTTCCCTTTCGGATCGGGCCTGGGGGCGCGACAGTGCCGTTTATCGTGTAGCCGGAGTGCTGAACGTGATCGGCGGCTGGCTGGCTACCGCTTTGATCGCCTTTACGGTATCCGGCACTTTTGCTGCGCTGATCTATTATTTTCGGCTTCCGGCGATCATTGTGCTGGTCCTGCTGGCTGCGTTCTTCATCTTCCGCAGCATCGCCATTCACAAAAAGCGGGAGGCCCTGAAGACCAAACGGGAAGAATATGCGCAGCAAAATCAGCCTCTTCCCTCTTCCCAGGTCATAAATGAAATGGAGGGCCGTGTCGTGCATTTGATCCGTACCTCCGGTCAGGCGCTGGATTCTGCGCTGGCCGGTTTCCTTCAGGAGAACCGACATCGAATTTGGCGGGCCAAGCAGGAACTGGAAAGCCTGCGCAACGAAAACGAGGAGTTCAAATACGCCTTTTACAACCAGATCGGCCGCATGGAAGAGGAACAATGGGAGGGGAGCCGAACCTATTTATTGGTGTACGATCTGGAGCAGGACTATCTGCAGTCCTCCAACTTCATTGCCGGGCTCATCTTTGATCATGTAGATAACTCTCTGGCTCCGTTGTTGCCCAAACAACAGGATCAACTGGCAAGAGTCCGTACTCAGGTTCTGGACTACCTGGAGGCCGTTGTGCGTACCATTGGCCAAGAAAACCAGGTCGGCTTCATGGATACCCTGAAGCTGAAACAGGATCTGTTGGAAGAACTGGAAAGGCTGCTCTCTGTTGAACTACAAGGGATAAAAGAACAAACCCACAGCGCCAGGGGCAGCTTTTTCTTTCTGAGCCTCTTGCTGGAGATCAAAGATCTGGTCGCCGTTGCGGCCCGGTTTGCCAAGCTGTTTTATCGCGTAGAACATTATTCGCGGGAGCATCCCTGGTCTCTGGTAGCCGGGAAAGGAAATGGATAGATCAATACCGTCGGGGTGAGAACGTGGAATTTGGCCAAGAAAGAAAACGGGAAGGGATTTTTGGGCAGGGTCTTGCTCCTGGGAATTTTTCTTTGTCTGTCTCTTCCTTACCTGCAGGCCCAGTCACAAGATTCTACGGCCGAAAATTTTCGAGCGAACCCGCAAACCTGGTTCGAGCTATATTTTCTTTATACCCAAACCGAGAAGCTGGATTTCTACGGTGATGTCAGTTACCGGAGACGGTATCTGGACGGAGCGGATTTCAATCGCTTTACGATCCGGCCCTCGGTCCGCTATAAATTTTCGGACCGGATCTGGGCCGGAGGTGGATTCATGGCCTTGTTTACGCTGGAGGAGTTGGGCACCAACACCCTGGAGCTGCGCTTGTGGCAGGGAGTTAAGGCCAAATGGCCGGTTTTTCGATGGCCGGAAAGCAAACCGGCCTCTTTTTCCCATTTTTTGCGATTTGAAGAACGCTGGACCATTGGGACAGACGATGGGTCCAACACATTCTCAGCCCGCACCCGTTATCAGGTAAGCTTTCGGTTGCCCCTGACCTTCATCCGGCCCAAGGTGTCTCGTTATGCTTTCCTCACCGCCATGTTGGAAACTTTTGTGAACCTCGGAAAACGCAGCGGCTTTCTGCAGGACGCGGCCCGGATTTCCACAGGTGTGGGCTATGTGATCAATTACAGCTGGACGCCCTCCTTTGAATTCGTGTGGCAACGCTCAAGAAATGACGAAGGCAATATTCGGACGTCCGATTATCTGATGCGTTTTAAGGTCAGCTGGAACTTCCTGAGATTGAAGGAAGAAGAGACGATGGAGTGAGGGGGGCTTTCAGGAGCCCACTCCATTGCCAAAAAAACACCCTGAGAAAGCGCTTTCATAAAGATGGTCTGCCGTCGTGGAAATTGCTTGGGCATTTGGTTTGTGGGAGAGCCAATATTTATCATCGAAGCCTGTAAAGCCAGAACTCCCGGAAAATCCTGGCGACCATCTGACCTTCGGCTTTTTCTTTCATTGCCTTCACCACGGTCTCCGGATCGTCCGGAAACGGCCACCTGGTAAGTCTGCCTGTCCGTTTAGCACTGCCTTTGAGGCATCCACGATCCCCCCCAAGCAGTCAATCAACAAAAATGAAAAGTAATGGTATCAACAGTTACTCCGGGATGCCGGAGCTGAACTATAATTCCCGGGAACGCGGGTTCTCACCCCCAGCCGCCGAACCCCCGGACACATGGATTTGTCCCGGAACATAGAACGCGCTACAAATCCCAACCAACGACCCAATGGGCTATGTAATGCAGAGGGGCCGTCGGATTTTCTCTGAACCTTACGGTCGGGCAACTGCCTGTATCGCTGGCACGGCCAGATGACTTAAGATGGCTCGTTCAAGGGGCTGTTTTTCATGAATAATGTCTTTTTTGTTATCTGCATGGGGATGCCCTTCTTTCTTTTATATACCCGGGTAATGATGATGACCAAAGCGATGGTCAGGATGCGGAAAAGGTTGGAATAGCTGTCCCCGAGAGCATTGTCGCTTACGGAAAAAAGCTCCCAGGATAAATTCATCAAGGCATGAAGGAAAACCGGAAACCAAATGTTGTGGTCCCATTCCGTATATACCCAGGCAAACAGGATGCCGCCAAGAAAGGTGATCAAAAAGATGCCGATAAGTTCGGTAACTTCTGAGCTCTGATACAAATGGACCGCCCCAAACAGGAGGGCCCCGAGCAATACAGACGGTAAAAACCCCAGTTTTGTATTCTTGTAGAGCTGACCGTATAGGTAGCCCCGAAAATAAAGCTCCTCAAAGAAACCGGTAGCGGCAACAGAGATCAGCAAGGTGTTGATGGATAGTTGCGTGTTGAGTTCAAACAGCAGACTGAATCCTACAAACATGGGAAGGGTGCAGATGAGGGCAAAGATCAGCCCGCGAAGGAACGACTTATTGAGTCCGAAATTCTGGAACAAGGATCTGTTTCCCGTCAGGATCCAGGTGCCGATGAACAGAGGTATCCCGGAAATGGCATAGGTAAGAATATGACTCAGTCCCAAGTGACCGGTTAAATCAGTGAAACTGCTTTGCAGCGTATTGAAATACCTTGCGTCAAGGAAATAGTAGATGCCGAAGGTCAGGAAATAAATCAGGAGGTTGCGTAACATGTTGGCTTAGGTTCATGTACATCAGCATGGTAGAGAGACAATAAAAAGGGGCTTTGGTTGCATGTTGTTAGGCGGGATTCTTAATTGAAATAATCACTCCCTTATCTCATCCGACATCTCTCCGGAAAAAAGTGTGCTAATGGATAAAGCATGTTGAAATTCAGCCTTTGGGCCAACGACTACAAGCAGTGCCGACGCGGACCTCTTCCGCCGGCAGTCAGGGCATGGGAAGCCAGGCTTTGTCAGGATCTTCGATTATCAACATAGGGGACTGCGATGCAACCGAAAAAGAAGGCTTCGAAGGGTAAAATTCCTCGGGTGCAGCTTAAAGGATTAAACATCAAGCTGCCCCTAACCTTTCCCATGTCCCAGCCAATTCACGAAGGATTGATCAATGAAAAAAAGCAATGCCATCAAAAGGACGGATGCCCCGTATAGGATCAGCTTTTCTTTCAAAGGTTTTTTCGTTTCGAGATCTGTCAGGTTGTTCCAGGCCTGAATTACACGCTCTTTGTTAATCCAGAGAATGGTGATCAGCATTAAGAAGTAAATGGTTGCGCTGGCTAAGGCTCCATAGGCGACAAGAAAGAAAATATCAAACACGATGACATTGACCATAATGGGCACGAGTATGCCAACACCAATGAGCTTGGTCCTATTAAATAAAAGCAAAACGGCACCCAGCATTTCACCAATTCCAATAAACGCCATATATCCAAAGGAGCGGCCCATAAAGGTCCATGCCAATTCGAAGTTGGGGACCTGACCAATAGGTATTTCTGCAACTTCTAGCGGAAGGGAGGCGGGTGTGTAGAACTGGCCCCCTATCAGTTTGGCGACTCCATAGAGGGTCAGAAAAACAAAGACATAAAGCCGGCAGGTGAGTTCTGCTATTTCTTTCAAGTCGTATTTTTTCATGTTGATTTTTAAATGGGTTATCAGAACGGCTACAGCTTCTGCGGGCCATCGGGTGGACGCGTACATCCGGTTGTCATCCTTTTTCCGCATTCCAACTCACCTACCTCATTTAATCTCTTTAAGGCCGGGCTTTTATTCCTTTTTCATAGACCAGAGTTTTTTTCTGGTCGACGAGTTTAGGGGGCACATCCTTTCCGTTAGCCATCGATTCCGGGAAAAATCATTTTGGGTCTCAGATGCCTCAGGTCCCTGGTTTTTAGCTACCCGGGCAGGCAGGGAGGCTGAATGCGGACCCAACCAACGGGAAAAAAAAGCATGCCCACCCCAACCCTGTTTTCCCGGGCGACGTCTGTCCGAGTAAAAGATTGCCATGAAAAAGATCTTGTTCGTCAGCTTATGGTTGGGGATCGTCCTGGGCAGTTGCGATACGAACGACGATGAGCCCTTATTGGTGGAAGATCCTCCCGTCGGAGAGGTTGAACCGGCCGTTTTGGAATCTGCTCTCGGGACCTTCGGCTGGGAGGTGGTCCGGGAAACGGTCCGACAATCCACCGAACCCCAAAATACCATCGTCTCGCCGATCAGTATTGCCGCCGCGCTCTACATGGCTTACAATGGGGCGGATAGTGATACCCGCACAGCCATGGATCAGGCCCTGAAACTGAATGGGCTTTCGAAAGACAGTCTGAATGCCGCCGTTTATCAACTTTTCAAACTGCTGGAGAATACCGGAGCGGGGGTACAGTTTACCTCCGCTAATGCGGTCTTCTGGGATGAGACCCGGATGACTCCCTTCGAGGACTTTCTTTCGAATATGACCTCTTATTACGGTGCGGAAACCTTTGCCGAAGACTTTCAGCGTAATCCGGAGGCCGTTTTGGCGGACATAAACACCTGGGTGAACACAAAAACCCAAGGCCGGATCGAAAAGATCCTGGAAGAGTTGAGTCCCGAGGAGATCATGTTCCTGGTGAACGCTCTTTATTTCATCGGTGATTGGGAGCAGCCTTTTGACGACCGTACGACCTCCGATCAGGTCTTTACACTGAGTACAGGCGAGAAAATCCGGGTGCCAACCATGAACCAGGACAACAAATTCACTCACTACGAGGGGCTGGATTTCAGGGGCGTGGCTTGCCCTTTCGTGGATACCAACTACGCCATGTGGTTTGTGTTACCGCCCGAAGACCAGAGCATCGATGATTTCCTGTCGGCAATCTCCTATGAGAAGATTATCGACGGGTTGACCACTGATGCCACTCACGGAAGGATCCTGCTGCATTTACCCCGCTTTGAGGTCAATTACAAGATCCAGATGAATGAGGTACTGAAGGCCATGGGTATGGAGATGGCTTTTGATCCCGACCTGGCCAATTTTTCCCAACTGGGCACTCCGGCTTACGGCAACCCTTACATTTCCCGGGTGGAGCACAAGATCTTCCTGAAGATAGATGAGAAAGGAGCCGAAGGAGCGGCTGTCACGGCCGTCGGTATCGGCATTCAATCTCTTCCGCCTGTATTTCGGTTCGACCGGCCCTTTTTGGTGCTGTTGATGCACCGGCCCACCCAAACGCCGATTTTTGTCGGCAAAATTGAAAACCCGCTGGAGGAGTAAAGCCGATCGGAGAAACCCCGATCCATCTCTTGCTCAGAAAGGATTAATGCAAACGGCCTGAGATACCGCAGATCTCAGGCCGTTTTTTGGGCGATCGTCAGGATTTTTGCCAAGGTCTTTTATTCCTCTGCCTTCCTGAAGCGGGCCAAAGGAGCCATTTTTGCCCGATGAAGGGAAAGCACACCTTCCCGAACAGCATAGTTGTCCGTCCTTTCC
Source organism: uncultured Saprospiraceae bacterium (assembly GCA_964640855.1). Lineage (GTDB taxonomy): Bacteria > Bacteroidota > Bacteroidia > Chitinophagales > Saprospiraceae > JAJDFU01. Next base: position 22,170 of record CAZXIX010000069.1, read on the forward strand.
AGCACTTCCCCAAAAGCATCGGCTATGGTCATGTCCGGACAGGCCATCAGGGTACTCATTCCCTGGGTAAAGCTAATCCGGTCTCCTGCTTTAAGCTCGTAGCCGCCGTTCATAATGTTGCAGCTGTTGTTGCTGTTGAATCGTCCATCTTCCGCATTGAGGATCAGATAAGCTTCCTTGTTCCCCTCTCCAATGGTGATTTCCTGACCCCGGAGTTCCGTGAGGATCCATTTGGTGTTTTCGATGCGAGGATCAGCCAGATTCTTTTTGAGCTGATACTTTTCGGCCAGGTCGCCGGTGATCCGGTTTCCTTCCTGATCGAGATGGAAAAGGATGTTCTCTCCGACCTGATACCTTTGAGTGCTTCCCCCCTCGGTAGTGATCGTGACGGCTGAGCCTTGATCGTTCCACTCGAATTCGCCTTCCTCCACAAAGAGCTTGTCGTCCTTGCCGAGGTATTTCTGCGTCCTTTTGAATTTTCCGGTGCTGTAGAGGGTGATCGCGGTTTCAATGCCTTCGCAGTCTGCACAAGGCAGAACGCCTTTGTAGGTGCCGTTCCAGTCCAGCGCCAGCCTGCTGCTGTGTTCATCCACAAGGTTGGATTTCTGAAGGGTTTGCGCATCGGCAGAAGCGTCGTCTCCCTCCTGTTGGCTCCCGTTTGACGCAGGGCCGCAGGCTGCCAAGACCAGACCCAGGATCAGGGAGGAAAAAATACTGGTATTCCTTTTCATAGCATTGGTGATTTTTTGACTAAAAAGTTGAAAATCGATCGGTTACCGATGTCTAAAAGTATAAAATAATTAATCTGTTTTCCGGAATCGGAGGATTTCCAGGCCGTTTTCGTCCAGCAGCGTCAGATTCAGATTTTGAAGCCTGTAAGAACGGACGCGCGATAAAGCCTCCTGGAATTGTTCAGGTAGGTCCATGTCGGGGCAGGCCATGTCTGTACCAGCTGCCGGACCGAATGCGAGCCGGGTGTCATCCAGCTTTTGAAGGGCCCCATTCAGCGTATTGCACCCATCATTGCCCATATAGCGGCTTTGGGTGACGTGGATTTCCAGGATGGGGCGAGAGTTAATCCCCGTCAATTCGGAATCCCTGAGACCTTCTCCCTCCAGGGCCTCCAGGACCCAAATGTCATTGAGCCGGAGCTTACGGTCTACGTTCTTTTCCAGCAACTCGACCAGATCGTAGCGGATGGAGGAGCCATCGGCGGGTACCTGGCCGGGCGGCAGTTCAATCTCCCTTACCTTTAGCTTGTAAAGATAACCCGGCTGGTAATCGAAACCCTGGATCAGGGAATAAAAGTTCTGCCATTCGTCCGCCGGGGCATCTCCTTTCCGGACGAGAAGGCAAGACATAGGCCCTACGCCCATACAGTCCACTTTGTAGCTGTTCACCCAATAGATGAAAGTATCCTGATCCGGCATTTTTGCGGTTTTGCAGGAGCCTAGTAATCCAAAAAGAAAGATTAGGTACAATAATCTTTTCATGACTTTATGCAAGTACAGTGAAGGCCCGGTTTAGATCTTCCTCTCCAAAGAGCTTATTTTACCCTTAGGCTCGAAAGTAATCCAAATGCAGAGTAAAGTTTATTATTTCCAGCCTTTTGATTTGTAAATTCCACAGCGGCAAATGCCAGGATGGTTCCCAGGTAAGTTAGTAATTCGGGTAAAAGCCTGACTGAGGTGGTCCTATTTGACCGGACACCTTGTTTAACCACTTTTATGTTTCAGCC
>CAZXIX010000070.1:0-23715 GCA_964640855.1 uncultured Saprospiraceae bacterium
TCATTTGAACACGAATTTAACCATTTTCGTGTCCGGTATTTTTAGACCATCTCACCCTGGCAAAGGAAAACAGAAAGAAATTGATCATTTTTGATAACCGAAATCTTTAAAAACGGTCAACACTAATCAGGGAAGTGCACCCACTTAACTACTCAACCACCTACCCACTCCCCAGATGTTTGAAAATCAGCGGGATCGGTAGCAGGGGGAGCTTATTTTTTCTTCCCACCCAACCGGTTCAGGATGGAGCTGACCAAGTCGTCGTTGATGCCGAGTACCCCTTTCAACCAGTTGTAAGTCCACACCATTTGTTTGTCGGCCCAGATGAACACGGATTTGATCCCGTCGCCGGGTCTTGCCCGATAGTTGGTGGCCCGCTTTTTGGGTCTCTTTTTCTCTTCAGTGAAATAGTACAGGGCAATGGACTTGCGTGTCATATTCTCCGGGCACTGTATGGGCTCGGGCAGGCCGTGATAGGAATCGTGGTCGGTATTGAAGATCACCACCCGGTTGAAAACGGGGCTGATCTTTTGGGCGCACTCTTTCATGTCCCGGGTCCATAGCTCGAGATCTCCCTTGTACTCCGGCTGCCAGCCTTCGTTGAGATAGAGCAGCAAGTTGACCCGCCGCTGCCAGTTGCGCTTGTGCGGGTGGACGGTGAAATCGGCGTGGATGTTCAGGTAACCGCCTCGCTGGCTTTGGTGCAGGCCCCCGCCTTCCAGCGAAGGGTCTGCTTTGAGGCCTTCAATACCCGTCAGTATGCTGAGCTGCTCGACGAAAGCATCGCTGTTGAAATGCCGGACCACCTCCTGGATGTATTCGGGAAGCAGGTCCATTTTGTTCAAGCCGTGCTTTTTCTCGTTGACGTGTACGTAATGGATCCAGCCCTGATCCTCCACTTCCGGGAAGGCCTCCATGGCTTTCCGGGCGGAAGCCTCCGGTAAAAAATCGTCGAATTGGCCGAAAGGAAAGGGATGGGCCCGTTGGTAGGTTTAGCGAGCTGCTTCGAACCGTTCCGCAATTTCATCCAGATTGATCACTTGCAGGTGGGAAACTTCATTGGACATACGCTCGATTTTGGGAAACAATTGGGTCTCGCTAAGATAGACTCATCCGCACGGGTTTTCCAATTGGTCTTTTGCAAAAAAGATACATGGCCATTTCCGTTTGGGAGTTTAAGATTTAAAGGTTTCAGAGAAATCCCTGCAAAGTATTTGTATTGAGCTTATTATGTCATGTTTAAGGGGTTAGCCGGAAAACCCTTAGCCTGTTAAACTTTTCAACTGCCTGGCTGGGATATCTTGTCCGAGAACAAGAGTCTGCATCGGAGCCGTTTATGAACCCAATATTCTTTTTAGGCATCAAAGCCCGGTCCATTTTCGCATCTGCCTGAGGGTGGCAGTCAGATCCTTGGGCAGGGGAGCCTCTGCCGAAACGGGCTCTCCGTGTACGGGATGCTCCACCGTCAACCGGGCCGCGTGCAGGCTCAACCGCGCGAGCAGTGGGCGCTCTTCCCTGTTTCGAGACGACTTGTATTTCGATCCTTTCCATTCCGACAAATAAAAAGCATCGCGCCGCCCGTAGAGCGGGTCAACCCACAGCGGATGCTGGATGTACTGCATATGGACCCTCACCTGGTGGGTGCGGCCGGTCTCGATCCGGATCTCTGCCCAGCAGGCCGGTCCCAGTTTTTCCAGGACCCGATAATGGCTCAGGCTTTCCTTGCCTTTGGTATGGACGCGCATCTTGCCGGGTTGGCTGGGATGATGGGCAATGGGGGCTTTTATCCTGCCTTCCGGAGGATCCGGGCAGCCCTCCAGCAGGGCCAGGTAGCGCTTTTCGACTTTCCGCTGCTCAAATTGCAGGGACAAAGCCCGGTGCGCCTCGGCATTTCGAGCCAGACACAGTACCCCCGAGGTATCCGCATCGATCCGATGGACGATCCACAGCCGGCCGTATTGCTTTTCGAGTATTCCTCTCAAGTGGGGTATGTCCGGCCGGTGCCGGTCCGGAATAGTGGGAAGTCCAGACGGCTTATTGACCAACAGGATATGCGGATCTTCGTAAAGAGTGACTATTTCCCGGATTTTCATGCGATGCTGTTGCTAAGTGTTTTCGAGCTCATAGCCATGTGAGTGGGACATCGGGACTGTTGGCTGGCAACGGGCTGGCGGCCCCGATGCCCGTCATAAGCCAAACGAGTGATCACAGAAAACGGAAAATACCAAGTTTGTGGAGGAAACCGGTCAATCTGCTTGGTATTGGCGAAAGGTCTTTTTGCCTCTCAGGTAAAAGCCCCAGACGATGCTGCCCCGGTAGCGCCCCTTGAAGTTGGGCTTATATTCCAGCCGGATGCTCTGAATCCGTCTATTCATCTCCTTGCGCTTGCGCCAGGTAGCTGCAAAGGCAAAGAAAAAGTGCCAATGGGCCCGGATGATGGCTCCTATGTGATCCCAACTGCCGCGGCTCAGGAACAGCAGGCCGGCCGCCCCATCCAGCAACAAGCGGAGCGGGATGATCCACAGCAGGCGCTGCAGGGGTTCATTTTTGATCAGGGTAAAGAGGCTGTTGCGGAAATTGAGGTAGGTTTTTCGGGGTGTATTGTAGCTCAGCGTACCGCCTCCCAGATGATAGACGACGGAGCGCGGCTGGGATACGATCTTGTAACCGGCCTGTTTCAATCGCCAACAGAGGTCGATCTCTTCCAGGTGTGCGAAAAAATCGCCGTCGAATCCGCCGGCTTTTTTGAATAGGGGAGATCGAATGCAAAGGGCGGCTCCGCTGGCCCAGAATATTTCGCTGATCGTATCGTATTGGCCTTTGTCTTCCTCCGTTTCATGGAAAATGCGACCTCGGCAAAAGGGATACCCCAGGTTGTCCATCCAGCCGCCGGCCCCGCCTGCATATTCGAACAACTCCTTTTGGGCATAAGCTTTCAATTTGGGTTGACAAGCGGCAATCGAGGGATCCTTTTCCATCAGATCGATCAAGGGCTGCAGCCAGTTGGTGGTCACCTCGATGTCTGAATTCAGCAGAATGAGGTAATCGTAGCCGTGAACGCGCAGCAAGGCCTGATTGTATCCTTCGGCGAAGCCATAGTTCCTGGGTAGGCGGATCAGGGTTAATTCCGGGTATCGGGTCTCCAAGAAAGACACGGACTCGTCGTTGGAACCGTTGTCGGCAATGATGATTTCGGCGTTCTCGGAATTGTGCTCGATGACGGAGGGCAGAAAGCGTTCGAGATAAGCGCGCCCGTTATAGTTCAGGAGGACGATAGCCGTGCGCGGTCGCCGGCTTGCCTTTTTTTTTTCTCGGATTCTTCCAGCGCTTTTCGAGCCGACTGTTCGTCCTGAGCCAGTTGGGTCTGTAATTCAGACAGATCATGAAACCGGATATCCTTTCTGAGGAAAGCTACCAGTTCCAGGTGTAACCATTCGCCGTAGATATCATTTTGGAAATCGAAAATATTGACTTCGATGGTTTGATTATCCCGGTTTTTGAGGCTGGGGCGGTTGCCCATGTACAGCATGCCGCCGAAGCGTTCTCCCTCGTAATGAACCCAGACGGCATAAATGGCATTGGGCGGCAGCAGTTTCTGCTTCTCCGGCAATTCCAGGTTGGCAGTGGGAAAGCCGATGGTGCGCCCGATGCTGTCTCCGGGCACCACCCGGCCGGAGATGGGGTAGAAGTGCCCCAGCAATTGATTGGCTTTTTCCACCTCGCCGTTTTCGAGGGCCTGGCGGATCTTGGTGGAACTAATCGCAATGTTATCGGCCTCCTGCTTCTCGATGACCACCAGCTCGAAGCCGGTCTTTTTGGCATACCAACCCAGGTAGTTCACATCGCCTTGTCGGCCGGTCCCGAACCGGTGGTCATACCCGATCACCACATAGCTGGGATTGAATTTGCCGATCAACAGCTTCTCGATGTATTCGTCGGCTGTCAGTTGGGAGAACTCGACGGTAAAGGGCACGATGACCAGGTTGTCGAGGCCGAATTGCTCCAGAAGACGGATCTTCTCTTCCTGGTTGCAAAGAAGTTTGAGCTGTTTGTCGGAAGGATAGACGACCTGGCGGGGATGCGGATAAAAGGTGATCAGTACGCTTTCTCCCCCGGATTGATCTGCCAGTTCGCGAAGCCGGCGGATGATGGACTGATGCCCCTGATGGATCCCATCAAAGGAGCCGATGGTGATGGCGGCGCGCCGGAACTCGGGTAGTTGGTCTAGATCGCGGAATACTCGCATGGCGGTGCAAATGTAGGCGAAAATGCGAAGGGTTAGAAAAAATTAATGATCGCATGGGTTAGCAATTATTCGGTCATGGGGTGATGGGTTTCGTGGAAACAATGAAATCGAAAAACTCACTTGCCGCCGGAATTGTTCCTATTTTTACACGAATGGGCTTATTTGGTCTAAATAGGACCCTGATCCCGCCAGTAGAAATCCGAAAACATGGAAGTACCCAGGATATACGAGGCTTTAAGAAAGGTACCGGATCCGAAAACGGGCCGGGATGTGGTGTCCCTAGGGCGAATCAAGAATTTGCAGGTGGAGGGAAACCAGGTCAACTTCTCCATCGAACTGGATAGTCTGGATGTAGAGCAAAAATCCGAATTGAATTTTGCTTGCATACAGGCCATACAGGAAGTCTATCCTACGGCCGAGGTGAACGTCCACATGATCGCCCGCACGATGCAGTCGCAGCAGCCGACTTCGGCTCTTCCCCAGATCAAGAACTTTATTGCCGTGGCTTCCGGCAAGGGCGGCGTCGGTAAATCTACCGTAGCGACCAACCTGGCCTTTGCTCTGCAAAAGCTGGGTGCCCGGGTCGGACTATTGGATGCCGATCTGTACGGACCTTCCATCCCCACGATGCTGGGATTGAACGGCCAGCGGCCCAGGATCAAGGAAATCTACGGCAAGCCCCGGATTTTGCCGCTGGAGAAAGACGGGATGCCGGTCATGTCCGTTGGCTTTGTGGTGGAACCCGAGCAAGCAGTAGTATTGCGGGGCCCCCGCCTCGCCGGATTGATCAAGCAGTTCCTGTTTGAGGTCATCTGGCCGGAACTGGACTATCTGGTCATCGACCTTCCACCGGGTACGGGCGACGTGCAGTTGAGCCTGGTGCAGACCATCCCGGTGACAGGCGTGGTGATGGTGACCACCCCGCAGGAAGTGGCCGTAGCGGATGCGGTCAAGGCCATGAACATGTTCCTGTTGCCTTCCATCCAGGTGCCGATCCTGGGCGTCGTCGAGAATATGTCCTGGTTTACGCCGGCCGAGCTTCCCGATCACAAATACACACTTTTCGGAGAGGGCGGCGGTAAAAAGCTGGCCAAACTCAGTGAATCGATCCTGCTGGGGCAAGTCCCCCTGGTACAAGGGATCCGGGAGGGCGGCGACGAAGGCAAGCCCATCGTCTTGCAGGAAGGGCACCCGGCTGCAAAACCTTTCGAGGAGATTGCCAAGAACACGGCCAGACAGGTGGCGGTCCGGCATGAGACGCTTGAACCCACCCGTATTGTGAAGATGAACCCGTAGCTTGTGGTAAAGACCATCAAGGAGAATCCCGACGGAACGATCTTTCTCAGCCAAGTGTTTTCGATCGACAAGGGTAGATAGCCTGGATTCCGTAGGTTGAAATTCTAGTTAAGCTTTCTCTGGCCTATGACCCTCAGGTTTATAGATGTAAAAGAGAAGCTCCTGTGTAAAAAGCTAAAAGTAAATGTAGAACATGAATAAGAATGAAAAAATAGTATTGGAAGAGCAAGTGGAAAGAGCTCTGGATTCGGTTCGCCCGCACCTCGCCGTGGACGGCGGAAATGTGGAGCTGGTGGAAGTTACCCCGGAAAAATGGGTCAAGATCAAGTGGTTGGGCACCTGTATGAACTGCAATATGTCCGTGATGACCATGAAAGCCGGTATCGAATCGGCGATCAAGGCTTCGGTGCCGGATATCGTAGGCGTGGAGGCCATCAACGGCATCGAGATCGAATCCTGACATGACCCGGGAGCAACTCGTAGCGCTCATCCGAGAGCGCAGATCCTTCCTGTGTGTGGGGCTGGATACCGATCCCGATCGCATCCCGGCCCATCTTCATAAAGAAGACGACCCCGTCTTCACTTTCAACCAAGCCATCATCGATGCTACGCGAGACCTTTGCGTAGCTTATAAACCCAACACCGCCTTTTACGAAGCCCTCGGCGCTGCCGGCTGGCGCAGCCTGGAAAAAACCGTCGAGTACATCGGTTCCGATCACTTCGTCATCGCCGACGCCAAGCGGGGCGATATCGGCAATACCTCCCAACGCTATGCCAAGGCCTTTTTCGAAGGCATGGGCGTGGATGCCATCACGGTAGCCCCTTACATGGGTGAGGACTCCGTTACCCCTTTCCTCGGTTTCCCGGGCAAATGGGTCATCCTGCTGGCACTGACCTCCAACCCCGGTTCGGCCGATTTTCAATTCCTCGAAACCGGCGATTCCCAAAAGTTGTTTGAGCGGGTCCTCTGCACCTCCCAAGCCTGGAGTTCCCCCGACAAACTCATGTACGTCGTAGGGGCCACCCACTCGGAGAAATTCCGGGAGATCAGGCAGATCGTGCCCGATCATTTCCTGTTGGTACCGGGCGTGGGTGCGCAAGGCGGCTCCCTTTCAGAAGTCTGTCGATACGGCATGAACCAGGATGTCGGCTTACTGGTCAACTCTTCGCGCGGCATCCTGTATGCGGGGGAGGGGGAGGACTTTGCGGAGAAGGCGCGTGCTTCAGCCAAGTCGTTACAAACTGAAATGTCGAGGATACTTGGGAATACCTAATGGACGAATACTGGGAGTGTTCAATTAAGTGTGTCAGCGATTAAAAACCCATCCCCAATCACACTCCACCAAAAGGAAAAGTCCCTTCTGCGACGGATTCTTTGTTAATGTTGAAAAGGCTTTAACCTTCCCCTACCTCCACACACTTGACTTCCGGATGCTTGGCCAGAAAGCCGCGGATGATCCAGCTGGTCTCCGGGCTGCCGATCACCGGGCGGATGCAGTCATCCAAAGAATCCAGGTTTAAATTCTCATCGTTGGAGTCGATGTAACCAAATCCGGCGAAACGGCTTTTTTCTACCTTGATCACGCTGAGTTCGTCGGAATTTCGGCCCTGATCCAGCAGGAAGAAATCCCGGTCGTACACCTTGATCAGGTGATCGCGGGCCAATTGGGCGCGCTCGTTGTAGCTGTCCGGCTCTTCCAGGCCGGCGCAGGCGCCCTGGCATCTCTTCAGATGGAACTGGAAGCAGGCACTCCTTCCTTTTTCCTGTCCCATAAAGCGACCGCAAAGTTCGTATTCCTCCATGGCCCATTTCAATCGCCGGACCGCCCCGCCCATCTTGGGGTGCTCGCTCAGGAGTTCGAGTTCCTTTCGCGTTTTCTTCATGATGCGATCGACTTTGAAGCAGTGGTAGCCATCTGCATTGGTGTAGGCGAAGATGCCGAAGGGGAAGCGCAGCATTTTCTGGGCCCGGTTGATCGGCGGCCGCAGGCGCTTGATCTCCTGGGATTCCAGCAGCAGGGCGACCAGTTCGCTGCCGGTCAGTTGGTAGGTGATCTCGTGCACTTGCCGCTGCAGCAGGTTGCCCTTGGTACTGCGATCCTTGAAATGCTCGAACACCCGCTTCTTGATATGGATACTTTTGCCGACGTAGAGGACATTTCCCTTTTCATCGTGGAAATAATAAACCCCGCAGGCTTCGGGTAGCTGGTGCAGTTGGTCCAGGTTGATCTGTTTGGGGAGCAAAGACTCTTTGAGCCCGAGGTTGATCAATTGACCGACCTGCTCTTTGCTGTTCTGTTGTTCGAGTGCCATTTGTAGGAGAACGGCCGTGGCTTGCGCGTCGGCCAGGGCTCGATGGCGGGCGGAGGTGGGGATGTCGAAATGCTTGATGAGGTTCCCCAGGCTGTAGGAGCGCAGTCCGGGAAAAACCTGCCGGCTCAGCCGGACCGTACACAATTGCTTGCGGGTATAGGTGAAGCCCAGTCGCCGGAATTCGTGCTGCAGGAAGCTGTAGTCAAAGCGGACGTTATGCGCCACGAAGATGCAGCCTTCCGTCATCTCTACCACTTGCCTGGCCACTTCGTAGAATTTGGGCGCGTTTTGCACCATCTCCTGCGTGATGCCCGTCAGTTGGGTGATGCCATAGGGAATGTAGCATTCCGGATTAATGAGCGATTCCCAGCACTCTACTACCTGCGTACCATCGTGGATGACGATCCCGATCTCGGTGATCTTGTCGCGGCTGGCTCGGCCGCCGGTGGTTTCCACATCTATGATGGCGTACTTTTTCACGGCTAGCGGTGAGTGGTTGAGTGCTTAACTAATGGCGGACGGCTATTTCCTTCGTAGATGTATTATCTGCCTTTCATTTATATTGCGTGTATTAACCATCAAACATTTTGTTTCGTGAAGATAAAATTTTTTGTTGTTTTTTATTGTGCTTTTTTGCTGGGTTGCGGTTCGCCGGGTGAAAAACCGAGGCTCGAGGAGGAGATCCCGCCGCCCGCTATACGTACGGGGGCAGAGCGCATGGAAGCGTTGATCCCCAAACTGCAAGGCCAAAAGCTGGGGCTGGTCGTGCATCCGGCTTCGCGGGTGGGGGAGAAGCATCTGGTGGATACTCTCCTGGTAGCGGGAATGGAGGTCGCCAAGATCTTCGGGCCTGAACACGGGTTTCGGGGCGACGCCGGCGCTGGGGACAAGGTTTCGGATGAAACAGACCCCCAAACCGGAATTCCCATTATTTCCCTTTACGGCAATCAAAGAAAACCCCTGCCGGAAGACCTGGCCGGCATCGACCTGATGGTTTTCGATCTGCAGGACGTAGGGGTTCGTTTCTATACCTACATCTCCACTTTGCACTATCTCATGAAGGCTTGCGCCGAGGAAGGCGTGCCTCTGCTGGTCCTGGACCGCCCCAATCCGCACGGCCACTATACCGACGGGCCCATCCTGGAGCCGGATTTTCAATCTTTCGTGGGTATGCATCCCATCCCGGTCGTACACGGGCTGACGGTGGGCGAACTGGCCCGGATGATCAACGGCGAGGGCTGGCTGGCCGAGGGAATCCAATGCGATTTGGAGGTACTCCCTTGCGAGAATTACGACCACCAGCGGACCTACCGCCTGGCGATCCCTCCTTCTCCCAACCTGCCCAACATGCGTGCCGTGTACCTCTATCCGTCCCTCTGTTTTTTCGAAGGCACCGTGATCAGTGTCGGTCGGGGCACGGATCACCCCTTCCAGTGGTTTGGGCATCCCGATCTGCCCGCGCCGGTTATCTTCACCCCGCAACCCAATGCCGGAGCACCGCGCCCCAAGCTGGAGGGAAAAGCCTGCCGGGGCATCGACTTACATCAGATCGATCCGCTTAGCGTGCGGGAAAGCCGGCAACTGGACCTGGGCTGGCTGGTGGAAACCTATCGGCAGTTTCCCGATCCGAATGCCTTTTTCCTGGAGAACGGGTTCATCGACAAACTGGCCGGAACGGCTAGCCTTCGGGAGCAAATCCAGCAAGGGAGGAATGCTGAAGAGATCCGGGAGACCTGGCAGCCCGGCCTGGCGGAATATCGGAGAAAGGTGAATCCCTATCTTTTATACGAAGGATTTCGCTGACGGCCTACGATAAGCGTTGAGCGGTAGACTTGATTTAGTTTTCGCTAGATCTTAACTTTCGCCGGGAAAATTTCCTTGTTTTACAACCGAAAAAACCGGAAGCCTGACGGAGCCGCCCTTCCGATGTGTCTCCCTCTCGGTTGCCGGCCATGTATGCTTCAGGCACAAATCCTGAATGTTCGAACCATTGCACCGGTTTATCCCTCTTTGTAATTGATAATCCCAAAAACCTATGAGAAAACGAATCACAACACTCCTCCTGTTGGCGGCTTTCAGCCAATTGGGCCTGGCCCAGGGCCGTCAGTTCCTTCGTGAGAAGATTAAGGAATGGGGTAGTTGCAAGACCGTCGCCATAACCCTGGATGGAGGCGATGTAGCCCTCTACGGCAAAAACGGATGGGCCGGGCTCGGCATCCCCAACACGCTTTCCAATGTATTGGACCAGCTCAACAAAGCGGATCAGCTGGTGCACGACGTCCAACTGACCGAGCAAGGCAAGTGGCTGGTCCTGTACGGAGAAAACGGCATGAAATGGAGCAACATTCCGGTCGAACTGGAGAGCAGCCTGCGAGAGATCAACGACAACCTGGAGGTGGTCCAGTCGGCGACCTTCAACGACGTAGGCGACTGGATCGTGGTCACGGATAAACGCCTCGCCACTTCCTCGGAGCAGGTTAAAAACTGGATCCGCCAGGGAGAATCCACATTTGGCCCGGTGCAATCGGCCCATTTGACCAACGAAGGGATGATCGTGGTCTATAAATCAGGCTTCAAATACTACGGCAACGTGCCCCAGCCGCTCAAAAAAGCCCTGAGCGAATCCGATCTGAAGGTGTTCCGGGTGAAATTCCTAAGCAATGGGGCCTATTTCTTCTGCGATCTGTACGGAAACTATGCGTTTTACTTCTAAGTACAATCCCATGATTCTTGATGGATTAGGGGAAGGTAGAGAGTTAAGCAGTTGAGTAGTTGAGTGGGTATTGGGTCGGAGCGCAGCGGAGATCCTGACAAGCGGGGGGAAAGATCAACATCCTGGAAAAACCAAGATTCGCTTCGTCAGGGGATCGAGTATCAGGTATTAGGTAAGTAGTTGAGGGGTTAAGTGGGTACTGGGTATCAGGTATCTAGGGATCTGTGTTTTCGGAATTGTGGGCGGGCTTTCCCTTCAGGGAATCAAAGGGAGCGGGTGAATAAGGCGGTTGAGTGGTTAAGTAGTAAAGTAGGTACTGGGAATTTGGTATCGGGGATCGGGTAAGTAGTTGAGGGGTTAAGTGGGTACTGGGTATCAGGTATCGAGGGATCTGTGTTTTCGGAATTGTGCGCGGGCTTTCCCTTCAGGGAATAAAAGGGCGCGGGTGGATAAGGCGGTTGAGTGGTTAAGTAGTAAAGTGGGTACTGGGAATTTGGTATCGGGGATCGGGTAAGTAGTTGAGGGGTTAAAAGTTCAGCCGGATCTGCATGGCTACCTCATCCCGATAGGGCAGATTGATCTCTTCTCCGCCGCTGCCGACGGATTCGCGATTGGAGTAGGACCAGCGTCCGTAGCGGGCTTCTATGGTGAAAAATTTCACGGGCCGGTACCGGACGTTGAAATAGAACCGGCTTCCCCGATCGAAGTAGGCCGGGATGGAAAAGGTGTACAACAGATTGTTTTCGTAGGAGTAAAAGCGGATATCGAACCCGTCGGTATCAAACAGCGCGTAGCGAGCCGAAAAGCTGATCGGCAAGGACAGCGGCCGGAAGATCAAATCCTGGTACACAGCAAACCCGTTGAGCCGTTCTTCTCCCTGATTTCGAAAAAACCCCCAATCTACCCGGCTGCGCATTTCAAGCGACTTGGTGATGTTGTAACCCATGTGGAGCCGGGCTTGAAGCAGGGTCCGGGGTAGGGGTGTCTCCAGCGGTTGTGGGTTGCCGCTTTGGTTTTCGACCTTGTTCTCTTCCCGCAGTTCGGCGTAGAATCGGAAGGTCCGCTTTCGATTCCAGGTGAGCCGGAAGCGGTATTCGTAACCGACAGATGGGCGATCGATGTTGAATCGCAGCCAGGGAAAGCGCCAGGCGTCGAAATAGGCGTTGAAGGTCCATTCGCGGAAGGGGCGCACCTCCAGCCCCAGGTAAGCACCGGTCTCATTGCGGGCCCCGGTAGATTCGCCGAAGGGAATGGCGTTCAGGGCCTGGTAGTCCCTCGGGTAGTGCCGAACGAGAATGGCCAGGTCCATTTTCCGATCCAGGGCGATGAGCAGACCGTTGAGAGTGGCGATGGCGCCGTTGTCGCTCATGGCTGTTTCCCCGAAAAAATGCAGGTTCCGCCATCGGAAAGCGTAATCCACGCTGGCATTGAACAATTGCCGGCCCTGGAAGAGGAACTGATTGTAGGGCTGCGGATCGAAACGGATCTCCCGGTCGAGGCGGTCAAAAAGGGCGTTGAAGGCGATGTGGCCCCGCTGGAATCGGTATTTGGCGCTTCCCCCCAGGGTAAATTGCCCTACATTACCTTCATCCTCAATTTCATTGAGGGTACGATGCAAGCCGGACTGCCCCAGCGACCGGATGAACTGCTCCTCCAGGTCGATGGTATCTCCCTGGGCCAGATTCGCATCCCGCCTTCGATAGGAGGCCAGGGCCGTCACTTCCAGGTTGCCGAAGCCCAGGGTGACGCCGCCGCCTCGCATAAAGAGGGCTTCGTTGACCGAGGTGAAGGGCCGGAGGGTACGACCCGAGCGTTTGATGGTGGTACTCAAAGCACTTTTCCCATAGCCGAAACCGGCAAAGAGGATCAGACCTTGCCCGAAATTGACGGCAAAATCGCCCAGGGCAAGGGACTTCAGGGTAGGGGAGTAATCGCGCAGGAAAAAGTGCCCGGAGTAAAAGTCAAAGCCCTGCCTGTTGCTGCCTTTGAAGAACTCTTCGCCCCGATCCTTATCGGCTGTGAAACCATAGCTGAGCCGATTGCTGTGGGTGTGAATGAAGCGCAGATAGAGTTGATTGGGGTCGCCGACGTAGCCCCCTTCCTCCGGCGGGCGGGTGTAGCCGCGTTGCTCTTGCAGGAAGCGGTTCCATCGAAGAAACAACCGGTTCGAGCCCGTAGCGATCATTTTCCCCAACGATTGCCGATAAGTATCCTGGGTGGTGACGAAGTCGGCCAGGAAGCGGGCCAGGTCGGGGTCGATACCCGGGACGGCCTGCAACTCCATGGGGGAGAAAAAAGGCCCGGCCGTAACCCGATAATCCAGGATGGCCAGGATCTGGGGGTCGGTCAGCAGATTGAGCGAACGCAGATCTTCTTCGGTGGCTTTGTTCAGGTTGATCGGATTTTTTCGAAAAACCTCGAGGCCCTCCAGCAGGGTGTTGAAGTCAAAGCTGCCGTCTCCGCCCTCGGCTCGAACCACGTCTTCGAGCACATCTTGCCCCAGGGGCCCCGGGCTGTAGGTGACCGTATCCGGTTGCGCCAGCAAAGACGAAACGTAGAATCCGGTGAGCAGGTAGAGGACAAAGCGTTTCAAAGGGTATAGATTAGCCTTGATAGGAGCAGAAAAGTAAAGAATTCCGTTGGAGAAGGATAACTAATTGGCTAAACAAATTGGTAATCCTACTCCGGTGCTGTATTTTTATCCTTTTAAACGGAAAAAATTTCACCCCCCAAGTGGATGCTGGCAGCCAAGTCTGAAAGCCTCCGCGACCAACCGAATCGCCTGAGATCTTGTGAATAAGGATAGCGGTAGCCTCGTTTGGACCGGGGATTGCCTCTCTATTCCATTGACAACCTGCATTTAAAACAGACCTGAATGGCAAATTTTAAATTTGAGTACATCTGGCTTGACGGCTATAAGCCGGAGCCCAGCCTGCGGAGCAAGACCAAGATCATCAAAATGGACTTCTTCGACGGTGATTTGAATTATCTACCCACCTGGTCTTTCGACGGCAGCTCGACCAAACAGGCCGAAGGACATAGCTCCGATTGCCTGCTGCAGCCGGTTCGAGCCTACACGGACCACGGCCGTAAGGATGCTTTCCTGGTACTTTGCGAAGTATTGAATCCGGATGGAACCCCGCATGAATCCAATATGAGGGCCAAGTTTGAAGACGATGAAGATTACTGGTTCGGCTTTGAACAGGAGTACGTACTGACTCGAGCGGGTTTGCCGCTTGGCTTTCCCAAGAACGGATATCCCCGTCCGCAGGGCCCCTATTACTGCTCGGTGGGTACCGGAAATGCGGCCGGCCGGGATCTCGTGGAGGAGCATCTGGACCTCTGCCTGGAATCCGGTATTGAATTGACCGGTATAAACGCTGAGGTAATGCTGGGGCAGTGGGAATTCCAGTGTTTCGGCAAAGGCGCCAAGAAAGCCGCCGATGACCTGACCGTTTCCCGTTATCTGTTGCACCGGGTGGCTGAAAAGTATAATGTGGAAGTGGAATTCCATCCCAAACCCATACAGGGCGACTGGAACGGATCCGGCATGCACGCCAACTTCTCCAATAAGATGATGCGCGATTCCGGCGGTAAAGAGTACATGGAAGCCCTGCTGGAAGCGTTTCGCCCGGCACACGACGATCACATCGCCGAGTATGGTTCCCTGAACGAGATGCGTCTGACCGGACTGCATGAAACCCAGTCGATCCATAAATTCACCTATGGGGTGAGCGACCGGGGCGCATCCATCCGGATCCCGGTTTCCACCGCTGCCAACTGGAAAGGGTATCTCGAGGATCGCCGCCCGGCCTCCAATGCGGATCCCTATCGGGTGGTGGCCCGCATCGTGAAAACGATCAAAGAGGCGGAAGCTTCCTTTGGCAAGAACGCCAAGAAGAAAGAGAAAGCCGGCTAGGCTAGCGGACTGGCGCTCCCTGATTGCGATTAAGTAAAGAATGATTTCAGGAAAGCCTGCCCCGTTGGGGCGGGCTTTCTGGATTTAAGATGGGGGATCTCAGATCTTGGATGGAAAATCAAGGATTCCCACGCAAGATCCAGATTTTATGAAAATATAACAATTGTTTAATATTTAACTCTTGTGCCAAGTCGGGACAAGGGTTACTTTCTACTTAGGTTTCTGCTGGCAGATTATTGGTTATCCCATTATGCGTTTTTGTAATTGGTGAAGAAGATTTCTTTTTTCTTTTTTATCAGATTGAAATATATTTAAAGATTAGAAATGACCCTTTTCTTTCGTCTTATTGAATGGGATAATGATGGGTTGGTTGTCAACTGGCCTTATTGGCCATTCGTTTTTCTCCTTGATTTCGTATTGATTTGGTTTTATATCCTCCTGGATGTATTTCTTTTCTCCACCCTTCTTTCTTTGGATATAGGAATATCCTGGATCCTGCTGAAATGGTGGTGGCGGAGATTTCAGATTTGGCGTATTTACGGTGGTGGCGAAGAGACTGCTAAAGAGTTGGCCTTGGAATATTCGACGAAAAAAATGACGCTCTGGCGAAAAATTAGAAAAATAAAGGTACGGGCGAATGTCAAAAGGAACCTTTTAATCGCAACTCGGCAAGTCATTAACTTTTTTCGGTTTTTGGTAGGATTGCCACCTCTTTCCGAGGGATTGCCAGATAGCGAAGATGACGACGATGCATGTGCCAACAAAGCGGACATCAAGCGGCTGGAAGGTCTGATCAAACAGATGGACGAGAAACTAAATGCTCTGGGTAATAATTAATCACCGGACTGGGATTGTTATCCTATTCTTTTCCATGGTGGGTGGAATTGGCATTCCGTTAAGCTTTAGAATGGGAAGAAAAAAAAGCCAGCCCGGAGGGGACTGGCTTACAGGTGGTGTTTGTGCGGGTCTTACTGAAACTGAAATTTTCTGACCAAGACCCCTTCTTCAAAAACTAATTTGGCAATGTAGGTGCCCGGGGAAAGGTCCTGTCTTTCCAACTGGTAGCTGAAAGAACGGATCTCCCGGATGTTTCGGAGCAGGCGCCCGTTGAGGTCGAACAATTGAATGTCTATCAGGGGGGCCTCTCCGCTGACTTCAAAACGGACGAATTGAAGAGCCGGATTGGGAAACAGCTTCAACTCTTTTTCATTTATCACTTCGGGCGTGTCGGTGGTCAGGCAGGCCGGTGCGAGGCCGCCTTTCTCCGTCGGCACGGAATCCTGAAGACTTAGAAATAGTTTATCCAAGCGGATGCCCGGTTCCCTCCAGCCGATCTCGATCTGGTTTACGCCTTCGGACAGGGTGAAGGTGTTGGTCGAGATGTTGTCGTCGCTCTCCAAAGTACCTTCTGCGCGGTCCCACTGGAAGACGTTTTGATAATTGTCGTAATTGATGCGGTTCCATTTGACCCAAGTGCCGTTGTTGGAGCGTATCCAGAAGGAATCGTCCGAATCATTGGTGGTGATGGTCCGGGCGTAGATGCGATAGCTGCCCGTGTAAGGAACCTCTACGCTGTACCGGATGATATCCTCCTCGGAAGTAGGCGCCTGAAGGAGGCTGGACAGGGTGACCAGCGGGGTGACATAAGATGAGTTGGAGGCGCCGGGATCCGGTTCAACTCCCCAGTTGGCACCCATGGTCCCGCATTCAGCCTCGATCCAGGCAGAAAACTGCTCTTTCGGTTGAGGCGGCTCAGGATCTGCGGGTTCACCCTGGCATTTGCAGTTTCCGTCTTCGGTATCGTTTTCGGTATCCGGATTTCCGTCGTCGCAAGTGGTACCCGCCGGCGGACATGGTTCGGGATCTGCGGGTTCACCCTTGCAGTTGCAATTTCCGTCTTCGGTATCGTTTTCAGTATCTGGATTTCCGTCGTCGCAAGCTGTACCCGCCGGCGGACAGGGTTCGTCTGCTGCTCTTATTTCCCAGAGGAAGGCGATGGTATCCTTTTGAGCCGGATCACCGCTGTCCGTGACGATCACTATTACTTCGTAGGGACTTCCGGCCGCTGCTCCGGGCAGGGGTTCTCCCGGACCTTCCGTGCGGGAAGACTCCGGCTGTTGGTCCAGTTGGTTGGCCCCCAGATTATAACCGTAGGTGTCGAGCTTGAACATCGCCATGCGGTCGATCTTGTGCCCCTGGGAGCGATTGCTCACCTGCATCAGGTATTCGCCGGGTTTTTTGAACCAGATGAAAATGTTGTGGGCGTCGTTATCGCTGGTCCGGGATTGCCATTTCCATTCCCCCTTTCCGCTTCGGTAAATTTTAAAGAAACCGTCCCGGGACTGGCCTTCCGGGGTGGTTCCCGGGCCTTCCAGACCGCTTCCTTTGGGATAGACGATGTTGTTGGCACCCGCCAGGGCATCGATCAGTGCCTGTTCGTTGTTCGGGGAGCCTTTGTAGCCAAAGAAGACCACATCCGAGTTGTTCGGAAAGCGGAGCCAGCTGTCGTTGTGTTCGGTAGGCGCATTTTGGTCCAGAATATTGGATCGCCAGAGGAACTGATAGACGCCGGGTGTGGATATGCGGATGGGGAAATCCAGGATGTCGGTTTGCGGGCTCGAAAGGCTGTTTTGTTGCCCTTCGTAGTAGGTAATATCTCCTTCGGTCTTTTCTGCCCATCCGCCTTGCCGAAAGGGAACGGATTCGATTTCCATCAGGATCAGGCCATCCGTTTCTTCGAAGGCTCCGACTGATCCGGCTCCCTGGCTTTCGGCGAGGATGGTACCCGAGATCTCCCCGGTATTGGGATCGATGTTCAGATCAGGGGGCAAACCGGTTGCTTCGAAGGTGTAAGGTTCTTCACCGCCCGTGGGCGCGAGGGGCAAACTGACCTGATCGCCCTCCTGATTTTGCTGGTTTCCCGGGTTGGGCAGACCGAGTTTTTCGGGTTCAGGCTCGGGTTCGGGCTCCGGGTTTTCATTCGTCACACTCAGCAAAGCGACCCAATCCTGATCGGTCTGAGAGGGGGGATTACCCAGATTTTGTTTTCCGGGGCCGGATAGAATGGCTCCCGGGATCAGATCCCCACCGGTTCTGGGGTTGTACCATTGCAACTGGAAGCTTTGGTCGTAATTTTCCAGGTCCAATTCCGCATTTCCACCTTCGCTCAGGTAAACGGCATACAGGCTTCCGGCTTTGGCGAAGCAATACTCGTCGCCCGGGGTATTTCCGACCAGATCGTCCCGGTTTTCCATTTCCCAGAAAGGCAGATTAGCCCGGAAGAAGTCTGAAGCGATCCGGTTGTAGGCCCACATATTGCTGCGGGAACGGAAATCCTGGCAGGTGAGATCGGAATGCGGCCGTTGGTAACCGAAGTAATATTCCACCCCGGCTCCGCCGGCCATCAGGTGTCCCCACAGAACCTCCTTGCGAATGCCGTCTTGCGAGGGCGTACCGGAATAGCCGTCTTCCGGCACTCCGATGTTGGCCGATCCCTGTTCGTCATTGGCGACCACCCAGGCTTTGCCGGCATCCCTGGATTTTTCGATCCATTCCAGGGTGCGATCGTGCACTCCTTGCCAACCGACCTGCAGGCTGGCTCCCGTGTACTGGCTGGCGTCTCCCAGCAGACCGGTATAGACCTGGTCGTCCTGGCCCGGATAGGTGTGTATGACGATGTTGTGCCCGTAAGGATCGTGATCGTGAAAAAACCGGGCGAAGGCTTTTCGCTGTTGTTCGGTATTGGTGTTTTCCTCGCCTATGTTCCAGTTGAGGGCCAGGTGGTGTCCGAATCGGGCGATCAACTCCCGGTAATACAGCTTGCGTTCCGGTCCGAGTTCGCCGCCGTCCAGGAGTTGGTCGTTCTCGGTTTCCTGGGTTTTGAAATGGAGGTACATCCCCATTTTATCGGCATGTTCGAAAACGATCTCCCATTGGTCGAGCTTGGAGCAATCCATGCGAAGGCGGTCTTCTTGTTGATCGCTGATGTAGGGGAAGACGTTGCGGTCGTCTCCCTGGATGTTCATGGTCAGAAAAGAGAAGACGTTTTGCCCTTCTTCGGCCAGGTAATTGACCGCACCTATGATGCCTTTGCCCAGGCCGGATTTCCAGGTCGGATCGCCCGGGTTCCAATCCTGGATATGAGGTTCCCAGCTTTTGCGGCGCCCTCCGATGTCGGGAGTATTATCGAAATCCTCATAGGCCAGGAAGTTTTCCGGCGCGTCGGCACCGGCCTTCAGGAAATAGGTATTGTCCTCAGCGAAGCGCAGGTAGCGTTCGCCCACGTAGCGGAGTCTGCCTTTTGCCCGAAGATCCCGTCCGCTTTTATCCGTTTGGGTCACGTTGAAGTTGCCGGTCAGGCCGTCCAGGCTGCCGGCTTGCCCGGCATTGGCCTCTTCCGAAAGCGCAACGCCTTCTCCCGTCCGGAAGGAGGCTTCCCAGCTCCACTCGCCCGTTTGGTCTGGGCTGAAATGGACCCGCCAGATATTGCCTGCGGAGGAGCCGGTCTCGGCGGCATTGCCGTCGGCAGCAAAATAGCCGGGGACCACATAGGTAGTGCCTCCCCGGGAGAAGGTCACCTGCAATCTAAAGTCGGTGAAAGGATTGGTATCCGATACTTCGGAGGAGAAGGGCCCCTCGAAGTTTAGAGTGATCTTGTGCCATTTTTTCAATTCGCCCTCGATCGACACCTGGGCTGAAAGGGATAGACATGCAAACAGAGTTAGCCCTGCCAAGGCAAGCCATTTATTCATGGGATGGGAATTTTCTTGTTAGTTGCTGTCGGACGTCCGGGCGAAGGATCGGAAAAAGGGACCTCTTCTCCGTCCGACATCTTGAAATTAGGCCATTCCGCCGGGCTCGGGAGCTAAAAAGAGAACGACCTAGCCAGTGAGGAGAATGGGGCTTGCAGGGGGGGGATTCGTTGAGGGAATGGAGAGTGCTTTGGGAGTGGGGATTACCCCAAGCAGGGTAGGGGAAAGATTGGAAAAGGCTTTTCCCGGCAGGCCAGGTGAAAAACCAGAGGTTTGAAATGTGGGTGGCGCGCCATAAAGGTTCGTTCAACCTAAAAAACTTTCGGGTCGCAGGCAGAGGAACCAAGTGGGCGGATCATCTTAGGGCGCAATACAAAGTGTGGGCGATGAAGGTAGAATCAGGATAAAAGAAGCTGTACGGAAAGGGAAAACGACTCGGGGCAAAAGAAATAAAAAGAGTTATCAGAATTTATTTACCTTTACACTTGGTTATGCCCAGCAGCCCGGGCAAATTTCGGCTGCCTTCGACGGGAATTTTCCCGCATTATTTGACAGCTGATTCAGGACCCACCATAGTTTTTTGCCAGCCGTTAGGAAAACGCTAAGCCAATCGGCTTTTCAAGTCGATTTATAGAAAAGGGCCGTTCCGGCCCGGCCTTTTCCACCAATGATATTTTCATGACCTTTCAAGATCTCGAATTGATCGAGCCCATCCAGCGGGCTCTGCAAGCAGCTGGATACGAACACCCTACCCCTATTCAAGAGCAATCCATTCCCCTGGCCCTGGACGGGCGGGACCTTTTGGCCTGCGCCCAGACCGGCACCGGCAAGACGGCGGCTTTCACCTTGCCGATCCTGCAGCTTTTGCAACAGGGCGTTTCCGCACCTGTATCTCCCGGAAAACCGCGGGCCCTTTTGCTGGCTCCCACGCGGGAACTCGCTATTCAGATCGGGGAAAGCATCGAATCCTACAACCGCTTTCTGTCTTTGAAGCACACCGTTATTTTCGGGGGCGTGTCTCAAAAAATTCAGGTGCGCAAGCTCCAGTCGGGGGTGGATATCCTCGTGGCCACGCCCGGGCGACTGCTCGACCTCATGGGGCAAGGCTACATCCAACTGGATGCCATCGACTATTTTGTATTGGACGAGGCCGACCGCATGCTGGACATGGGATTTATCCATGACATCAAAAAAATCATCCGGCAGTTGCCTGCCCGTCGGCAGAATTTCTTTTTCTCGGCTACCATGCCCGAGAGCATTCGAAGCTTGTCCGGGGAGATCCTGACGGACCCGGCCAGTGTTCAGGTGGATCCGGTGTCTTCCACGGCAGAGCGGGTTGGGCAATCGGTCTATTTCGTGCCGAAAAACCGCAAGCGAAACCTGCTGCTCCATTTGCTACGGGAAGAGGACATCCCCGAGGCTCTGGTGTTCTCACGCACCAAGCACGGTGCCAACCGGATCGTCCGGGAGCTCAGCCAAAAGGGAATCACGGCCGAGGCCATTCACGGCAACAAAAGCCAGGGCGCCCGGCAGCAGGCCCTGAAAAACTTCAAAAACCGAAAGACCCGCGTTTTGGTAGCAACGGATATAGCCGCACGGGGAATTGACATCGATGAACTTTCGCATGTCATCAATTTCGATTTGCCCAATGTATCGGAGACCTACGTGCACCGGATCGGACGCACGGGGCGGGCGGGCTCCAGTGGTATGGCCTTGTCCTTTTGCGATGCAGAAGAGCGTGCCTACCTGCGGGATATTGAAAAGCTCACCGGCAAGGCCGTAAAGGTCGTGGAGGGTCACCCGTTCCCGCAGGGAGCGGAAGAAACCCAGCGTCCTTCCCAGCCAGGTCCTACCCAGGGCCAACCGAACGGCAAGCCGAACAGGAAAAATAACCGGAACAAAAGAAGGTGGACGGGAAATAAGGGCCGGAACGCCGCGGGTAAAGGAAAGCGGGAAGGCCGCGGGTAATCAGCCTGGGTATTTCTCTTTCCATGAGCCATGACTGGTTTTCATGCGATCCGAAACCGCCCGTAATCCGGGAAGGCTGAGGCTTCTCAGCGATTCCCGGCCTCTGGGGCTTTCCGACAAAGGCCTACATTTAACGGTAACTTAATTCCTGAACCGCCGGTTAATATGGCCGGTGCTCTATCTTCAGATTGGGCCAATAGCCATCTGCATGTTTTTGACCTTTCGGAAGAGGCTTTTGTTCTGGTTCTTGTTTTTTCTAAGTACCAGCCTGATCATCATTGCCCTTTCCCTTGCCTACATTCAGCAGCGAGAACACATCCTCCGGACCAACAACCTGATCAAAGACTCCTACCTGGCCTTGCTGAACAAGATCGTAGCCCAAAAGGATTTTTTCAGTTACGATCCCAAAAACGGTCCTTTTTTCAAGAGTGGAGAAAGTCCCTATTTAGAAAGAAATGAGCGCTACTCGGACAGCACCTTGGTATTGCTCGAAGCAGCCCAGCGTTCCATCGGGAATGGGCGCTTTGGTATCCATCAAGAGTTTGGGGGGCTCATGGCTTCCATCCAGCAAATCGATTCGATTTTTTATGCCATTGTGGATAAAATAAAATTGCGTGGGTATAAGGATTTCATGCTGGAAGGGGAGATGAGAGCGGATGCACATTGGTTGGAAACGATTCCTGAAATCCCCGTGAAAGATATATTGACTTTGCGCCGGCATGAGAAGGATTATATCATAAGGAATGAAAATAAATACGTAGATCAATTAAATGAACAGGTTGAACAAATAAAATCGCAATTAATTAACAATAACATTCCTCCGGGGAGGCGAGCTGAGATCGAAGGCTATCTGGAAGGCTACCGGCAGAAATTCAATCGATTGGTGAGTCTGGATCGGGAAATAGGCATAAAAGACAATACCGCACTCAAGCTGGAGCTGGATAAGCGGATCAGTGATTTGGAAATTGATTTTGAAGGCTTATTGCAAAAAGCGAGGGAACGTAAAGAGAGCATGTTTTTTCGTCTTAACCTCGTTTATCTCACTTTGGCGATTGCCCTTCTCATTATCAGTTTTTGGTTGAGTTATGTGATATCCAAAAGAATAACCCGTCCGTTGAAGGAACTGACGGTCTACATTACCCGCTTTGTAGACAGCAGTTTTACCCTGAAAGAGGAAAACCCCAAGGTGCGGACCCAAGACGAGATCGGGAAACTGACGGAGAATTTTTCCATTCTCAAGCAAGAGATCATCAACCAATTGCAGTATTTCAAAGAGAAGGTGGAGGAGAGAACGCAAGAGCTGGCTTCGGCCAACCAGAGGCTCCGGCACATCAACGAGTCCAACAGTCGATTTGTACCCCGGGAATTCATCCATTTTTTAGGAAAAAAAAGCATTGAAGAGGTACACCTGGGGGATCAGATCCAACAGGAAATGACCCTGATGTTTACGGACATACGAAAATTTACCCAGCTTTCAGAAAAGCTGAGTCCCCAGGAAAACTTTGATTTTATCAATAGCTATTTCGATTATATCGTCCCCACCATCCAGCAGAATAACGGGATCATAGACAAGTTCATCGGGGATTCCGTCATGGCCCTTTTCCCGGAAGGCCCGGAATGGGCGCTGCGCTCCATTCTTTCCTTTGAACTCGCCCTACAGGACTTCAATAAAAAAATAATTGACCAGGGCATGGATCCCATCCGGATCGGCACGGGCATCCATACGGGGCAAATGATCCTGGGCACCATTGGGAACAATGAGCGCCTCCAAACCACGGTCATTTCGGATGCCGTCAACATTGCCTCCCGGGTGGAGGGATTGACCAAATTTTATAAAGCCCACACCATTTTTACCGAGGAAACGCTTTCGAAGCTGCCTCCCGATCACGATTTCCATTATCGCTTTCTGGATTTCGTCAAGGTGAAGGGGAAGTCGAAGGTGATCTCGATTTTCGAATTGATCTCTCCCGGAGATCCGAAATTGAATTACCAGGCTCTTTACCAGGAGGCCGTCAGATACATGCGGGACAAGCATATCTCCGAAGCTACGGCTTTATTTCTCCAGCTTTACGAAGAGAATCCGAACGACAAAGCCGTCAAGGTCATTTTGGATCGCTGCAATCACTATTTGGAGAATGGTCTCCCGGAGCGTTGGGACGGGGTCGAGGAGATGCGGGAGAAGTGAGGGGGTAAAGAAGCCCAATTACTTTTGTGGGAAAACTCCGGAGTTGGGGGAGTCGGGATGGTAATTACTACATCAAGGCTTTACAGGGTATCAATAGGCGTTCCTTGGATCATTTCCGGTACGGAAGCTACCCGGGTTTGTATCTAAGTAATCATAACCCCATATCTGAATAGCTTAATAAACGTGGGAAGCAAACTGGAACAGCAAAAGTTGCTCCTAAGAAAGGTCTACATACCCATGACTGATCTTTTGTCGGTGGGTTAGCTGCGTCGAGACTGTTCATTAAAGTGTGTCTACTAACTTAGACACTTATGAGTAAAAAGA
>CAZXIX010000071.1:0-23211 GCA_964640855.1 uncultured Saprospiraceae bacterium
GATTTTCAGGTTGAGCTGGTTGGGCCACCAGTCGCGGTTCCGGGTGCCTTCGCCAGCCGCAAATTTCAGTTCCCCGCTCATGAAGGGGCACTTGCTCTGGTTGCCATTGCTGGAATGTCCGTTGTTATTCATGCGTGTTCAGTTTTTTTTCTGCTTAAACCAAATTTACGATAAACTTTATTTATAAAATTTATCAAACCATAGATTTTAGCTATTGAATTATTCGAATATTCTGCGTCTGTTAATGTACTGAATTTGGCTGCCTCTGAAAAGGAATTTCCCCTCTCCGGAAGCTTATTGAGGGCCCGGCTTGTCCGAAATCGAGGACTGTCTTTTTGAGTGGGGTATCTGGCCGTCCGACCCGTTTTTTTTCTTTGACAAATGGATTTGCCGGTTGCCGCCAGGCCGCTGATGAATGGGTTTGACCCCCAGCAGAATTCACCTACCTGCAGCATTTGTATCATTCCCTCTCTTATCGTTACCAGCTTTCCTTTCCGGAGCCTGTACCTTACCAATCCTTATTTGAGCATCCTGGTCCAGATCCTGATCGCGGCGGTCGGCGTTTATGTCTTTTTTCTACTTACCAGGATCTATCAGCCCCTGACCATCCTGAGTGGGGGAAGATGAAGATATTGAAGATGCATTCGGGCTCTGTTCCGGATTTTGGCCCCCGTCGTTCGGAAAGCTTTTTGGGAATGCCTTCAAGTAAGTACATTTATCTTTATCATGGGCCGGATTTCGCTATTTCCGGCAAATGCCAAAGGATCGAGCAGTAAGAATGAATTTTAGAAACCCTATTCTGTGGCTGGTACTTTTTCTGTCGGGCCTCCTTTCCTGTGAGCCGGTGCCCGAGCAGTCTTCACCTTTTCAGGTAGAATACGCGGGAGCACTGAAGAACATCATGCGGAAGGGGGATCTGGCCGCGCGGATCGATCTGTCTGACTTTCAACAGGTCGAGCATTTTTACGCCCTGGGAGCGATGGAAGATCTAAAGGGTGAAATTCTGATCCTCGACAGCCAACCCATTATTTCGACGGTCCGGGAGGGGGAACTTGTTATCCGGGAGACTTTCGATCACCGAGCGGCTATGCTGGTCTATGCCACTGTGGGCCAATGGCGTTCCTACGGCATCCCGGATTCTGTTGGCAGCTTTTCTCAACTGGAGGCTCATATTGAACAAGTGGCCCTCGAAAAGGGGATTCCCCCGGATCAACCCTTTCCCTTTCTCCTGGAGGGGCGGGTGCAGGAGATGGACTGGCACGTCATAGATTGGGTAAGGGGCGACACCGTCCATTCGCATGAAAAACACAAAAGCTCGGGCCCGCATGGAACCCTGATCGATCCGGAGGTAAACATCCTGGGCTTTTTCTCCAAGCGCCATCAAGGGGAATTTACCCACTACAGCACCTATCTGCACATGCACTTCGTCACGAAGGATCGGGGCCTTTCCGGTCATGTCGATGCGCTGGTCCCCGAACCGGGCCTGATCCTAAAACTTCCGAAAATCCCATGAAAAAGAAATTTGACCTGAGCGGGAAAAAGGCCATTATTACCGGGGGAGGTAGCGGCATCGGTCGAGCTATTGCCAGGGTATTGGCCGGGCAGGGTGCAGAGGCCATCATCCTGGACCGGGATGACGATGCAGCCCGGTTTGTCGCTGAGGAAATCCAGCTAAGCGGTGGCTCGGCTTTTAGTTTTTCCTGCGACGTAGGTCGGGGAGAGCAGGTAAAGGCTGCTTTCAAAGAGGTCCTCAAGGGAAGCCC
Source organism: uncultured Saprospiraceae bacterium (assembly GCA_964640855.1). Classification (GTDB taxonomy): domain Bacteria; phylum Bacteroidota; class Bacteroidia; order Chitinophagales; family Saprospiraceae; genus JAJDFU01. The sequence continues at coordinate 1,764 of CAZXIX010000071.1, forward strand.
ACTGGATATTTTGATCAACAATGCCGGGATTGCCCATGTGGGGAATGTCTCCAATACCACCGAGGAAGACCTGGACCGGATTTTCGAAGTGAATGTCAAAGGGGTGTTCCACAGCCTGAAAGCAGGTGTGCAGGCTATGCAAGCGAGGGGAGGGTCCATTGTCAATATTTCTTCGGTGGCAGCTCATGTCGGGGTTGCTGATCGGTTTGCCTACTCGGCCAGCAAAGGTGCCGTACACGCCATGACTCTGTCGGTAGCCAAAGACTGCCTGGTATGGGGGATCCGATGCAACAGCATTTCGCCCGGCCGGGTCCACACACCCTTTGTAGACGGATTTCTGGCGCAGAATTACCCCGGACGCGAAAAAGAAATGTTCGAAGCGCTGGCTAAAACCCAGCCCATCGGACGCATGGGCCAACCGGATGAAATAGGGGATCTGGTCTTGTTCCTCTGTTCCGATGAAGCAGGGTTTATTACCGGGGCTGATTTTAAGATCGACGGGGGATTTGTGACGCTCAACACCTGAGTCTGCCGGCCCGGGCTTTGAGTTGCGCTTTGAATTTTGACTCCAGAATTTTAGAGAATAGAACCAATAAAGGATCGATAATCCAGAATTCACCAACCCCTCAACTACTTAACCCACTTTATGAAGCTCATTCGATTTGGAGAAAAGGATAAGGAAAAGCCCGGTTTGGAAAAGGAGGGCATCCGCTACGATGTCAGCAGCATCGTCGGGGATTACGACGAAGACTTTTTTGCCCAAGGCGGGCTGGAAAAGCTCCGGGATCGTTTCCATACCTCCCTGCCGGTGGTGGCCGGGGAGGTTCGCCTGGGCCCTCCCATCAAGCGTCCGGGAAAACTCATCTGCATCGGCCTCAACTATCGGAAACACGCTGCCGAAAGCGGCATGGAGGTACCTGAGGAGCCGGTTGTTTTCTTCAAAGCTACTTCTGCCATTTCCGGCTCCCATGATCCCATCGTCATCCCGCGAGGGAGTCAAAAAACCGACTGGGAGGTAGAACTGGCGGTGGTCATTGGCAAGCGGGCGCTGTACATAAGCGAGGAAGATGCGATGGACTACATAGCCGGATATATGGTCCATAACGACGTCAGCGAACGGGCGTTTCAGCTTGAGCGGGGCGGCCAGTGGGTAAAGGGAAAAAGCTGCGACACCTTTGCCCCTGTGGGACCCTATCTGGTGACGAAAGACGAAATACCGGACCCCAACCACCTGCGCCTATGGCTGACCCTGAACGGTCAGAAAATGCAGGACGGAAACACAAATGATTTCATTTGGAAGGTGCAGTACGTGGTCGCTTACCTCTCTCAGTTCATGAGCCTGATGCCGGGAGATATCATTTCGACTGGAACCCCCATGGGAGTGGGTCTCGGGATGGATCCGCCGGTTTATCTGAAGGCAGGAGATGTGATTGAGTTGGGAATCGAAGGTCTGGGAAGCGCCCGGCAGGAAGTGATCGACTGGTCATGAGGATAGATGCGCACCAACATTTCTGGTTTTACGATCCGGTACGCTACAACTGGATTACCGATGAGATGCAGGCTATCCAATGGGATTTTTTGCCCCGGGCGCTGAAACCCCTTCTGGACGAGCACCGAATGGATGGTTGCGTGGCCGTCCAGGCTGACCAGTCGGAATTAGAGACCGGCATATTAGTGGGATTTGCCCACGACCACTCCTGGGTCAAGGGTGTTGTGGGGTGGGTAGACCTTTTGGGAGAAGAGCTTGAAGACAGGCTCGCGCACTGGAAGCAATTCGGAGCCTTTAAGGGGGTTCGGCACATCTTGCAGACCGAACCCCGCGGCTTCATGACGGCCGCCCCATTTCTGAACGGACTCCGGACTCTGGCCCGGCACGATCTCACCTATGACATCCTTACGACCGAGGATCAGTTGGAAGAGGCGTGGGATATGGTCCGGGCACTTCCCGAAATGAAACTGGTCATGGACCACATCAGCAAACCCCGCATCCGGGAGGCCTCTTTTGATCATTGGGCCCGATACATGAAGCTTTTTGCCGAAAGGGATTATATCGCGGTGAAGCTTTCAGGTCTGGCCACGGAAGCGAACTGGAATGAATGGACTCAAGCCGATTTGGCTCCTTATCTGGATTTTTGCCTGGAAAATTTTGGCCCTCGGCGGCTCATGTTCGGCTCGGATTGGCCGGTCTGTTTGCTCGCCGGGCATTATGAAGCCGTTATCCAGATCGTAGAAACGGCTATCGCGGATTTGTCCGAGGACGAAAGAGCATGGATAATGGGCCAGACGGCCGTTGACTTCTATAACATGATCTGAGTATGGATTTAAAGCTGGAGAATAAGGTTTTTATCGTGACGGGCGGTGCCAAGGGCATTGGAGAAGCCATTGTCCGGGAGCTGGCGAGGGAGAAGGCCATCCCCGTCATCGTGGGGCGGGCGCCCGATGCACCCTTCAAGCTGCAGGAAGAGATTGAGGCATCCGGAGGGCGTTGCCAGTTAATCCCCCAGGAACTGGGGAAAGAAGATGTATGTGGCGCCATCGTGGAGGAGGTGATCGAGCAACAAGGCCGGATCGACGGGATCGTAAATAATGCCGGCCGCAACGACGGGGTAGGTCTGGTACAGGGAAGTCCGCAAGCCTTCCTGGAGTCCATACGCATGAATCTCACTCATTATTATGATCTGGTGCATTATGCTTTCGAGCAACTTCGCCGGAACAAGGGCGCTATCCTGAACATCAGTTCGAAAACAGCCATCACCGGGCAGGGCGGCACTTCCGGATATGCGGCCAGCAAAGGGGCCCAACTGGCCTTAACCCGGGAATGGGCCGTTGAATTGGCGCCCTACGGTATTCGGGTGAATGCCATAGCCCCTGCCGAAGTGTGGACGCCGCTGTATGAGAAATGGATCCAAACCCTGGGAAATCCCGAGGAAGAATTGGCCCGGGTCAAATCAAAGATCCCCTTGGGAAATCGGATGACCACTTCGGAGGAGATCGCTGCCATGGCCGTTTTTCTACTTTCCGAAAGAAGTGCTCATACCACCGGTCAATGGCTTTTCGTCGATGGCGGATACGTCCATTTGGACCGAGCCATTACCTGATCGTTTCCCGCACCACCTAGCAACCCCTAGCAACCCCTAGCAACCACCTAGAAGCCACCTAGCTCATGAAGTCTACACCCGTTGTCTCCCGCGAATACCTTTTCCCCTTCATTCTCATCACCTCGCTTTTTGCCTTGTGGGGATTTGCCAATGCCGTGACCGATCCCATGGTCGCCGCTTTCAAAAAAGTATTGGAACTGGATAATTTTCAAGCCTCGCTGGTGCAGTTGGCTTTTTACGGAGGGTATTTTACCATGGCCTTGCCGGCATCCCTTTTCATAAGACGGTATTCCTATAAAGCCGGTATTCTGATCGGGCTGAGTTTATACGCCATAGGGGCCCTGCTTTTTTACCCGGCGGCGGTCACCGAGCAGTTTGGGTTCTTTCTAACGGGCCTGTACATCCTGACCTTTGGCCTGGCTTTTTTGGAAACCACCGCCAATCCGTATATCCTGGCGATGGGAGCCACCGAAACGGCCACCCAGCGGCTGAATCTGGCTCAGGCTTTCAATCCGGTAGGGCTGATCGCCGGCTTGTTGGTAGCCCAGCAATTTGTATTGAAGCGGCTGCAGTCCGATAATGTGGATTTTGCTTCGCTTTCCGATTCGGCCAAGGCCTCGATCACGACGGCAGATCTGATGGTTATCCGGAATCCCTATGTGGCCCTGGGGCTGGGCGTCATCTTCATTTTGGTCCTCATCCTGATCAATAAGATGCCCAAAGGGAAGTCGGATGCCATCCGGCAGAGCACCGCGCAGATCTTTAGCTCCCTCTTCGGGAAGCCCAGGTACCGGGAGGGAGTTCTGGCCCAGGTGGTCTATGTGGGCGCTCAGATCATGTGCTGGACCTACATTTACCAATATGCGGAAGCCATAGGTATAGCTGATGAGACGGCCGGTTCCTACCAGTTTGTCGCTTTCGTAAGTTTCTTTTTGGGTCGGTTTGTTTGCACCTTTCTGCTACGATTCATTGAATCCGGAAGGCTGCTGCTGGTTTTTGCCCTCCTGGCCGCGGTCTGTACGCTGGGTACCATATTTATGACCGGTGTGGTCGGACTTTACTTTCTCGTGGGCATCTCGTTTTGTATGTCGCTCATGTTTCCCACCATATACGGCATCGCCCTGGAGGGGTTGACGGAAGACGAATCGAAACTCGGGGCAGCCGGCCTGGTCATGGCCATCGTTGGCGGGGCGCTCATGCCCACCTTGCAAGGCATGATCCTCGATTGGGGTGGGCTGGGCTATACCGACCTCAGCATCCTGGGCGTTTCTGAGGTGAATTTTTCTTTTTTTCTTCCCCTGGCTTGTTTTGTAGGGATCGGCTTGTTTGGCTGGCGGGTATCGACTAAATTTAAAGGAGTATGAAACGCTTCGCGCTGGCTCTGGATCTCAAGGACCATCCGGATCTCATCCAAAAATACATCGAGCATCACCAGCAGGTTTGGCCGGAAATCCTCGACAGCATCCGGGATTCCGGAATTCAAAATATGGAGATCTATCGGACAGCGAACCGGTTGTTCATGCTGATCGAAACGGAAGATGACTTCTCCTTTGCACGAAAACAGGAAATGGATGGCTCCAACCCGAAGGTACAGGAGTGGGAGGCGCTGATGGAAGAGTATCAGCAGCGATTACCTTTTGCGAAGCCGGGGGAGAAGTGGGTGCTTATGGAGCGGATCTTTGCGTTGTGATGTCGTGACTTCCGATTATCTGTTTTTGAATGTCTGATTTCAACCCGAACAAAAAATGAAACCAAGGAACATAATTCTACTTTTTGGGGTGAGCCTGACCGTTTTTACGGCTTGCCCGAAAGAGGATTCCCTACAAGTGGATGAACTGCAGCAAGTGGGCATCCTCGGGGAATGGAAACTGCAAATTCGATTCATCGACAATGTGACCGATCTGACCGCTCCTTGCTGCGATTATATGGAGTTTAAGGAGGACGGACAAACGGATGACCTCCAGGGCGCGTTCAGCGCTTACGGGGTCGGCTATGAAACCGACGGTGTGTTTGAATTGAATGAAAATAAGGATACCATTTTATTTGAATACGACGACGAACAAAGAGTATATGATTTTCACCTTTCGGATGATGTGATCACTTTTCGATATGCTGAAGATGACCGGGAAATTGTGGAAGACTGGAAAAGGGAAAATTAGGGCGTCCTGATAACAGGCACGGCTGAGTCTGACCATTCCTACACCAGCGATAGAGGGTTTCCAGGCTTATTGAAATAGACTTTGCGCGTCGTTTGTAAAAAAGTATCCCGGTCCCATTCAGGCTTGGCCCGAGGGATACAGGGCAGAATCCCCTGCAGACGGGCCATGGCGCTTGGGCCTCTTTTGACAGGGAGTTCCCGGCGATTCGGGCCGGCGGTCGCAATCATCACTCACATTGAGCCTTATTTACCCTTTCACACGCACCTCCACGATGTGATCCACCGGGTTCAGCCCGCCCTCGGGAAGCTTAATTAAAATTCCATAATCTGAAACTTCAAAAAGCAAAGGCTTCCGGCTATCGAAATCCCGGATCTCCTCGACCTCTTTTCCCATCGGGGGGATCAATAGGGCATCCGATTGCCAGTTTAGGATGTGCAGGAAGATCTTGTCATCCTTCTGCGTACTGACGCCCCAGGTCTGCGGGGGGATAGGTCCGCCGCGCGTCCCGTAGATGGTTTCACCGTATTTTTCGGTCCATTTTCCGACCACCTTCAGCGTATCCACAAATTCCGGCTGGATCTTTCCATTGGGCATGGGGCCTACGTTCAGCAGGAAATTGCTGTTGTAGCCCGCTGCTTTGACCAGGTACCGGATCAGTTCCGCGGAGGATTTGTAGGCTTTGTCCTGCAGATTGAATCCCCAGCTATGCGCCATCGTTTCGGCCGTTTCCAGGGGGAGTGTGCCCACCTTGGCCTCGGCGCTGAAGCCGCCTTTGTTCTCTCCGGGCAGATCCTTTTCGAACATTTGGAAGTCTTCGCCCGGATTGGGCGCCTGATGGTGATTGGCTCCGATCATAGCGTGGGGTTGCAGGCGGTGGATCAGCGAATAGGTTTTCTCCAGCTTCCAGTCGGCCTCTTTTTTGTCCCACCAACCGTCAAACCAGATCCCCTTTATATCCCCGTACTGGGTAAGCAGTTCGGTCAGCTGCCCGTTCATAAAGGCCAGATACTCTTCCCAATTGCCCCTATCCGGCCTGCCGGCGGCCTGACCGGTCTGTCCGCGCGGATAATAATCGTCCTGATACCAGTCCAGCTGGGAGTAGTAAAAGAAAAGCCCCATATCGTGTTTCCGGCAAGCCTCGGCCAGGGCTTTCATAATATCTTTCCGGTAGGGGGTTCGATCCATGATGTCCCAATCGGTAAGTTGGCTGTCGAACATGGCAAAGCCGTCGTGATGCTTGGCCGTGATGGTGATGTATTTCATACCGGCTGCCTGGGCCATGCGTACCCATTCTTCCGCATCGAATTCGGTGGGGTTGAAAAAAGGCGCTACCTTCTGATAGGTCTTTTTATCGATGGATTGTACCTGCATCACCCACTCCCCGTCTCCGAGGGTGGAGTAGATGCCCCAGTGGACAAAGAGCCCGAACTTTGCGTCCTGGAACCATTCGCGGTTCTCCAGGTTCTCTGGCGTGGGTTGATAGGAAGATTGGGCAGAAAGTGCAAAAAGGGAGAAAAGAAAAAGCAGGGTAGGGAAAGCTGAAAGGCGTTTCGGTTTCATATAGGTAAAGATAAATGAGGATTGGAAAATAAGTGAGCATTCGATCAGAACAAAATGCCCGGGGAATTATCGCTTATTTTCTTGCTGCCAGGTCGCAAAGTTTCCTTTTCTCTTTTGTTTTTTTCATACGTAACCTGAAATCCTGAAAACATGATTGTAAAGACCTTCACAGGAGAATCGGCAAGGCCATACCTGCCCCGGGTTGCCGGTCTGCGGATCCGGGTTTTTCGGGAATACCCCTATCTGTATGACGGCACGATGGCGTACGAGGAAAAGTATCTGCAGTCATTCATCCGGTCAGAAAAAAGCATTGTAGTGGTGGCTTTCGATGACGAAGAAGTGGTAGGGGCCTCTACGGGTATTCCTTTGGGGGCGGAACCCTATGCCATTCAAAAACCCTGGATCAAGGGAGGGCATGAAATCGATTGTATCTTTTATCTCAGCGAATCGGTCTTATTGAAGCGGTATCGGGGACGAGGGGTAGGGCTTAGATTTTTTGAAGAAAGGGAAAGCTGGGCCCGTAAACTGGGTTTTGAAAGGGCCGTTTTCTGTGGGGTGATACGCGAACCGGATCATCCTGCCCGGCCTGCAGACTACCTGGAACTGAACGGATTCTGGAAAAAAAGAGGATACCAGCGGAAAGAGGGTTACACTTGTAAAATGTCGTGGAAGGAGATTTCTGAAAGATCGGAGAGCGAGAAGGAATTGCAGTTCTGGTGGAAAAATTTGAAATAAGGTCCCGGACTTATCACCAGCAAAAGCCGGCGGTCAGACGGGTAGACTTGATTGGATTATGTATTTTAAACCCAAGAATTTTATTCGAAAACAACCCTTCTCCATGTTCAAAATATCTTATGCTTTTAGGGGTTTTTCTTTTGATAGGAGCCTTCCCATGTTCCTGATCCTCATCTTTCTGGGAGCTACTTGCCCGACCGCCGGACAAAAGACCCATTCCTCCTCCCCATCCAGGTTCGACCTGGAAAAGGACCTTCTGCTGGCTCATTACGACTGCAAAACGGATATCGACGATCTCCATTCCGTGGCTGCTTTCCGAACCCTGCTTTCCAGGCCCGAATATGCCGACATGAAATACCATTCCGTGGCAGGAACTTATGGCACGCAAGAAGGTCTGTACGTTCCCCCGAATGACCTTTTCCAACTGGCCTTCGGTGATAATTGGTCTGATGCCCATGCGGATTTTGAAGGTGCTGTTGAAAAAGTGAAGCCGATGGCCATCCAGACCCTGAAAGAACAAGGGGCGATTTGGATTGCCGAAGGTGGGCAGTCCGACTTCAGTGCCGCCCTGGTGAGAGCAGTCCAACAGGAAATGCCGGATCTGGATCTTAAAAAGGCTTTTCACACCGTACAACATGCCGATTGGAATGAAGAGGTGACCACTCCCGAGGATTTACAGTTTGTCAAAGAAAATACCACCTACCACAAAATCCCCGATGGAAACGCCTCGGGCAACGGGACACCGGATTTTCGTTCAGATGATTTCAGAGGCTGGGAAAACTACGTCGCGGATTCTGAATTGAAAGAAATCTGGCAATTGGCAATAGACCTGGGGAATGAATACAATGCCAAGGATGGTCGTTATAACAACGAATCGGTGGCTGCCGGTGGCCTCGATTTTTCGGATACCGTCGAGATCCTTTGGATGCTGGGCCGGGAAAACCTCGAGGATATAGACGCATTTTTTCGTTTTTGCGTGGATAACTAAAGTAGGTTTCTGGAATTTTTTCTTTTGGAAAGAATCCAGGTATGGTTTTCCCCGAATCGGCATTCAAAAGCCTAATCTGCAAACGAACCTGAAAGCAGGTCCCTGACTCCTCGTTCGTTTATCCGATCCTGGTCGCCTGCATCTGCATTTGGACTTAGGGTATGTCTGAAAAATATCCTTTGGGCTTCAAAAGTTCCTTTTCGGACCAGCCTGTGTTGCAAAAAGCCTCAGGTAGCTAAGGCTATCCTCGGTTTTTGCGCCTTGCCTGGCCACAAAAATGAATCTTTTTCGCCATCAAAAACATTTTCCAGACACACCCTAGTTTAACGAAAAATACTCCCCCCTATGAAGCATTTCCTGCACTACGGCTTACAGCGTAGCGGAACCAATTTTGCGCGCTCATTATTGTCTCGAAATTATCGTGTCAATTTCCTGAACACCCACCACGAAAGATTCTTCAAAAAAGAAGAAATCCGATCTCACCCATCCCATAAGCATTTCAGGCTCTATGAGGATAAATCCTTGATTCCAGAACCTGCGTATCACAACGATCGGACTTTCGGGTCTTTCGGAGAGTATCTTCAAGCCCTTGACATCCAAAAAGAAATCAGTGGCATACTGATCATCTCCAAAGACCCCTACAGCTGGTATCTCAGCTATCAAAAATGGGCCGAGAAGTGCAACTGGCCTCAACCCCAACACCATTACGTAGAAGAGTACGTGCAATTTTACGGGAAATGGAACCAGTTCAAGAAGCAGGATGGACGCATTCACTTCCTGCGGTATAGGGATCTGATCACCCAACCTAAAAATGAATTTGACAAACTGGAAAAAAAGTTTGGATTGCAATTGAATACCCTCGCAAAGCTTTTTGGCAAGAAGTTTGCCTTAAAACGGGTAAGCAAGTCCAAAAGAATGAGTCAGGATCAAATGCGGGATTACATCCATAAACAGTACCTGAAGAAACTGGATAAACAAGAAGTTTTGGAGATCAATTCCATACTGGACTATTCCTTGATAGAGGAAATGGGCTACCAGATGGAAATGGATTCGGCCATTTCCTATAGCAGGTCTGCCTGATTCGGAGGCTCTTATTCAGATTGGGCAGGTCATGGATTTACAGGCTCGAATAGAAAAGTTGGCTGAAACGCGCTTGGTGGGGAATAGACTGAATATGTCTTTTGCCCGAAATCGTACACCCGAATTATGGAGGCAATTTATGCCTCGGCGAGGACAAATTCAGCATGTAACGGGGCCTGAGCTCTATTCCGTGGAATTGTATCCCGATCCCGAGTTTTTCCGGGTTTTCGATCCGAATCGGCCTTTCGAAAAGTGGGCTGCCGCACCGGTTTCCGATCCATCAGAACTCCCGGAGGGAATGGAAGTTCTGGTGTTGCCAGCCGGACTGTACGCCGTTTTTTCGTACAAGGGAAAAGCCCGTGAAGCAGCTCCTTTTTACCAGGCTATTTTTCAACAATGGTTACCGGGTTCGGATTATTCTTTGGATCACAGACCCCATTTTGCCAAAATGGGAGAGAAGTATCAAAACGATGATCCGGAGTCCGAAGAAGAAATCTGGATACCCGTAAAAAAGAGAGACGATCCATCCGGTTGAAGAGGGAATTAAAAAGATCAAGATTCCTTTTTTAATCCACCTCCGTTTTGGCTCAGCCGCCATGGCCATCCTTTGTCTTGTTTAATTGTTTTACTTTTTGAACTCGCTAATAGCATTCTGTAAATCCCTTAGCGGCACATGAAAAGCTCAGGCTCTGCAGATTTGACCTTGATGGGAGGAAGCGTACCTCGCTGGTTGTATGAGCGCATGACCCGGCTCACCCTGGCCATGGTAGAAGCCATATTAACGGAATATGGTCACCGGGCCTTTCTATCCCGCCTGTCGGATCCTTTCTGGTTTCAAAGCTTCGGTGCGGTGATCGGGATGGATTGGAATTCTTCCGGAGTGACTACCACCGTGATGAGAGCCCTCAAGGATTCGCTTAATCCGCACAGCCAAGAACTGGGCCTCTATGTGTGTGGAGGCAAAGGTAAGCAGTCGCTCCGCACGCCCAACGAACTTCTGCGGGTTGGCGACCAGACGGGTTTGGATGGCAACTTGCTGGCCCGCAGTAGTAAACTCACCGCCAAAGTAGACAATACGGCTGTTCAGGACGGCTTCCAGATCTACCTGCATAGTTTTGTGGTCAGCCGGGAGGGCGACTGGGCGGTCATTCAACAGGGCATGAAACCCGAAGATCAAAGTGCCCGGCGCTACCATTGGCATTCCGAAAAGGTCCATTCTTTCATCGACGAACCGCATTCGGCAGTATGTGGCGTAAACCAGGGCCAGATCCTGAACCTGGTGGCCCGACAGGCCCAATCTACCCGTGCGGGGATTCTGAATATAGCCCGGGAAGATCCCGATCGTATGCTGAAAGAGATCCCTCGACTCATAGTATCCCGAAAGAAAGGCGTTCGATCAAAAGACGTCAACCTAAACCGGCTGGGTGGTATCCTCTGGCTGGCTCAGGAAAGCCAGACCCATAATTTCGAAGACCTTCTCCTGCTGAAAGGTCTGGGTCCCCGCACCTTGCAATCGCTGACCCTGGTCAGTGAAGTGATCCACGGTACCCCTTCCCGTTTTTCAGATCCCGCCCGCTTTTCCTTTGCCCATGGCAGCAAAGGAGGGAATCCGTTTCCGGTTCCGACCCAAGTGTATGATGAGACCCTGAGCACTTTGCGTCAGGCCGTTGATCGTGCCAGGATCGGCCTTTCGGATAAGAAAAGGGCCATCCGGAAATTGACCACCCTGGCCCAACAGGCTGAAGAAGGCTTTACTGCCAGCGACAACCTGGAGGGTTTGCTGGCAAAAGAACGCCGCGATTCCTGGAAGCACGGAGGGCGCACGATCAAGGGTTATGAAAAACCGCCCGGCGACACCCAACTTCGCCTCTTTGATTGAAGTGGGGTAAGACAAGGTAGTTTACCCTTTCGTCCCTTGGCAACCTCCTGTTCCATCAAGGATATCCCATCCGATTCCTGAAAGGAACCTCCTCCGGCGAAACCCTTTTTTCTGCGGAAAAGAAAAGACTCGTATATTTTTCAGATTGTGCCTGAAAAAGGTTTGGTTGGTGGGGCATGGCTTTTTACGCCTCCAACAGGCGAAAAAGAGCGTTTCGCAACCCCAGGTTTACCTCCCGGCAAAGGCGGGAATGTGTTTCAGATACCCTCTAAACCTCTCGAATTCAAAAACCGATTATGGAAATAACTCGAGCAAATCTTGAACACCTGGATTTACTGGTTCCTCTTTTTGATGGGTACCGGGTTTTTTACCAGCAGCCCAGCGATCGACTGGGGGCAACGGTTTTTTTGCGTCAACGGCTGACCCGGGGAGATTCCGTTATTTTCCTTGCGATGGACGGGCATGAGGGATTCGGATTCACCCAGTTGTATCCTTCCTTTTCTTCCGTGAGCCTGCAACCTTTGTACATCCTGAATGATCTGTACGTCGATCCGTCGTACAGGAAGCGGGGTATCGGCGGTCAATTGCTGCTGAAAGCCCAGGAATTTGCCCTGCAGACCGGCCAGAAAGGACTGGAATTATCGACGGCACGGGACAATCCTGCCCGGCATCTCTACGAAAAAATGGGTTGGAAGAAAGACGAGGACTTCCTTCATTATTTCTGGGCGGTGAGAAAGCCGGATTGGCCCTCCTGAAAAGCCATATTGCCTTCGCAAATCCTTCCTTCGATGGCTAGTCGTCCACCGTGTTGCCGTTGGCTTCAGGGATCTTTTCGGGATTCAGCAGATCGTAGAATTGATTCAGTTTGGGCAGAATGATGATACGGGTACGGCGGTTTACGGCCCTGCCCTCGGCTGTATCGTTGGTAGCGAGGGAATTGTATTCTCCCCGGCCTGCAGCGATCAGGCGATTCGGGTCTACCCCATGGACGTCCTGTAGGGCACGCACGACCGATGTGGCACGCTTTACGCTCAGGTCCCAGTTGTCCTGGATACATTGCGTCTTGATCGGCACATTATCGGTATATCCTTCTACCATGACCTCCAATTCCGGTCTGGACTGAATGATTTTGGCGATCTTGCCCAGCACTTCGTTGGCTCTGGAGGTAATGTTGGCGCTTCCGCTTTGGTACAGCATCTTGTCCGACAGGTTGATGAAAACCACCGTTTTATCCACCTTCACTTCTACATCCTCATCTTCAATGCCTTCAGACAATACGCCCTTCAGGTTGACGGCCAGGGCCAGGTTGATGGAATCCGCCTTGGATTTGGCGGTCTGCAGCATGCGGATGTACTTGTCTTTGGTCTCTAATTGAGATAGCGTTTGCTTGATGTTTTCATTGGCCGATTGGGAAAGCACGGTCAGGTCTCCGACCTGAGATAACTGCTTGTCGAGTTGTTCCTGGGCACGGGCCAGTTGTTGACGTGCATCTTCCAATTGTTCTTCGCGAAGCCTGAGGGTGGTTTCCAGGCGGGTTTTTTCCTGGTTGCAACTGGCCAGCTGGTTGATCTGCCGGTTCAATTCCGCGCCCAGATCCCCCAGTTGCTGGTTGGCGATATCGAGTTCTTCCTGCAATTGAGCCCGCACCGCTTCATGGGTTTTGGTACTTACGCAGGAGGAAGCAAAGGCAACGATCAGTAAGAAAAGTAGAGCTCGGGAGGTCATCATATTCAATGGGTTTTTCCCGGCAAAGGTACGGATATATGTAGTAAGTACAGCTAGCTTGGCCCCGGAGCTCGATAATTTGGCAGGGAAGTTGCCTACCAACCCCAGGTCCCTTGTCCTCCTTTGAACGGGCCTGTGATATTTGAGGTTATCCAGCCGCCGTAAAAATCGCCTTCCTGGGGTTGGACCCGTTCGCCGTCCACGAAGCAGGCATCCATTTTGCTGGGATAAAAAGCCAGGAAGTCCTGCAGGGGGGCATAGGCGTCGGTGGGCGATGGATAGCTCCAGGCCGCTTCCGGAATCAATTTGTTCCCCACCTTCAGGTTCCAGTAATCCGCTCTGCCCTTCCATTCGCAAAAGCTGTGCTTGCCGGGTTGACGGAACAGCAGGTGCATTTTGATGTCTTCCTGGGGCAAATAATATACGGGGGGATGGCTGGTTTCCAGCATCCGAAAAGCACGATTCGACTGGGCGATCACTTCTCCGCCACATTCTATGCGGACCGTTTTAGGGCAGCGCTCCATGCGAGGTGGCCGCGGATAATCCCAGACGCTTTCCTGACCGGGTTTGGGTTTGATTCGATTTCTCATGTATGCTCTAACATTTTGAAAAGGAAGAGGTTTTTATGTTTTCACCAACCTCCGTCCCGCCGGGAGAGGCTTTCCTATCCCGTATGGAATGCCAACTCTCGCTTTACCCTCTTTTGGGGTAAAGTTTGTGAATCTAACAAAAACCAGAATTCCTTTTCCAAAAAAGAATCTAAAAAGAGATTGGCTTAAAGGTCTTTTTCAAACGGATAGACCAATCCGATCTGTTCCCGTATCGCATCCAGCAAACGGATCAGTTCCAGGCTGTTTTGCCAGCTCCAGAGGTCGCTTTGTTGTTTCCCCGCTGCTATGCAAGCTCCGCATTCCTCGATCTCATGCGAGTATCCTTTGCCGGTCTTGGGGAAGGAGTAGGAACGGGTTTCTTCGGTTCGGTGGTCTGTCCACTGAAATCCTTCGGTCTCATGCCAGCGGGGATCCAGAAAAATACTGCCCAGCGGCCCGCCGATCGTCGATCGCATATCGGAGTGGGAGTCCAACCCCGCAAACAACTGGGCCATCCCCTCTTCGTATTCGAATACTACGGAGGTCTGCAGGTCTACCCCCGTAGGATGAAACCGGGCTTTGGCGAAGAGGGCCCGGGGGATGCCCATAAATAAATAGGCCAGGAATACCGGGTAAATACCAATATCCAGCAGGGCTCCTCCAGCAAGCCTCGGATTAAAAAGCCGGCCCTCTACCGGGGGGTCGGAGTAAAAAGCAAAGTTGGAACTGAGGTAATTGACCGGACCCAACTCCTCCTCCCGAACCAATCGCAAGGCCTCCCGTATAGCCGGCATGAAACGCGACCAAAGGGCTTCCATGAGAAATACCTTTTGGGTACGCGCCACCTCTACCATGCTCCGGACTTGCTGCTCGTTTACCGCCAAAGGTTTTTCGCAGAGTACGTGTTTGCCGGCTTCCATGGCTTGGATGGCCACCTCGGCGTGGGCATGATGAGGCGTTGAGATGTATACGATATCGACGGAAGGATCCGCAAACAGTTCCGCATAGGACCCGTGGGCCCGGCTGATCGAGTACTGTTGGGCGAAGTTTTCTGCCTTCTCCTGGCTTCTCGAACCCACGGCAACTATCTGATGCCCATCGACCAGCAGCAGGTCATTCAAAAATTTGTGCGCAATTTTTCCCAGTCCGGCAATCCCCCATCGAGGCATAATTCTAACATTTTCCCAAAAGGTAGGAAAAGCAACGGAAAAGACGGAAGGACCCTGACCGGGAAAATAAAAAGCCCCGAACCGAAACGATTCAGGGTTTTTGACTTCGTAGCGTGGGGGAGACCTGAACTCCCGACCTCCCGTACGGGCGCTCTAACCGGCGTTGGCTTGATCAAATAATCGTCCCTCCAAGTCGAGGATAAGTTTATCGATAAGGATTTCCTTTAACTCGGCCCCTCCTTCCAACGATTTAGACCATGCCTCCCTCTCCCATGCTTTGCTTTTTTGTTCAAAGGCCTCAAAATAGACCAGCACAAGAGGTCTTCGGTTTTTGGTTGAGGCTGTACCGCCATTGTTGTGGCGCAGGACACGCTTTGGAAGATCAGCAGTTGCCCCTTTGTATAGTCGACCATCCTTGAGGCTGAAAAGCACGTAGAAATAAAACATGGAACGGGAATAAATAAAAAGCCCCGAACCGAAACGATTCAGGGTTTTTGACTTCGTAGCGTGGGGGAGACTTGAACTCCCGACCTCAGGATTATGAATCCTGCGCTCTAACCGGCTGAGCTACCACGCCATCATAAATCAAAAAAGCAGGCCCGGGAACAGAAACGAAATCCTGCGCTCTCGGCTGCTGAACTCGCGTCCTGCTCCGCGGAGCATCGTCAGGGCCATCAAGCCTTCTTTTGCGGACGCAAATGTACTATTTTTCCGTCTATAGTGACAAGGCGTAAGTAGGATAAATTCGCTTCCGCTTTTCTTCGAAGCTTTCCCAGGTTTCTGGCGTCAGAAGAAGCTCGGGCTTTCCGGCGTTCTGGGCTCTTGTACGGGAGCACGTCCGTAGCTTCGATCGAATACCAGATTGAGCCCGAGGCGAAAGTTGACGGAGCGGGTGCCGTAGGGCTGGATCAAACCTATCATGGTATCCGTAGCCGCCACGAACTGCACAGGACCAAGCGAAAGGGCCATGTTCAACCCCAACGCATCGAATGCCTGGTGCCGGTAGGCATAGGAAATACCCACCTGGAACCACTTGGAGATGATGGCTTCGGCATTCACCGCGGCGGCATAGTCCCATTCGCCCCGAAATTGTTGGAGATAAACCAGCGCCCCGACATTGAAGGTTTCGTTGATGTGATACTTCCCGCTCAAATAAAATTCGGTCGGGAGTTTGGAGGTAAAACCCTCCCGGGTGGTATCGACTACAAACAGGTTTTCGATGGAATCCAATACGCCCTCTAGTGAGACGGAATCTCCCCTCAGGTAGCTGCTCAGTACGTCCAGACCGGTAAAAGTATTGTTGTCGCTTTCCCGGAAGGTAAGGTTGGAAACATCCTTTTTCCAATTGAGCTGGCCCAGATTGATCATGCTGGCATTGATATCGAAGGGGCCGTATTTCATTTGGATACCCAGATCGAATGCGTATCCCAGGTTATTGGAAAAGGTTTGGCCGAAGGAGAAATCATCAAACCCATAATCCAATACGATATTATCGAGACCATCGTACTGGATATCACCGGAAGAGTTGAGTCGCACGTCGGAACCCACCGTAAGGGAGTAATCGTCTTCATCTGTGGTCAGGTTGAGCGTGCTTTGCTCCTCCGGAATGGAGAGTTCGGCAAAACCACTCAGGAGTTTTCCACGGGCACCTACCGTAATGTTGTCGTTGATCCGATAGGAGCCGCCCACATAGAAGGCATGATAACCCGTCAGGACAAAAGGCGTGTTCATCCGAACGGGTTCTCCAAGAATGGCCGCATTGCCATTCCAGGCCAGGTTGACCAGTTCTCTGGGGTACCGGCTGTAACCGATCGCCCGGGTATCCCAGCCGAACTGGACATTCAACTCGCTCAACTGGTCAAAAACAAGGGATACGCCGATCAGGTCTGCATTGAGATATTGGGAGACCACATTGCCCTCTTCCTCCAGCTGAGGGATGATGTTGTTGAAATCGATAACGTCCGAACCGTTTTGGTCCGTCACCAGGTCATCGAAGTTGAAACTGCTGTTGAAGGTGGAGGAATAAAAAGTGGGCAGGGCTACAACAATATGGGCATCCGGTCGCATGGCAGGATTTGTTTTGGTGGCCTGCCACATGCCGGTCATGAAATGGGAGTTAAGTTCGTGCTGGGAAAAGCCGACGCTCCACCCCAGACAAAGGATCCAAGCCGCTATATAGGGTAATCGATTCATGTTCAAAGGTTGGTTTCGCATCGGTTTTTTAATTGTCAGCCAGTTTTGCCCGCAGCCCCAATTTGATATTTACCCTTTCGTTTTCGGTCAACCGAACGGATCGGGGGCTGCCTGTGGTGGTCAGACTGGTGACCAGGATACCTCGTGCCGATTGTCGCACCAGTTCAAGTTCGTTGTCGGTCAGGGGGACGTCTGTTACTGTCTGGGTTTCTCCGTCGGATTCTCCCTCTGCATTCACCGGAGCGCCCTCTACGACCACGGGTGCATTGGGCAGCAAGGTGAGCAAGAGGTTTCCTTGATCGTCCTCGAACAGGACAGTCAGATTGATGTTGAGGGGGATCCGGTTGGTGGCGGTTAGCCGGAAGGAAGCTTCCTTGGCATCTTCCAGATCCTCTTCCAGGTCGAGGTTGAAGGTGTCTCGACCGATGTAGTTGGAGATGCTGCCGATCAGCGGAAGGTCAAGGGTGACGACCCCTTCGATGAAGCCGTCCGCAAAGGCATAGCCCGGGCTGGGGTCTCCGGAAGGGTTGATCACGCCATCCAACTCGTATTCGACCGAAATGGGTTCGCTGTTGATCAGATCGGGCAGGTTGGAATTGCTCTTGTCGATCGTAATGCGGGTGGTGGCGGTGTCCCCGGGATCCGTGGGGTATTCCAGGTCAAAGCTCAGATTTTCGGGCTCCAGCGGAATAGACTCGGGATCGGGATTTCCGGGTCGCCGCGCCGGATTGGCCAGAAAATCAGAGACGACCACCCGGGAGGGAATACCGACGGTATTCCTGATGTCGATGAAAGCACTGGGATCCGATAGCTGAAAATCTCCCCCCTGGAAGTTTTCAAAGAATTCGAGGAAAATGGTATCTCGAAAGGGCGGGATGGCAATGGTCCCGAACGTCCCGGCAGCAAAAGCAAAGGCAAGGTCGGAGAACTGTATGCTCGGGCTGCTGATGGAAACCGCTTGTCCGTTTTCGTTTGTTGCCGTATAGGAAATGAATATCGTCTGATTGTCCGGTACAATCGCATAACCGGATAGGTCCAGCGGATTGTCGCGATTGGAAAAAGACGAATTGGGGGGCAGGGCGACTTGAAATTCAAAGGGAACCCCATTTCTTTCGAGCTGAGGAATGCCCAGACTGAAAAACAGGGAATCCGCTTCGGGATTGCTCACATTGAACAGGGCCAGGTCGGCCGTTAGCAACTCAGCACTGTCTATCGCTACGCCCTCGAACAGGTCGAGCGGGATCGGAAGCGGGTTAAAGATTATGGGAAAAGGAGTTGTAGGAAAATTGTTCAGGTCCTCGAAAATGGTCTGTGCCGAAACCCGGATCGTATCCCCGACATAGACCAGACGCAGCAAACCGTTGGGGTCGACCACGATCGAAGTGAAAGTATCCACGTCTTCAATGAGGTCGGTCAGGATGATGTCTGAATTAATGATGGGCAGGGCGAATTCCGGCTCAAAAGGAGCCAACTCCAGATCGCCGTATCGGTTACAGGCGGTAAACAGGAGTAAGATCACGGGGAGTATCCGGAGAACTCTTTTCATGTTCAAGTGGGATTTTTCATTTGCTAAAAGTAGGAAAGTATGGGGATCCTCTCCCGCCGGGCCGAAAAATAAGGAGATTGGATGGATTTGTCGTTTTTCGGCCTGCCAAAACAGGCGATTTCCTTTTCAGACAATGGGAAAGGGCGATGCAATTTTCCTTATCTTGCCATTCAAAATATTTTTGGGGCTTATGCGCACCGGGGCCGGAGATATTCAGGTACAACTTTCGAACTCCCTTCTTCAGGATGCCTCACAGTTTGTCCTCCAGCTCTACCAACAAAAGGCCGGACACAAGTTGTTGGTGCATCACTACGCCCATGCCGTGGCCACTATGGAGGAGGTAACCCGCTTGCAGGAGTGGGAAGCCGAGCAGGGCCGTGGAAAAACGGAATTGCTGCCCCTCCAGTTGGCAGCCTTGTTCCTGCCCACCGGTCGTTTGACCAATTACATTCGGTATATCCAACCCAGCCAGGCTTTTGCCCAGCAATGGTTGCAAAAACACGTCTCTCCCGAATTGCAGCAGGAGGTTCTTCACCTGATCGACCGGGTAGGTAACCGGATGCCCCTGAATCGCCTCGGCGAGCAGATCTTGTCCGACGCAGTTTTCATCGTTACCTTTTTACAGAATCCGGAGGCTCAATTCCCTCTGCTGCGGCTCGAACAGGAATTGTTTGGCATCCCTAGTTCCAAGACAGAGTGGAATGAATGGTGGCTTCAACAGTTGCTTGAAACTCCGCTCTACACCCAGGGCGCCCAGCTGCAATACGCATCCGTCCGGGCGACCGCGGTACAGGAACAAAAAGGAAAAAAAAGAAAGGATAAGGATCGGGAGGAGGTCCAACACCTTCCGGACCGGCCCTTCGACGGACTGGAAAACAAACCCCCTTTGCGAGCCGCCCAAACGTACTTCCGCGTCAATTACCGAAACCACATCAACTTGAGCAGCATTGCCGACAATAAGGCCAACATCATGATCAGTGTGAATGCGGTTCTGATCAGTATCCTGTTCACTTTCCTGACCTATGGGAATGTTACCCAGGTCCGGCCTGTGGTTCTCTTCCCGGCCGTGGTCTTCATTTTGACCGGGTCGGTTTCCCTGGTCTTCGCCATCTTCTCCGCCCGGCCCAAGGTGACCAAGGTATTTGACGGAGATGGTTCCTTAGAACAACGACAGCGGAACGTCATGTTCTTTGGCTCCTTTGTGCAAATGGAACTCGAGGAATACGAAGAAGCTCTGGATTCCGTGCTGCACGACGGCCAACTCCTGTATGGCAACATGGCCCGGGATCTCTATTTCCTGGGGAAGGTTCTGGATAAAAAATATCGCTATCTGACCCTGTCGTATAATATTTTTATGGCGGGGCTCGTCGTTTCCATCGTCAGCTTTCTGATGATCCTGTTTTAAAGAAATCGTTTTTAAACACTTATTTAACCCCTTTCGGGGCAATAAGCACGTCCTTTCTGGAGTAAATGGTTAAATCGTTCTCACATCTGCTCTCAAAAAAACAGAATAGCATGGGTGTAAAATTGATGGTCCTGGGTTTGGCGGGCTATCTATTGTGGTACTGGACCCCTTTCAATCAGGATCAGAAAAATTACATTGACAAATATAAGGGCCTGGCCATACGGGAAATGGAACGCACAGGCATCCCGGCCAGCATCAAGATGGCACAGGCCTTGCTGGAATCCAACTCCGGGAAAAGCGAACTGGCCCGGCGCGGCAACAATCATTTCGGGATCAAATGCCATAGCCAATGGACAGGAGCCATCATCTACAAGAAAGATGACGACTTTGAAAACGGCCAGTTGATCGAATCCTGCTTCCGTTCCTATCCTTCTGTCGAAGGGTCTTACCGGGATCATTCGGATTTTCTCCGCAATGGCCAGCGCTATCAATTTTTGTTCGAACTGGATCCCCGGAATTACGAAGCCTGGGCCCGAGGACTTAAAAAAGCGGGCTACGCCACCAGTCAATACTACCACAAGAGACTCATCGACCTGATCGAGACCCACCGGCTTTACGAATTGGATAAAATGAGCTCCAAGGACGCTCCCTTACCCGTAGATTCCACCTTCGCTACCAACCCGCTTACGCCCGCCGGCATTTTTCTGACCATCAACGATGTCAAATACGTAACCGCTAAAGAAGGGGAAACCCTGGAAGATATTTCAGCTCGGGTGAAATACAGCACCACTCGCCTTTTGCGATACAACGAAGGAATTCCGCAAGCTGATTTCGCTCTCTCCGCCGGTGACGTTGTTTTTATCCAGCCCAAACGCAGTCATTGGCGGGGCCGGCAGAAATTCCATACGGTTACCAAAGATGAGACCATGTACAGGATTGCCCAGCGATACGGGATCGACTACGATCGCCTGTATCGGCGCAACCGCATGATCCGCGGCGAAGAACCCGAAGAAGGTGAGCGGATAAAGATCCGGGGAGGCAAGGTGGATAAAGCGCCTGAATTGAGGGCCGATGCCCCGGATGCAGCACCTGGCCTGGGAGAGGAGCTGCCCTTCGAAATCGAAGGTCCATCCTCCCGCTCCGGTTCCAACCCGCTCTTCGGTCCCGATACCGATCCGGAGGTGCCGCCCCCCTCCACCCCAGCGCCAGCAGTACCCGTGGCACCCCCCGCAGCCAACCCCAATGCGCCCCCTCCGCCCGCATGGGCTCCGACCCAAACACCTCCTCCCTCGCAACCCATCTACCGCACGGTGGCCACCGG
>CAZXIX010000072.1:0-23138 GCA_964640855.1 uncultured Saprospiraceae bacterium
CAGTCCTGTATAAATGCCTCATAGCATCCGGTTTGTACCAAAAGATAGATAAAAATTAACTTCAGGTTTCTTGTCAAGCTTTGTTCGAGCGCATTTTCTCCTATATGTGCACGTTTTATTAGGAATCGGCGATCGGTTTGAGCTCGGTCTTTTTGTTGTTTCCCGGGATTGGGGGCTTGAGAATGGGCAGCAGCATGATCTATATTAAACTCATTGAGTTAACCAGTGGATTCATTCCTGATGTTTTACGATTTTTTGGATGTGTTTTCAGCAGAAATACCATGAAACCAGCATCCCTCCCTCCCATAAAATTGCCCGGCTTTTTCTGGCTCATGATCAGTCTTTGTTTTTCTATCCCGGGGCGTCGGGCTTTTTGAAATCGTGGTCCGCTGTCGCTGCCATAGGATCGATCACCATTTATTTCCTGGGTTATCTCAGCCTCCGATACCGGCTGACAGCCATCGGCGTTTCGGCGGATCTAAGCGTGATCGACGAGCGATACATTTTTGAGGGCATTAAATTTCTGGTCTTTTTTCTGACTACCCTTCCCATTTCCCTCTTGCTGCTGATACCTCTTGCCATTTATCTTCTGGTTGGAGACGCAGACGAGCGACTGACGATCGTCGAACGCAATTTTCGTTGTCCCGATGACTCACCTTCTCCCAAAGCGGTTGTAGATGACGAGCACACCATGTTATTTAAAAACCTGGCGGGTCCTGATCGATATTACAAAGAAGGTAAGCTTTATGTATCGGGATATCCGGACCCTTTAACTTTTGAATCTTTTGATCATATTTTTTGGCAAAAGGTAGTAGAGCAACCGATGGACCTGAACGAGGGCGAAAAAGCCAATTTTGGCGACCCGAATTTATCTCCCGGGGGCGAAAAAATAATATTCCTGAAAATTCAAAAGTAGCATTTGAAATGTATGACGAAGGGCCGGCTGTTTCTACCCTTGAATGGTGGAATCAGGATAGTGCCTCGGTTTCTTCCAGTCTTGGATAATCCGTATATCCCTTTTCGCCGCCTCCGTAGAAGGTAGAAGGATCCGGCTCGTTCAGGGGGGCTTTCTTTTCGAATCGTTCAGGCAGGTCCGGATTGGCCAGAAAGGGTCTGCCGAAGGCGACCAGATCGGCGATTCCCCTTTGGAGTTCCTCATTGCCGGTTTCCCGGTCGTAACCTGTACTCGCTATCACCGTCGTTTCGATTTGGGGACCGTAATAGCCGATTACATCCCCTTCCAGATGGGGTTTGTCGGTCACATCGCCCGCCCGGATCAAATGGATGTAGGCGAGATCGAAGGCATTCAATTGTTGGATCACTTAGGTGAAGAGTTCCCGCGAATGGGAATCACCCATGGTGTTGAACTCTCCACTTGGGGAAAGTCGAAGTCCAACCCGGTTGGAGGGCCATTCTTCCAGTATCGCCTGCACCACCTCCAGGAGGAAACGCGTGCGGTTTTCGATGCTTCCGCCGTACATATCAGTCCGCTTGTTGGAGATGTCTTGCAGAAACTGGTCGATCAGGTAACCATTGGCTCCGTGTATCTCTACGCCGTCGAAACCCGCTTCACGAGCCAGCCTGGCTCCGTTCCGGTAATCGGCAATCATATCCGGGATCTCCCGGGTTTCCAGCGCACGGGGTGTGACGAAATCCTTTAAGCCTTCGAAGGTATACACTTGTCCCTCCGGTTTGAGGGCGGACGGGGCCAGGGGCAGTTTCCCCTGATGGAAATCGGGGTGGGAAATTCGGCCGACGTGCCACAGTTGCAGGAAAATTTTCCCCTCTTCTTCGTGAACGGCTTGAGTTACTTTTTTCCAGCCCTCCACTTGCTCCGGATTGTGTATCCCGGGCGTATAGGGATATCCCTGCCCGTGGGGAGCCACTTGACTAGCTTCGGTGACGATCAGCCCGGCGCTGCTCCGCTGGCGATAGTAAGTGGCGTTCATTTCTCTTTGGACATTCCCTTCCCCGGCGCGATTTCGGGTCATGGGAGCCATAACCATCCGGTTCTTCAAATTCAGGTCGCCCAGTCGGAAGGTTTCCAGTAAAGGTTGCTTGGACATGTGTTTGATTTTTACACACAGAGAACAAGCCCTTCGAAGGCAAGTTCGGACGCCAAGGCACGCTTGTCCGGGTGGAGACGGTCAGGGCGAATTTAGGGAGAAGGGGAAGACGTAATCCGGAATTCCCAGCCCTCAACCTTTTTCAATATCCACCGCCACCTGGGTCTGATCCCATTCGAGCAGCATCTGACCTGCTTCAAAACGGATAGTGAATTGTTCTACTACCTGGGGGAGTTTTTCTACCGGAACTTCGGCTACCAGGGCATCGAATTCGGGATCTCGCGAGGCTTTTTCTCCGAAGGACACGCCCCAGGGATAATCCTTGGTATTCCATACCACCCTCCAGCTTTCTTCGCCGGGGACCGTCCAGAGGGTGTAGTGACCCGCCGGGAGGGCCTGGCCTTCTATGAAAAGATCCGTATTGGTATCAAAGGTGGTAGCCTCGTTGGCCCCTGTACGCCAGGTTTCGCCATAGGGCACCAATTCGCCGAAGATCTCCCGACCTTTTTTGGAAGGGCGATTGTAAAATATTAGGATATCCAGGCCATTTTCAACATAGGTGATCGTCTCCTCCGGACTGTGCTTTTTCGTCTGCATTTTCAGGAATTGAAAGCCGACAAAGCCGAGCAGGATTAGACCTAATACAATGCCCAGGGTCCACTTAGGCCAAGGTTTCATAGCGATGGGTTTTTGGATTCGATGTCAAATATCGGAAAAAGATTAAAGGTCGGTATACAATAAGCTATGGACAGTGATAGCCGGAATCCTCGTTTCGGATAGTGGCCCGTGGCGCGATACCTGGATTCCCTGGTTCTGAATTACCTACTCCCACTCTTGAGTTCCCTGAAAGGAGCCCCCAGGTTTAAAAACCTCAAAGTCCAGCAACCCGATACCCCTGACGAAGCGGACCATACTTGTTCCAGATTTCTGATGCCTTTCTGGATAGATCCCTGACACGCTATAATAGGGCGATACCGGAAAATCCTTCTTATTTTAGGCTCGATCCATCAATGAAATATCGACCATGCCTTTCAAATCCTTCTATTGTATTGCTCTGCTTTTTGTGGTATTGACATCTTGCCAGCAAGAAAATATCCCAACCGATTGGGAGCGGCCCAATATTCTTTTCATCATGTCGGATGATCACGCCTATCAGGCGATCAGCGCCTATCGGGATCATCTGATCCAGACGCCCCACATTGACCGGATAGCCGAGGAAGGGATGCTTTTCACCAATGCCACGGTGACCAACTCCATTTGCGCCCCCTCGCGAGCGACCATACTCACGGGCTTGCATGCCCATCTGCACGGGAAGATCGACAACCGTCTGCCCTTCGATACCACCCAGGTGACCTTTCCCCAAATCTTTCAGCAAAACGGCTATCAAACCGCCATGTTTGGGAAGCTCCATTTTGGCAATAATCCCAAAGGGGTGGATGAATTCATGATCCTGCCCGGACAAGGGTCTTACATCAATCCGGATTTTATTTCTTCGGATGGGGATACCACTCGCATTGAGGGCTATGCCACCGATATCATCACGGACCTGACGCTGGACTGGTTGAAGAACAAACGCCGGGAGGAGGAACCTTTCATGATGATGTACCTGCACAAGGCGCCGCATCGACCCTGGTGGCCTTCGCCGGAGAAGTTTGCTGAATTCAGCGAAAAAGAATTCCCGCTGCCGGAGACCTTGTTCGATGACTACGAGGGTAGGGGTACCGCGGCCAAGACAGCCGAGATGAATCTGTTGTACCACATGAAATATGGCCACGATTCCAAGATCCGGCCCAGCACCATCGCCGAAATGGGAGAAGTAGAGCCGGCAGTGCCTCCCATGACCTGGGGAGGAGGAGATGGATTTACAAACCCCTACGTACGGCGGGCTACGGATGCTCAAAAAGCCAAATACGACCCGATCATCGACAAGATAAATGAAGAGTTCAAGGCCAATTGGCTCAACATGACGGATCGGGAAAAGATGATCTGGAAGTATCAGCGCTACATGCAGGATTACCTGGCTTGCATTTCCTCTGTAGACGATAATGTAGGGCGGGTGCTGGACTACCTGGAGGAAAGCGGCCTGGCGGAGAATACCATCGTCGTTTACACCTCCGACCAGGGCTTCTACCTGGGGGAGCACGGCTGGTTTGACAAGCGATTTGTCTATGACGAGTCTTTCAAAACGCCTTTTCTCGTGCGCTGGCCGGGCATGATCGAACCGGGATCAAAAAGCACCAAGATGGTACAGAATCTGGATTTTGCGCCCACTTTGCTGGAGGCCGCACGGATCGAAGTACCCTCCAACATGCAGGGAGAAAGCTTGCTGCCCCTCTTTTTCGGAAACGAGGAAGCCTTTGACCGGGATGCGGTCTATTACCACTATTACGAATATCCGGCCGTGCACATGGTGAAGCGGCACTACGCCATCGTCACGGAGGACTACAAACTGGTTCACTTCTACTACGACGTGGACGAATGGGAGCTCTACGACCGGAAAAAAGATCCCCAGGAACTAAATAACGTCTACAACGATCCGGAATATGCCGAGGTTGTGGATGCTTTGAAGGGGCAACTCCAGGCATTGAGAGCCCAGTATGGTGATTCCAGGGAGCTGGATCAGAAGTACATCCAGATGACGGGGAAATGATTTGATCAGAAGATCAGAAAACAGGAGGATTGGAGCGGCTGCTTGCAGCTCCTGTGCGGGAAGTTACCCCTGAGGATAGTCTGATAATTACGAATCCAGGCTTGCCAATGCGGGCATTGCCGCTCCCATGGCTTACCATTATTCTTTCATTCTTTCATTCCTTCATTAAAAAAGAGGCTCCTCCCGATGGGAAGAACCTCTTTCTGGGTTCTGTTTTCGATTTTCGATTCAGCTTAGTCTCCGGAGCTCTTCTGCGGCTCTTCCAGGATCACCGCATCAATCGCCTGCTCCCGGACCATGCGGTTGAACTCCGGAATGTCGTTATTCTTTATCTGCCGGAACTTGGCTAATTCCGCATCAATTTTGCCTTCCAGCTCTTCCTTGACCTGGTAAGACTGCTCTGTCGGGCGGAAGTCGCCTACCGAAGTGCCTCGGGCTACACCCCCCAGCTTGTCGGTCAGTTGGATCGGGAAGTTGAGCGGATCCTGCCGGCTTTGGTTCTTCGTTTGGTAGAGCTTATTCTCCACCTCCGTCATCATGGAGTCGATGGCCTCCGCTTTGGCGATCAAAGGTTTCTTGTTTTCCTGTCCTTTCCAGCGGTCGGTGAAATGCTTGAGCTGCCCGCGCGTATCCCGGATGTCGATGATGACCTGGTGGGCTTCGCTGATCTTGTCGTTGATCTTCGTGATGAGATCAAACTGAGCTTGCAGATCGGCGATGCTGCTCTCGGAGCGCGGATCCTTCAGAATGGTGAAGGCCTGTTCCATGCTGTCCTGACCGACTCGAAGACGGACCTTGTAATCACCCGGCACGGCCATGGCCCCCGGCAGGCTACCCCCCGCCCAGAGGATCATGCCCTCAAAGCTCTTGGCGCCCGGATAACGCATATCCCAGACAAACCGATTGCCGCCCTTTTTCAGATCGGACAGTTTATCCGTACGCTCCTTGGCTTTAGTCGAGTAAGTCCGGATCACATGCCCATCGGCTTCCATCAGGGTGAGGCTGACCTCCTCTTTTTCTCCGGGTTTATTCTTCAGGTAGTAATGGATCATAACTCCACCGGGATGATTGGTGCCTTCGGTGACGCTGGGACTTCCTTGCCGGCCGCCCATGCGATAGCTATCCATGGGCTTGTAGAGGTACATTTCGCTGTCGGCCACTTCCTCCGAAAGTTGATGCAGGACCGTAAGGTCGTCGATCAGCCAGAGGCTACGTCCTTGAGTGGCGGCGATCAGGTTGTCGTTTTTGACCGCCAGATCGGTGATGGGTACGATGGGCAGGTTCATCTGGAAGGACTGCCAATTTTTGCCGTCATTGAAACTGATGTACATGCCCGTCTCCGTGCCGGCGTACAGTAGGCCTTCCCGTTTGGGATCGGCCCGCACGACCCGAGTGAAGTGGTCTTCTTTGATGCCGTTGGTGATCAACTCCCAACTCTGGCCGTAATCCGTCGTCTTATAAAGATAAGGAGTGTAGTCACCCAATTTATATCGCGTGCCCGCCACATACAGACCGCCTTCGGTAAAGGGATCCGGTTCCACGCTGTTCCACATCATCCATTCGGGAATACCTAAGGGGGTTACGTTCTCCCAGTTCTCGCCGCCATCTAGGCTGACATGGATCAGCCCGTCGTCGGAAGCGGTCCACAACAGGCCCTCCTCGTAAGGGCTTTCGCAGGCGGCAAAGATGGTGCAATAGTATTCCACTCCGGTATTATCCTGTGTGATAGGTCCGCCGGAGGACTTGAGCCTTTCCGGATCGTTCCGGGTCAGATCCGGACTGATGATCTCCCAACTTTGTCCTTCATCCGTACTGACGTGCAAGTGATTGGAGGCCGTATACAGCTTGTTGGGATCGTGGGGCGAGAAGAAGATGGGGAAGTTCCACTGGAAGCGGTACTTCATCCCTTCGGCACCGTATCCCATGGGGTTGTCCGGCCATACGTTGATGCTTCTGACCTGCTCCTTGTCGTGATCTACCCGGGTCAGGTATCCGCCATAGCTTCCTCCATAGACGATATCCGGATTTTCGGGATCGGGAGCCAAGTGGGCGCTTTCGCCTCCGGCTGTAGATTCCCAATCGTCTTCATTGATGGAGCTTCCGGAACTGCGATGGGCGATCCGTACGGTGGAGTTATCCTGCTGCGCCGCATAGATCCGGTAGGGAAAGGCATTGTCGGTGGTGACCCGATAAAACTGGGCCGTGGGCTGATTGTAATAGGTCGACCAGTTTTCGCCGCCGTCGAAGCTGACCTGCGCGCCGCCGTCGTCGGCGATGATCATGCGTTGGTTGTCCTCGGGAGCGATCCAGAGATCGTGATGGTCGCCGTGAGGAGCGTTGTAAGCCGTGAAGGTTTTTCCGCCGTCCGTGCTCTTGTGATAACGGACGTTCATCACATAGACGATGTTCTCATCCTCGGTATCAGCGAAAATATTGGAGTAGTACCAGGCCCGTTGGCGCAGAGCCCGGCTGGAATTGGTCTTGCTCCAGGTATCGCCGCCGTCGTCCGAACGGAAAACACCGCCGTTTTCGTTTTCGATGATTGCCCACACCCGGTCAGGGTTCACCGGCGAGACCGTGACGCCGATCACCCCGATCGGGCCGTCGGGCATACCGTCTTTTTTCATCAGGTTTTCCCAGGTATTGCCGCCGTCCTTACTTTTCCACAAAGCCGATCCATCGCCGCCGCTTTCCAGGCTGTAGGGGGTTCGGCGGATCCGCCAGGTGCTGGCAAAGAGGATCCGGGGGTTGGTCGGATCGAAAGTGAGGTCGAAAGCCCCGGCATCGGTATTGGCGAAAAGAATGCGTTCCCAGGTTTCGCCCCCGTCTTGGGAGCGGTAGACACCGCGTTCCTCCGTGCTTTTGAACAGATCGCCCATGACGGCTACATAAACCAGGTCCGGATTTTTGGGATGGATCCGGATCTGACCGATATGGCGCGAGTTTTCCAGGCCTACCTGTTTCCAGGTTTTGCCGGCGTCGACGGATTTCCAGACGCCGTAACCGTAGCTGACATTTCCCCGGACGGTTTTTTCACCGCCCCCCACGTAGATCACATTGGGATCGTATTCCGAAACGGCAACGGCCCCGATGGATCCGCCGAAATAGCCGTCTGAGAGGTTGTGCCAGGTATTCCCTCCGTCTTCGGTTTTCCAGACACCGCCACCCGTTGCACCAAAGTAATAGAGATTGGGTTGGCCGGGGACTCCGGTTACCGCGCAGGACCGGCCGCCCCGGTAGGGGCCCAGGTTCCGCCATTCAATGGCATTGTACAGAGAATCCTGGAAGGAGAGCTGTCCGGGAAGCATTTGGGGTGCCAGCCCAAGAACCAGGCACAAAGAGGTAAGCACAAAGCTGATGGATTTCATAAAGATGATTTTGAACTACTGTGAAGGTTGAAAATAAAAAACGGCCTCTCCTTTGCCAAGAAGATGACCGTTTGGATTCAGGCTTATGTCCATGCTTACATAGGGGATGTTGCCTGGCAACGACTAATACCCCTTACTTTTTTTCCAGATCGATTTGGTAAATGCTGCTTTCGTCGTCCTGAAGGATCTCCAAAAAATAGGTCCCGGGTCCGTTGTTGGCCAGATTGAGATTATCGTTGAAGTCTCCCACGAATGTCCCCAGGTCGTAGGCGTAAACGACTCTCCCTTTGGAATTAAAAACCCGTACCCGGGTCTCGCCCCGCTCGGGAAGACTGAAGCGGATCCGGTGTTCGTTACGGTCCGAATCGGTGATCAGGCTGAAGTTGTCTACTTCCAGGGATGTATTTTCTTCCAGGCCGAGATCCATTTGGGCATTGAGGTCCTCCACCTGCCGGCTGCCCAGGGAGGTGAGACGGGTATTCATTCCCTCCAGACTGGCTCCGCCCCCAAAGGCTGTTTCTACTTCCTCGTCATGCACAATGACATAATCCGAGCTCCGGGAGGATCCTCGGGTTTCACAGACAGATTTGATGGGTAAGCTTTTCCGGTATTCCGTATCGTTGTGCAGCCAGGTCAGTTCCACATCGTCGCCGGCTCTGACCATACCCAATGCCGTGGATATATCGCTCCAGTCGATCATTGGATAGCCATTGATGGCCGTAATGATGTCTCCGTCCTCCAGGCCCAGGGCTTCAGCGGTGGAATTCCGGACTGGGTTGATCTGCACCCCCAACTCGTGGTTCCCGTAGGCCTGTTGGACTCCCAGGAACGCCTTTTCGCAGGGATCCTTTCTCTCGGGGCTTTCTTCCCTTTCGTCCCGTTGACCGAAAACCACGGGTAATTTCCGGTTGGAGCCTTTTCGGATCAGGTAGAGCGTGGCCTCGTTTCCGGCATAGTACTTGCTGAAAATGTGGGTCAGGCTTTGTTCTTTACCTACGCGATACTCATCGACCCCGTAGATGTAATCGAAAGGCACCAGTCCGTATTCGTCGGCGGCGGTTCCGGGGATCACCTGGGTTACGTAAGCTCCGTAGGGGTTTTGAAAGTCCAGTTTTTCGGCTTTGCTTCGGGAAACGGATTCCGAGTAAAAACCGAGGTAGGCTTTTTTATTGCCGCAATCCTCGCAATCCGACAGCGCCTCCCTTTCTTCCTCATTGAGCAGGACCGACTTAAGGGTCTTTCTTTGCCCTTCGCGCTCCAATTCTACGGCTATGGTTTCACCGGGCTCGAAAAGGCCCATAGCGAGGGAAATATCCACCCAGGTAATGATGGGGTAGCCATTCAGGCTATGGATCACATCCCCGTTGCGGAGGCCCATGACCTGGGCCGTAGAATGCCTTACCACATTCACCTTTACCCCGGGCTCATCGCCATTGTTCTGATCGTGGGGGCTCACCCCCAGAAAGGCGCTTTCCTCCCTTTCCCGGCGATAGGTCTCGCTGCGAGGCACAAAAGTGGTGCGGGCACTATTTTTTCGGCCCTTCCGGTAAAAGTGCAGGGTCACCTCGTCCCCATCCGAATAATCGGCCAGGATGTCCCCCAGGTCGCGGGT
This sequence comes from uncultured Saprospiraceae bacterium, assembly GCA_964640855.1. Taxonomy (GTDB): domain Bacteria; phylum Bacteroidota; class Bacteroidia; order Chitinophagales; family Saprospiraceae; genus JAJDFU01. Next base: position 9,697 of record CAZXIX010000072.1, read on the forward strand.
TCTGGTAGTTCGCTTGTCATCGACGCCGTAGAGATAGTCCATGGGCTGAATACCGGCGTTTCCCGCCGTCGAATTGCCGAGCACCCGGGTCACATAACTGCCGTTGGCCTCCTCAATGTCCAGAGACCGCAGTTTGGCAGGGGACAGCTTTTCATATTCTATTCCCAGAAATCCCCCCTGGGAGAAAAGCAGCCCGCCATGGATAAAGAAGAAGATGAAAAGGCCACTTAATTTGTAGTTCATTGTGTAAATCCGTTTGCAATAAGGACAGGTGTTGGATTTCGGGGTTGCATAAGCTTGAGAAGATGGGCAGAAGGATACAAAAAAATAACCTGATCTATCCATGCGTACGATCAGGAATTTTCTTTCTTTGAATAGGTAACCATTGACTCTGATGATGAGCCGAAAATTCTATTTTATTCCCATTTTGGCCCTTTTATGTATTGCAGGACAATCCTGTAAGTCCCCCAAAGGTCAGACCATGAAGGATTTTGTGCCCTACAGTCCCAATGAATCTACTTTGTTTCTCTCCCTGACGGCACATTTGGATTCTCTGGGCAGCATGCTGGATCATCAGTTGGATTCCTTACTCGCTGCAGAGGGAGGGTCCTTTTCCGATGGCTCCCTGGACGTAAAAGTGAAGAAGCTGGGGAAAATGGATCTTCAAGCCGGTGGGGATAGCTTGCAGTACATACTGCCGCTGGATCTGGATATTGCTTACGATGCGGGCGTGGCCAGCCTTAAGGCAAACGGCCAGGTGGAGCTTGATTTTTCTACTTCTTATCAAATTGACAGCAGCTGGAATTTGCAGACCCAAACGAAGCTCAACCGCTACAATTGGCTGAAGGAACCCCAACTGAAGGTGGGTTTCATCTCTTTGCCCGGGGGTATGCTGGCCGATTGGGTCATTGGTTTTGGTAAGAACGAAGTTTCCCGCCTGATCGATCAGCAAATACAGGAGAACCTGCCCTTGCGCGAATGGGTGGAAGATACCTGGAACCTCATCAAGGAGCCATTCTTGCTGGAGGAGGAAATGAAGGCCTGGCTGGTTACCAATCCGAATAGTCTGGCCATGAGCCCGGTAGTTTCGGAAGATGGTCTTCTGAAAATGAACCTTCGCGCTACCTGTAGCCCCTTCATCATGGTAGGAGAGAAGCCGGATAGCCTCACGGACAAGAGTTTGCCTTCGCTGGATCAATTCCAACCCGGAGAACAGCCGGAGAAATTTTCTCTTTTCGTTCGTGCGGCCATGCTCTATCAGGAAGCGGAAGCCCTTGCCTATGAAAACCTGGTGGGACAAGAGTTTGACCTGGGAAAGAAAACCGTCCGGGTCGATGATCTGCGGCTCTATGGAGAGGAGAACCAAGTGGTCGTCGACATGGATGTAAGCGGGGATTACGCAGGGAAACTGGCCATCAGCGGAAGGCCTGAGTATGAGCCCAGGAGCAATCGCATCAAGTTAAGGGACATGGATTTTACGGTAGACACGAAAAGCTTTCTGCTCAAATCCGCGTCTTGGATGCTCAAAAGCGTGATCGTCAATAAAATGCAGAAAGAGTTGAATCTGTATATGGATTCTTATAAAGCGGACTGGCGTGAACTCCTGACCAAGGAACTGGACAATATGGTATTGCCGGACGGACTCCGGCTCGAAGCCAGTGTAGATGACCTGAAAGTGGAAAATACCTTTCTGGCCCAGGATGCCATCGTAGTAGATATGGGCTTATTTGGAATGTTGGGCCTTTATGTGGAAGGATTTTGACTAAGCCGCAGTTACCGGATCCCAGCGAGTCCCTTTCGCAAGGCTTTTTAGGAGGAGCCTGGTAGGGTAGGCATATCCGGGTCGAACACCTGTTATCACTCTTTTCGGAAGAGCTGCATCACTCTTTCCCGACCGTTTTCCTGCATGCGGAAGAACAGGGAATCCTCGTCGAGTCGGATGATCTTCACCCGCATTTCGTGGCTGGCCTCGTTGAGGGTGTCTCGTCGATAAAGCAGCGTTCCGTCCAGATAATAGGTGCCTGCTTCCCGGTAGTTCAGCGTGCTTCGGTAGGAATACGTTCCATTGGGAAAAAAAGAAAGATGGATTTCCTTTTCCTGGACCGGTATTTCGGCCCCCTCTTCCTGTAAAGCTGCTCCCTGCCATTTGCCTACCAGCATACTTTCGTTGTACCGACTGCAAGCAAAACCGGCAAACCCAATCAACACCCAAGCGAATACCCACATTCTTTTCATGCCCCTGTGAATCTTTGAACGGGGAAAATAAGGGTTTCCCGTTCATCTATCACCAATCCACCTGTAAAAAGGTGGTAAGCTATGGACGGGACAGGCGGAAAACTAGACGTGCAGAAAAGGTGCCAGCAACAGGTAGGCGCCTGCCCCGGCTAAAAACCCGATGGCAGCCAGCCAGGATATCTTTCGCAGATACCAGATAAAATCGATCCGTTCCATGCCCATGGCTGCGACACCGGCAGCGGACCCGATGATGAGCATGCTCCCGCCGGTACCGGCCGCATAGGCAATGAAGTGCCATAGCTTGGCATCGACGGGTTGGTTGTACATACCCATGGAAGCGGCGACCAGGGGGACATTGTCGATGATGGCAGAAGCTACACCCAACAGCATGACGACCACATCCTGGGGGAAAAATTCATCCAGCCTTTCGGCGAGGTAACGAAGGGTCCCCACCGGATGCTCGACAAAGGGGTCGATCACCAGGCTTTCAAGCGCTGCCACAGCCATCAGGATCCCGAGGAAGAACAGAATACTGCCCATCTCGATCTTGGCCAGAGCCCGATGGGCGGAATAATCGTGCCTGAGGCTTTCCGTGTAATTGTTTACCGGACGGATGTATTCGGAAACCAGCCAGACAACCCCCAAACTGAGCATCATGCCCAAATAGGGGGGCAGGTGGGTAATGGTTTTGAAGATGGGAACGAAGACAATCCCGCCGAGGCCCAGATACAGCATCGTTGTACTGCTCAGCAGGGGTTCGGATTCCAGTTCGCCTTCCTCACCGTCATCCAACTCGCCCCGGAAAATACTTGTCATGGAAGCAATGGCGAAGGGTACTATGAAACATACGATGGAGGGGATCACCAGGTTCTGGATCAGGCCGAAGGTGGAAACCCGGTTACCGATCCAGAGCATGGTCGTCGTCACATCGCCGATGGGAGACCAGGCCCCGCCGGCATTGGCGGCGATGACGATCAGGGAAACATACCAAAGCCGGTCGGTGCGGCTGGGGATCAGCTTGCGGAGCAAAGTAACCAAAACGATGGTAGCGGTCAGGTTGTCGATGATGGCTGAAAGAATAAATCCCAGCACACCTACGATCCAGAGTAGCCTGGTTCGGTTCTTGGTCCGCACATAACTTTTCAAAATGTCGAATCCCCGATGCAGGTCGATGATCTCCACAATGGTCATGGCACCGATCAGGAAGACCAGGATCTCGGCCGTCTTGCCCAGATGGTGCAAGAGGGTATTGACAAAGCCTTCCTCCGCCTCATGGTGGTCCATACCCAAGCTTTCGATCAGGCTGTAAGCATGCTCGTGGGTGTCGATCACGGCCAGTTGACCGTTGTTAAAGCCCAGGGCAAGCAAAGCCCAACAAAGAGATGCCATGATCAGGGCCGGTACGGTTTTATCGAGCTTCAGGGGTTGTTCGAAGACGATGGCCAGATAACCCAGGATGAAGCAGAGGATGACTCCGGTTAGCATGTATCGGTTATTTCATTTCGTTTTAAGGCAATGGACGGGAACTTCGGCAGTAAAAATAGAATTTTCCCGATGGGGACCACGATACTTATCTGATTTTTCCCCTCATTCGCATAGCAGATTCGCAGAGGTCCAATCTCCGGTCAGGTATTTGTATCTTTGTGCCTTGTTTGAAAAGGATAGATTATGGTGCAGATCAGCAAGCTGAATTTGGGATCCTTTCCGTTGCTGCTGGCTCCGATGGAGGACGTCAGCGACCCCCCTTTCCGTGCCTTGTGTAAGCAACAGGGCTGTGATATGATGTATACCGAATTCATTTCGGTGGAAGGCCTGATAAGGGATGCGAAAAAGAGCGTCCAGAAACTGGACATTTATGAGGAAGAGCGCCCCATCGGCGTTCAGATCTTCGGGGCCGAACTGGATTCCATGATGCGGGCCGCCGAGATCGTAGAAGCCGCCCGGCCCGAGGTATTGGATATTAATTTCGGTTGTCCGGTCAAGAAGGTGGTTTGTAAAATGGCCGGGGCAGGTATCCTGCAGGACATCGATCGCATGGTCAAACTGACGGATGCCGTAGTCCGGTCCACCCGACTGCCCGTAACCGTCAAAACACGCCTGGGATGGGATGAAAAGACGATCCGGATCGTAGAGGTGGCCGAGCGGCTACAGGATGTTGGCATTCAGGCCATTTCCATTCACGGGCGTACCCGGAAGCAGATGTATAAAGGGGAAGCCGATTGGGAACCCATTGCCCGGGTGAAAGAAAACCCCCGCCTGCACATCCCGGTTTTCGGAAACGGGGACATCGATAGCCCCCAAAAAGCGGAGTTGTATCGTAAGCGCTATGGCATAGACGGCATTATGATCGGCCGGGCCAGCATCGGTTATCCCTGGATCTTCCGGGAGATCAAACACTATTTTGAGACGGGGGAAAGCCTGGACCCTCCCACCCTGGAAGAGCGCGTGAACGCCGCCCGGCAGCATCTGCGGCACTCCGTCGAATGGAAAGGCCACAAGTTGGGGGTGTTGGAAATGCGTCGGCACTATACCAATTATTTCAGAGGATTCCCGGGCATCAAGGCTTTCCGTCAACGCCTGGTCACTGAGATGGAACCCGAGGTCCTGGAAGGGGTTCTTCAGGAAATCCAGGTTCACTATAGCCGCTCTGTCGCAGAAGTAGGTTAACATTCAGCTGGGAAAAAGGGTATTTGTGGTTTTTAATATTCGTCCGGAAGAGAGAAAAATTCTCAAGACCATTGGGGCTGTTGCGGATTCCCTGGATTATCCTTCCTATCTGGTCGGGGGCTACGTCAGGGACCGTTTGTTGGGAGACCCTTCCCGGGATATGGATGTGGTCTGCGTAGGGGACGGAATACGTCTGGCCGAACATGTGGCTGCGCAATTGCGCCCGATCCCGCGGGTCGTGGTCTATCGCCGTTTCGGTACTGCCATGCTGAAACACAGCGGCATGGAAATTGAGTTCGTGGGTGCCCGGAAGGAATCCTACCGCTACGATTCCCGAAAACCAAATGTAGATCCCGGTACCCTGGAAGACGATCAAAACCGGAGGGACTTTACGATCAACGCTCTGGCGGTAAGCCTGAACCAACAAGATTTCGGTGCCCTGATCGATCCTTTCGACGGTCTGCACGATCTGGAACGCAAGGTACTTCGCACACCGCTCGAGCCGGGAAAGACCTTTTCGGACGATCCGCTGCGTATGATGCGGGCAGTCCGGTTTGCCAGCCGCCTGGACTTCAGCATCGAGCCTCAGACCCTCGAAGCCATCCGGAATTTCCGGCAGCGCATCCGGATCGTTTCCCAGGAGCGGGTCACTTCCGAATTGAACAAGATCATCCTGACTCGGAAACCTTCGATCGGGTTTAAATTGCTTTTCCAAACGGGCCTGCTGGAAATCATCTTTCCCGAGATGGCGGCCTTGCATGGGGTGGAGACCCGAAATGGAATCACCCACAAGGATAATTTGTACCACACCCTGGAGGTATTGGACAATCTCAGCCGGAATACCGAGAACCTGTGGCTCCGGTGGGCTGCCGTACTGCACGACATAGCAAAGCCGCCGACCAAGCGGTTTGACCCCAAGTTGGGTTGGACCTTTCACGGCCACGAAAATCTGGGAGCTGCCATGGTGCCTCGCATTTTTCGGAAACTTCGTTTGCCCATGGACGGGAAAATGAGATACGTCCGCAAATTGGTGCAGATGCACCTGCGCCCCATTTCCCTGACCAGAGAAAACATCACGGATTCGGCCATCCGCCGCCTGCTGGTGGATGCCGGCGAAGATCTGGATGATCTGATGCTGCTCTGCGAGGCCGATATTACTTCCAAAAATCCCAGAAAAGTAAAGCGCTACCTGAGTAATTACGAAATGGTCCGGGAGCGTCTTAAAGAGGTGGAAGAAAAAGATCACTTGCGAAATTGGCAGCCCCCCATCACCGGTGAGATCATTATGGGTACTTTCGGTATCCCTCCGTCCCGACAAGTAGGCGAGATCAAGGATGCCATTCGGGAGGCAATTCTTGACGGACAAATCCCTAATGAATACGAGGCCGCTTACCAACGCATGATCGAACTGGGAACCCATCACGGTCTTAACGTCTTTTCCCGGAAATACGCGCCACAAGATGGCTGAGACATCGACCTTTTTCCCATTGGAAGGTTCCTCTTAATTCAATTTTTGGCGCCTCAGGTAGCACGTACCCGACATTTTTTCGGCGGAATTACCGAGTTGGGGGTATTTTCAAGTCTCTATTTTTCCTTACTTTTGACATGTAGCACGAAATTTTATTGACTTACAGAACGGCTCGATTCCGGCTTCATCAAGATGAAAGGAATCGGAATGTCCTGCTTTTGGCCCAAAGAACAAGTCTGGGGGTCAGGTCAATGGTTCTACCGAGCAGATTCCCGAATACGGCAAGCTGATCCGGAAGGTTTTCCTTTCGTTTCGAATGCCCAATGAATCCAGAAATGAGACCAGAACTTCTACAATGGAGGCTGGGGATCATGGTAGCGTGCTGCATTCTATCCTTTTCCTTGTCCGCCCAGGATCCTGCCTTTACACAATTTTATACCAACCGGATTTATCTCAATCCGGCTTTGACGGGTCTGGAGCCCGGGCTTACCCTGACGGGTATTTCCCGGGTGCAGTGGTTTCGCGCTGACCAGGGTTTCCGAACCTTTGCGGTCTCAGCCGAGTTGCAGGAGGATTTCCTGAACAGCGGTTTTGGTCTGCACCTGATGCAAGACAATCAGGGACATGTCAATCTGGCTACGACATCCGTGGGCCTTTCCTACAGTTACATCATTCCCGGGCCCATCCATAATTTTCATTTCGGTCTGCATGCCCGGTGGAGCCAGCGGCGGATCGATTGGGATAAGATTGTGTTTTCGGATCAGCTGGATCCTCTGCTGGGGGCGATTTTCCCCACTGCTGCTATCCCGAGGAACGATCGAACCTCTTTCTGGGATGTGGATTTCGGTTTTGCCTGGCGATTTAACGTTAAGCCGAGAAACAAAGGGAACCGGATTTCCAGCAGTCGATACATACTGGGCTTCAACCTGTCCCACCTGCCCAGCCTGTTGGGTTCCAATCAAGCCAATGAGTCCTTTCAGGGGCTGGAATCCATCGTACCTCCCCGCCTGACGGTGCATGCCGGAGGGATCATCCCCATAACGTTTCTTTCCAATGCCCGTCACGACTTTCGCATCTCCCCCAATTTCCGGTTTGACATACAAGGAGAAAACCTGCTGAATTTTGATAAGAGTCTGCAGGTATTCACCCTGGGGGCCTACGTGCTCTACAACCAATTGTATGGGGGTGTTTTTTACCAGGATCGCCTGCCCGTTCCCAACAGCGCCCGTCACACCAATTCCATCATCCTGATGGGAGGCATGTCCGTAGAGTTCGGGCAAGGCCGGGAACCCCAGACCTTCTTTTTCGGCCTCAGTGTTGACATAAACTCCACCGGCCTCGGCGTCGAGGGCGGAAACATATACGAACTGGCGCTCCGGTATAATTTACCGGCTGCGGTCAGTGTGAAATCCAAGAAAAGAAGAACATCCGGCAAGAGGATTCTCGATTGTAAGAGTTTCTATTAAACCGGTTGCACTGACATACATAATTCCCATGAAATACCGAACCATCAAATTCCTGATGTGGAGGATGGCGGGCGCCGCCTGTCTGTCACTCTTGGCTACCGTTGCCGCAAGTCAATGCGTTATACTGGGCTCAAATTCCTTCTGTGCAGGAAGTGAAGTGGAATTGGAGGTGGAAAATCCGCAAGCCGGCGTGGCGTACGAATGGGATTTCAACGACGACGGGACCATCGATGCTTCAGGGCGATTCGGACGATATACCTTTCCCGGGGCTACCGCAGGCCGAAGCTATACGGTCACCCTTTTCCGTGACGGGCAGGCCTGCGCCACCAAAACCATCACCGTCAATCAGGGACCGGATGCCTCCCTGGGGATCAACCCGAATGAGGGGACCTTTGAGAACGGAGAGTTCCGGGTTTGTACCAATCAAAAAGTACTGACCGTAGGCTTTTTCAATTCCTCTTCGACCCTTTCCATCAACCAGAAATACGAGATCGCCTGGGGAGACGGTACGTTCGATGAATACGACAACTCGAATTTTACCCCTTCGCGCCTGATCCAACACACCTATACCGAGCAGGGATACAAGGAAATCACCCTGCGGGTAACTTCAACCAACGGATGTGTATCCGAGAGGAAGTTCCTTTTTTATTATGGAGGAAACCCTTCTGTCGGTCTGGTCAACCCGGGTAATTCCACGGGCTTATGCGTTGGAGAATCCCTGACCTTCCCGATCACGGATATTTCCGACAATCCTCCGGAGACCCGTTATCAGATCTACATCAATGACGAACTGATCAACGAGTACGATCAGACCAATATTCCCCCTTCCTTCACCTATACTTTTGATGAGACCTCCTGCGGGAAAACCACACCGCTTTCTTCCTTTAAACATGCTTTTGAAGTACGAATCCTGGCAATAACCCCTTGCGGAACCTCTTCGGCCATAATTGCTCCGATCGAAGTGAGCGCTCCGCCCGAACTCAACCTGACGATTGACGAACCGGTCCGGCAATGCATAGGGGAGGTGTATCGACTGCGGAATTCCTCGAGCACCCAGGAGGTCGTTTCCAACGGAACGGCTACTCAATGCGTCACTTCGCTTCCGGCAAGCTGGGATATCCAGGGCCCTGGCGACTTCAATGTCCTCAACGGCAACGTGTTCAGTTCGGAAGAGTTGGAGGTCTCTTTCGATGTGCCGGGTACCTACGGGATCACGGTGACGGTCACAAGTGCGGTCTGCGGGTCCTTTACCTTTACCGAGACCATTGAGGTAGCTACGGAAGCTACTATTGAACCCGGAGACGTTTCCCTGACCGAAGACGGCTCCAACGTCTGCGCCCCTTCGGTGATCGATATCCGGAACCGGATCGAGAACGCAGACCATTTTGATTGGGAGGTTAGCCCCTCCGAGGGTTGGTCCTATGTAGGAGGCACCAATGGGGATTCGGATGAGCCCTCGATTCAATTTGACGAAGGCGGAGAGTATATCGTAAGGCTGCAAGCCTCGAACAATTGCGATACTGAAAACTGGGTGGATACCATTTTGGTAGAAGGTGCCCCTTCCCTGGACCTGGCCGGGATTCCCGATTTTTGCCAGCAGGCCGTTTTGGATTTTGATGGCAGCGCGGCTCAGTTTGCCGGAAACGGGTATACCATTGACAGCTATGCCTGGTCCTTCCCGGGAGCCGATCAGGCGAGTTCTTCTGCCCAATTTCCAACCGGGATCACCTACAACAGCCCCGGAACTTACACGGTGATGGCTTCGGCGACCAATCAATGCGGCACTACCTCGACCGATCGAATGTTCACCATCCAGGGCGTGCTGGATGCAACAGTTCCTGATACCATCCAACTCTGTCAGAATGCCGATCCCCTGAACCTCACGGCCATGCCCGCCAATGGACAATGGTCAGGGCCGGGCACGCAAGCCGGCGGAAGATTGGATCCTTCGGCTTTAGTGATCGGAGATAATTTCATTTATTATGAGGTAGGCATCGACCAATGTGCGGATGTGGATACGACCCTGGTCCAGGTGTTTCCGATCCCGAATCCGGATGCAGGCCCGGATCGAACGGTTTGTATAACCGAAGATTCCCTGACCCTGACGGTAAACCTGGCGGGAGGGAATTGGGAAGCGCTCAACGGGGGGCGGTTCAACGGGGACCAGTTTTATCCGAACGCTTCCGGCCAGGGCAATTTTGACCTGCGATACATTTTCACGGATGCGCTTGGCTGTTCGAACTTTGACACCCTCACCATTGAAGTCGTTGAAGAGGTTCCCGTCCGGGTCAATGATACCGCCTACTGCGAAGCCCCCGGCCAATATGATTTGCCGGCCACCAACTTACCGGGCGGAACCTGGACGGGTACCGGCATCAACGCCAATCGGTTCGATCCGCAGCTGGCGGGAGGAGCCGGGATCTACCAGGTTACTTATTCGGTCAATACCGGCGTGGCCTGTCCGACCTCTGAAATGATCGACATTGAAGTCTTGCCCATTTCCGCCATTGATGCCGGAAGAGACGATTCCATATGCGTGAGCGAACCCGAATTTGAGTTGCAGGGCTTACCCCTGGGAGGGGTTTGGGATGGACCGGGCCTGGATTCCAGCTCGGCGGGCATCATTATACCGGCTCTTGTTGGATCAGGGCGTTTCAACTACGTGTACAGCGTCGGAGAGGGCTCCTGCAGGGTCCGGGATACCATGCGGCTCACCCTGCTCGACAATCCCAACGTCTTTGCCGGCCCCGATCGGCAAGTATGCGGAAACGATCCTTCCTTTTCCCTGATCGGTAATACACCCGTGGGCGGCCGATGGAGCGGGCCCGGCATACAAAATGAATTTACCGGTGAATTTGATCCCTCGATCTTGCCCATTGGCAGACATGAGTTGATCTATTCTTATTCTTTCCCGGGGGATGATTGTTTTGCACAGGATACGGTCGTCATTACCAAGCGCCCGGTCCCAAGCCCGAGTTTTGATATTCCTGCCACCTATTGCCAGGGAGACACCCTGACCATCATCGATCAATCCATCGGCGCCTATACCTGGGATTGGTCCTTTGGGAACGGGAATCGTTCCGCTTCCCGAAATCCTTCCCTGGCCTTTGATTCGGCCGGGATTTATTCCATCGATCTGGTGGTGGAAAGCGATTTCGGATGCGTGGATTCCACCCGTGCGCAACTGGAAATAATCCCTCCGCCCGCCGCACAGTTTGCTCTGGATCAAACCGGTGTTTGCGCCCCGGTCACCGTAGACTTCTTCAACCAGAGTTCCGGCATCAACGTATCCTACCTTTGGGAATTCGGGAACGGGGATACCAGCACGGTGGCCAACCCAATGGACGTATCCTTTTCCAGTACCCCGCGCGATACCATATTCCCGGTAACGCTTCGGGCCATTAACGAATGCGGAGAGGGCGTTTATGTGGATAGCGTACAAGTGTTAACGACCCCTGACGTCAATTTTGGTTTTTCGGTAGATACTCTCTGTTCACCTGCCGAGGTAAGGCTGTCCAACCAGACCTCCGGCGGCATATTGGACGTATCCTGGAATCTGGGCAACGGGAATACTTCCCAAAGCTTTAATCCCCCCGTGCAAACCTACCTGGCAAGCGATCAGCCGGTTACCTACGAAATTACTCTCAGCGCGCTCAATTCTTGCGGATTGGATAGCCTGACCAAGCCTTTGTACGTCAAGCCGGCCAATGTGGACGCTTTCATCAGCGTTCCGCAAAGGGAAGGCTGCGGGCCATTCACCGTTACCTTTTCGAACTTCACCACGATCGGCGCCAATCTGAGCTGGGATTTCGGCGATGGGACGACCAGCGACCAACGAACTCCTACGCACACCTTCACCGATCTGGGAACCTACCGGGTGGTTCAGTATGCGGAGAATGGTTGCGGCCTTGACTCCACCTCCATCGAATTGGAGGTTTTACCAAGCCCGAAGGTGCGCTTTGAGGTAAATATGCCGCTCTGCGTAGACAATCCTTTGCAATTTGAGAACCGGTCGAGTGGGGCGGATGCTTTTGTCTGGCGTTTTGATTCCCTGGCCACATCCAGCCGGGTGAATGCCGAATTTACCTTCCCGCGGGAGGGGGACTATTTCGTTGTGTTGGAAGGCCGCTCCGCCTCCAACGGATGTACGTCGGTCGATACCCAGCAGATCCGTGTTCTTCCCCTGCCGGAAATAAGCATGGCTCTGGATACCTTTGCCGGATGCTCGCCCCTGACGGTAAATTTCAACGCCAATTCCTCCGATGCGGTAGTCACACGTTGGGACTTCGGCGACGGGAACGCTTCCGGGCAGCTCAACCCTGTACATACCTTTTCGGATGCAGGAGAGTTCCAGGTGCGGGTTTCAGCAACCGACTCCAGCGGCTGTACGGCTCAGACGGTTCCTACACGGGTGACGGTCTACCCACAACCGAAGCTTGCCTTTTCTCCTCAAATCGAAAATATTTGCGAATTGCCCACCCGGGTCCTCATGGAAAATGAGAGTGAAAGGGCCAACCAATTCCGCTGGGACTTCGGTAACCAGATCGTCTCCACGCTCGATGAACCCCGGGCGTTCTACGAAGATTCGGGCGAATACGAGGTCTATTTGTGGGGAGAAAACCAATACGGATGTGTGGATTCCACCCTGAGGATGGTTTCCATCCCGAGGGTTCCGATGGCCGATTTTGATTTTGATCCGCCGCGGGGATGTAGTCCGTTGGAAGTCAGATTTACCGATCTATCCATGAATGCGGATCGCTTTCTGTGGGAATTAGGTGACGGGACCTTTTCGCCCGAACAAAATCCGACCCACAAGTACCTGGAAGAGGGGATCTACGATGTGCGGCTCATCGTGAGTGCCGGCAGGGTATGTGTCGACACCCTTGAGTTTCCGGATGCCATCCAGGTGTTTCCCTCTCCTTTTGCCAATTTCGAGGTGCTACCCCTGAATACGGATGTGTTCGACGGTACGGTGCTGCTGCGCAACCTTAGCGAGAACGCCAATGAATACTATTGGGATTTCGGCGACGGAAACCTGAGCCGGGAGGAAAACCCCAGGCATCAGTTCCCGGACGATGAGACTCGCCAGATCTATCTTCAGGTATTCGGAGAAGAAGGATGCAGCGATGATTCCCTGCTTGTTTTTCAACCGCCCGCCATCAAAGGGCTGCATATACCCACGGGATTCAGCCCCCAAAGCGGGCTGGGTGATGTACGCGTATTCAAGCCTACGGGCATTGGCATCAAGGAATACAGCCTGCAGATTTTCAGCTCCTATGGCGAACTGATGTGGGAAACCAATCTGCTCGAAGATGGTCGTCCCGTGGAATCCTGGGATGGCCGGGTGAACGGTCAGCTTCAGCCGCAGGATGTGTACGTATGGAAATGCCGGGCTGTTTTTGAAGACGGCACCGTGTGGCCCGGGCAAAAAGACAGCAGCGGCAAGGTAAAAAATATTGGCTCCCTGGTCTTGTTGCGTTAACTGGCAGCTTCAATTTTTTTCACTTAGGATATGGAATAAAGGGGAAAGGCGTTATATTTGCATTCCTTTTAGAGAAAAGGTTGTATGCGGATGTAGCTCAGTTGGTAGAGCGCAACCTTGCCAA
>CAZXIX010000073.1:0-22856 GCA_964640855.1 uncultured Saprospiraceae bacterium
GAGTCTGGATAAACCTCCTTTAATCAAACCAGACACACTTAATTGAACTATCCCTGCCAGGCCTTCAGCGTTTTGGCGTAATCAAAACCGAAATTGTGCAGATCCTCCAGCACGAACAGGCCATCGGTTGCTCGGGCCAATTGTTGCAGGGAGGGAATATGAGTGTCCGGGAAGATGTATTTCATCAACCAAGGCTCTCCGACAAGGGAAGATTTGTCCATGCCGATCGTATGCAGCAGGAAGAGGCTGCCTTCTCGCAGGGAATTCCTTACGATCTCCATCATCTGCCGGTAGTTTTTGTGCCCGACTTGCTCAAACATGGCGATGGACACAACTTTATCGTAGGTCCCCTCGATATCCCGATAATCCCGCAGGCGAATGGTCACCGGTAATCCGCGGCAGAATTCCCTTGCGTAACGGGCCTGCTCGCGGGATAGGGTGATCCCGGTAACCCGGCAACCGTAACGCTCGGCCATGTACTTGGCCAGACCACCCCAGCCGCAACCGATATCCAACACTTCCTCTCCACGCGCCAGTTGCAATTTCCGGCAGATCAATTCCATTTTCATCTCCTGGGCAATGGCCAGGTTTTCAGTCTCATAATAATAGGCGCAGGAGTACTGTCGGTAAGGGTCGAGGAAAGAGAAGAACAGCTTGTTGTCCAGATCATAGTGTTTCCGGACGGCCTTCCGGGCGCGGCTTTTCGTCTGGCGGTTGAACAGAGACCAGATGAGATTCTCCCAAATGAGTTTCAGGTTGGTGCCGACCTCATAATCGATTTTGGCACGCAACAATCGGAAGATGCATTCGTCCAGCGCTTCTACATCCCACCATCCCTCTACGTAGGACTCACCGAAGCCCAGCGACCCTTGTGAAAGGATGCGGGGGTAAAAATTCGGGTTGCGCACCTGTATATCCCAAGGCCGGTCTCCGTCAAGGGTCACCCCGGCTTGAGCAAACAGGCGCCTGACTTTTTTTTCACTTTGTACATTCATGGTATACGGTCGATTGGTGTTAGGGTCATTCGGAGGGTCGGTGCCGACATCCAGGGCAAATCCTTCCCTGCCTTATGGATAAATTATATTCCCCAGAGAGGAAAAATGCACTGAGGAAAGTCATGGTTGGCACCGGGGAAAATGCGGAAAAGAGGGCTATAATGAAGTCCAATGGGCATCGGCAATATCTTCGGCCTGTCGGTACGCTCAGTCCGGGTTTGGTGTCGGGTCAGCAAAACCTGCTGTCAGGGATCGGCGCATTAGAATTTTCCAAACGCATCCGCGGCAGGTATAAATCAGCCGGGGCTTTCCCAGCCCGATCGGATCGCTTGCGGACTCTGGGTTTTTCGAAACGGGCTTCCTGTTTTTTACATTTTTGCAGCCCGCAGATAATTTTTTGTCCGTATAATTGTTTAATATTATGTTGGCTGAGAAGCCTGTTTTCAGCCACTGAGAGCTTAAACTACATACCACAAACTACTCTGATGAGACGGATTAGTCCCTTCCTCTTTTTATCATCTGCTTCCGGCAGAAATCCGGATTATTCTACTCCGGCCTTTGATTTTATGTTCATTGTCAGCATGTTGTTGCTCCTTCCCATTTCCCTTTACTGCTGGAAAATCCTGCTTTCGCTGGGCCACGACGTCGTTGAAAAGTTGTTCCACATAGGCAGTTCCTTCGCTTAAAGCCGTTTTCGACTTCTACCAAAAGAAAACCCCCTGACCACAGGATGATCAGGGGGGGTGCTCTTCGTCCGGTAGACCCTCACGGGTTTTGCCGGACATATGCCTGTGCGGCAGACAAGCGGGCTATCGGAACCCGATAAGGGGAACAGCTTACATAATCCAGGCCGATGCGCTCAAAGAAGTCGATCGACTCCGGATTGCCGCCGTGTTCTCCGCAAATGCCGAGTTTGAGGTCGTGCCGGGCTTTCCGTCCTCTTTTGGTGGCATAATTGACCAACCGCCCTACGCCTTCCTCATCGATCCGCTTGAAAGGATCATAATCGATGATGCCTTGCTCCATGTAAATGGGCAGGAATTTGCCGATGTCGTCTCGCGAAAAGCCGAAGGTCATCTGGGTGAGGTCGTTGGTGCCGAAGGAGAAGAACTCGGCATGTTCCGCTATCTGATCGGCGGTCAGGGCAGCCCGGGGTATCTCAATCATGGTGCCTACCTTGAAAGAGATCCGGTCTTTTCGTTCGTGAAAGACTTTTTGTGCGGACGCCCGGATAATATCTTCCTGCTGCCAGTATTCCCGTTCGCGCCCGATCAGGGGGATCATGATCTCGGGGTGGGGATGGATACCTTCTCTTTTTACATTCAGGGCAGCCTCCATGATGGCCCTTACCTGCATCTCTGTGATCTCGGGGAATGTAATGCCCAGGCGGCAGCCCCGATGACCCAGCATGGGATTCACTTCTTCGAGATTTTCCACCTTGTTGCGGATCACATCTACGCCTACGTGCATATCGTCGGCCATGGCTTTCTGGCTGCTGAGTTCATGGGGCAGAAACTCATGCAAGGGGGGATCCAGCAATCGGATGGTTACCGGATTGCCCTTCATGACCCGGAAAATACCCTCAAAGTCATCTCGCTGCATGGGCAGCAGCTTTTCCAATGCCTTTCGCCTTCCGGCTTCGTCATCGGCCAGGATCATTTCCCGGACGGCCGTGATCCGGTCCCCTTCGAAGAACATATGTTCGGTCCGGCAGAGTCCGATGCCCTTGGCACCGAATTTCTTGGCGATGGATGCTTCCTCCGGGCTATCGGCATTGGTGCGGACCTCCATGCGTGCGTGCTTGTCGGCCAATCGCATCAGTTTGGCGAAGTAATTGTCGATCTGGGGTTCTATGGTGGGTACCTGTAGGGGATAAACCTCGCCGGTATCGCCGTTCAGGGAAATCCAATCGCCTTTTTTCAGGGTGGTGCCGTTTACGGACAGCTGCTGTTTTTTGTAGTCAACGTGTAGCGTTCCGGCTCCGGAAACACAACATTTTCCCATGCCCCGGGCGACTATTGCCGCGTGGGAGGTCATCCCGCCCCTTACGGTCAGTATGCCCTTGGCCACGCTCATGCCGCGGAGGTCTTCCGGGGAGGTTTCCTGCCGGACCAGGATAGCGGGTTTTCCTTCCGCCGCATAGGTCTCGGCATCCTCGGCGAAGAAAACGATCTGGCCGGTAGCGGCCCCGGGCGATGCCGGCAAGCCCCGGGCCATGACGGGGACTTTTTGGATGGCTTCTTTCTCAAAGATCGGATGCAGCAAATCGTCCATGCGGGCGGGATCGATCCGGAGCAGAGCGGTTTTTTCGTCGATCATCCCCTGGTCGACCATTTCCATGGCGATGCGGACCATGGCCTGACCGGTCCGCTTCCCGTTTCGCGTCTGCAAGATCCACAGTTTGCCATCCTGGATGGTAAATTCGATATCCTGCATGTCCCGATAATGGTTTTCCAGCCGGGTTTCGTATTCCATCAGCTCTTCAAAAGCTTCGGGCATGATCTCTTCGAGCGAAGGAAAATTTTTCCTGCGCTCTTTTTCCGGTACGCCGGCGAGTTTGGCCCAATTCCGGGAACCGTTCAGGGTGATTTCCTGCGGGGTGCGTATGCCTGCCACCACATCTTCTCCCTGCGCATTGATCAGAAATTCCCCGTTGAACACATCTTCGCCGGTAGCGGCATTGCGGGTAAAAGCCACACCGGTGGCGCTGTTATCGTTGAGGTTGCCGTAGACCATGGCCTGCACATTGACCGCAGTACCCCAGTCTTCGGGTATGTCATTCAACTCCCGGTAAACCTTGGCCCGATCGTTGTTCCAGCTTTCGAAAACGGCGAAAATAGCTCCCCAAAGCTGATCCCACGGATCGGTGGGGAAGGCAATACCGGTTTTGGTTTTGATCAACTTCTGAAAACGGCTCACCAGACTCTGCAGGTCTTCTGTTTTCAGCTCGATATCCTGTTTGATCTTTCGCTCTTTTTTAAGGTGCTGGATGATCAGCTCGAAGGGATCTTCTTCTTTTTCCGATTCGGGTTTGAGTCTCATGACGACATCCCCATACATTTGAACCAGCCTTCGGTAAGAGTCCCAGGCAAAACGGTCTTTTCCGGAGATTTTGATGATGCCTGCTACGCTGGGTTCGTTCAATCCGATATTGAGTACGGTATCCATCATACCCGGCATAGATACCCGGGCACCCGAGCGCACCGATAGCAACAGGGGATCCTGTGGATCGCCGAATTTTTTTCCCATTACGGATTCCATGTAACGGATTCCTTCCACGACCTGCTCCTGAATCAACTGGAAGGTATCTTCGCGTCCGGTTCGGGTAAACAAATTACACACCTCGGTAGTGATGGTAAAGCCGGGTGGAACCGGAATGTCAATGCGATTCATCTCGGCCAGGTTGGCACCTTTGCCACCGAGTAACTCTTTCATCTGAGCATTTCCGTCAGCGTGACCATCACCGAATTGGTAAACGTATTTGGGTTTTGCTTTCATGGCAGTTTGACTTTTGTCATCAATGAAAAATAGATGACAAAAGTCTGACATTGTATGACCAAGGTTACTTTAATTATTGACTTTCAGCAATTATGTGGAATGATATTCTCCGGATGATAAAAAAGAAGAAAAAAAGTCCGGGATCAGGAGAGGCCCACAGGCCGTTCGCCCTTGCGGATGATCTTCCGGGCCTCCGCGCCTTTGATGGCGTTGCCTTCGTCATCCAGCCATACGATGGCGCCGGTGGGGCAGCGCTGTATAGGTTTTTGGGTTTGGTGACGGGCGCCGTAATTCACCACCGGGAGGTTGTTGACCATGGTAATAAGGGAGTCGCCGGCATCCAGAGCGCATTTCCCGCAGGCGGTACAGCCTACCTGGCATTCCTCCAGGACCTCGTCGCCATGCTCCAGGTTCTTACAGGCTACCCACAGACGATGACTGATGGGTTGGAGCGAGAATAGATCTTTCGGACAGACTTCGACACAATCTCCGCAGGCCGTGCATTTTTCGACATCCACGACCGGGAGGCCGTGCTCATTCATGATGATGGCATCGAAATCACAGACCACTTCGCAATCGCCGTGGCCCAGACAACCCCAAAAACAACCTTTACCGCCGCCGGAGACCAGAGAGGCGGCTTTGCAGGACTCCAGACCTTTGTATTCGGCCCGGTTTCGAGCGACGTTGGTTCCCCCGGCGCAAGCCAAACGGGCCACTATCTTTTCTTCTGCTCCCAGGGCTACACCCAAAAATTTGGCGATCGCCTCCCGGCCTTCATCCGAACTTACGGTACATTTACCCGGCAGCGCCTCGCCACCGACGAGAGCTTCGGCAAAGGGCCGGCAACCCGGATAACCGCAGGCACCGCAATTGGCATGGGGCAGCATATCCTCTACCTGATCGATGCGCGGGTCTTCGTAAACGTAGAGCTTCCGATTCGCGATCACGAGCATGGTAGCGAGGATCAGGGTGAGCCCCCCGAGAGTGGCTATGGCGATGAGTATAGTCATTTTTTACGGTTAACGGTTAGCGGTACACGGCAGAAGAAGTTCTTCGATCCATCGTGACATCGCAACATCGCGACATCAATACAGGATCTCCGCCCACTTCCCGCCGGCCTGTAGTTCGGCTTTGCGCGTTTGCCACTTGATCTTGGATTGCATAATGTTGGAAAACGCCTTATCCAACATATCGCTCACCTTTTCGTAGCCGGCTACGTAGATACGGGTATTCGAAAGGGCCAACATATCGATGATTTCGCTGGCCCGGTTCTCGATGGCCTGATCGAGGGCAATGGGATCCGCCCAGTGAGGCCGTGGACTCAAAGCCTTGAATGCCTCGAAAGTCTCCTGATCGTAATAATTCGTCAGATCGCCATCCTCCTCATTGAGATACAAAAGCTCCAGGCCGCTTTTGGCTCCGTAGAACAGGCGGATCTTCCCCTGCCAGTCCTTTACATTTTGATAAATGTGCTTAACGAAAGCCCGGAAAGGGGCAATACCCGTCCCCATTCCCACCAGGATGAGATTGGTGTCTTTTTCCTCGGGAACTTCAAAAGGCAGCTTGTGCGGGCCGGTAACGGTGATCACGTCGCCTACCTTGCGGTCGCAGAGGTAGTTGGAGGCGATGCCGTCAAATTTCTCTCCGCTGAATTCATCCACGTAGGCGCAGCGTTTCACCAGCATGGTGATCCGTAGCTTGCCGTTTTGCCTGTCGGGCAGATCGGCTACGCTGTAAAGGCGGTGGTGCTTCTTAGTACCGAATTCGCTTTCGTGATTGACCAAGACACCGAATCCCTGGTTCACCTTGCAATCGAAGTCGGTATCCTGCACTTCCAGGACAATCTCCCGGATTTCCTCTACGCTTTCCGGGGTCAATCGCTCCGTACTGACCACCTTGGCCTTGTATTGATTTTGGGTATTGAAGTCTGCTAGATATGCCATGCTTTTTGTTTTACAGATGGATCACTGATCCGGTTCTTGTTATGTTTTGGTCCCCTTTTCGCAAGGGCAGTTTTTTTACGGTTTCGATGAGATCTTAAACGGTCATTTCCCTTTCTCCACTGGCGCCTTGCCTATTGTCCAAACTGCAGGCAGTTGTGCATCCACAATCGCCGCAGCTTCTTCTTTCCGCCAACACATCCTCATCCGTGATGTGCTCGGCAAACATTCTGCGCCAAATTGCCTGGACTCCTACCCAGGCCAGCATCATGCCTACGATCCCCAGACTTGCTAATAACATCGACTGTATCATTCCTTAAATCTTAATTCTTCACTTTTCCTTTCAGCTTCCCAATCCGGCAAACCCCATAAACGTGAGGGACAAGATGCCGGCGATGAATAAGGTCAGGGCCGTTCCTTTCACGATGCCCGGCACTTCTGCAAATTCAAGTTCTTCCCGCAGGCCGGCGATCAATACCAACGCCAGGGTGAATCCGGCTCCGGCTCCAAGCGCATACACAAAGCTTTGGAGAAAACCGTATCCTTTGGCTGTCTGGAATAATGCCAACCCCAGTATAGCACAATTTGTAGTGATCAGGGGAAGGAAAATACCCAGGGTGCGGAACAGCGCCGGGCTCATTTTCTTGATGAACATCTCCACCAACTGCACCGTAGAAGCGATTACGACGATGTAGCTGATGAGTTGCAGGAAGGGAGCATCCAGGGCCACCAGAAGCGCATGGATCCCGTAAGCGCACATTGAGCTGATGAGCATGACAAAGGTGACCGCACCGCCCATCTTGGTGGCGGTTCCCACTTTTCCGGAAACGCCCAGAAAGGGGCAGATCCCCAGGAAGTAAGCCAGCACAAAGTTGTTGATCAGGCTGGCATTGATGAATATGTACCACAAGGATTCCTGATTCATACTTCAACTGTTTTCCATCGCTTTTGTAAAGCATTGATCCCCAATAGCAGCAACGCCAGGGTGAAAAATCCACCGGCCGGTAGGATCATCACGATCCAGGGCTGAAACTGATCCGGAAAAAGGGACAGGCCGAAAAGGCTTCCGTTGCCCAAGATTTCTCTCACGATGCCCAGGCAGAGCAGGGCAAACGTAAAGCCGACTCCCATCCCCAGGGCATCCAGTATGGACCTTCCCAAATTGTTCTTGGCGGCAAAAGCCTCCGCGCGGCTCAGGATCAGGCAGTTCACGACGATCAGAGAGATGAAAGCGCCCAGGCTTTTGTGCAGGTCTACGCTGATGGCTTGAATGGCATAATCCGTGATGGTGACGAAGGTGGCGATGATCAGGATATAGGAAGCTATCCGCACCTGCTTGGGAATGAAATTCCGTAAGGCGGAGACCAGAATATTGGACATCAGCAGGACAAAGGCTGTCGCCAATCCCATCGCCAGGGCATTTTCGGCCGTATTGGAGACCGCCAATGCGGGGCACATACCGAGTACCTGCACGAAGACCGGATTGTCTCGCCAAAGGCCCTTGATGAAATCATCCGTCGAGGGAGGCCCTTTGTCGCCGACCAGAGCGCCTATGTTTTTATTTTCTGTTGCCTTACTCATCTTCTGTTTTTGTCGGTGGGGCCAATTGTTCCTGCTGGTTATGGATCAAGGGGATCCATTTCTCCGTACTGTTGCCCAGGATATTGCCGATCGCTCTGGAGGAAATGGTGGCACCGGTGATACCGTCCACTTCCCAGGGATTTTCTTTGGTGCCGCTTTTGACCGGTACGACGCGATTTTTCAAGGCGGTTCCTTCTTCATTAAGGGATACGTCCAGAGCCTCGAAGTTTTTGAGAAAATCGGGGTCCTTTTCGATCTTATCTCCCAGTCCCGGGGTTTCTTTGCTTTCCAGCACGTAAATACCTACCACCGCCTCTTTTTCCGGATCATATCCATACAGGATCCGTAGCACATCGGCATATCCTTGTCCGCTGGCGGTTATGGCGACTCCCGTCAGGTTTCCGGACCCATCAAAGCCGGCATAAACGAGATCTCCGCCCTTGGTTTCGGGCGGCGGGACAGCCAGGGTGTTTTGTTCGTTGAGCTGGTAGGCTGCCGTAGTCTCGGTGCCGGGCAGAACCCGGAAAATGGCCCGCTCCAGCGCTTCCGCCCGATTGTGTTCAATGCGCGAAGCCGTACCCTCGTAGGTCAGCACGATCAGAAGGGCGCAAAGGAGTCCGATGCCTACCATGGCTTGCAGCATTTTGCGGCTGCTTCCCATCGCCTGCTGATATTTCGGGTTGGCCTGAGTCATAGGATCGAACGTTTTTGGGAGGTCCCGTACACTCTGGGCTGGATCAGGTTATCGATATGCGGCGAAATGGCATTGGCCAATAAAATGGCATACATGACGCCCTCCGGCAGACCTCCCCAGATCCGGATGACCACGGTGATCAGCCCGATCAGGGTGCCGTAAATGACTACGCCTAGAGGCGTAACCGGCGAGGCCACCATATCGGTAGCCATGAAAACGGCGCCCAGCATCAATCCGCCCGAAAACAGCATGAATACCGGCGAGGGGTAGATCTCCGGATTGGCCAGGTACAACAGCCCGCTCAGGGCAAAGGCACTTCCCAGTACAGCTACGGGAATCCGCCAGTTCAGCATATTCCGGGCCGCCAGGTAAATACCCCCCAGCAGAATTAAAACCGCGCAGGTTTCGCCCGTAGATCCGCTGATGATCCCCAGGGATAGATCCAGGGGATCCGTGGTGACCTGATCAAACTTGAAAGCGGACAAAGGCGTGGCGCCGGTAACGGCATCTACCTGGGGCTCCATGAAAGGCGCCGTCAGCAGGGAGCCGCTGATCCCTTCAAAACGATCTATGGTGAAAGCCGGGTACCAGGTGGTGATCGCCACCGGAAAGGCAGCTTGTAAGACGGCTCGCCCGACCAGGGCCGGATTGAAGACATTGTATCCCAATCCGCCAAAAATGAATTTCCCCAGGGCAATGGCTATGAACCCGCCTACCAGGGCCATCCAGAGCGGGAATATGGGCGGGAGGGTTAGCCCCAGCAACAAACCGGTGATCACGGCCGACCAATCTCCTACGGTGCTCTCTTTCCCCGACAACCGGCACAGGAGATGTTCGGTCAAAACGCAGGATGCCGTGGTGACAAACAAAAGCAGTAGGGCATTGAAGCCGAAAGCCAGCACGGCAAATCCCGCCACGGGCAGGAGAGCGAGGACGACATTCAGCATGATGTTGTCCGTGCTTACTCCTTTGCTGATGTGCGGAGAGGTGCTGATATAGAGGGTTCGATTAAACATTTGCAGGGGCCTTTTCTGCTGCTTTGCGTTTGCGAACAATGGATTTGGACAAGCGGAAATACTGCACCAGCGGTATGTGCGAGGGGCACACATAGGAGCAGGATCCGCATTCGAAGCAGTCCATGAGGTTGTAATCGGAAGCCATTTCGTCATAGGCCTCGAACTTGGCCAGAATGCCCAGCTTGGATGGGTTCAGGGACAGGGGGCAGGCATCTACGCAAGCTCCGCATTTGATGCAGGGGTAGACTTTCCGTTGATTTTTAACTTCCCGGGCGGTAAATGCCACGATCCCGGAGGTGCCTTTGACGATCGATATATCCAGGTTGGAGACGGCAATGCCCATCATGGGACCGCCCATGTAAACTTCACTGATCTCGGGGGCAGCTTCCACCTGTTCCAATACATAGCGCAGCGGGGTGCCTATGGGGATCCGGTAGTTTCCTTTCTTTCCAATCGCCGGTCCGGTGATGGTGATGACTCTTTCCTGTATCCCTCTTCCATAAGGCAAGAGCCGCCCGATTTCAGCGGTGGTGGCCACATTGACGACGACCGACCCTACATCCAGGGGCAATCCTCCCGATGGAACCTCTCTTCCCAACAATGAGGTGACCAGCATTTTTTCCGATCCCTGGGGATATTTGACCGGGACTACCGCTACGGTGACGTTGGGATCGTCTTTCACTTTTTCAGCCAGGTGATCGGCAGCATCTTGTTTGTTGGCCTCAATCCCGATGATGGTCTTGGTGGTACCGGTTGCTTTCATCAGGTATTGGATACCCAAGAGAATATCTTCACTTTGTTCAAGCATAACCCGGTGGTCTGTGGTCAGGTACGGTTCACATTCGATCCCATTGATCACCAGATAGTCACAGCTTTTCCCTTCCGGAACCATCAATTTGACGTGGGTAGGGAAGCCGGCACCGCCAAGCCCGACGATACCGGCACTCTGAATACCCTGTAAAATTTTTTCCGGCTCTGCGTTCAGGGGAATTGGCTCTCCAACCATTACTTCCTGGGTGGAGTAGGGGAAGGCCTCCAGGTAGATACCAGGCGACATCTTTCCGGAAATGGTCGGTACATTCGTGATCTTCCGGACTTTACCCGATACCGGTGCATGGATGGGCACGGAAACGTACCCGCTGGCTTCGGCCACCACCTGGCCCCGGGCTACCTCCTGGCCTTCCCGGACGACGATCCGGGCAGGGGCACCAATGTGTTGGGCCACCGGCAGAATGATCAGGGGAGGGAAGGGGAACTGCCGGATCGGCATTCCGCTGGTTTCCTCCTTGTTTTCCGGGGGGTGTACCCCATGCCGGAAAGATCGCTGGCCAAAATTGAAGATTCCCATGATCGCCAAAGGCTATCGATTGTTTTTGAATGAAGAGAATAGGTTCCTGTTTTTTCACGAGGCAGGAAACCTGTGCCGTTAGTCTGGATCAGCGATCGGTGACGGAAAGCCAGTTGGTGCACATGGGCATCAAAACCTGGGCTTGGACCCACAACCGATCACGATCCTCCTGCAGGAAAGATGGGAAAGGGAGCTATCCCTGGTCATCTTTTCCTTTTTTCTATCCATTAAACTTTTCACCTCGTTTGATCCACTTTTCCATATCCTTGCCGCTGCGATCGGCCGGAAAACCGGGATGGATCACACGGGCAGAACATTTTTCGGCGGCGCGTACCAGATCCGGGTAAGGCCCGCCATTCGGATCTTTGATGTAAGCTTTGTTATTCTCGTTGTAAGCGAAGATGTTCGGATTCAATTTGATGCATTCATCACAAGACGTACAATCTTCGGTTTCGATCCAGGGAGCCAGGTATCCTTCGCCGGTCGGAGCCGGTTTTGCCGGGGCTTCCGGCTCGGGGGCTCCTGCCTGAGCTAACTCCAACAGCCCTCCATTGCCTTTTGCGCCTGCCATCTGCATCAATCCCTGAGCGATCTTGCTCACCACCTCCTGGCGGATCTTGCTTTCCAGGTCAACGCTTTCTTTGACTTCCTTTTTCACCCCTGCCAGGTCGCGGAGCATGATCCAGAAATCGCGTCTTTCTTCGCAGGAATCGACTATGGTCTTGGCCACCAGGACCCGATTCAGCTTTTGCTGGCGGTCAACGGCCCAGATGTAGGGGAATTTGTCTTCCCGATCTGCCTTATCCATTTCGAGGAATTCGGACAGGACGACCATGTTTTCATTCCAGGCGTCGCGAGGCACTTTGCGGAAATGCTTGCGGAATCGGCCTTCTGTCAGGGCAAAATCGGCAAAGGTCATGGCTACTTCCATGGTTTTCTCCTGACCGTATTCCAGGTACTTCAGCTTATAAGTCGGCCACAAGTCGTCCATGGCCGGATTGCCTTCCAGATCAAAGTTTTCGGCCGCTGTTTTCCCGGTATCCGGGTTGTACTTGAAGATGGGGTAGGCTCGAGATTCCAGCGCCAGTTTGGCTTGATGGACGCCCAGATCATCGCCTACGCCATGTTCCGGCTGACAGGTCGTGTAGAGGTTGAAAACCGCCGGGCGCTTGGCCATCAGGCCATCGATGAATCCTTCGATCATCTGGCTGGTATTGGCCATGGAAGCCTGGAGTACGTAAGTATTTCGGTGCGCCATGGCGATCAGTCCGATCTCTTTGCGCGGCTCTGCCTTTCCTTTCCAGACCTTACCGTACTGGGCCATATCGGAAACCTGCCCGATGAATCCGGAGGTACAAGCCTGGCCGCCCGTGTTGGAATACACCTGAGTATCGACCACTATCACTTTGATGGGTTTGCCGGAGGCCATGAGGCGCGACAGATTCTGGAAACCAATGTCGTACATGGCGCCGTCGCCGCCCAGTGCTACCACCGGCGGGCAAAGCAGCCATTCCTCTTCGGTGAACTGTTCCCAAGTGAAGTAGGTGAAAAACTCATCGTGCTTCGAAGGTTCGTATCGGCCTTCGAGTTCGAGTTCCGCTTTGCGGATGGCTTTGAAACCCTCCGCCATTTTGGCCATGTGACCTTCAAAGATGCCCATTGCCATGGAAGGCGAATCCTGGAAAAGGTGATTGGCCCACGGGAACGGATAGGGGTTGTAAGGCCAGGTGCTGCCCCAGACCGAGGTACAACCGGTGGCGTTACACATACCCATATTGGCACGACCCTGTCCGGTTGTCCCCTGGGTGTACTTCCATTTCAGATTTTTCAGCTTGGCCAGCAATTGGGTGGTATCCCGCAGCCAAACCTGATCGATGGGCTCGCTGCCCTTTGCCGTTTCCATTTTGTTGGCCAGCTCGGACATCGTCAGGTCCCGGTTGCCCGATTCCGACATGATCTTCGTCAAAAGATCGGAGTCGCCTACATCCACCGGACTCATCAGTTTGTCCTGAATGTGTCTTTCCATTCTTTGGATGAGGTCTTCCAGATGCTGGACATGCTTTTTGATGCGCGGCTGCATGAGGGACTCGAGGGTAGCCGTGAAAAGGTGGACCACCGATTTCTCCGAGCAACCCAGGCAGGCGCCGTCGCCGCTGGCGAAATTCTGGTAGGCATCCTTATTGAGGAGGATGGTCTCCAGCGGACCGATCTTTTCTTCGAGATCATCCACCCGTTTGAACTTGTCGGGGGTGTTGGGAAGGTCGGTCCAGAAGTCCCAATCCTGGTGGAGGCGGGCAATGGTTTCTTCGGTCTGAACGATGGGCCGCAGGGCGTCGTCATCGCACACCTCGATACACTCCATGCAACCTTTGCAGGTGGTGGGGTTGATGGTAATGGAGAACAGCCCGCCGCTGCCCGGCTGATCTTTTTCCAACAGGTCGAAGTAGGGTCTCGTAAGGGCAAATTTGAAATCGCCCAATTCTTCGCGAAACCAGCCGAATTCTTCCTTTAATCCGGGGCTATCCCCGTTTTGGTCGACATGCTGGTCGATGGTCTCCTGGATCATGGAATTGACCGTGGCCCCATTAGCGGCCTGCATGCGCTTACGCACCTGACCTTCCAGTTGACGAGCTGCTTTGGGCAAGCTTTGCAACTTGCCGTGCTTTTTGCGCACGCGTTCGACCACCGTGTCGATCACATCGGAAAGTTCGCTCACCAGTCCGGGTATGGCTGTATCCGGACAAGCGGTATAACAATCGCCGCAAGCAGTACAATTGTTGGGGATCCACTCCGGATGTTCGAAGCGAATGGAGGTCATATCCCGGAAAAGGGAGGTGGTGGAGGGCATGACACTCAGTCCGATAAAGGGATCGGTAAGGTTGTCGTTGCCCATACCCCGGAGGTAGAAGTTTCCGGTTTGTTCCCAGAAGCGATGAATATCGCTCAGCTTGGATTCGCTTTTGGGAGCACTTTTCAGCATCACGGGCAGGGCCGGCTCGCTGTGGCCGTTCTTGCCGGCGGCATCCTGGGCGCTCAATTCTTTGTGGGTGATCTCGTGAACTTCGTCGAAGCCTCGCTTGACCACGCGCATATTGTCATCCACTACGCGTTGTCCCTTAGAGCCGAACTTGCTTTGCAGTTGTTCTTCAATAGCCTTCAGCAGAGCGGCTTCATTGAGATGGGCTTTTTCCATCAGGGGCGATGCGGCGAAGAAAGCTCCCTGGAAGGCGATCCCCTGCATCCGGAGTTGCAGTTCCGGATCGGTGGCTTCTTCCCGGGCGACCTTGAATCCGTCGATGTAAAACACCCGGATGTCGTTGTCGATGATCACCTTCTGGTAGGGGATGGGAATATCCGCCCATACCTCTTCGGGTTTCTTTTTCTCGCTTTGGATGATGAACGTGCCGCCTTTTTTCAGCCCTGCCAATGCGTTGGTATGTTTGAATACATTGGGGTCGGGTGAAAGTACGACGTCCACGAAAAAGTATTCGCAGTTGATGCGGATCGGTTCGGGCGCTGCCGAAAGATAGTAGGTGGTCGGCTGGCCTTTTTTCTCGGAACCGTATTTGGGGTTCGCCTTGATGTCATAACCCAGGAGATCATAGAGGGTCATGGCCAGGTTTTTACCAGTGGTGATGGCTCCCCAGCCTCCGATAGAGTGGAAGCGGACGGTGATCGCATCCTTGGGCATCAGGTTGGGGTTCTCGGATCCCCGGATAGCCATCCCCTTGACATGTGGATAGGCTTCCTGAATGGTTTCCTGGTAGGCTTGTTGTTTGGGCGTAAAGGCTTGATCCCTGATGAAATCGATGGACAGGTAGAATAATTTCTTTTGCTTGCCGTCGGGGAGCATATTTTCAATAGCCCCGATGATCCCTTCGGGTTGGAGGTCGCGGCTGCCCATACCGAAGGAACCGGAGTAAATGGCCGGCAGGTCCTTGCTGGTGTATTTGGGCAGGTCGGGGTAAGGAAGTTGATCCTTGTGCAGACCGTTCTCGACGCATTTGGTCAGGGTAGACCGGACTTCGCGTGCGATCGGCAGGTCAGATGCCAGGGGCTGATCGAGCCGCTCCAGAATGGCGACGCCTTTTTTTCCTTTGAGGATCTGTCCGATCAGGTCGGACGGGAAGGGGCGGAACATGACCAGGTCTACTACGCCCACTTTGATGCCTCGCGTTTGGCGAATGTAATCGGCTACGGCTTCGGCACTCGGGATGATGCTGCCCTGGCCCAGGATCAGATAATCGGCATCCTCGGCCCGGTAGGTCATGACGCGGGTGTATTCGCGGCCCGTGAGCTCGGCGTACTCCCGGAAAGCCCGGTCGGTCAGTTCTTTGATGTGATCGAAGAAGAAGGGGCGCTGGGCGGCCACGGACTGCATGTAGGAGTCCTGGTTTTGGACGATCCCGGCCATGACCGGGTTGTCGACATCCCAGAGTTCAGGAATGCGACGCCGGGTCTCCCCGTAGATGATCTTTTGCGCTGGAGTAGGGGTCGGGATGATATCGTCTGGCCTACCCAGGTATTCGGCGATCAGATCCCGCTCCGGCAGGAGCAGAGACTCGATCAGGTGGGTGGTCAGGAAGCCGTCTTGAGCAACGATTCCAGGAGTAAGCGCCAATTCGGCGATCCGGTGTGCGATTACGTTCAGGTCGGCTACGTTCTGTGCCTTGTTGGCGAAAAGCTGAAAGAAACCGGTATCGTCTACGGCGTGGTAATCGTCGTGGCCGGCATGGACGTTGAGCGTGGATTTGGTCATCGCCCGTGCGCCGATGTTGAGCACGTAGGTGAGGCGTTTGCCAACGGCTGCGTAGAGGGACTCGTGCATATAAGCGATCCCCTGACCGGAAGAGAAGTTGGCTGCCCGAAGACCGGTCATGGAAAGCCCGGCGGTAACGGCTGCGGCTGCGTGCTCACCTTCCGGTTCGATGAAGATCAAAGGGCGTCCGGAGATGTTGAGATGTCCCTTGGCGGCGGCATCGGCCCAATATTCACCCATTTGGGTAGAAGGGGTGATGGGGAATGCGCCGGCAGCATCGGAAGATTCGCGTTCGCACATGATGGCCGCGGTATTTCCGTCCATAGCTACGCGGATGCCGGGATATTTGACGGTCGTTTTTTGTTTGCTCATCTCGGTAAGATTCAATTCGAATGGAGGTATGAAGCACAGCAAATCCTACCGGTCTGTTCGGCTGGTGTATGCTGCTTTACTCTTATCATGGGTAGGGGTTTGCCTAATAGGCTGGCGATTCATCCAGGGCGATAGCCCGGGTTTGTTTGGCAATCTGGAGGCAGGTTCCCACAACGTCCACGTCCAGGCAATAGTCATCGTCGCCTTCTTTGTTGCGACAAGCCATGGGAGTCAGGTCGATCAGGTTAAACCGGCCGTCGATGGAGCGGCATTGTTCCATGAGCCCGGCCAGGGTGACGGGCTTTTGCAATTCGGTATTGTGCTTGTGCAGAAAACTGATCAGGTAGTTCAGTATGGACTGGCGGGCATTCATGCACACCATATGGGCGGTAACGTCCTCCTGGGAACGCTCCATCTCATGGGAGGCGGTTTCGATCATCCGATCGGCTTCGCTAATGAGAATGTCTGGATTGATTTTTTCCATGTTTCAGGCATTTGATCCGGGAAATGGCTTGGAATAAAATTGACAGGATTCGCGTGCAATCCGGATGAGAATTGTTAGGAGGGAGTGTGACATTTCTCACTGACATGGACGATATACCCTCTGGAGCTGCATGGACCGCTTGCTCCAGTCCTGACCGAGGCACGAGTATTGGTAGCGGCGGCTTCAGTCGCCGTGCGTCGGATTTAGGTTAAAGGGGTGATTCTTCGCACGGCGGTTAAAACCGCCGGTACTTTTGTGGAAATTCCGGGGTTTTTCACTCTACTCTATAGAGAATAAACCCTGGTTTCATGCCCATCAAAACACACTACCGGAATCGCCTTCCGCACATCGCGCCTATTGGGGCGACTTTCTTTATCACTTTTCGGTTGGGGGATTCTTTGCCGAAAACGGTTTTTCGGGAGCTCTCCCGAAAGCTAAGAGAGGAAAAGCTGGCGATCAGGAACAAAACTTCCCCCGCCGATATGGAAAAGAGGATCGATTTCCATCAATCTTTCTTCGAAAAATATGAGCATCAACTGGATGAATCTCCTTATGGCGCTTGCTATTTGCGAGATCCTGAAGTAGCTCAGATTTTAGCGGACCGTCTTCATGCCTCTGATGGTGAGCTTTACGAATTACAAGTCTATTGCATCATGCCCAATCACGTACACCTTCTGCTGGGGTTTTGGCCTCAAACTGTTGACGAAAAAGGGTTTTACAAAGCAACGGTAGATGATGGTTATCACCAGTTAGATAAGGTAATGAAGTTGATAAAAGGGGGTTCTTCTTATTTGATCAATAAGGCACTGGGACGTACGGGACCGTTATGGGCAAAAGATAGCTATGACCATTTCGTTCGAAATGATCAATCCTGGGGCAGGATCCTGATCTATATTGTGAATAATCCTGTCAAAGCAGGGCTGATCAAGGAACCACAAGAATGGCCATTCACCTATGTAAAAAATATTGAGTAGTCGTTCAGCCAGTACTAGTAGCGGCGACTTTAGTCGCCGTGCGACGGATCTCGTTTTAAGGGAGCATTTTCCGTCCGGCGGTTGAAACCGCCGGTACGGGTTCAGTCGCCGTGCGCTGGCTCTGGTTTAAAAGGGAACATTCTCCGCCCGGCGGTTGAAACCGCCGGTACGGGTTCAGTCGCCGTGCGCTGGCTTTGGTTTTAAAGGGAGCATTTTCCGTCCGGCGGTTGAAACCGCCGGTACTGGTTACGCCCTTTTCAATCGGTGGGCGAACTTCTTTCGAAACTTACTCACCTTGGGGGTGATTACAAAAGAGCAATAGGGGTTGCGATTCCCGACGTTCTGGTAGTAGTTGTTGTGGTATTCCTCCGCAGGGAAGAATTCTTCCAAGGGGGAGATTTCCGTCACGATGGGATCGTCCCACACTTGCGGGGCATAGTCGGCCTTCACCTGTTCGGCTGTTTCCTTCTGCTTCTCATTCCGGTAGAAGATCACGGAGCGGTACTGCGGCCCCCGGTCGTTCCCCTGCCGATTCAGCGTAGTGGGATCGTGGGTGGTGAAGAAGATCTCCAGGATCTCATTCAAGGGGATGATCTGCGGATCAAAGACAACATTCACCACCTCCGCATGATTGGTCGTGCCAGAACAAACGGTCTTATAATCGGCTTTATCTTCGGTATCTCCGGCATAGCCGGAACGCACCTGGTGCACGCCTTCCACCAGTTGGAAAATGGCTTCCACGCACCAGAAGCAGCCGCCACCCAGGGTGATGGTTTCCAGGTTTGACTTGTTATTCGTTGGGTTTTCCATGGTTTATGCTGTTTTCTATTTGGGAAACAACCGAGGAAGTTACAGGTTGGGTAAGCGGATGCTTTTATGATTTTGTTAGAGCGGATTTCTTTATGTTCTTTTTGACCGTGAAAAGGACCAAAAACTCCCGATTTCGCTAAGGCCGGTTGAATGTTGTAAATTAAATTGAAGTCAGATTTTAAGGGGCCTTGGCTGCTTGGCAGTAAAAGGCTCACGTACGCCTTTGATCCCTGGAGTGAAACCTGCTTGCGAAGGGAGGATAAAGCAGGGGTAGGTGGGAAAAGTCCGCTAAATTTGAATGATCTCCTTCTCTGGAGCTAATGCCCGCAAAAACTTGCCCAATGCTTCCCTTTTGGGCTCATCCAAATGATACTGGATATTCCGGGTCAGATACTCTTTCAGATCAAAATGAGCGGCCGGCTGCGGCAGTATGTACACCAGTTGCGGAATATCCTCGATGCCTTTTTTCAAGGCTTCGTTGAAGGCCTTCTCGAAATCCGGATGAAGCGGCCGGGTGGCTACCCAGGCGGCGAACACAAACGGCAGGCCGGTGTGTTCGTACCAGGCTTCACCCAGGTCGTAGCGGTATTCGTGGCGCTTCTCGAGCTCAATGCAGCGATCGCCGATGACCAGGGCTCCCGTCTTGCCGCCGATGCGAGCCTCAAAGCCGGGCTTGGCCGGCAAGAGAGTGATCTTGCGCTGCCAGTGATCGTCCAGCAGGATCTGAAGCAATCGAACGGAGGTGCGGGATTGGTAATCCAGATACAGCGTTTCCAGGGACTCCAGGGGCTGATCAGCATATACACAGACCGTTCGGACGGCCCCTTCGCAGCCGATGCAGTAATTCGAGACGAGTTGTGCTTTTTCGAGATGGGGGATCACGGCTACCGGCACCAATCCCAGCCGGGCTTCCCCGCGGGTCAGTTTTTCCGCACAGACCGACGGCATGTCGAGCTGCAGATCGATCAGATCCGCGACCGGGCTTTTGAACAACCCATACAGAAATGGCTTGGTATTCAGGTAACTTACTGCGCTAACCGCGATCTTGTCGTTTCCCATTAACGTGCTTTTGATTCCAGCCGGGCCAGGTGCTGCAGGTCGTTTTCCAGATGGAAATGATAGCGTTCGGTATCCCATTCCGCCAGATAAAGCCCGGTATTGGCGTGCCGGAACTGGCCCATGTCCCGCAGCTCCAGTTCCCGCATCAGGCAGACCATTCCGCGCATGGCACGCCCGTGCGAGCAGATCAGCAGGGTCTGTTCCGGTCTTTCCTGCAGGTGATCCAGGAATTTCAGCAGTCGCTGCCCAAGGTCCCAGGCGCTTTCACCTCCCGAGATCCGGACGTGATAGTTGCCTTCATCCCAGGCGCCCACCACCCGTGTCCATTCCTGGTGCATTTCTTCATCGGCAGACTTTCCTTCGTGCTCGCCCCAATTCATTTCGTTGATCTCTTCGAATTGTTCCCAGGGGAGACCGGCATCCACAAAGTGCTCTACGGTTTGGTGTGTGCGCTTGAGCCGGGAGGTCAAAACCGCCTCAAATTCGAGATGCCGGTAGCATTCGAAAAAGGCCTTGGCTTGTTGCCTGCCGGTGGCGTTCAGATCGGAATCGATCCCTCCCCCCTGTACGATACCCTTGAGGTTGTAGTCGGTCTGTCCGTGACGGATGAGGTAGATGGTTTTTTTCATGCAGGATTGGATTGTACGACCGGCAGATCGAGGTAGCCGCGGAATCCCTTGTCTTCCTCGAATTCTACGTCGGTGTAATCTTTCACTATGCCGTAGAGGGTGTCCCGCTCGATGGGTTGGCGACCTACGAGGCGGATGAGTTGGACCAGGTCCCGGGTACTCAGGGCCGGGTTTTGTTCTTCCGAACCGGCCATCGAATAGATCTTGGTCGTGTCGTCTATGGTGCCGTCAATGTCGTCCACTCCATAGGACAGGGACAATTGGGCCGTCGTGCGACCGATCATGGGCCAGTAGGCCTTGATGTGATCGAAATTATCCAGGTAGATCCGGCTGATGGCGTAATTCCGCAGATCCTCGATGGTGCTGACTTCGGGCAGGTGCGAAAGTTCGTTGTTCTCATTCCGGAACTTAAGCGGGATGAAGGTCTGGAAGCCTCCCGTCTTATCCTGCAGTTGACGCAGCTTTTCCAGGTGATCGATCCGGTGTTTGTATTTTTCGATGTGGCCGTAAAGCATGGTAGCATTGGACCGTCCGCCCAGTTCGTGCCAGATCTCGTGGATCCGAAGCCACTGCTCGCCCGTGCACTTGCCACCCGCGATCTGGTCACGGATCTCCGGGTGGAAGATCTCGGCTCCGCCACCGGGCATGCTGTCGAGGCCGGCGGCTTTCATCCGCTTCATACCTTCCTCGTAGGAGATCTTCTCCTTTTTGAAAATATAGTGGTATTCGACCGGCGTGAGCGCCTTAACGTGCAAATCGGGCCGATGAGCTTTGATCTGCCGGAATAGATTCTCATAAAAAGGTACATCGTACTGGGGCAGTACACCGCCTACGATATGAACCTCGGTGACGGGCTCGTCGTCATAGCCTTTGACGATGTCCAGGATCTCATCCAGGGAGTATTCCCAACCTTCTTCCCGTTTCTTGATCAGTCTGCTGTAGGAACAGAAACTACAGGTGTATAGGCAGACGTTGGTCGGCTCGATGTGAAAGTTGCGATTGAAGTAGGTTCGGTCGCCGTGTTTTTGCTCGCGGATGAAATTGGCCAGGGCGGCCAGGTAGCTCAGTTCTGCATTTTCATAAAGGTAAAGCCCTTCCGCCTCGCTCAGCCGCTCCCCGGATTGGACCTTTCGGGCAATGGCCTGAAGTTCGGGGGAAAGGCTGGAATCCTGTGTGAGCAGATCCAGTGCTGTATCGTTGGGCATAATTCCGTTTTAATCGTTCCCAAGGGGAACACCAGTTCGAAAGTTTCAGTTTTTGTTGAAACGTCTTTTTTTCGCAAGCGCTATCTTTTCGTCGAGGCAAAGGTAGAAGATGTTATCCGTATGCATCCCCATTTTCCGAGAAGATGTCCGCCCTTTGGTGCTAGATCTGATGGCCCAGGCACAAAGGCTGGCAGTGCCGTGGGAAATTTGCCTGTTGGACGACGGCTCCGGGGAAAGCTGGAAAAAGAGTAACCGGGAGTTGAGTGCCGCCCCGGGCGTACGCTACGAAGAGCTGCCACAAAATGTGGGCCGGGCCCGCATCCGGAATCAGCTGGCTCAGCGGGCCCGGGGAGCTTACCTCCTGTTTCTGGACGGTGATTCGGGCCTGATCCGGCCGGACTTTCTGAGTATCTATCTGAAGCATGCCCATCCGGACCGGGTCTGTTGCGGAGGCACGGAATACGCGCCTTTGCCGCCCCGGGATCCCAACCTCTGGTTGCATTGGCACTATGGGAAAACCCGGGAGGCCCGGTCGGTGGCCGAAAGACGACAACATCCCTGGGAAGGGTTTACTTCCAATAATTTTCTGGTGCCGAGATCCATTCACCTTCAATATCCTTTCGAGAAAGAGTTGCGGGAATACGGACATGAGGATACGTTGTACGGCTTGCGATTGCGGGAAATGGAGATCCCGGTCGATCACATCGATAACCCGGTGGCACACCTGGGGCTGGAAGAATCCGGGGTTTTTCTGGAAAAACAACGGAAGGCGCTGGAAAACCTCCATGCCCTGAAACAATCCGGGTTTCCGGTAAACACGCGCTTGCTGAAGCAAGTAGACAGGCTTGAAAGCTTGAGGCTGAGACGGTTGGTAAGTAAGTTGTTGCGTCCTTTTCTCCCCGCTCTCAAAAGGTATCTGAGGTCAGGAAAACCGGCTCTACGCGCCTTAGACCTTTACAAACTGGGCGCTTACCTGGATCTGACCACTACGTCTTGAACACTTCGGCATAAAAGCGGATCAGTTTCTGTTCTTCCATCTCCCAGCAGAGTTGCTC
The DNA here is from genome assembly GCA_964640855.1 of uncultured Saprospiraceae bacterium. Taxonomy (GTDB): domain Bacteria; phylum Bacteroidota; class Bacteroidia; order Chitinophagales; family Saprospiraceae; genus JAJDFU01. The sequence continues at coordinate 22,420 of CAZXIX010000073.1, forward strand.
TGCCGCCCACCGGCATTTTTCGCGTATGGCTACCCGGCGGTCCGGGTCTTGGAGCAAGGCATTCAGCGAAGAGGCTATCGCGCCGGGGGTTAGCTCATTTACCAGGATCAGGCAATCGAATTCTTTTTGCAGACGAATGTATTCCGGAAAGGCGGGGTTGAGGGATGGAATGCCGGCTTGTATGTAGTCGAAGGTTTTGTTGGCCAGGGAATAGTAATAGTTCAATCCCCGGTTTTGAAGCAGGTTCAGGCCGATGGTGGCCTGCCGGGTCAGCTTCGGCAGATCTTCGGGCAAGACAAAACCCATGAATTTGACTTTGTGGTCCAGCTTCTCCCGGCGGACCAGCTTCCGCAGCTTTTCCGAGAGGTCTCCTTCGCCGGCCATCCAGAATTCGGCCCCGTTTACGTCTTTCATGGCCAGGATGGCTTCTTCCAGTC
>CAZXIX010000074.1:0-1516 GCA_964640855.1 uncultured Saprospiraceae bacterium
GTGGGCAAGCCGGTGTCGGCGACCCTGCGTTTGCATCAACTGAAGTATCCCGACCGCACGGGCATACCCCCTGCCGACCGGGGCATGGTCATGTATTACAACATGGGGAAGGTTGATGCTCCGGATGAAAAAAATTCCATTCTGGACAATCGAATCGGAGAGCGGTATCTCAGCGGTTTAGAGGCTTATCCGCTGCCCCTGGATCTCGCCCTGCCCTTATTTCGCTGGGGAGCGGTTTTCCGGGAAGGGGAGTTGTCGGGCCTGATCAACGATTTGTCAGAAGCCGACCTGGCGGACTCCCTTCGTTTTAGGAGAACTGGGGCTAATGGGTTTGAGCTTCGGAAAAGTACCTATCTTCAAGGGTATTACCTGTACGCCGGGGACCGGATCAGACTGGAAGCTGCAGAGCCGGAATCCCTGCTACAGGCATCTAAAATGTGGGCTGATATCAACATGATAGATCCGGAGGGTCATTTGGTCTTTTACCACCTGGATGAGCCGATCCGCGAAACCTTCCCCTATGAGGCACTTCGTCCCCTACTTCAGCAACTGGCTCCTGCTTCTGTTCGGTAGCTTCTTTCTGCTGCTGCCTACGCCCGTATCCCCTTGTTGGCGTACCCCTGAAAACCTGCAGATCGAGCACTTTGTCATCCCGACTCTGCTGCGTGCCGCACCCAGCGCCTCCTATCTCTTTCTGAATTACAGTGAAATGTACCAGGGGTATGGCGGTGAGGTCTATTTCCGGGATCGCTCCAATGCGGAAGAATGGCAGGACCGCTATTGCGGCATCCCGGACCTGGAAGACATTGAGTGGTTGCTGTACCAATCTTCGGCTACGGAGATCGCGTTCCTGAATACCGCCGTGCGGAGGGAAGACATACCGCTGAATCGAACGCTGCGGAACAATACGTTTGCGCGCTACCTGGAAAAGCATCAATGCCTGGAAACGGTAGATTATCTCTCCTATGCCAAAAGCTGTGAAAAACACGTATTGGCGCCGGAGGACCCCTGGGAACGGAAAAAGCGCAACGTTTCGGAGATGGAGGCCCTGATCAAACAGGGAATGGATCGTTTGCCCCGGCAAAAGTCCCACTACATCCGGCTTCGATATCTGTACCAGATGGTTCGCCTGGCCCATTATTCAGGGAATTATCAACTGGCCCTGGACATGTACCGCAAGTTTATGCCCATGATCGACAACGACCCGAGCCAGCTGGAGTATTGGATTTTGGGCCACCTGGCCGGTTGCTTACAGGCAAAAGGGGAAAATGCCCATGCCACTTATTTTTATTCGCGCGTATTCTCGGAATGTCCCGGGAAGCGACAATCGGCTCTGCTTTCCTACAGGGTCCGGTCGGATGCCGAATGGGAAAAGAGCCTTTTGTTGGCCCGGAACAGCCGCGAAAAGGCCAACATGTACGCTATGCGCGCCTTCGGGCGAAAGGCCAAGCGGTTGGAAGAAATGAAATCCATTTATGCCCTGGATCCCACCAACCCCTTTCTGGAATTGCTCCTC
>CAZXIX010000074.1:1526-22852 GCA_964640855.1 uncultured Saprospiraceae bacterium
AAAAGAGATCCGGGAGCTGGAGCCTTTGCTTCAGCGGGAAATACCCGTCTCAAAATACAGCCAACGCTATTTGGCCAATCTGGGAGACCGGGCTATTTCGCTCTTGCGATTGGTCAGCCTATGGTCTGCAGAAAACAAGGTGAAGCGACCGGAGGTCTGGAAGATGGCGCAAGGCTATCTGGAAGTACTGACCGGTGATTATTATGCTGCCAGCGAAAGCTTTGGCCAGATCAGGGGGCGAATCCGGGATGAGGCTCTTCGAAATCAACTGGCAATTTTTGAACTGGTAGGAACCATTGGAAATTGGAAGGCACCCTCTCCTCAAGTCGAACTGCAAGCCGACAGCATACAGAATTACCATCGGCAATATGAGGATCATGAGGATGTATTCCATGACCTTTTGTACGGTAAAATGGCCAAATTGTACCGGGAGAATGGTCAGCCCGGCAAAGCCTTTCTGTGTCAATATCAACCCGAAGACCTTTTCGTCAATCCCACTCCCCAAATCGTCAGCCAACTCCTGGCTCTGGTCCGGAAGGATGAAATCAATATCTGGGAACGCGACCTCCTTTCCATACCCGAGGTGCCTGACCTTCGCCAGCAACTGATCATGCTGCAGGTCATGAATTATTTGAAAAACGGAGAATTGGAAATTGCGCAGGAAACCTTGAAGCAGATCAACCTGGCGGATTGGGATAGCTACGGCCAGGAGGATCCCTTCCAGAATCAGATCAACGATTGCCTTTCTTGCCCGGTGGATACGGCTCGACAGATCAATCGGGGAGAATTGATCTCCGAGTTGCTCAGGCTCGAATTCGATTCCAAAGCCAATCCGGACCACGCGGCGGCTAATTTTTTCAGAATCGGCCGCGCCTATTACAACACGACCTATTTTGGTCCGGCCTGGGAAATGCTGGACCGATTCCGAAGTTTCGCCAGCATCCGGCAGGATGAGCATACCGGAAACTATGTATACTTCCATCCGGACTATGCCCGGGGGAACTGCGAGATCATGGATTGCTCCCGGGCGGCTTCCTATTTCCAGCGGTCCCTCGAATTGGCCCGGAACCGGAATCCGGAATTAGCGGCCAAGGCGGCTTTCTGGGCGGCCAAATGCGAACAAAACAAGTACTTCCTGGAAAGGCCTTACGGAGCCTCCAGAACATACCGATACTTCAATATTTTGAGGAACGAATTTTCGACCACGAATTACTACCAGGAGATCCTGCAAGAATGCAAATATTTTGAAGCTTTTAATTCGCGCTAGGTTGACGAGTCATTTCCGATCGGCTTGGATCCTTTGGGCTTTTTGCTCCCTGTCGGCCGGAGCAGCGGCACAGGGTTCCCATCTCCCGCTGGAAGATCCGGGCTACGGCATTCTGGATCGGATGTGGGTCCGGAGCAGGCTCGATCCGCCCTTTCATCCCAGCCTGAAACCCTTCACCCGGTCAGACATTGGCCGGTTTGCGACCCAGCTGGATACCGCTGTCTTTCAGAAAAGCAGCCTCGACGAGTATGACCTTCGCTATCTATTCCGGGAGAACAACGAATGGCTGGGGCAGGCCCCTTATGCAACGACCCTGTTCGGCAGGCGGGTACCCGTCTTCCCGGATACCCAGAAAACCCAGATCGAAGCCAGCCTGGAAAGTCCTCGCTACGAGCAACGCAAAGGCTTTCTGAACCTGTTCTTCCCGAGCCCGGCTAATTTTCTCGAGCTGAACAACCGCTTCGTTCACCTGCGGGTCAATCCGGTAGTGGGCATCGTAGGGGGGCGGGATTTCGAAAACGATCGCTGGATCGCCACCTTTCCGCGCGGTGTGGTGCTCCGGGGGGGGCTGGATGACCGGATCTACTTTTTTGCCGAGATCCTGGAGACGCAGTCTTTTCTGCCCGTGTACGAGGAAACGTTCGTGGACCGATTCGAAGCCATCCCCGGCCAGGGCCTGTACAAGTTTCCCGATGCGCCGGGTTCCAATGGGCTGCTATACGACTATCTCAACGGGCAGGGCTATGTCGGATTCAACATTACGCAGCACCTGGGGGTGCAATTCGGATACAGTCGAAACTTTATCGGGAATGGATTCCGCTCTTTGTTCCTCTCCGATTTTGCCAATAATTACCTTTTCCTGAAACTGAATTGGCGGGTCTGGAAGCTCCATTACCAAAATATTTTTGCGGAATTGGGCGGTGAGTCGGTGAATGCGGCCCCCGTCAATCAGCGCGTTCCCAAAAAATGGATAGCAGCCCACTATCTGAGTTTGGAAGTCGCCCGGGGCCTGTACTTCGGCCTGTTCGAGTCGGTTGTTTTCAGCCGGGGGGATCGATTTGAGCTTCAATACCTGAACCCTCTGATCCTATACCGCACCGTTGAGCAGGCCATCGGCAGCCCGGATAACGTTTCCCTGGGCTTTGATCTCTCCTGGAGTTTTCTGCGTCATTTTCAACTCTATGCCCAGCTCTACATTGACGAGTTTGTGTTCAACGAATTGATCGCGGATAATCAGGGTTGGTGGGGCAATAAAAATGCCTGGCAGGTCGGCTTGAAATATTTTAATGCTTTTGGGGTGGATCACCTGGATTTGCAGGCGGAGGTGAATTCAATCCGGCCCTATACTTACGGATTTCGGGATAGTACGGCTCATTACAGCCATCAGAATCAATCCCTGGCCCATCCTCACGGCGCTAATTTGCGGGAATACATTTTTCGACTCCGGTGGCAGATGATCGAGCGATTGGAGCTGCGAGGGAGGCTGATCCACCTGGAGACCGGGGAAGACCCGGAAGGCGAGAACTTCGGGGGCAATATTCTTTTGTCTTCCGACACCCGGGTCCGGAATTACGGCAACTTCATCGGGCAGGGAATCGCCGCCCGGAGCACGTTCGTCAACTTGCAGCTTTCCTATCAACTGTTTCACCACGGGTTTCTGGATCTTCAGTATCAATATTTCCGGAAAAACAGCGCCGAGGAAGGACGAAACGAGCGCTTTCAATACCTGGGGGGCGGTTTTCGATGGAATTTTTTCCCGCGGCGGTCTTTGTTTTGACCCCGCCTATCATGCCCGTTCTTTCGTTCGGGTTTAAGTAATTGTAAATCTTTCGTTTATTCGGATTTTTATTTCAAAGGGTAATATAAATTCACTTTATGCCTACCAACGAACTGCAGCCCTGGGTGGAAAGCCGCGTTCTTTCTTTCCTGAATCAGGCCCGGTCCGAAGATTTCGACCGGATCCAGGACGATCCCTCCGATGGCCCCGGCCGGGGGATCAGCGCTTCTGTAGCACAGAAGATCCTGGAAACCCGGAATCAAATGCCGGCCAGGAGGTTTCGCAACCTGGAGCAGGTGCTCGATATTCCCGGGGTCGGGCAGGGAACCCTGCAGGACCTGGGTTATTCGCTGTGTATTCCGGCAGATAAATATTTTGTCGATTTGCTGAAGAACGAAGTCCTCCTGGAGAATTGGTCGATCGTTCCCTACTCCCTTGTCTTTGAAGAGGAGGAGGATTTTTACGAGGCTGCGCACAACCTGAGCGCCCTGACCGACGAAATATCGGATGAAGTCGAGCGCATTGTGCAGTCCCGGACGCAAGATCGATTGACGGCCTATCTGGCGGGCGAATTACTTGAAAAATGTCCGATCGAAATGACGGACGATCCCCACCAGGCATCCCTTCGGCTAGCCAGTTGGTTTTATACCTTCGATGCGGATAACTGGTTCGGATTTCAGCATATTTGGGAAGCTTGCGAAAGATACCTCAATTACTTTCCGGAATGGGAATACCGGCTGGATGCTTATTTTTTCACGGGATTTCCAAACTCCGGCGTTCTGGTCGACCACATCAGTCCCCGCGACCTTCCGGTTGTCGTTAACTTCGGAGAGCAGCGGATCACGATCTGGACGTCCGGATTGGCAGATTAGGAAGAAGACGAATTCTTTCTTTTACCACTAAATTTGAACCAAAACGAAAACCCAATGGCCAAGAAACATCTACCCAAGGTCGCCTACTTCTGTATGGAATACGGACTTGATGACCAACTGAAAACTTACGCAGGCGGTCTGGGCATCCTGGCCGGCGATTATCTGAAGGGAGCCCTCGACCACAAATTTCCGATCGTGGGCATCGGGATCAAATGGAAGCAGGGTTATACGGACCAAAAGATCGGCTCCGACGGCAAACCCTACGACAGTTACCACAACTACAGCTACGACTTTCTGGAAGATACCGGGGTAACGGTGACGGTTCCCATCCGGGAATCTGAAGTTCGCTGCAAGGTCTGGAAGTGCGAAAACTTTGGAACGGTGCCTCTCTATTTGCTGGATACCGATCTGCCGGATAATCCGGACAACTGGACGACCGGTCAATTGTACGGCTGGTTCGGAGAGGAAAGAATTGCTCAGGAAATCGTGCTGGGCGTGGGAGGGGTTCGAGCCCTCCGGAAGCTCGGGATCGATGTCGATATTTATCATTTCAACGAAGGGCATGCTTTGTTTGCCGGCTTTGAACTGTTACGGGAGAAAATGCAGGGACCGGAACTCATGGCTTTCGATGACGCCCTGGAAGCCACCCGGAAGGAGGTGGTCTTTACCACACACACACCCGTTTTGCAGGGCAACGAAAGTCACCCCATAGAGCGGATCATGTACATGGGAGCCAATTTGCACCTTACCCGCCCGCAACTAAAATCTCTGGGCGGAGATCCGTTCAATATGACGGTGGGTGCCCTTCGCCTGTCCAAAATATCCAATGCTGTGGCCCAGCTTCATGGCGAAACGGCCCAGGATATGTGGGCGCATATCGACAACCGATCCGAGATCCTGGCCATTACCAACGCCATACACCTGGGCACCTGGGTAGATGAGGAAATGCTAAAGGCCGCGAAGAAAGGGAAGGGCATCTGGGAGGCGCACATGGCCAACAAGCAGGACCTGATCCATTACATCAAGGAAAAGACCGGGCAGGATTTTGACCCGGAAAAGCTGCTGATCGGTTTTTCGCGTCGGGCGGCGCCTTACAAGCGCTCCGATTTCATTTTCAGCGAGCCGGAAACCATAGAGCCCCTGCTCGAAGATCAGACTGTCCAAATCGTATTCTCGGGTAAAGCCCATCCGCTGGATGATACCGGTAAGGGAATCGTAAGCCGTTTGGTGGCCATGGCCCGGAAATTTCCTCAGTCCGTTGCCTTCATTGAGGATTACGACATGAAAACCGGCGCCATGTTGACCCGGGGATCGGATGTGTGGCTCAACAATCCCCGTCGCCCCATGGAGGCCAGCGGTACCAGCGGTATGAAGGCAGCGATGAATGGAGTCCTGAATTTCAGCATCCTCGACGGCTGGTGGCCGGAAGCCTGCCAGGACGGTGTCAACGGCTGGCAATTTGGCGATGGCTTTGAAAGCGAGGATACGGAGGTACAGGATGCACACGATCTCCGAGCCTTGTACCATGTTTTGAATACTGAAGTGATACCCACCTACTATGAGGACCGCGACCGCTGGGTAGAAATGATGCGCAACAGCATACAGGATACCCGCGAATTCTTTGCGGTAAAAAGGATGCTCGAAGAATACTACGAACGTCTGTACATCTGAACGGATCTGGCAAGGTCAGTAAAAGTGCAAAGGCCGGCAGGGGATTCCCCTGCCGGCCTTTCTCACGCACATGCCGCGATTATTTTTTTACTTGACCGATTTCACGGTGGTGCAACTTTCTCCGATGTAGTAGGGGATCAGTTTTTCGGCTACTTCAGTGGGAGACCCGGCATCCATCTGTATGCGTTGGTCGCCGCGCATGGTCATTTTCCCGTTCTTCCAAAGGAATACATCTCCCTCGCTGGTGTAGATTTCCTGAGCGTTGTCGTCCAGTCGGTTAAAGGTCAGTTCAATCACCAGGGACTCGTAAATCCTTCCGTTGGGATAATTGACCTTAACCAGGGCGTTGGGGCTGCCGTCCGAGAAATATTGGTAGGTACAGGGGGCCCGGTTGACACCCGTGATGACCACATCGCTGGATGAGGAGAGGAGTTTCCAGCCGTTATCCGTTTTTATCAGCCGGTCGACCCGGATTTCACGTCCTTCCGAAAGGACTTTATCGTTGTCTTTATAGATCAGCTTGTGCGAAGAATTGACCACTCCGATGTCGCCTGAGACTTCCAGAAAATGGATGTCTTCGAAAGTATTTTCCGTTTGAACGCTGCGCGGCAGTCTTTGGTGAATTTCGCCGGCTATAAGCTCCTTGAAGCCGATCTCTACGTCGTTGATCTGCTCTCCGTTGAAAAAGACCCGGCTGTGCAGCCGGTAGTTCGGGCTCAGGTTCTCGCGAAAAAAGTTGATAGCCTCTCCTTTCGTCGAGAGGACGGAAGCCTTTTCCATGGTTCCGACAAAAAATTGCTTCAACTCATCATTACCGGGATTCTCCCCCGTCGCGGTTTGCGCTGGAAGGTTGGAGATACCCATGCTCAACAGCAGAGCGAAAAGGAAAAACAGTTTTCTCATTTGTTTGGGCTTTAAGGTTTATGAAATGGATTGGGCTTGTGCAAAAGGCCGTTCCGGCTTGAGCGGGATTTCCATTCGCGAGCGGTAGCCCCGGGGCGTCACGCTTGGAGAAAATCCTCTTTTGGGAAAATCCCCAGATCCGGTCGGATCCTGTCAATGACAGCATACCTTCAACACCGTGAAATTAGCCAGAATAAGGAGAAGTCCGGTTTAAAAAAGGCATAAAATGCATCCTTGCCAAGCTGGGGATAAACCGCGAAAATCGGATAAGCAGTAATAGAGGTGTCAGGGGACAGCGCGCAGGACGGAGAATTCAACCCGCCGGTTGGCGAGTCTGCCCTGGGCGGTGTCGTTGGTTGCCACGGGATACATTTCTCCGAAACCTTTTGCGAAAAGACGCTCCGGAGGAATGCCTTTTTGACGAAAGAAATTAGAGATGACCTGGGCGCGTTGGGTAGATAAATTCTGATTCAGGGATTCGGCGCCCTGACTATCCGTGTAGACAAAGATCCGGAGCTTGAGATCCGGATGTTGTTTCAGCAGATCGGTTAGTTGATCAAGTTGTTGATGGTGGTCGGAGGTAAGCGCGGTCGTACCGGATGCGAATTCGAAATCGGGGAGCTCGATCGGGATGCCGGTCAGGAACTGATGTTTGAGCTCCGGATTCAACCTGGGTAGGGGTTCAGCTTTGCCGAGGATGAGTTTCCGGAAGCAAACTTCCTGGCGATTCAGCTTGCGGCCTGTGGCTGCCGAAGCACCCCAGTAAACCTGTGAATTACCCTGGAAAACACCGTTCACCAAGTCTCCCTTGAAATTGATGATCTGCCTGCCGTCCAGGAAGACCGACAAGCGCTTTTCGCCGGGATCCCAACTGATTTCCATGGGGTGGAATTCGCAATCTTCCAGGTTGGGTAAGACCACGGGAACAATGTCGTCTCTCCAGTGGCCTACCTGACCGTTGAACATGACGGTGGCGTGATCTTCCTCCGGGTCGAATAAGTGGTCGTTGTAGTAGGTATCCAATTCGATTCCGAGAGAGGGTGCCAGGCCGCCGAAACCCATGCCTTCCCCCCGGAAACCCAGTTGACCACCAGTGGGAAAGAAGATGAAGACGATCCCGTCGGCTCCATACTCATCGCGGCAACCGAGAAACACTTCCATTTCCATCCGGAAGGGTTTATTCAAGTCGATGGCGTCCCGATATTGAATGCTGCCGGAAAGATAATTTTCGTCCTCAGTCAGACGAAAGCATTCGTCATCCAACTGAACGGCATTGCCGTAGGTGACGAAATTTTCCATATTGACTTGGGCCCTGAGCCCAAAGGCGCAGAGAATCAGGAAAGTACAAAGGGTGGGTCTGAGCATGGGCGGCCTATTTCTCCAAAACTGAAAAAAGTTATGTTTTTCGCTCGTCCGATGCAAGTTTGCATAATCCTTACAATGTATGAGGTAAGACTGTTCAAGTAAATACCCATAATTGGGAAAATAATCTTTTCCCAATTAAAGCGGCGGGCTCTCTGGTTGAGCCGATCATCCTGACTGAACCTCCGATGGATAACCCGGCATCGGGAACCGCTGTCAGATGATCATGCCGGCTCCGACGGTTTCATGTGTAGCTTCATCGATGAAGATCATGCTCCCGGTGATCCTGTTTTTGCGGTAGGCATCGACGAAAAGCGGCTTGGTGGTCCGGATCTTCACCCGGGCGATGTCGTTCATTCGGATATCCTTATCCTCCTGGTCGCGGTGGAGCGTGTTGATGTTAAGCTTATAGCGGATCTCCTTCAGAATGCAGCGAGCCTCGTTGGTCGTGTGCATTATGGCGTATTTGCCATTGAGTTGCAGGGGCTTTTCGTGAAACCAGCAGATCATGACTTCAATATCCTGCGAGATCTCGGGTACGTTGTTCTCTCTCACGATCATGTTCCCCCGGCTGATGTCGAGATCGTCTTGCAGCAGGAGCGTAACGGACATAGGCGGAAAGGCCTCATCGAGGGGGCCGTCGTATGTATGGATATCCCGGATGGTGGTGGTAAAGCCGCTCGGAAGGGCCATCACCTTGTCACCTTTTTTGAAAACCCCTCCGGCGATCCGGCCGGCATAGCCCCGGTAGTCGTGAAACTCGTCGCTGTAGGGCCGTATCACGCACTGGACCGGGAAACGGCAATCGATCAGATTATGATCGGACCCGATGTGGACGTTTTCCAGATAATACATGAGGGTGGTGCCTCCATACCAGGGCATGTTCGCGGATCGTTCCACGACATTGTCCCCTTTCAGGGCGGAAATCGGAATGAAGTCTACATCCTTCACATCCAGCTTGTAGGAAAACTGGGAGAATTCCTCCTTGATCTCCTCGTAGCGCTCCTGGCTGTATTCCACCAGATCCATTTTATTGATACAAACGACCAGATGGGGGATCTGGAGCAGGCTGGCAATAAAAGCATGCCGGCGGGTTTGCTCTACAATGCCGTTTCGGGCATCGATGAGGATCAGCGCGACATTGGCCGTACTGGCCCCGGTTACCATGTTTCGGGTATATTGGATGTGGCCGGGGGTATCGGCAATGATGAATTTGCGCCTGGGGGTCGAAAAATAACGATAGGCTACGTCGATGGTGATGCCTTGTTCCCGTTCGGCTTTCAGGCCGTCGGTAAGCAGAGCCAGGTTGACGCCCTCTTCGCCCCGCCTTTTGGAGGTTTCCTCGACGGCTTCGTACTGATCCTCGAAAATGCTCTTGCTATCGTAGAGGAGCCTCCCGATCAGCGTGGATTTGCCGTCGTCTACAGAACCGGCGGTCGTGAATCGGAGGAGTTCGGTATGTTGCGTGCTCATGATGTCGTTTTTCGAAAAGTAGGATGCGGGGAAGCGTGGCTTAGAAATACCCGGCTTTTTTCCGGTCTTCCATGGCGGTTTCCGAACGCTTGTCGTCGGCCCGTCCGCCTCGTTCGGTTATTCGGGCGGTGGAAACTTCCCGGATAATATCCTCGATGGTGGCGGCCTCTGAGGCCCACACCCCGGTGCAGGTCATATCTCCGATGGTGCGGCACCTGACCGTGCGGGTTTCTACCTCCTCCTCGGGGCGTTTGTGAATGTATTCGGAATCGGCCAGCAGCATGCCGTCCCGCTCAAATACGGGGCGTTGGTGGGCGAAGTACAAGCTGGGCAACTCCACTTCTTCCAGGGCCAGATACTGCCAGACGTCAAGTTCCGTCCAATTGGAAATGGGGAAAACCCGAAAGTGCTCGCCCATATGTTTTTTCCCGTTGAAGAGATTCCAAAGTTCGGGTCGCTGATTCTTGGGGTCCCATTGGCCGAACTCGTCCCGATGGCTGAAAAAGCGTTCCTTGGCCCGGGCCTTTTCCTCATCCCTGCGGCCTCCTCCCAGCGCGGCATCGAATTTGCCAATTTCGAGGGCTTCCAGCAAAACGGCGGTCTGAAGCAGGTTTCTACTGGCATTGAACCCCCTTTCTTCCACCACCAAACCTTTATCGATGGCTTCCTGTACGGATGCGACGATCAGTTGGACGCCCAGTTTTTCCACCAGTTGATCCCGATATGCGATGGTTTCCGGAAAATTGTGGCCCGTATCTACGTGCATCAAGGGGAAAGGGATTCGGGCAGGCCAAAAAGCCTTAACGGCCAGATGAACCATCAGAATGGAGTCTTTGCCTCCGGAAAAGAGCAAAACGGGTTTTTCGAATTGCGAGGCGACCTCCCGCATTATGAAGATGGATTCCGATTCCAGTTCCTTGAGGTGGTCGATGTGGTATTGTGCGTCCATATCTTTGTTTTCTTCTTGGCTCGGGTTGCGAATTTAAATCTATTGTTCCAACTTAATTCGAGGCATCACCAGCTTGATCAGCAGGTCCAGGGAATCTTCGAGTTTTCGACTCCCGGTCAGAATTTCCAGGGCGGGGTTCAGAGGAGGTTCGTAGGGAGAGTCTATGCCGGTAAATCCTTTGATCTCTCCTGCCCGGGCCTTTTTGTAAAGGCCTTTGACATCGCGAGCCTCGCAAATTTCCAAAGGGGTATTGACGTAGACCTCCAGGAAGTCTTCGGCCCCGATTATTTCTCCGGCCATCTGGCGAATGGCGCGTGTCGGGCTGATGAAAGAACAAATGGTGACCAATCCGCTTTGAACGTATAACTTAGCCACTTCTGAAATCCGACGGATATTTTCCTGGCGATCTTCCGGTGAAAAACTCAGGTTGTTGCAGATGCCCGTTCGAATATTGTCTCCGTCGAGAACCTGGGGGTAAAAACCCTTTTCGAACAAATAATGCTCCAGGCCGATGGCCAAGGTGCTTTTCCCGGAACCCGAAAGCCCCGTCAACCAAACGACACAGGCCCGTTGATTCAGGCGGGCTTCTCTTTCCTCGCGGGAGAGCATTCGGTCGAATACCGGGTGAATGTGGTCAGCCAAATCCGTTGGTTTGATGAAAGGGCTAAGTAACAAAATAGATCAGCAAGAAAAAAAAGTACCTATGCCGGGCTATCATTTGAGGAGAAAAGGTTCGAAAACCCAAGGCAACAGGCTGGAGAATACATAATAATGAGGTAAGTGATGAACTGGAGTACGGTTTTGGAGATAGCGGGCGTGGTGGCGGGGATTCTGTATATCCTCCTTGCGGCGCGGGAAAACATATGGTGTTGGCTCTTTGGCGCGCTCAGTTCGCTCCTGGGGATCATCCTCTTTTTTCGGGTAGACTTATATGCAGAGGCCTTTTTGTATTTCTATTACGTGATCGCTGCCGGCTACGGATGGTGGAGCTGGAAAGGAGGCGGCCGGAAGAATTCAGACTTTCTGCCCATACAATCCTGGACTTATGGGAGGCACGTGGCCGGGATAGCTGTCGTTTTTTTGTCGGGCCTGCTCCTGGGGTACTTGCTCGAGGAGTACACCCCTGCTTCTTATCCCTGGATTGATTCCCAGACTACCGTTTTCAGTTTCTGGGCTACCTTCCTGACCACGCGCAAGGTATTATCCAATTGGCTCTACTGGATTGTCATCGACGCGGTCTCCGCCAGCCTTTACAGCAGCCGGGGATTGCTGTTGTACGCCCTATTGATGGTGGTGTATACCGGTATGGCCATTTGGGGCTATTACGAGTGGAGGCGTAAGAAAAATGAGTTTATTTAGATTTAATCTAAATAGCTTTCCTTAACTAACAATGGAAATCCACAAATGTCCTTACTAATAAAGCTTGTTATATTTGCGGTGTTTTAATAAGGCAAGCGCATATAACAAACTGTGCCCGCATAGGTATAGAACTGAAAATCAAAATGAAAGGGAATCAAACAAGGCTTGTTCTCACCTTAATCTTCACCTTTTCCCAGACGCTGACCTTCGCTCAGAATACGGCGGCGAATGTCACTGGTAAGGACTACTTTCTTTACGGCACCCTTATTTTGGCTGTCTTGCTCGGCTTCGCCCTGCTTATCCAGCTTTCGGACAGTTTCATTGGCATACAGGCCAAACGCTTCGGCGTGTCGGAGGAGGTCAACCTTTCGGTACTGCCGGGGGTAGGTGATCTGGTAGCTCGAAAGGCGCCCGGCTACACCAAAGATCAGGCGTTTTATCACCTGAAGAGGGGGTTTGATGTCCAATTGGACGGAATCCCGGAAAACCAGATTGATGAGTCGATCGGGGCCACTACGTTTGCTCTCCAGCCACCCAATTTCATCGGGATGGTCCCTATTCCCAAGGTCGTGGTCGAAGTTGGGGACAAGGTGAAGGCCGGAGATCCACTTTTCTATGACAAATCTGTTCCGGAAATTATGTATTGTTCTCCGGCAAGCGGAGAAGTAATTGAAATGAATCGCGGGGCCAAGCGGTCCATCCAAAGTGTGGTCATTCTGGCAGACAAGGAGCAGGTATATCGCTCTTACGATCTGCCGGATCTGGGGTCTGCCAATCGTGAGACTCTGGTGGAATTCCTTTGGGGCAGCGGAGTCTGGCCCATGTTCCTTCAGCGCCCTTTTAATGTCGTACCGGGCAAGTTTGACGTCCCGCGGGATATTTTCATCACTACTTTTGATACGGCCCCTCTTGCGCCGGATCTCAACCTGGCGGTGGAAGGTCGGGAAGAGGCTTTTCAGAAAGGTCTCGATGTATTGAAGCTGCTGACCCCTGGACAGGTTTTTTTGGGCCTCGACGCGCGCCGAAAGTCGGCACCTCATCCAGCTTTTGCGGAAGCCAAGGGTGTAGAGAAGGCATGGTTTTCCGGGAAACATCCTGCGGGAAACGTGGGTGTCCAGATCCACCATATCAAGCCTTTGGCGAATACCGACAAGGTATGGACGTTGGGGGTACAGGAGGTAATTACATTAGGGGGCCTGTTTTTGAACGGGCAATTTGATGCTACCCGCGTCATTGCATTGAGCGGAGCGGAATTCGGGCAAGCCCGATACGTCCGGACGCATCAGGGTGCCCGGTTGTCTGACCTGATCAAAGGTCAACTCAAGAACGATTCCAAGAAAGTTCGTATCATTTCCGGTGATGTACTTTCGGGGCAGAAAAAGCAGAAGTATTCTTTCCTCAACTTCTTTGACGATCAGATCACTGTCATCGAGGAAGGGGATTATTTCGAAATGTTTGGCTGGCTGTTGCCTTTGAATCCTAGGCCAAGTATGTCCAGGACTTTCCCCAACTGGTTGTTCCCGCAACATCGTTTCAAGGGAGATACGAACACGCATGGGGAGAAACGCGCTTTTGTAGTAACCGGCCAATATGAACAGGTTCTTCCTATGGATATTTACCCACAGCACTTGGTAAAATCCATCCTGGTGAATGACTTTGAACGCATGGAAGGCCTGGGCATCAACGAATTGGTTGAAGAAGACATCGCTATTTGCGAATTTGTTTGTACTTCGAAGCAGCCCTTGCAGCAGATCTTGCGGCGAGGCCTGGACCAGATGCGCTTGCAAGGCTGATCATACATCGAACCAGAAAAATCAGAGGACGTAGTTCTTATGAAAAAAGCATTGCTCAAATTTTTTGAACGAATAGAGCCCAGCAAAGAGAAATCGCCCTTTCTCCACACGGTATACGACGGGTTTTTCACCTTTGCTTTCACACCGAACCTGACCACCCGGGATGGTGTACACATACGCGACGGGATGGACCTTAAGCGGACGATGGTTTTCGTGGTGCTGGCTCTTCAACTTTGCTACCTTTTCGGCACCTGGAATATCGGTCAGCAGCATTACGATGCCCTCGGCCTGTATCCGGGTTATCTGGAAGCTCTTCACCTGAAGATCGCTTACGGCTTGATCAAGATCATTCCCATCTTCGTGGTGACGCACGTAGTAGGTCTGGGGATCGAATTCTATTTCGCCTACAAAAAAGGGCATGGTATTGAGGAAGGTTTCCTGGTATCCGGAGCTTTGATCCCCTTGATCATGCCGCCGGATATCCCTCTCTGGATTCTGGCCCTTTCTGTGGCTTTTGCTGTTTGGATCGGCAAGGAAGCTTTCGGTGGCACAGGGATGAATATTATGAACATAGCCTTGCTGTCCCGCGTATTCGTGTTCTTTGCTTATCCGACCTATATTTCCGGAGATCAGGTTTGGATCGCGGGCCTGGAACAGACGGGAGAAGGATTTGTCTCGGCCGGCTACGGTTGGGGAGGTGCTTTTTTCGATTGGATTTTCAATGGGATAGGCTGGACTACCTTTGGAGAGGGAGGGGCCATGGTGGCCGATTCCTACACCGGCGCTACTCCTCTGGGACTGGCCGCCAAAGGAGGCTGGGAAGCCATCACCGCGGCCGGCTATTCCCTCAATGAAATGTGGTGGGGCGTTATCCCCGGCTCCATTGGGGAGACCAGCAAGCCGCTGATCATACTCGGGGCTCTGTTCCTGATCTTCACCGGCATTGCCAGTTGGCGAATTATGTTGTCCGGTGTGGTTGGCGCAGTCGTTATGGCGCTCATTTTGAACGGGCTGGCTCCGGCAGAAATTACCGAATCTACGCCCGGCATTTACAAATTCATGGCCATCCCCTGGTACTACCAGTTCTACATGGGGAGTTTCTTCTTTGCGATCGTCTTTATGGCTACCGATCCCGTGACGGCTTCCTCTACCCTGACCGGCAAGTGGATATACGGTTTTTTCATCGGGTTTATCGGCATGCTCATCCGGGTTATGAACCCGGCCTATCCGGAAGGCTGGATGCTTTCCATATTGTTCATGAACGTATTTGCGCCCTTGATCGACCACTACGTGCTGCAAGCCAATATCAACCGGCGAATGAAGAGAGCCAGTCTGAAACCGGCAACAGCCTGATTTGTAAACTGAAAATTCCAAGCAGTGGATACGACCAGATATATTATCATTTTCGTGACTATATTGACAACCGTCGTAGCGGTTGGCCTGACTGGCCTCCGGCAGGCAACGGCTGACAAAGCCAGTCAGAATGAGGAGATCTTCAATAAGCGGGCTATCCTTTCCTCCGTCTCGAGCCTTTGGCCCGACCGGACGGTGAACGATCTGTCCGATGATGAAGTCCTCCGTATCTTTTCCGACGAAATGGAGCAGATTATCCTCAACAGCCAGGGACAACCGGTGGGGGAGACCGCGGAATATGCCATGGCGGAGGATATCGACATGAAAAAGGAAAAGAAAAAGCCCGAGTCCGAACGGGTTTTTCCCTTGTTCGTTTATAATTACGAGGGAGAAAAGTACTACATCGTCTCGGTCCGGGGAAATGGCTTGTGGGATGAGATTTGGGGTAACATCGCCTTCAAGGATGACCTGAACACCATCGTGGGAGCTAGTTTTGACCACCAGGGAGAAACTCCGGGACTGGGTGCCGAAATCAAAGACAACCCCGCTTTCCCCAAACAATTTCAGGGGAAAGAGATTTTCGAAGATGGAAAGTACGTTTCTGTCAAAGTGGTCAAAGGCGGGGTTAAAAACCCGGGACATCAGGTGGACGGCGTAAGTGGAGCAACGGTCACTATGGATGGGGTCTCCGACATGTTGAAAAAGGGAATTGGCTACTATCTGCCCTATTTCAATGAACTGAGAACAGATAATTCCGTACAGGGATTGTTAATTCAATAAATAACAAAAAACCAGCTGCAAAGCAGCACCAACAATAATCCGAATTATGGCTGAAGCAACCGTAGCTCAGGATCAAGTGCAGGAAACTCAAAACAAGGCAACGAGAGAGCCTCTGGAGTTATTCGGCAAAAAAGAACGAAGACTCATTACCGATCCGCTGAATGATAACAATCCGATTACCGTTCAGGTACTGGGGATATGTTCGGCCCTGGCCGTCACTTCTCTGGTATACCCATCTGTGGTCATGGCGATCGCAGTGGTTTTCGTATGTGCCTTCTCCAGTTTATTTACTTCTCTTTTGCGGAACTACATCCCGAAGTCCGTGCGGATGATCGTCCAGCTGGTGATCATTGCATCGTTGGTTACCGTGGTGGAATTGACCCTGAAGTACCTGAACTATCCCATTTACAAGCAACTTTCCGTATACATCGGATTGATCATTACCAACTGTATTGTGATGGGGCGTCTGGAAGCATTTGCCATGGCCAACAAGCCCTGGCGTTCTTTCCTGGATGGAATTGGAAACGGTCTGGGTTACGGGCTGATCCTGATCGCGGTAGGGGTTTTCCGAGAACTCTTTGGAAAGGGCAGCTTGTTCGCCGGAAGTCCCATCGAGCTGAAGATCATCGGTCCTTCATCCGATTACCTGGTCAATACCCTCTACACAAACTCCTACGGAGTTGAAATGCCTTGGTTTGTGAACAACAACCTTATGGTCCTGCCGGCCGCTGCCATGTTCCTGATCGGAATATTCATTTGGGTGCAACGCAGCTACAACACCAAGCTGGTAGACGTAAGCTGATCGAAAAGGAATTTATAAACAGACAATTTTCACTGAAATGGGTGAATTCATCAATATTTTCATGAAAGCGGCCTTTATCGAGAACCTCGTATTGGCTTACTTTCTGGGCATGTGTAGCTATCTGGCCGTTTCCAAGACCGTAAAAACGGCATTCGGACTCGGGCTGGCGGTAATTTTCGTTTTGGGAATCACCATGCCGATCAATTGGTTGATCAATGAATTTCTTCTCAGCGAAGGCGGCCTGCTGGCTACTGACCTTACCTTTTTGCGCTTCATCATCTTCATTGCGGTGATCGCTTCCATGGTACAGTTGGTAGAAATGGTGGTGGAAAAGGTTTCGCCATCTCTCTATGCTGCCTTGGGGATCTTCCTCCCGCTGATCACGGTAAACTGCGCCATCCTGGGGGGATCCCTGTTCATGGTTTCCCGGGAATATAACTTTTCGGAATCGGTTGCTTTCGGTCTGGGAGGTGGTTTCGGCTGGTTCCTGGCCATCATTGCCATTGCAGCCATCCGGGAGAAGATCCGCTACAGCAATGTGCCCCCAGCCCTTCGCGGCCTGGGCATGGCTTTCATTCTGACCGGCCTCATGGGGATCGCTTTCATGAGTCTCATGGGGATCGATCCGGCCGCCTTTGCCGGTAATGGAAATTAAAAAGACACAAAAGACACCATCGGGTATTTTCCCGACCATCTGATAAAAGCTTAACTGCTCATCATGATTATTCTATATGCCGCTTTGGTATTTACGGCGATCATTCTGGCCCTGTCCTTTATGTTGATCCTGGCCCGGAGAAGTCTGGTGCCCCAGGGTGACGTAAGGATTGTCATCAATGGGGATGAGGACAACCCGCTGCTGGTGCAGCCGGGATCATCCCTGTTGTCGGCACTCTCCGACAAAAGTGTTTTTCTCCCCTCTGCTTGCGGAGGCGGTGGCACCTGCGCCATGTGTGAGTGCCATATTGACGATGGTGGAGGCGATGTTCTGCCCACGGAGCTCAACCACCTCACCCGCCGGGAAGTAGCGGAGGGCAAGCGACTCGCCTGCCAGGTAAAGGTCCGCCAGGATATGCACATCCGCGTTCCGGAAGAAATCTTCGGTATCAAGAAGTGGGAATGCGAGGTTGTCTCCAACTACAATGTGGCGACCTTCATTAAGGAATTCGTTGTCAGACTCCCCGAAGGAGAAAACCTGGACTTCGAGTCCGGAGGTTACATCCAGATCGACGTTCCCAAGGTGGAGGTCGATTTCAAAAACTTTGACATCACGCCGCACCCCGCACACCATGGCGATAAACCGGATAAATTCAAACCCGCCTGGGATAAATTTCAGATGTGGGATCTGAAAATGAAAAACGACGAGGAGCAATTCCGTGCCTACTCCATGGCCAACCACCCGGCCGAGGGGAACATCGTCATGCTCAACATTCGGATCGCCACCCCGCCCTGGGATCGTAAAAACAACAACTGGATGCCTGTGAATCCCGGTGTTTGTTCCTCCTACGTGTTTGACCAAAAGCCCGGCGACAAGGTGACGATATCCGGTCCTTATGGTGAATTTTTCATCAAGCCTACCGACAAAGAGATGGTCTACATCGGCGGTGGGGCTGGAATGGCACCGCTGCGCTCCCATGTATTCCACTTGTTTCATACGCTCAAGACCGATCGGAAAGTATCCTACTGGTATGGTGGTCGCTCTTTGGCCGAACTCTTTTACACCGACGATTTCCGGGATATCGAAAAGGATTTCCCCAACTTCAAATACCACATCGCGCTCTCTGAGCCCTTGCCGGAAGACAACTGGTCGGGACCGACCGGGTTCATCCACCAGGTGGTGTATGAAAACTACCTGAAGGATCATCCCGAACCGGAAGAGATTGAGTACTATCTTTGCGGACCGCCTCTTATGCTGCAAGCCGTCCAAAAAATGTTGGACGAGCTGGGAGTTCCTGAAGAGAATATCGCTTTTGACGACTTCGGCAGCTAAAAGCTGCCTTGATCCGTTTCAACCAAAGGGTCTTCCCCGCTAAAATTCGGGAAGGCCCTTTGTGGTTTGTGTAGCCCGATTTTTTGATAAAGCGCCGAGCAGTTCTTAATTTATGATGATAAATAGGAAACATGACTCGAAATCTACATTTGATCTTATTCCTGCTATTTCAATCTTTTATCCTGCCCACCGTTACGGCACAGGATATCAAGTCCCGATCTCTGGGAGAAGCATTCTGGGAGAAAGACCTGGAAGTGACCCGGGAATCGGTCGAATTTGAGGATTCCATCCATTCGGCTTACGTTATCCAGATTCACGATGTCACAGAGAAAGTGCTTCGCAAGTATTGGAAAGGCTATCTGAAAGACCATGATGCCAAGGTACGCGGCCGGGAAGAGATGCGGGCGGAGGGAGCGGTGCTCCCGAATATTCAATCCGAGCCCCTCGATCTGTTAACCAGTTTCGAAACGGGTTCAGAAAATGCTATCCAGATGCGGGTGGCTTTTCTGTCGGACCCGGAAGAAGAATCTGTATCCGATGCCGATATTGAAACCTACCTGAAAGGGCTGGCCATTCAATTGAATAAACAGGTGGTCGGGCACCAGCTTCAACAGCAAAATAAAGTCTTGTCTGATCTGCAGAACGTTCTGCAGGATCTGCAGAAGGATTATGCTAAAGAGCGCCGCTCCATTACCCGGAACGAAAAGAAAATTGAAAAAGCCAAGCAAAAACTGGCGCGTTGGGAAGCCAACATTGCCGCGCAGGAAAGCCGCCTTGAGGTTTTTACTCTTAAGGAAAACCGAACCACGACGGATGCCAAAGCCATAGATAAGATTAATCGGCGAATCGACAGATGGACCAAGCAAAAAGTCGATATCCAACAGGACATAACGTTGATCGAGGCCGAAATTCAAAAGGCCGAAGTCAATCTTCCCCATCTCCTGGAAGAGCAGGAGCGCCTGACCCAGGAAATCGAGAGGCAAAAAGAAACAATAGAGCAGTATCGGGAAAAGAAGAAAGCGGTGAATTGAGCACGGGAGCTTGGAACGGGTTGGGCGAACCCCTTTTGTCAAAAAAGATGGTGATCCGGGATCGTCCTGATCCTTATATGCGGGGGCAAAGCGAACTGACCGAACGTTTTAATTCTTAACTGTTTTTAGCGAGCCAACCTGAAAATCTTTATCTTTCCAAACGAATTAAAACTCCCTAAGATGCGTACACCAGTATCTATTTTATTTACCCTGATCTCATTTTTACTGGCAGGCCAATTATGGAGCCAGACCATTCGTTCCAGAAGCGTAGGAGACCCTTCCTGGGACCGTTCGCTGGTGGTTAAAACCTCAGAAGCCAAATTCGGCGACGAACTTCTTCCCTCCTACATGATCACCATTTATGATGCATCCGACAAGGATATTTCCAAATACTGGAAAGATTACCTCAAGGCCCGGGGCGGGAAAGTGAAGACGAGAGGCGGAATGCAGGCTGAAGAAGTTGTCATGAGCGATCTGGCCCAATCGCCTATTTCCATCCTGACGGCTTTCGAACCGGGAGCGGATAATTCGACCCACATGCATCTGGCGATTCTTCGGGACAGCGTAGCCATTAACCCGGACGACCACCCGGAAATGCACGAAAAGATCATGCCCGTCATGCAGGATTTGTCGATCGAAATGAATAAAGCCGTTGTGGCTCACCAGATCGAAGTGCACGAAGAAACGTTGGAGGGTTTGCAGAAGGATCTGGAAAACCTTCAAAAGGAGAATGAATCCTTGCGCAACGACGTGACCAAAAATAAGGATCGCATTCAAAAAACGCTCCAGGATATTTCCAATGCAGAAGCTGAACTTGCCGGCGCCAATACCAGTCTGGAAGTTTACACCACCAAAGAAAGCCCCACCACTTCAGACATGAAGACCATCGATAAGCTGCGAAAGCAAATCGATAAGTTAACTTCCCGCAAAGCCAAGGACGAACAGAGCATTACCGAATACGAGGCCGAGATTCAGAAAGCGGAAGCAGCCATTCCGTTTAATGAAGAAGAGCAGGAAAGACTGAAAGCCGTTATTCTGGAGCAGCAAGAGCTGGTCGAAGTATATCGGCAGAAGAAATCCGAAGTCGGAAATTAATCCACGCCAGAATTATATCCATAAGGGGAAGCGGAATTTTCCGCTTCCCCTTATGGATTCTCCTCGATCCAGATCCGCACCTCCACCCTTCTTTTCTCCCTTTCATCGATCTCTTCCCGGTATTCCCCTGCGCCTCTCGTTTTGGTATAGCTTACTTCCAGATCGAGCGAACGGAGAAAATCACCTACGTGTTCTGCCCTTTCCCGGCTCAACTGCAGATTGTAAGATGAGGAGCCCCGGGTATCGGTATAGCCGTATATGTCCAGCCGGCTGATCTTACCTGAGGGGAGTTCCTTCATGAACTGAACCAATTGCTCTTGCTCCAGGCTGGATAATTCGCTCGAGTTGAAGTCGAAATAGACTTTGTGCAGGAATTCATTTCCATTGGTCGGGGCAAATGCCAGGTTGATATCTTTGACGAGATCTTTGGTGCTCAGGGAATCGGACATATCCTCTGTGCTCGCCCCCAGGGGCCTCATGGCGACCGGGACAGCAAAAGTGATCCGGTTGTCGTGCTCCGGGATGGTGTAAAAATCCTGGAAAACAGAATAGCCCCGCTTCCAAACCCGCACATCCAAAACCGTTCCTGCTTCTATGCAGAGGAAAAAATGGCCGTTTTCGTCCGATTGCAGAGCCTGTTTTTCTCCGATTCCGATCCGGGTAGAAATGGGCTCCAGGGTAAGCGCGTCGTAAACCTTGCCCTGCACAAAGGTGATCGGGCTGGCCAGCAAGCTGCCGGGGAGGTCGAATCGATAGATATCCATGTTGCCAACTCCGCCGGGGCGGTCCGAGGATATGAAAGCGGTTTTGTTATCCCCCGAGAGGAAAAATCCCAATTCCTGGTAGGGGCTG
>CAZXIX010000075.1:0-21713 GCA_964640855.1 uncultured Saprospiraceae bacterium
GCTTCCTTTCTTCTTTTCCTTAACGCTTTCTCTAAAAGCGAGTGCAAAGATAAACGTTGTTTTTTACTCCCCAAGAAACCGGATGAAAAAATTGAATTTTTTTTCTTCTCCGCACTTCATTCAAGTGCTTTTTCCCGGGGGATGGCAAAGGTAATATTCCCAGGGAAACGGACAAACACAAAGTGTTTTTTTACGGCAGAAAATGAAAAAAAGTTCCTACTGCCATTTCTTAGCTTTATGGCAAATTGTAAATGCCAACATTCTATGAAAAAGCACAATTTCAGTGCAGGGCCGGCTATTCTTCCGGCCTCCGTTTTTGAGCAAGCCTCCCAAGGCGTACTGGACCTCAACGGTATCGGTCTATCGATACTGGAAATCTCTCATCGAAGCCCGGAATTCACCGCCATCCTCGATGAGGCGATGCAACGGGTGCGCGACCTGCTGCAGGTACCCGAAACGCACGAGGTCCTTTTCCTGAGCGGCGGAGCCAGCTCCCAGTTCTTTATGACGGCCATGAACCTTCTTCCCTCCAGAGGCAAAGCAGGCTATCTGGACACCGGGAGCTGGTCGGCCAAGGCGATCAAAGAAGCCAAACTCTTTGGTGAGGTGGAAGTGGTGGCCTCTTCCAAACAAGACAATTACACCCACATCCCCAAGTCGTACATCGTCCACGAGGATTGCGTTTATCTGCATATCACGACCAACAACACCATTTTCGGAACGCAGATACACCAACTCCCGGAGACTTCCATCCCCCTGGTCGCAGATATGTCTTCAGATATTTTCTGCCGCCCGATCGATGTGAGCCGCTATTCGGTGATCTATGCGGGCGCCCAAAAGAACCTGGGGCCGGCCGGCACGACCCTGGTGATCGTCAACAAAGAGGCCCTGGGTAAGGTAGATCGCGCCATCCCATCCATGCTGGACTACCGGGTCCATATCGAAAAGAAGTCAACCTTCAACACCCCTCCCGTTTACCCCATCTACGTAAGCCTGCTTACGCTGCGCTGGATCGAGGAGCAAGGCGGACTGAAAGCTTTGGAGAAATACAACTTCGACAAAGCAGGCCTCATTTACGAAGAAATAGATCGGAATCAACTTTTCAACGGCATCTCCCGGATCGAAGATCGCTCCATGATGAATGCCACCTTCCGCATCAACTACCCGGAACTGGAAAAGCCTTTCCTGGACGCTTGCGCGGCTGCAGGCTGTGTCGGCGTGAAAGGGCATCGTTCCGTAGGCGGTTTCCGAGCCTCCATTTACAACGCCATGCCTTACGATAGTGTGAAGGTACTGGTGGACGTCATGCGGGAATTCGAACGAACGCATGGCTAGCCCCAGGACAAAAGCTCTTCGTTTCAAGCTGGACGGGAAACAAGTTCCCATCCAGCTCTTTCGGGAACGAAGAAGAAATACCCGCATTTCCAAAGGGACCTCTTCTTTCCTGTTGCGAATCCCCTATCAATTGGGCTCCCGGCAGGAAGAAGAGGCTTTGCGTTGGGCTTTCGATTGGATCCGGAGGCAATTGGATAAAAACCCGGACTTCCTGGATGTTTTCCAGCCCAAATCCTTTCATAGCGGAGATCAAATCCAGACGACGGCCAAAACCTACGTCCTGTATCTCCGGCAAGAAGACCGGCAAAGCTATTCCGGAAAACTCGTCGGCCGGGAGATCCGGGTAAAAAGCCCGAAAGGCCAGGTAAACACGGAATCGGTTTCCAAACTGATCAGTCGATTGATCGGTGCGGACCAACTGCCCGCCTTCGCAAGCCGGGTCCGGGAATTGAATGCCCTTTATTTCCAGGAAAAACTCGGAACCATCCGGCTCAAGAACACCAAAGCCCGCTGGGGCAGTTGCAGCGCAAAAGGCAACCTCAACTTTTCGACCCGCTTGCTCAAGGCCAGCGAAGCCGCCCGCGATTACGTGATCATCCACGAACTGGCCCATCTGAAGGAAATGAACCACTCGGCCCGCTTCTGGGCCTGGGTCGAGCACGCCTGTCCGGACTATCGGGAGCAGGAAAAATGGTTGAAAGAAAATCGGGAAGCGTGCGAGTTTTAGCAGACAACCCAATGGCTTGCCCAGCTCCTCCCTACCCATCTTCCATCTAAAGCCGGCATATTCACGACTGTGTCAAATTGTCAAAACTTTACGGATGGCTAATTAGACTAAATCCAAATAAAAAGAATAATATTACCGCTGAACTTCAAAACCATCATTCCAAAAAACGACACACCCAATGAGACAATTCCACTTTTTAATTCCCCTGTGCCTTGCGGCCGGCCTGGTATTCGTAAGCTGTGATGACGATGACAGCCCGGACCCCTTGGTGATCCCCGATGAGTACGATGGGTCGGATTTTGCGGCCAATTCCACGGCAGAAGCGGCCGTAAGAACCCAGCTCAACACTTTCGTCAACAAAGCCAAAGAAGGCCGGACGCCGGGAGTAGTTGTGGCGGCTGCCGACCTGGATCAATTGTTCACCAGCGGCAGCCCCAGCCTGGAGGACGTGACTACCTCCTACTATGCAGGGCGGGTTACTACCTGGATCGACGAGCTTGCCAAAGCCAGCGGAAACACCTACTCGGCCGGACCGCCTTCGGGCGAAGGGGGCACCATCGGCGGTTACCTGTTGGACGAAAACGGCCTGGAGCTGGAACAAATGCTGGACAAAGGGCTGTACGGCGCAGCTATGTACAACCACGCCATCAGTCTGATCGAATCGGGCAATCTGACTCCCGCCACCGTCGACCGGCTGGTTCAGATCTTCGGTGCCCACCCCGACTTCCCCAATACCAACAACGGCAATACCGTCGCCAATCCCGACCAGTTCCTGGCGAACTACACGGCTCGCCGAGATAAAAACGACGGTCAGGGTTTGTACACGCAGATGAAAACCGCTTTTATTACCCTTCAGGCAGCTCTGAAGGCCGGTGATTCCTTCGCTGCCGAGCGAGATCAGGCCTTGCAGGACCTGCTGGAGACCTGGGAAAAAGCCAATGCCGCGACCGTAATCAACTATTGCCACCAAACTCTGGATAAGCTAAGCGAGACCAATCTGACCGACGACCAGATCGGAAGCGGTCTGCACTCTTATGCGGAGGCCGTTGGTTTTCTGCATGGCTGGCGCACCATTCCGACCGCCTACAAACTGATCACGGATGCGGAGATCGACCAGCTTCTTGTCAAGCTGAATGCGCCCTACGATGCCACGCCTACCTCCTACAAACTCATCACAGACCCGGCTACCGAACTGGCCAAGGTGCAGGAGGTCATAGATGATCTGCAGGCTTTGTACGCGTTCAGCGATCAGGAGATTGAAGACTTCAAACAAAACTGGGTATCCGTACAAGGGCGCTAAGAAACAGACGGACCAAAGAAAATCCAATTCTGGCCATTTGAGGCGGGGGCAGCTGGTCTGCCCTTGCCAATTTTTCAGAACTTTGCGGCCGATGATACAAGAGGGGGTCTTTGCCTTTGATCCGATTGCGAAAAGGCCTGGTATTTTCCCACGTTATCCGGAAGAAAAAACATTGATGGGCCTGTCTGATTTAGAGCCTGTTTCACTTAAACATTAGAGGGCCCGCTTTATTCATTAATTGTCAACTTCCATACCCAACTTTCGATCAATCTACAATTTCAACACGCATGCGATTCAAGACCCTTCCCTTCCTGGCTGTTGGATCTCTTTTTCTCGGTCTGTTGCTTTCGGGATGTTCTTCTGAAAATGGTTCCGAACCCGATTTCGACCGGCAGGAATTGCTGGAGCACTATGCCAGCAGCCTCATACAACCGGCTTTCCAGGATCTGGAAACACGAGCTGCACAATTGGATAATCGAGTAAAACAATTCACCGAAACGCCCACCTCAGAGACCTTTGAGGAAGTCCGAAACGGATGGTCCGAAGCCTACACTCTATGGCAGCGGGCCAATGCCTATAATTTCGGTCCCGCGGGAGAGTCCGGCATTCGCAAAGCCCTTATCGAGGAGATCGGTACCTGGCCTGTAGCGGAAGAAAAAGTGGAGGCGGCTATCCTGGCAGGAGATCATTCGCTGTCCGGATTTGACCGGGACGCCCGGGGATTTCTGGCCATGGAGTACCTGATCTTCGGGGAGGGCTCGAACGATTCGGAGATCCTGGATCAATTTTCCCAATCCGAAAGCCGGCGGGATCACCTGAAAGCCATTTCGGGCGATCTGCTTTCGCGGATTGCCCAAGTAGTCAGCGAATGGCCCAGTTATGAGCCGGATTTCATCACCAACGATGGCACGGACGTGGGCAGCTCCGTTTCCCAGCTTTACAACGAATGGGTTAAAAGCTTTGAAAGCGTCAAAAACTTCAAAGTGGGCTTGCCGGCGGGCAAACGTCCCGGGCAAACGCAGCCCGAACCCCAGCTGGTCGAGGCTTTTTATTCGGGCAGTTCCCTCAGTCGGATCAAGGCGCACCTCCAAGCCATTGAAAATATCTACTACGGAGGCAGCCCGGGGAACCGGCTTAACCCCAGCCTTAAGACCTACCTGGAAAATGTAGTGGGGGGCGCCGAACTGGTAGCCGAGACCGAAGCCCAGTGGGCCAGCGTGATGGCAGCCCTGGAAGCCGTACCCACCGACCAAAGGCTGCAGGACTTGATCGCTGCGGAACACCCCAGCATCGATGCCCTGCATACGGAATTGCAAAAGCATACCCGCTTTTTCAAAAGTGACATGTCTTCCTTGTTGGGCATTGCCATAACCTTCAGCAGCGGCGATGGAGATTGATCCCTGGGGGCAACCCCTTTTTCTCAGCCAAAGGCTCTGAACCGGATAGCATTTTATTCCCAACTATGATAAGCAGCGTTTTCGTTCGGCATGACCCAGGTTTCTGATTTCAAGGCTTATCCGATAAAGAACAGGCTAGCAGGCTGGATCCAGTACTTGGACCAGCCTGTTTCTATAGCCCCCCTGGTCTCCTTTCGGCTTATTTTTGGGTCCGTCATGCTGTACAGCACGCTTCGCTTCTGGTCTTTGGGTTGGATCGAAGATCATTACATCGACACCCAGATCACCTTCAAATATTTTGGTTTTGAGTGGGTTCAGCTCCTGCCTCCTTTTTGGATGTATGCCCTGCACCTGGCTATGGTGCTGGCAGCCGTCGGGATAACGATCGGATTCCTTTACCGATTCTCAGCCGCTTTGTTTTTCTGTTGTTTTACCTATACCGAGCTGATCGACCTCACCTATTACCTCAACCACTATTACTTCGTCAGCCTGGTCAGTTTTTTGCTGATCCTCGTCCCTGCCCATCGCCGGTTTAGCCTGGATGCCTGGCTGCGGCCTGCCATCCGATCCGGGGAAACCCCCAGGTGGACCCTGGTCATTTTTCAGCTTCAAATTGCCATCGTATATCTTTACGCAGGTCTGGCCAAGATAAATACCGATTGGCTGCTTCGGGCCTTCCCGCTGCGTATCTGGGTACCGGCCAATGATGCCCTACCGCTGATCGGGCCCCTTTTCAGCTGGAAGCTCACGCCTTATTTATTCAGCTGGGTCGGCATGCTTTACGATACCACCATCGTTTTTTGGTTGATGTGGAAAAAAACGCGCCTGCTGGCTTATCTGACGGTCATTGTTTTTCACACGCTTACGGGCCTCATGTTCCAGATCGGCGTTTTTCCGCTGGTCATGATCGGAGCCACCTGGATCTTTTTTTCTCCGGATTTTCACGAGCGGTTCGTCGGGACCCTGGAAAAGGCATTCCGAAAAAGGCATTCAGGGGAACGGGCGTACCCCAAATGGCCCCGGCTCCGACCCACCGCACCCGCACTGGGAATCCTGCTGGGTTGTTTTTTTGCTTTTCAGCTTCTTTTTCCCTGGCGCTATCTGCTCTACCCCGGCAATGTGTTCTGGACGGAGGAAGGCTATCGATTCAGCTGGCGTGTCATGCTCATGGAAAAGGCAGGCACCGCGATTTTTTATGTCACAGACAGATCGACCGGCCGGCGAGGGGTCGTTGATAATTCGGAATTCCTCAAACCCCATCAGGAAAAGCAAATGGCGATGCAGCCCGACATGATTTTGCAATTCGCGCACTTTCTGGCGGATCATTACCAGGAAAAAGGGGTTTGCGACCCCATCGTAAAGGTGGAAACTTATGTCACCTGGAATGCGCGCCCCAGCCGTTTGCTGATCGATCCGAAGGTCGACCTTACTCAAATCCGCGATGGATGGAAGCCCAAAGACTGGATCCTGCCTTATGATGCCACCGAATAAATATTTTTTGTTCCTGGCCCTCTTGCTTCCCGCCTGGATGGGGGCCCAAAAAGGTACCCTTTTGGGGACCGTGCGGGATGCGGAAACGGGGCAGGTCCTCTCGGGTGCCAATGTGGTGATTTCCGAACTCAACCGCAGTACCCTCACGGATGATCAAGGCGCTTTCCGATTCGAGCCATTGGAATACGGAGTCTATCAGATGGTGATTTTCACGGTTGGGAAGGCCACCCGGCGGCAAAATATAGAACTGGATCAGCCCGAGCTACAGCTGGAAATCACCCTCGAAGAACTTTCCATTGACCTGGATGCGGTAGAGGTACAAGCTCGCCGGGAGGAATCGTTTGGGATCACCCGTCTGCGGGCTGTCGAAGGGACCGCCATTTACGAGGGCAAAAAAAGTGAGGTGGTCGTGCTGGATGATATTGTGGCCAATCTGGCCACCAACAACCCGAGGCAGGTGTATGCCCGCATCACCGGACTGAACATTTGGGAAAGCGACGGTGCCGGATTGCAACTGGGTATTGGCGGGCGGGGCCTTAGCCCCAACCGGACCAGCAATTTTAATACGCGCCAGAACGGCTACGACATCAGCGCGGATGCCCTGGGCTACCCCGAGAGTTACTACACCCCTCCGGCGGAAGCCCTGCAGCGGATCGAAGTTGTGCGCGGGGCAGCCAGCCTGCAGTACGGCACCCAGTTCGGCGGCATGGTCAACTTTGTGTTTCAGAGCCCCCCCGCAGATAGACCCATCCAGCTCGTAACCCGGCAAACGGTGGGTTCATTCGGCTTTTTCGGATCTTTCAATAGCCTGGCCGGCACAGTGGCAGACGGAAAGTTCAGCTACTACGCTTTCTACAATCGAAGGCAGGGAAACGGCTGGCGACCCAACGGGGAGTTCACCCTCAATAACGGGTTCGTATCGATGGGTTTCGAGCCCAACGAAAAGCTCCGGATCGGATGGGAAGCCACGCTTATGGGCTATCTGGCTCAGCAACCAGGCGGTCTGACGGACGCCTTCTTCGAGCAAGACCCTCGCCAGTCGATCCGGGAACGAAACTGGTTTAAGGTGAATTGGAATCTCTTTGCCCTGACGCTGGACTACCGTTTTAACGACCGAACCAAGCTCAACATCCGCAATTTCGGCCTGTTGGCGCGCCGGCAGTCGCTCGGTGCCCTTACGCCCATCAACAACATCGACTTTGGAGGGAATCGTACCCTGATCGATGGCCGGTTTCATAATTTCGGCTCCGAAACCCGCTTACTCCACCAATACACGCTCTTTGGCACCGATCAGACAGCCTTGATCGGCATGCGTATTTACCGGGGCAGGTCAGATGCTTTGCAAGGCGATGGAAACGATGAAGCGGGCCCGGATTTTTATTTTCTCAATCCCGACAATGTAGAAGGCTCCGATTACATTTTCCCCAGCTACAACCTGGCTTTTTTCGGAGAGCAGATCTTTCCACTCAGCCCCCATTGGACCCTTACACCCGGTATTCGGTTTGAGTACATCCAGACCCAGGCCGAAGGCTATTTTAAGCAGCGGGTTTTCGATGCCGCCGGCAATCTGGTAGCGGAAAACCGGGAGGAGGAATCGCTGGATCGAAAACGATCCTTTCTCTTGCTAGGCCTGGGCGTAGCTTTCAAGCCCCGGGCCGGTCTGGAGGTGTACGGCAACCTGTCCCAAAATTACCGGGCCATAAATTTTACGGATCTGCGAATTGACAACCCCAACGGTCGAGTCGATCCGAATATACAGGACGAGCGGGGATTCACGGCCGATCTGGGATTCCGGTATCGGAAGGGGGGGTTCGTATACCTGGACATCACGGCCTTTTACCTTTTCTATCGCGACCGGATCGGCTTGCTCCTTCGAGCCGACGAACCGCCCCTTTTCAACGATTACCGCCTGAGAACCAACATTGCGGATGCCCGCATCCTGGGCCTGGAGGCTTTCGCCGAGCTGAACATCATGAAATGGATCGCCCCACAAGACAGCAGTTCCCGCCTCAGCCTTTTCCTCAATACGGCTTTCGTGGATGCGCGCTACATAAATACCCAGGACAACAGCATCCGGGACAAACGGGTGGAACTGGCGCCGCCCCTCATGATCAGGAGCGGGATCAGCTGGATTTACCGGCGCTTCCGGCTCAGCGGCAGCTGGGCGCTAACTACCGAGCATTTTACCGATGCAACCAACGCCCGGCGGACCGCTTCGGCCGTAAACGGCATCATTCCCACTTACCAGGTGGCTGATATAAGCGCTGCCTACCGTTGGCGATGGTTCACTTTTGAGCTTTCCTGCAACAACCTCTTCAATACGGCCTATTTTACCCGCCGGGCAGATTCTTATCCGGGCCCGGGTATTATCCCCGCCGATGGCCGTAGTGTGTTCGCTACCCTGGAGTTTAGATGGTAAATGGGCGGACACAGGACCAAAGCCTGTCGTTTTTTACAGGACCAGGGCCAGCCTCTCGGCACCATCTCAGGATGTGGCCAGGGATTGTCCTGCTTATGGGGCTTGCTAGAGGAAAAATTAAAAAGCCGGCACGGATTCTCCGTGCCGGCTTTTTATACCCACTGCTTTACAATCGCTTATTCGGCCACCACCTCGAAATCCAGTTGGATGTCCACCTCGGGATGCAGATCCAGGCCCAGGGTATAAGTCCCCAGTTCTTTGACATCCTCTTCGGGCAGGATCACTTTCTTGCGGATCACCTCCAGATCAAACTGTTCTTTCAGGGCAGCGACGATCTGAATGGTGGTAACGGAGCCGAAGATTTTGCCGCTGGTTCCGGCTTTGGCACCGATCTTGAGCACCTGGCCTTTGAGTCGATCCCGGATGGCTTCGAACTCGGCTTTGCGAGCAGCCAGTTCGGCAGCTTCTTTGGCCCTGAGTTCATCCAGTTTGGCGCGATTACCTTCGTTGGCCGCGATGGCGATGCCTTTCGGGATGAGGAAATTGCGGCCGTAACCCGGTTTGACGGTCACGATCTCGTGCTTCTCGCCGAGATTATCCTGGTCTTTCAACAAAATTACTTCCATGGCGATATCTTTTGGGCCGGAGCTTTATCAGACCGACCTTTCCCATCAATTTTATTTCAACAAGTCGGTTACGTAAGGCAGCAGAGCGAGGTGGCGGGCCCGTTTAACGGCTGTAGCCACGCGGCGCTGGTACTTCAGGGAGTTGCCCGTGATCCGGCGAGGCAGGATTTTGCCCTGCTGATTGACAAATTGGATCAGGAAGTCGGTATCCTTATAATCGATGTACTTGATACCGTATTTGCGAAAGCGGCAGTATTTTTTCCGCTTCTGGCCGATCTTGGGATTACTGAGGAATTTTATATCGTCGCGAGATGCCATGCTATTTGCACTTTAGGGATTGGAAAAAGGATTACTTTCGTTTGCTTGAATTCTGATCGCCGGATTCGGCCTTAGCCTCCTTCTCCTTCTTTTTACCGATGAGACCTTTGCGCTTGTCTTCGTTGTATTTGACCCCGTATTTGTCGAGTTTGACAGACAGGAATCGCATAATGCGTTCGTCGCGTCGCATGGCAAGCTCTACCTTGTCGGTGACCTCACCGGTTTCGGTTTGGAATTCAATGCAGTAGTACACACCGGAGGTGCGTCGGTTGATGGGGTAAGCCAATTGGCGCAATCCCATCTCATCCACATGTACGATCTTGCAACCTTCGTTAGTCAATTGATCGACATATGTCTGAGCCGTCGCCTTGATTTCTTCCCCCGACAGCACAGGGTCTACGATGAATGTGATCTCGTAATTTTTCATTGGTTCAGACATAAATGTTTAAAAATTGGGGGGCAAAGGTAATATTTATAGCTGATAATCTAAAGCATTAGGCAGAGAATAATAGGGAGAAAAAAACTATGCCAAACGCCCCTGAAACCGGCTATGCGAAAACGGCAGGAGTTGCCCCCCGGCCAAAGTGAAATTATTGAGCATCAAGAGAGCATTTCTCAAAAAGCTTGTCTATTTTTGCAACAACATTGCAAATTACAAGCTCAAGATTCATGTCCCTACCCCGAAAACCAGTCTCAGCCTCTTCCCAAAGACCCGACCAGATCGGAGCCTGGACCAGCGCTCTGTGCCTGATCCACTGTGCTGTTCCCCCGATCTTTTTCGCCGCTTCTTCCGCCTGGCAAACCCCTCCGGGCTGGGAGTTTTTCGACCTGTTGTTTTTGATCGTCAGTTTCCTGGCCGTCTGGTTTTCCAATAAAAACGTGGGAACGAAAGGAATGCGAGTCCTACTGTGGCTCGGCTGGTTTCTTCTTGCGGCGGGGATCGGACTGGAACAAATGGGCTGGCATCCCGGAAAGATCCTCCTTTATGCCGGCTCTGCCGTATTGGTCCTGGGGCATCTGTGGAATCTCCGAACCCGGAAAAAAACCTGCTCTGTATCGATGGTGGGCTCGGGTTATGAGTCCAGAAGAGCTTGACCCCACTTTTTCAGCTTGTCGTAAAACAAGGTATCTCCTATGCATTTGCCGGAAATTCCGCCCATTTGCCATTCGAATGCATTACTTTCGCAAGTGATATGTTAAGAAAGGTACTTTCCTTTTTGCTGCTTGGGGCGTTTCTTTTGCCTCAATTCTCCACGGTTTGGATCCTCCTTCGTTTCAAACTGAATCAGGAGCACATTGCCGAAACACTTTGTATCAACCTGGATGAACCCGAAACCCTGTGCAGCGGCAAATGCTATCTCTTCAGCCAATTAAAGCAGGAAGATAAACGGGAAAAGGAAACTCCTTTTGCCTCGCTTCGCGGTAAAGCTGAATCCGGCTTTTTCGCCCTTGAGCCGCTGCCACCCCTTTTTCCCGCTTGGGAATTTGGCCCCGTGCAGAAGGCTTTTTTCAGGGAAGCACTTCCCTACACTTACCTTTTCATTTTCGAAATCCTTCGCCCCCCTCGGCTCCTGACGGTTTGATATTTGCTGATCCCAGAAGGGTACCGACGATGCCTCCGACCTGTCGGCGCATTCCATCTGAGGGTCCTTTCGTGTCAGCATAATCTGTTGGACAAGGCTGGAAGTTTCGAGTTTCGCACCATAAACCGTACCGGAGCTTGTTCCTTGTCGGCGTCGGCCAGCGACGCTTCCCTGTTTGTATCCCTTCTAAAAATTAAAACCGGAAGAACCATGCGTTTTCGCAAGAATACAACCCTTTATATTTTCTGGCTGTGCAGCCTGATGCCGGCAACCGGGCTGGCGCAAACGGCCTTGCAGATCCGCCTTTTGGATCTGGACAATGGCCTCCCCATCGAGGGAGCTACCTACGAATACGGTACCCAACAAGGCACCACCGATGAAAATGGTGAGCTCTCACTCCTTTTCCAGGAGGGAGAAATCATGAAATTATCCCACCTGAATTACGGTTCCTGGAGCTGGGATGAGGAGCAACTCCAAAAAGTGTCCCGGCAGAAAGTCCATTACCGGCAGGATGTTTACCAAAATTTATATCCGGTTACTGTTGTGGCGGTCCGCCCCCCGGACGATTCAGATGAACAGATTGATCTGGATTTTCAGGATCGCATGGAGCATGATGCCGCGGCTATCCTCAATCGGATACCGGCCATGAACAGCATCCGGAAGAGCGGAAATTACGGTTTCGATCCGGTTTTCCGGGGGTTCAAGTACGACCAGCTCAATATAGTTTTGAACGGAGCCCAGAGTGCTACGGCCGCCTGTCCCAACCGCATGGACCCACCGACCAGCCAAATGGCACCCAACATGATGGACCGGGTGGAATTGCTTAAAGGTCCTCACGCCCTGCGTTTTGGGACCGGCTTCGGCGGCACTGTCAATTTCATCCCCTCCCCGTTGCGATTTACGGAAGAACCGGACGTATACGGGCGCCTTTCGGGCGGATATGAGAGCAATGGAAACCTCATTCGCAGCGAAGGCCAGATCGGCTTCAGCGCCAACCGATACGACCTGAGCCTTTTTGCTGCCTGGTCGCAGGGAGACGACTACCGGGCCGGTAACGGCCAAAACGTTCAGGCCGACTTCCGGCGCGGAAGCTTTGGGGCCAATCTGGGGGTCAAGCTGGCCGCCAATCAGCAACTCCGACTGTCTGCCACCTACAATCGGGCACGCGACGCGGATTTCCCGGCCCTACCCATGGACTTGCGCCGTGACGATACCTGGATGTTCAACGCCCGCCACGACATCCAGCTCGAAAAGCGGAACCTCAAATCCTGGAATACTACCCTGTTCGGATCCTTTGTGGACCATTTGATGAACAACCTCCTGAAACCTCTCGACCCTCGAATGCTGAAGGCCGAAACGGCGGCAACGACCTACAACCTGGGAGGCCGAACGGAAGGGAACTGGCAATTTTCCAGCAACCGGTTGTACGCCGGGGCCGACCTGCGCGTGGAGGGAGCCAGCGGCATCCGCACGCGTACCTTTCTGCTGGGGCCCAATGCCGGTAATACCTTCACAGATAATGCCTGGCAAAACGGGAGGATCAGCAAGGCGGGCTTTTTTGGAGAGTTTCACCTGAATACCGATGGCCTGCAATACGTTTTCTCCACTCGGCTGGAGGTCAACCATGCCGACGTCCTGGACCCCACTGAAGAGTTCCTGGAGGTATATTCCGAGACGCGGGAGACCCAGTTCAATCCCAGTTTCAGTCTGGGGTTGCAGAAAGGATTCGGACGCCGGGTCACAGCCGGCCTGTGGTTGGGGCGAGCCCAACGGAGCGGTAGCCTGACCGAGCACTTTATCAACTACTTCCCCGTCGGGCAAGACCCCTTCGAGCTCATCGGGAATCCCCAGCTGAATCCCGAGGTGAACAATCAGGTCGATCTGACTTTCAACTGGAAGACGGACCAGACCAACGTGAATGTGGATCTGTTCGCTACCTACCTCCAAGACTTTATTTCATCCGTCATTGACACCTCTCTCAGCCCCCGATTGCCCATGAGCCCGGGCGTACGTCGGTTCATTAACATTGACCAGGCCTTCAAGACCGGTCTTGAAGTGGAATGGACCCAAAAGCTTTGGATCGGGCTGCAATCTCAGATTGGCATGGCCTACACCTATGCGCAAGACCTCGAACGGGATGAGCCCTTGCCGGAGATCCCGCCGATGGATTTTCGTTTCGTCCTGCGGGGGAGCTACCTGAAGGATAAGCTAAGGCCGGAGTTCAGTCTGC
Source organism: uncultured Saprospiraceae bacterium (assembly GCA_964640855.1). Taxonomy (GTDB): domain Bacteria; phylum Bacteroidota; class Bacteroidia; order Chitinophagales; family Saprospiraceae; genus JAJDFU01. The sequence goes on from CAZXIX010000075.1 coordinate 13,427, forward strand.
GCCACGTTCTGCAGCAATCCCGCATTTCCACCGAGTTCGGGGAGATGGTGACACCGGCATTCACGCTTCTGGACATTCAGGTGGCCTACGTTTTTTCAGAGAAGATCCGGATCAGCGCCGGGGTCAATAACCTGTTGGATGAGAACTACTTCGAACACCTGAATCGATCCGTACGCGGAAGCAATGAGCCCATTTTCGCTCCGGGGCGGAATTTTTTCGTGCATGTGAACTTTTCTTTTTAATTCGCCTATCCCGGGGGCCCTCTCTGAATGGCACTCCAGAGGGCTCCCTCTTAAAACGGAAAGAAAGTTCGCGGGCAGGGACACCAGGTCCGGGATGCGAACAAGCTCAAGAAGAATGGATGGAAGCGCACAATAATCCTGCATCGAAGTTGCATTTAATGGTCATTTTCCTATTTTGCAACAAAGTTGCATAACCAAAGCCGGTTCGATGATTCAAATTCAGGAAGCTAGTAAATCATTCAAGGGAAAGCCTGCCGTTCGGAATTTGACTTTGCAGGTTCAGGAGGGTGAAATATTGGGGCTATTGGGAGCCAATGGAGCCGGAAAATCCACGACCATTCATTTGCTTCTCGGCTTTTTGAAACCCGACTCCGGCAGCATCCGCGTCCGGGATATGGACGTCACCCAGGAATTTGGAAAGGTTCGGCAACTTACGGGATACATCCCGGAGAATGTCAATCTCTACCCCTATTTATCGGGCCTTGAAAACCTGGACTACTTCTGCAGACTAGCTGGCCATCGATACTCCAAAACGGAGCTCTACGACTTCCTGGCCCTATGCGGTCTGGATTCGGAAGCCTTCCACCAGAAAGTGTCGGGATACTCCAAAGGAATGCGACAAAAGGTGGGCATTGCCATTGCCTACGCCAAAAAGGCGAGCGTCTATCTTTTGGACGAGCCGGCCAGCGGGCTCGATCCCCTGGCCAGCAATGAGCTATCCGTACTGCTCAAAAACCGGGCGGCAGAGGGAGATACCATACTGATGGCCTCTCACGACATCTTCCGCGTGCGGGAAGTGTGCCACCGCATTGGCATTCTTAAAAACGGGGAATTGGTCAAAGAACTCCGTAGCGAAGAGGTAAGTGCCAATGAGTTGGAGGCAATTTATTTGGAGTATATGCAAAACTGATACTCATGTGGTCGATCATCCGAAACGAATGGCGTTTTTTCAGCCGGTCCAGGCTCTTTTTCGGCATCAGCCTGGTCTTTGTGCTGGTGCTTCTCCTTTCCATCCTGTTGGGTAATTACCAGGCCCGTCAGCAAGCGCAGGCCTATGAAAAGGCCAAGAACCATCTGCGGGAACAATGGGAAAGCATAGAGGCTATGAATCCCCACAGTGCGGCCCATTACGGCACCTACGTATTCAAACCTTCCAACCTGTTGAGGAGCCTGGACGACGGGGTGACCAGCATTACGGGAAACGTGCTGCGGGTAGAAGGGCATGTCCAAAACGAGATGGTCCATTCCGAAGCCGCTCAAATGCAATCCGTTTCCCGCTTCGGCAAGCTGAAAAGCGCTCTTCTGCTGCAGTATATCATCCCCTTACTGCTGGTTTTCCTGGCTTTCAGTTCGGTGAGCGGCGAAAAACAAAGCGGAAGGCTCAAATTGTTGGTAATGCAAGGGGCCAGGAATTCCCAAATTATCCTGGCTAAAACCCTGTCCGTCTGGCTTTATGGCATCTTGCTTTTATCTTTTGTCATCCTGGTTTATTCCTTGATGAACGTTCAGCAAGTGGACAGTGACATGCTGGCAAGGTCGGGCCTGTTCTTTCTGGCCTATGCCCTATTCTATTTCATCACCAGCGGGCTGACCGTTTCCCTTTCGGCCCGCTGGCAAAACCCTACCCTTGCCCTGACGACCATGCTGGGTATTTGGATCCTCTGGAGCATTTTCCTTCCCAATATTTTCTTGAGCACGGTAGAAAAAGGGTATCCGTTGCCCAGCCGAAATGACTTCAAAACGGCCATGCAGGAAGACCGCTCTAAAGGCATCGACGGCCACAATCCGGCAGATGAACGCGGAAAAGCCCTGGAGGAGCAGGTGCTCGCCGAGTATGGTGTTGACAGCTTATCCGAACTACCGATCAATTTTGACGGTCTCAGAATGCAAGCCGATGAGGAGTACGGCAATCTGGTATGGGATAAACACTTCGGCGAACTTCGAAAGGTGCTCGCTCAACAAAAACAGGCCTATCAGATCAGCGGTTTTTTGAATCCTTTCGTTTCTCTGCAGAATGCCAGTATGGGTTTTACCGGAAACGATAATCTGCATCACCAGGAATTTCTGCTGCAAGTGGAAAATTACCGCCGGGACTTCATAAAGGTCTTGAACGATGAGCACGCTTACGGCGGGTCCAAAACCGGAGATTGGGGATGGAAAGCCGATAACGATTTTTTCAGATCGGTAGCAGATTTCCAATATAAACCTGCGAGCGTTGGTGCCGTTCTGCCGAATTATCTGATTGATATGGCTATCCTCCTCTTTTGGGCACTGCTCACTTTGGGGCTATTGCTTTCAGCAGCCGCAAAAATGAAGATCGTATGAGTTTGCTGACTCTTCTTTTGTATGAGTGGAAACACTTTTCGCGCAGTCCTTTCAAAGTAGTGGCCGTAATCCTGTTCGTGTTGGCCGGGATCTATGCCCTACACAATGGCGCCGACCTGTACCATGAGCAGGTCAAAGAAATCGAGCGGATCAAAGCCCATAACGAAAAGCGCAAGCAGGAGACCCTGGCTTTTTATGAACAGGGAAAAAAAGGGCCTGATGACCGGCCCTGGGTCGATGTCAACACTCCTTTCTGGGCCATCTGGTATGCAGTCCCTACCCATTTCAAAGAGCCCTCTCCGGCCATGGTTTACAGCATCGGCCAATCCGAACAATACGGCTTTTACAAGCAGGTAACTTTTCAGAGCAGTCCTTACGATGCAGACATGGCCGAGGAAATCGCCAATCCCGAACGACTGCAATCCGGTACGCTGGATTTTTCTTTCGTCCTGCTGTATCTCCTTCCCCTGCTTTTACTGATCCTGCTCTACAACCTAAGAGGTGCCGAAGCCGATATGAAGTTTTTACCCCTTATCCAGGTGCAAATCGGCTCAAAAGGGGGGTGGCTCCTGGCGCGGATAGGCTTCTATTTTTCCCTTCTGGTCCTGATCCTGATGGCGTTGATGCTTTACGGAGCCTCGTTGACCGGTGTTTTTCCGGATGCGAGTGACTCTTTCGGGAAAATCCTGCTTCTACTCCTCCTTTATCTATCGCTATGGACCGGGCTTTATTTTTTGGTTATCCGAACAGGGAAGGGCAGTGTCACAAACACCCTGAAAATGGCTGGCCTATGGTTGGTTTTTTCTTTCGTCATTCCGGCGATCGTACATCAATGGGTAAGCATCCGGCATCCGGTCAACCTCATGACAGACTGGATCGATGCCAAAAGAGATGAACGGAATAAGATGTACGATCAACCCGACAGCGTATTGCAGGCCAAGTTGAACGCCTTATTTCCGGAGATCCTCGAGAGTCCGCTCATGCGGGACAGCATCCGGAAAAATCTGGCCCTGAATCGATCGGCCACCGCGATGGCTAATGAATTGCTGAAGAACAGCCTGCATCCGATCGAACGGGACAATGCCGCCAAGAATGCATTCATTCGGCGCACCTACTGTTTCAATCCCACGACTTTCTTCCAGAACCAACTCAATGCCCTCTCGCATACCCACTACCAGGATTACCAAGACTATCGGGAGGAAATCCAGGTGCTGATCGACAAACAGATCGGAATTCTCGTTTTGGACACCTGGTACGATGTGCGGGTGGACAAGAAAAAGTACTTGGAGTATCAACAAAAATTGTCAACATCATGAAAAAGATCCCATTTCTCGCGATCCTGCTGAGCACTCTCAGTTTCGTTTTTTTATTCGCTTGTGGAGCAGGTAATCCAAACCCATCTTCTGAAGAAACCGCATCGGAAGAGGCCTCTCTCCAGACCGTAGATCCGGTAGAGATATTTAAAAATGAATATGCTCAGGTCGTCAAGGTCACTCTTCAACCCGGCGAAAGGCTGGCCGCTCACAAGGGAGAAAACCGCCTGATCTATTCTCTGACGGACTATTCCATCGACTGGGTGGAGAAAGGGAAAGAAGAGGGCATCAAAAGCTGGAATCAAGGTGACACTCATGCACACGAGGCCGGGGAGCATGCCGCTCAAAACAGCGGAGAAACGACGGCCGAGTGGCTCGCTTTTGTCCGGCGAAATGCGGAATTACCCGAATGCGGGAATAATACTGCAGAAAATGACGTGAATAAAGCAGCACCGGATTTCGCTACGCTGCTTTTCGAAAATGAAGACTTTCGGGTATCGGAAGTAAAACTTCCGCCTTCCGGAAAGATCCCCAGACACTCGGGAATCAATCGGGTCATTTATTCGCTGTCCGATTACACGATTTTGTTTGAGTCGAATAACCAAGGCACGGTCCAGAAATCCTTCCGGAAAGGAGAGGCTCACTGGCACGAAGCCTGTCTTCACGCCCTGGAAAATATCGGGGAGACGGAAGCCCGATTTTTGGTGGTTTCCTATAAGAGAAGCCAGGAATAAGAAATCGATTCCACCAGAGGCTGCCGGATAATCCGGGGAGCCGGGATGAAGGATGTGCTTCCTCTCGGCTCCTGGGCTCCGTATTCCAACACTATTTCCAGCTATCCATATTTTTCCCATGTACAAAGCCATGTTCCCTTTCAACCTACCCGGTCAGGCCCTTTTGACAATCTTCCTATTCCTGGGCTCATTATGCCTTACCTCAGCATTATTCGGACAAAAAGCCTTGAGTTGGAAGGTCCTCGATGATGTTCGATTTGAGGAAAAGATGGATGAGAATACGGGTGGGTATTGGCTGGTGCCTGTATTTGGCAAACAACCCAAAGCCTATCAAAACCAAACAGTCGTGATGGAAGGCTATTTCATACCGCTGGACACGGGAGGCAAGGTGCATGTCTTATCCCGGTTCCCTTATTCGTCTTGTTTCTTTTGCGGAGGAGCCGGTCCGGAATCCATAGTGGAACTTCAACTGGAAAAAAGACTGATGAAGCACCTCCGGATGGATGAGAAGGTTCGATTTCAAGGAAGGCTGGTTCTAAACGATTCGGACTATGAGCACTTCAATTATATCCTCAAGGAAGCACGATTATTAAAATAGCAACTTGTATGACCATCCAAAGCCTACCTCTTTCGCTGATCTGTCTTCTCTTTGTTTTCGTTTACGGCTGTTCAGACTCTACCAAAAAGGACCCGACTTTGGAAAAAGCCTTTCAAGTTCACCAACAATCCCTGAAAACGGCGAAGGAGGCTCGGGAATTATTGGAAAAAATTCCGGCCAAGGATGAATCTGTGTCCAGGATTCAGTCGCGCCTGGAGAATTGGAATGAGAACCTGATCGAAGTACCTGGTTTTGAACACGAACATAATCACGAAGACGGAGATCACCATCATCACCATCACGGAGGTTCTCGACCCACTATGGACCTGTCGCCAGAGGATATGCTGGCTGTACAACAACAGCTATTGGATACCATCCTGGCGATTAAAAAAGAGCTTCTGGCAACGAAGGAGGACATTGTCCAATAAAGGATCAATATTGACATACCCGATCAAGAGATTGTTATTCAGCATATGCTTGCTAACCTATTTGCTCTATGTGGGTTTTCAGGCTTCGGCCCAATCGAATGAAAACTTTCCTCCACCCAAAAACCCTCTTTCCATTGAAGCTATTCGGACAACGGGCAAGATCACCACGGATGGCAAACTCGATGAAGGAGACTGGAAAAAAGCACCTCCTACAACGGATTTTTTCCGGATGGAGCCCCGGCAAGGGGGGGAATACAAGCACAAAAGCTTTGTAAAGGTTTTGTACGACGATAAGAACCTGTACTTCGGGGTCTTTGCCCGGGATTCGCTCGGGAAAAAAGGCGTTCGAGTGCAGGATCTCCGCCGGGATTTTTCCTGGGGAGAAAATGACATTTTCGGGATTCAACTCGATCCGCAGAACCTAAAACAGTACTGTGTTTCCTTTCAGACTACGCCCTACGGAAGCCAGAGAGACCTCCAAAACTTCAACGACAACAATACGGACGACGACTGGAATACCCTCTGGAAGGTCCGTACCATGCGTACTGACACAGGCTACTATGCCGAGTTCGCTATCCCTTTTAAATCGCTTCGCTACGATTTACCTGAAGAAGGCGATTCTATCAGTTGGGGGATAACCTTTAACCGACTCGCCCGGAGGGACTATGAGCAAACCGTTTTCCCCGCCATACCGCAGTCCTTTTCTCCCTACCGGATGACTTATGCGGCAAAGCTCGAAGGGCTGGAGTTGCCCAAACCTGGCGTAAATATTCGTATTGAGCCCTATGTACTGTACCAGTACGATCGCATTACGGAAGGCGAAGAACGAACGGTCAAACAGCAACCCAAGATAGGAGGAGATGTAAAATGGGCCATCACTCCGGAGTCCGTCCTGGATCTTACGATCAATACCGATTTCGCCCAGGCCGATGTGGACCGGGCTGTTAACAACCTCGAACGCTTCAATATCTTTTTCCCGGAAAGGCGTCAATTTTTTCTGGAGAATTCCGGCATTTGGGCAGGAGCCAAAAACCGTTCTGTTGTTCCCTTTTTTAGTCGGAGGATCGGTTTGCAGGGAAACTTCAATGCGGAGCCTGCTCCCATCCATGCTGGTGCCCGCTATACGATGCGGAATGAAAAGCGGGCCATTGCCGCTCTATACATCCACCAGGCGGAGACGGAAAACTCGGCAGCCGCCAGTTTTGGCGTAGCTCGTTATTTACACAACTACGGGCAGGAAAATAACGTGGGGATCATGATGACCCACCGTATGGATGAAGCCTCAACCGAATTGGGTGTAAAGCAAAGCCACAACACAACCTTCACGCTGGATGGATTTAACCGCCCCAAAGACGAATGGACGATATCGTATATGCTATCGGGATCCAGGGACAATTCCAACGATACGTTGGGCTTGGCAGGTCGTTTTTTTGCCGGGAATAGCACCAACCAATACTACCTGGGTTGGCTAACCAACTTTGTCTCCAACGAGTATAATCCCGACATGGGGTTTGTCTTTCAGAAAAATGTGATTTGGCATAACCCAGGCGGATACTATATTTGGCGCCCCAAAAACATTCCCTGGATCAGGCGTTTCGATCCCGGTGCTTTCTTCAACTATTATCACGATTTTGACAGCCCAGGCCAGTTTCAGCAAGCAAGTATTTACCTTTTCCCGATATACCTTGTCTTTACCAACGGTAGCTTTCTGCAATACGCCATTTTCCCCACCTGGCAAAACATCAATTTTGACTTTGCCCCTCTTGGCATTGCCATTGAGCAGGGCAATTATTACTACACCCGGCAGCAGATTAATTTTAATACGGATCAGTCGGCCAAATTATCGGGTCGGGGAAGTGTTAATTGGGGAGGGTTTTACAACGGAAGAAGAACGACCGTCAATGCCGGGCTCCGCTACGCGCCTTCCGTACATGCTGCCGTTAGTGTGGGTTATGAATTCAACAACCTCCGGGACCTGGGTAAAGAATCCGAGGACCTGGTTACCCACCTCGTTTCTGCCGGGGCCCGTTTTGCCTTGAATCCCCGTATCCAGTTGTCCGCTTTTTATCAGTATAACAGCTTTGACGAACAGGGACGTTGGAACATCCGGTTCAGCTGGGAATATCAACCCTTATCTTTTATTTATCTGGTCTTTAATGACACCCAGATCAATAGCCTGGATGAGCCTTTCCGGGAGCAGCAAGTCATTTCCAAGATCACTTTTGTCAAGCAGTTCTAAGTGCAGCCCCATAATGCTTAACGTATTATTGAAATGTAGGGCTTCCCGGGATGGTCAGGGAAGGGTGGAGTGATTGAGTAGGTATCGGCTATTGGGTATCGGGTCGGAGCGTAGCGGAGATCCTGACAAGCGGGGGAAACATCAGCCTCCTGGAAAAACTAAGATTCGCTTCGTCAGGGTCGGAGCGTAGCGGAGATGCTGACAAGCAGGGGTATAATGCTGTAATGTTTTAATGCGGTAATGCGGTAATGCTTGCGGGCAGGCTTTCCCTTTAGGGAATGAAAGGGCGCAGGGAGGATAAAGCGGTTAGGTGGTTAAGTGGTTGAGTGGGTATTGTGGAGTTGCTCACAAAAACGGACTGGACCTGGGGATAGTTCAATTAAGTGTGTCTGGTTTGATTAAAGGAGG
>CAZXIX010000076.1:0-21626 GCA_964640855.1 uncultured Saprospiraceae bacterium
CGTAGCCAGGTCGATGAGCTTGGGCCCCTGGTTGCGAAGCCAGATCACGGCCATTCGTTTGTTGGTATTGATCAGGCTTCGGACCTCCTCAAAATGCTTTTGAAAAGCCGCATGTAATTCGCGGCCCAGATCCGTGCTCAAGAAGCGATCCTGAACCGAACGGAAATGAGCCTCGGTTGCGGCTATCAGGGCCGGTTGGGCGGCAGGTGCGGCTTCGGGAGCGGCAGGAGCAGGAAGGGGAGCCGCTGCAGGCACCGCATCGATGGCTGCCTTAATATCCAGTTTGCCCCAACCCCAGTCGTTGTTGGGCAACACCTCTCCGCTCACCAGGCGGGCTGTTGCTCTTAGGTAGTGGCGGATCCGGTAAAAGGGCAAGTCCGGGTCTTTTTGCAGAAGGAGGGCAACGGCGCCGGTGACATGGGGTGCTGCCATGCTGGTACCTCTCTCATCCCGGTAGAAATTCTTGCAACAATCACAACAACACTGATCCGCTCGATAAAAGGGGATGGCAGCGGAAGTGACAGCGACCCCCGGCGCTGTGATATGGGGTCGGGTACTCGGAATCCGAAAAGGAATCGTGAAGAAAAGATCAGCAGAATCGGTTTCTGCCCATGCTAATACATCTGTATTCGAATTATTATCCAATTCCACCAGCCAGGCACCGCTCAAATTTACATTGCCGGGAGCGGGCACATTCGGAGGGATCAGGCTGAAGATGATCAGCCCCGACCCGTTGATGATGGAAACGTCTCCCCCGTTGTTGACCCCGGTCAGATCAACGGGGGGTACGCCTGCGTTTACGGTCGCTGACATGGCGCCGCCCGGAGGCTGAATCCGGACATCGAGCTCTTTGCCGTCGGATAGGATCCGAAGGTGAAGGGTCAGAGGACTAGCCGGGCGAAGGGTCAATGGGATTTGCAGGGTTCCGTTTGCAGGAACCGTTATTCCGGCAGAGGCATTGGTAAAGGCGGGACCCCGGCTTGAAAAAGCAGCTAATTCGCCTTCGGTCTCTCCTTCCGCTGCGTAAGCCCCAACCGTAATATTGTTGGCTCCGCTGGCCTCCACAGACAAGGTAGAAGCCGAACTGACCAGATTATGAAAAGTAACCCCACTTTCCGTCCAGACGTTGAACGGAGTGGAAGGAATAACTCCGCTTGTGTTATCAATCTCCAGCGTCCATCTGCCGGGAAGATTGGTACTGCCGACCGGTGCAGCAGGACTCAAGCGAAGCCACAAGTTATCGTTGGTGTTGGTGATCCGGGCAGGCCCTCCATTGTTCGAAACATCTCCTGCCGGGGTAGAGGCCCCATTGGCAATCCATCCGCCCCAGGCGCCTCCAGGAGGCCGCACCCTTGCTCGCAAATGACTCCCAGGGTAATAGAGATCAACGAATAAAGTATTGGTATTCCCGGCTGCGACATCGAACTGGATCTGTTGGGTTCCCGCAGGCGTTCCATTGGCGCCGACTGTTCCCTCTGCATGACGACTTTTATTTCCTTCGTTCGATACGGCCGTCACAATCGAGACCCCGCTGGTATAATGACTAAGGATCTGATCGTACATTTCCACTTTGCTGTGGGTACCGTCCCGGGCTCCGATTTCCGTGCCAAGGCTCATATTAATGACAACCGGCCGTCCGGCTGCCCGATCCATAATATAGCGAACGGCATCCACGGTTGTATCAGCGGTAGCCGGAAGTGTCGAGCTTGCCGGATCCCCCGTTGTAAGTCCATTTTTCCGGACAATGATCAAATCCGCTTTGGGAGCTACCCCGATGTAATGATAAGCCCCATGGCAATTGCCGTTCTGGGAGCCGTTTCCCGCTGCAATACCCGCCACATGAGTTCCATGTCCATCTACATCCTGATGTCGAACTACTGCCAGGGCCGTCTCTTCATTGGAAAGAGCGCCATCGATATGGGGAATGGCCGGGTCGACCGGATCCGGCCCTTTTTTATACTCCACTCCGTATCCCATAACTACATTCCCCAGAATAGGGTCCGCGATCATGGCAGGAGTCTGCTCCTTGCTGCCCACCACGGCAGTCAAAGTCTGGTCCCAGATACAGAGTATCCGGGAACTCCCATCCGGTTTGCGGAAAGTAGGATGCAAATAATCGATACCGGAATCGATAATACCGACGATGACACCTTCACCCGTGTATCCATTGAAATCGTCTCCCGACCGGGTCCAGACCTGGTCAGCCCGAATATCCGGGATGCTTTTATCTAATTTGAGTTTGGGTTCGCGTGGTTGCTCCACCCGGATCACGTTGGGCAAAGACAAAAGATCCAAAAGCCGGGAAGGAAGTATTGCCCCGCTCACTATGTTCAAGGTTTGGTTGCCCGGCTGAAATCCGACTTCCAACAGAGGTTCCAGAGAGCCCAGGAACTTTACCGTCACGGGAATGGGCTCCTCGGGTACTGCTTCCTCCTGACCCGGCCGGGCCAGAGGTTTTTTTTCCGTAGACTCAAATCGATCCAGATATTCGAACAGATTCGAATCCGCTTTTTGGGCAAAAAGATCCCAGGGCTTGGGATCCTTTGGGTTTCCAGGTGTCATCCATTGAGGTTTAAAAAAACCAATAAAAATCTGTCCTCCCTGAAGAGAGGAATGTCAAAAAGCTTCGAGTGATCCTGCTAGGTGGTGCTTGAAATCGTATTCCCTGGAAATCGGAATGGGTTTCCTACTGGGAAGGGTCCAAATCGATAAGAACAGAGCCCGTTATGCAGGCCTGAAGCGAAGCAGACAATCAACTAACAACGTGGCCCTCGAGAAAAGGCTCTGCTTCAAAGCGCGTATAACGTCCTGGAGTTATGAATACAATTCGGAATAAAGATATAAGAACTGCTGACATTTAAGCAACCTTCTGCGCCGAAATGGACAAATTCCCTAAGTATGTTCTTGCTTTTTTGAGTACGAATCCAAAAATTTCGAGGGTTGAAGGTCTCTTTGCGGCCCGCATCACGTCAAACCTAATGACAAAACCGGCAGTTTTGTCATTAGGAAATCACCCCCAGCACCTTAGCCTTCAGGTACTCCCAATTCATTCGGTCAATATTGACCACAGAGATCTCCTGCGGGCAATCCACCTCACAGGCCTGGGTATTGGAACAATGACCAAAACCCTCCTGGTCCATTTGCTGCACCATGCGGCTTACCCGGCGCCGGGCTTCCGCCTTTCCCTGGGGCAGCTTCGCCAAATGGGCCACCTTGGCCGCAGTGAACAAGGCCGCACTTCCGTTCTTGCAAGTCGCTACACAAGCCCCGCAACCGATACAGGCTGCCGAGTCAAAAGCCGATTCTGCCACATCGTGCGTGATCGGGATCGCATTGGCCTCCGGGGCATCTCCCACGGGCGTCGATATATAGCCCCCGGCCGTGATGATCCGGTCAAAAGAAGAGCGATCTACCTTCAGATCGCGCAAGACGGGAAAGGCTTTAGCCCGAAAGGGTTCCACATAGATGGTTTCCCCATCCCGAAAACTTCGCATATGCAGTTGACAGGTAGAGGTGCCGTTCAGGGGACCATGCGCCCGCCCATTGATAAACAAGCCGCACATCCCACAAATACCTTCCCGGCAATCGTGGTCAAATTCCACCGGCATCTCGCCGTCCAGGATGAGTTTTTCATTCAGGAAATCCAGCATTTCCAGGAAAGACATATCCTCTTCTACTCCATCCAGCTTGTACTCGACCAGCTTACCTTTTTCCTGGGCATTTTTCTGTCGCCAGATCTTCAGCGTCAATTTCATGGATTCAATTTTTCAAGTTATTTTCTTTCCCCTCAATCTCTCCGCCTTATCCCTCTCCCCTTCACTATCTACTTATAATTCCGGGTCGCCATCTCTACCTCCTCAAAGGTCAGATGCTCCCGGTGCAATTGGGCTTCCTTGCCTTCTCCCTCATACGACCAGCAGGAAATGAATGCGTATTCTTCATCGTTGCGGAGGGCCTCCCCTTCCTCGGTCTGGTACTCCTCCCGAAAATGAGCCCCACACGATTCCTCTCGCGTCAGGGCGTCGAGGCACATCAGTTCCCCCAATTCAAAATAATCCGCTACCCGACCTGCCTTCTCCAGTTCAGAATTGACCTCTCCTGCCGTCCCCGGCACTTTCAGGTCGCTCCAGAACTCCTCTTTCAAAGCGCGGATTTCCTGGATGGCATTCTGGAGTCCCTGTTCGTTTCGGGACACGCTGCAGTGATTCCACAGGATCCGGCCCAGTCTTTTGTGGAACTGCTCCGTGGTCTGTCCACCCTGAATGGCAACCAGTTTGTCGAGCATCTCCCGGGCACCGGCCTCTGCTTCTGCGAACGCCGGATGGTCCGTGGAGATCGGACCCGTGCTTATCTCGTTGGCCAGATAATTTCCAATGGTGTAAGGAATGATGAAATAGCCGTCAGCACAGGCTTGGAGCAGGCTGTTGGCTCCGAGCCGGTTGGCACCATGGTCGCTGAAGTTGCATTCGCCCAGTGCATACAAGCCGGGTATGGTCGTGCCCAGTTCGTAATCTACCCAGAGTCCGCCCATAGAGAAATGAGCGGCCGGGCTGATTTTCATGGGTTCCCGATAGGCGTTTACGCCGGTGATCTTTTCGTACATCCGAAATAGATTACCGTAGCGTTCCCGGATCTTATCCTCACCGTATTCGGCGATGGCCGTCCGAAAATCGAGATAGACGGCGTTTTTCAGCGGTCCAACGCCGTAGCCGGCATCGATGCGTTCCTTGGCCGCCCTCGACGAGATATCCCGGGGAGCCAGGTTGCCGAAGGCCGGATAACGGCGTTCCAGATAATAATCCCGCTCTTCCTCCGGAATTTCGTTGGGTCGGCGGGTTTCATTCTGCTTTTTAGGCACCCAGATGCGCCCGTCGTTCCGGAGCGACTCCGACATCAGGGTGAGCTTGGACTGGTGCTCCCCGGATTGGGGCAGACTGGTGGGGTGGATCTGCGTCCAGCTCGGGCAGGCCATGAACGCTCCTTTTTTGTGGGCCCGCCAGATGGCGGATCCGTTGCACCCCATGGCCAGGGTGGACAAGTAAAAAATCTTGCCGAATCCGCCGGTGGCCAACACTACGGCATGTGCCCCGTGGCGCTCAATTTTTCCGGTATCGAGATGGCGTACGACGATCCCGCGCGCCTTGCCGTCAATTACGACCAGATCAAGCATTTCATGTCGGGTATACAGGCTGACTTTCCCGGCATCTACCTGCCGCATGAGGGAAGAATAGGCCCCCAGCAACAACTGCTGGCCCGTTTGGCCGCGGGCGTAGAAAGTTCGGCGGACCTGTACGCCCCCGAACGAACGATTGGAGAGGTAGCCTCCGTACTCTCGAGCGAAGGGAACCCCCTGGGCGACGGCCTGGTCGATCAGGGAAGCAGAGCATTCAGCCAGGCGGTAGACATTGGCTTCCCGGGCCCGGAAATCCCCTCCTTTCAGGGTATCGTAAAACATCCGGAAGACGTTATCCCCGTCGTTTTGGTAGTTTTTGGCGGCGTTTACCCCGCCCTGGGCCGCTACCGAATGGGCCCGGCGAGCCGAATCCTGAAAACAGAATGATTTGACATTGTAGCCCCCCTCGGCAAAGGAGGCTGCGGCTGCACTCCCGGCCAGGCCGGTGCCTACCACGATGATGTCCAGTTTCTTTTTGTTGTTGAAACTCACCAGCCGGCAGGTGGCTTTGTACCGGCTCCACTTTTCGCTCAGGGGCCCGACCGGGATCTTGGCATCGAGTATGCCTTCTGTTTTTGGATTTTGCATCAATAGTGGTATTGAAAGTAAACGAATAGGGGAATAATACTGAAGCCGAGGGTCATGATGATGGTAAAACCCACCCCGGCATAGTAAAGAATACGTGAGAGCCTTGTTGGGAAAGCCCCTAGCGTTTTAAATGCGCTTTGGAAGCCATGGTACAGATGAAAACCCAAAGCCAGGAAGGCCAATAGATTTAAAGCAATATACCAGGGTTGACCGTAGGAACGGACGACTATGGAAAACAGATCTTTATTCCCGTTGGCATCCTTGGGAACCTCCGTAAAGGAGTACTCAAACCAAAAGTCGCCCAAATGGATAACCAGAAAGACAAACAGCACAGTCCCGAGGAAGCCCATGTTACGGGAAGCCCAGTTGCTGGCTGCCTGGCGCTTATCGTAGGCATAGCGGGAGCCGGCCGCCTTTCGATTCTGAAGGGTAATCAGCAGTGCGTAAACGCTATGGGCAATGATGGAAGCGAATAGCACCCAGGATATTACCTTGATAAGGATGTTCCCGGATAAAATACGGGAATAAAGATTGAATTGGGCAGAAGCTCTCTCCGGAGGCAACAACAGCTGGAGGTTTCCGGCCAGGTGAATAACCAAAAACAAACAAAGGAAAAGCCCCGTCAGAGCCATGAGATACTTGCGTATCAAGGTCGAGGTCATGAGTGGATAGGTTAAAACAGATGTTTCAGCAAAAAACCTTGCGGACTTTGAAGAATGTGGATGCTCACACAGGAAAAATAATTCAAAAAAACTGATTTATAATACGTTATCGCCATTTTTTATTTAAGGGAATCAAACCACCCAGAACCGCAAAAGAGGATGGTCCGTCTTGGTCCCGCTCAAACTTATGGCCGGCCGGCCATTACCAAGTCTTGGCTTTTGGTCCGGAAAAAGTCCAGGATGGTCCATCCAAAAAGAGGCCCGACATCAGAAGTCAGCAAACAGGACATTCCTCCGGGATACACGGGTTCGTTCCTGCCTGGTTTCTGATATCCGGCATCTTAGGGTTGCGAGGCTTTGAGTCACCCCATTACTTCACCACCAATTCCGCTTGCAGATACCGGGGCGCCCCGAGGTCCAGGCTCCGTTGGGAGGGTACCGAACCTCCTACCGAAATTGTAAAGGCACCCGGCTCCAATACCCGCTTCCCGGCAAAATCCACGATCTCCAAGTCTGCAGGTTTAACTTCAAACTCGACCTCTTTGGATTCGCCCGGCTCCAGGGCCACACGCTGGAAGGCCTTCAAGGCATATTTCGGTACCGGAACGGAGGCCTCCTCATCTGTGACGTATAGTTGCACCACTTCTTCGGCAGCCATATCCCCTTTGTTGGTTACGCTTACCCGGGCCGTAACACCGTCGCCGGCGTTGATGGATTCGCTGGACAGGCTCAACCCGCTGTAATCAAATTGCGTATAGCTCAATCCGAATCCAAAGGGGAAAAGCGGCTCGTTCTCCATGTAGCGATAGGTGCGGTTGGTCATGTCGTAATTGTCATAGGCCGGCAGGTCTTCCAGAGACTTCGGGAAGGTGACCGGTAATTTTCCGGAAGGCACGTTTTTCCCGAAAAGGGTATTGCCCACAGCCAGACCGCCCTGCTCGCCGGGATACCAGACAAAGATCAGGGCGTCCGCCATTTCGTAGATCTCCGGACAGGCAATGGCGCTCCCTCCCGTCATCACGACGACCAGGGTTTCTGCATTTTCACGCATTTTTTTTACGTAATCGATCTGACTTTGGGGTAATCTGACCTCCTCCCGGTCGCCAAAGTGCCGGGACAGGATCGACTCCCCTTCCTCGCCTTCGAGGATCTGCGACAAGCCCACGCAGGCGATGGTCACCTCCGTCTCGGCTGCCACCCCGGAGAACCAGTCGATAGGGTTCCGGTTGGGCTCGTCGAGCAAGGCGCCCTGCCGGTACTGGACCGAAGTATGGGGAGCCGCATTCGCAACCACACCCTCCAGAATGGTTTTCAAATCCTCACTCACGCCATAGTAATTGGCCAGCAAGGCCTGCACATGCGTAGCTATCGGACCGGTCACAAAAATACTGTTCACGTTCGGATCGAGGGGTAGCGTATTGTTTTCGTTTTTCAACAGCACAATGGATTTCTCGGCCGCTTCCAGGCTGAGATCCACATGCTCTTTCTTGCGGATCCAGTCGGTACTGATCGTGTCGAAGGGCACCAGGCCAGGTGGATCGAAGAGACCGAGCTTGAATCGGGTCGGCAGGAGCTGCCTGAGGTTCCGGTCGATCACATCTTCGGTAGTCAGCCCCTGCTTGACCGAATTGACCAACTCCGGGTAGGTGCTGCCGCAATTCAGATTGGTGCCGGCATTCAGGGCCATGGCGGCGGCTTCAGCCGGCCCTTCGGCTACGTTGTGGCCCTGGTAAAAATCCACAATGGCCCAGCAGTCTGAAACATAATAGCCTTTGAATCCCCATTTTTCACGCAACACCTCCAGCATCAGGTAGGGATGCGCGCAGCAGGGGTCACCGTTGGTCCGGTTGTAGGCGCCCATGACCCCTTCCACATTGGCCTCTGTGACGAGTGCCTCGAAAGCCGGCAGATAGGTTTCCCACATATCCTTCAGACTGGCGATCGCATTGAATTCGTGGCGCAGTTTTTCCGGCCCGCTATGCACCGCATAGTGCTTGGCCATACCCGCAGCCTGCAAGTAGCGAGGGTGATCTCCCTGGAGCCCTTTTACAAAAGCGACACCGATCCGGGAGATCAGGAAAGGGTCCTCGCCGTAGGTTTCCTGTCCCCGCCCCCAGCGCGGATCGCGGAACAGATTCACATTGGGCGACCAGAAAGTCAGGCCCTGGTATTGCCCGCGTTGATCGCGCGCCGCTGCTGTATTGAACTTAGCCCGAGCCTCCATCGAAATGGCGCGCCCCACCCGGTAGATCAGATCGGTATCGAAAGTGGCCGCCAGCCCGATCGCCTGCGGGAAAACCGTCGCCCGCCCATTACGGGCTACCCCATGCAGGCACTCGTTCCACCAATTGTAGGCCGGTACACCCAGTCGTTCGACTGCCGGAGCGCCGTACATGAGCTGGCCCACCTTTTCTTCGAGGGTCAGACGGGAAATCAGGTCGTCAACCCGGTCACTGGTGGATAGCTCCGGATTTTGGAAGGGAAACTCGGCTTCTTGCCCCTGAGCATAAAAAGCGATCCCCAGAAGAAGGCAGAGGGTTTGCAACATGACTTTTTTCATAGATCCTGTAGTTATAAGTTTGGAAGAATGATTTAGCAAAGAAACATTAACGGATCAGGGATTTCAGCCTCCCTAAGCTGCCCGTATTTCCGTTCCAATTCCCGATTCAGAAAGCTGGCATTTCGAAAGAATGCCAAGTGGCAGATCTGACGTCGGATATCTTGATTACGTTTATCAAAAGGAATAACCATTCAATGGCTTTGAGAGGGTGGGTTCAGTAAATAATCCACTCCCATCTCCAGGCCCGTCAACTCCGCCAGTCCCTTCAGTCGGCCTATGGCCGAGTAGCCGGGGTAAGTTTCTTTTTGCAGGTCGTCCAGCATTTTGAATCCGTGATCGGGTCGCATGGGGATGCTTCTCCTCTCTCGCCTCATGAGGCGCACCAATTCCACCATCATGCCAACCATATCGGTATCCCCGGCCAGATGGGGTGCTTCCATAAAATCACCTTGTTCGTTGCGTTTTGTATTGCGGAGGTGGAGAAAATAGATGCGCGACCCCCAGTCTTTCACCATCCCAATCAGGTCGTTGTCCGGGCGGGCGCCAAAAGAGCCGCTGCAAAAACAGAGGCCGTTGGCCGGATTCGGAACCGCTTCGAAGAGATCTTTCACATCTTCGGCGGTGCTCATGATCCGGGGCAAGCCGAGGACCGGGTAAGGGGGATCATCCGGATGGATGGCAAGCCGGATGCCTTCCGCCTCCGCTACAGGAGCCACCTCATTCAAAAAATGATACAGATTTTCCTTCAGTTGTTCCCGGTCGATACAGGCATAAGGGCTTAGGCAATCCAGTATTTCCTTCGGTGTAAAAGACTCATTGCTACCCGGTAGGGCCATCAGCAAGCTTTGAAAAAGGGCCTCCCGCTCCAGGGGAGAAAGGGCTTCCAGAAAAACGGATGCCGCTTTCTGCTCGGCCTCCGAATAATCCTTTTCGGCGTCGGGCCGCTTTAGGAGAAAGAGATCAAAAGCAACATAAGCCAGGCGCTGAAAGCGCAGGGTCTCGGCTCCCGTGGGCAAGGGATAAGCCACATCCGTCCGCAGCCAGTCGAGTACCGGCATGAAGTTGTAGGTCACCACGCGTATGCCGACCCGGGCCAGGTTCCTGAGGTTTTGACGGTAGTTTTCGATATAGCGATCTGCCGATCCGCTGCCGGTTTTGATCTCCTCATGCACGGGAAGGCTCTCGACCACGGTCCAGGATAAACCAGCGGCTTCAACTTGCTGCTTTCTCACCCGGATCGCCTCCGGAAGCCACACCTCGCCCGGCGGAAATTCGTGCATTGCCGTCACCACCCCGCTGCAGCCCGCTTGCACCAGAGCGCTCAACGGGACCGGATCGGAAGGACCGAACCACCTCATCATGGGTTCCAGATGAACTTCACCTTTTCTCATACTAAAAACCTATCGAATTGCCTCCATCGACCTTCAGGACTTCGCCGGTGATAAAGGCGGCCTGATCCGAGGCCAGAAAAAAAACAGCATCCGCCACATGGACGGGTTTGCCCAATACACCCATGGGGGTTCGGGTCAATACCCGGTTTTTGCGTTCGGGATCATTGTTCAATGCCTTCGCAGACATGGGAGTCTCGATAAATCCTGGAGCAATGCAGTTCACTCGGATCCCGTGAGGCGAAAGTTCTACTGCCATGACCCTGGTCATTCCCTCCACCGCCGTTTTAGATCCCGCATAGGAAACCACACCTGGCAGGCCATAATGAGCCGCCATGGAACTGATGTGAAGAATGTTTCCTTTAGACTTCTGTTTCATCATTACCTTGGCGACTTCGCGAGTCAAAGCGAATAGAGCCGTTTGGTTGACCCGGACAATATGCTCGAACTCTTCATTGGTTACCTCGAGCATGGATTTCTTAGCGTTGACGCCGGCATTATTCACCAAAACGTCGATCCGGGCATGCTCCCGGACCACATCCCGAACAAAATCCGGAATGTCATCCAGCTGAGCCAGGTCAAACCGGATGGGAAAGCACCCTGCTCCAAGCTCCTGGGATGATGCCTGCAGTTTATTTTCATTCCTGCCGGTAATGATGGTAGAATAACCCTCCGCAAGGAACCGCCGGGCAATGCCAAAACCGATTCCGGAAGATCCTCCGGTGACGAGAGCTACTTTGGGTTTAGACATAGATTGAGTTAATATCGGTTTACGAACATATCAGGGTATTTTTGGATGCGCCTGGTTCCGCCTGGAGAGCAGGCATCCTGGCTTTGGGTTTCGTTGAGCCAACCGATCGTCCTGCCGCAAGTAACCCATCGGTGAGAGCAAGAAACCGATTCCTGTCTTCAGAAACCTCTTTCCCCTGGAAAACCTGGCCTTACATACCTGTCTTTCCATCACCAGCGGGGCCGAATGCCCGGCGCATAGGGAAAGGTAAGGGATTGAAAGTATTCCAGGTCTTTTTCCGGTCGGGAAAGGCCCTGCGGAATCTCCCTTTGCGAAAACTGCTGTAAATACAAGACACAGGCGTCGCGCCACCAGGCCGCTTCCTTTTCCTGAATGGCCAGATGCATGAGCACGGGGTCGAAGCGTTCTTCGTCAATAGCCCCCCGGATGCTTTGCCACTGCGTTTTCATTTTACTGACCTCATCGGCTCCCCGGTAATATTCCAGGCAGAGTTCTTCCCAAAGAGTATTGCCACTGGCCAACCGGAAATCCCAGGGTACATGATGGTACCAAAGCAAAAATTCAGGCGGACAGGTCTGCCTATCGGTAAATTTTTTCTGAAAGGCCGGGGCATATTGAGAAAGGGCATCGCTTCCGCTTTCGGTACGATCGAAACCAATCCCCAGGCTGTCAGCCCGATGATAATATACTGACGTCCAATCCTTTCGGGGCATCTGGCCTACCCACGGGCCCGGCCCATAATGGTGGCCTGCCGCCATAATGTGGTGCAAGCCAAGGGGTGTCATGTAGCGAACACAGGTTTCATAAGAGTTTGTCAATATTCCGGAAATAACGGATACCACCTTCGGGTCCAGGCCAAAGGTCAATTCCGTCCACTCCTGAAAGATCAGCTCTGCGGCAAGATCGGGGTCCCAGGCCAATCGGCCGAAAGCATACCAGTCTGCCTGACCGAATAAATGCCCGGTCCAGTTGCGGGCCGTACCGATATTGGAAACGCCGGCCATGCCGGTCAACTTTTGCCCGTGTACCTCCCCGCTGACGACCCGGGCAACCGTCGAACCGGATCCTTCGGCATAGGTATCCGTTTGCAGGACCTCTTCGTACAACTTGGCCAAACCAACCAAATGAGTTCCCTGTCCCAGGTATTCCTTGGTGATCTGAAACTCCATCATGACGGGTGTTTGGGGTAGAGCCCCGAACAGCGGATGAATGGGCTCCCGCGGTTGAAAGTCGATCGGGCCGTTCTTGACCTGGATCAGTACGTTTTCCCGGAATTGCCCGTCCAGGGGCACGAACTCATTATAGGCTTGTTTGGCACGGTCCTCCGGTTCTTCGTCGCTATACACGAAGGCCCTCCACATGACCACTCCCCCAAAAGGTGCCAGCGCATCGGCCAGCGTATTGGCCCCCTCTGCATGGGTACGGCCGTATTCCTGCGGCCCCGGCTGGCCTTCCGAATTGGCCTTCACCAGGAATCCGCCAAAGTCGGGAATGAGCGCATAGATCTCCTCAACTTTATTCACCCACCACTGTCGAACCTCGGGGTCCAGCGGATCCGCCGTTTCCAGCCCGCCCTGCTCGATGGGAGCACTGAATCGGGCCGTGAGATAGATCCGCATCCCATAGGGACGGAACACATCGGCCAGCGCAGCCGCTTTTTTCAGATAATCCGACCGGAATATCAGCGCATTGGCATTCACATTGGTGACTACGGTGCCGTTGATTCCGATAGACGCATTGGCCCGGGCATAGTCGCGATACCGCTGGTCTATGTATTCAGGCAACTGATGCCAG
The DNA here is from genome assembly GCA_964640855.1 of uncultured Saprospiraceae bacterium. Taxonomy (GTDB): domain Bacteria; phylum Bacteroidota; class Bacteroidia; order Chitinophagales; family Saprospiraceae; genus JAJDFU01. The sequence goes on from CAZXIX010000076.1 coordinate 12,917, forward strand.
TTCCAGATGGAAAAACCGGCATACCCACGCTCCACCGTTCGGTCCAGGTTGTCCCAATGATTCAGGAGGCGCAATTTTACTGCCGGGTTCTCGAGTTGGTTCAGATTTTCGAGGGGGAGCTGACGTTGCAGGTGCCTCAGCAGAGCAAAAACCCCGTAAAGCACTCCTTTGGCATCCTTCCCGGCGATCAGGACCCGGCTTTTATCCCCCTGAACCCGAAAAGCCAGCACATAACCTTCTTTCTCCAACGCTTCCGCTTCGGAGGGTTGGATCCAGTCATCCAGAACCGAGGACGACCCCAGGATTCCCAGCATAATCCCGGTCGACGCGTCCAGATCGGTTGGCTGAGGCAAGGCACCAAGAAGTCCGCTCAGGCCGGTCTGCAATTCTTGCCTCGCCGCCTCCATTACGGAGCCTTGTCCCACCATTTGGTATTTGTCCAGATGCACCGAGTAAGCTTTCCTTGTCTCTTCATCTTCGATCCGATCGTATCTAAGCCATAGGCGGTAGCCGTCTTCGGAAAACAATCGGGGGGCCCAAAAAAGGCAAAGGAGGAAAAGGGTGAAGAAGGATTTAATACTCAGGTCCATTCGTCTGTTGGTGGATCGCCTTTTTGTTGTATGAGGGCGGTTAATATAGTCGAAAAAGCAAGGAATTTGGATTTAAACGGTAGGATTATCTTAATTTCCGCCCCGGCAAGAAATACTATTTTCAACGCTCTAAGATCTGGTTCCGGATTCTCTTTCCCGCTGTCCCTGATTTTTAGAGACGGAAGGACTTGAAATAGAAGGGTAAGGAGTACTGGAATGGGTCTCTTCTTTGAAAATAGGTCTGGCGGCCTGGTTTCGCAGGGGTTGACCGTCCTTTTTTAACCTTTGAAAAATACATCTGGTGTACCTGTTGGGCTACGACATTGGGTCTTCTTCGATTAAAGCTGCTTTGGTTGAGGTTTCATCCGGCCAGACCCGGGCCATTGTACAATCCCCCAAAACCGAGATGGCCATACAGGCGCCCCAACCCGGGTGGGCCGAACAAGATCCGGAAAGCTGGTGGGAAAATGTTTGCCTTGCCACCCGGGAGTTGTTGGCCAAGACCGGAGTCGATCCGGAAGAGATCCGCGGCATTGGCATTGCTTACCAAATGCACGGATTGGTGCTCGTCGACCCCAATCACCAGGTTCTGCGTCCCTCGATTATTTGGTGCGACAGCCGGGCGGTCCACATCGGGGATGAGGCCGCCAAGTCCATCGGACGGGAAGTATGCTTTCGAAACCTTCTCAACAGCCCCGGCAACTTCACCGCCTCCAAACTGAAATGGGTAAAAGATAACGAACCGCAGATTTTCGGGAAGATCCACAAGATCATGCTCCCGGGCGACTACATCGCCGCTCGTTTGACGGGTGACATTCTCACCACCATCAGCGGACTTTCGGAAGGGATCCTCTGGGATTTCGTTCAAAGCGAGCCCGCCAAATTGGTCCTGGAGGAATATGGCATTCCGTCGGATTTCATTCCTCCGGTGCAGGAAAGCATCTCCTCCCAGGGCACTTTGACCGATGAAGCCGCACGGGCTACGGGGCTGAAAACCGGCACTCCGGTCAACTACCGGGCCGGCGACCAACCCAATAATGCTCTCTCCCTCAATGTATTGGAACCTGGCGAGGTGGCCGCCACAGGAGGTACCTCCGGCGTCGTTTACGGGGTGGTGGATCGGGCCGTTTCCGATCCCCTATCGCGGGTCAACAGCTTCGCCCATGTCAATCACAAGCCCGACCACCCCCGGATCGGGGTCCTGTTGTGCATCAACGGTGCCGGCATCCAATACAGTTGGGCCAAGCAGCAAATGGCCAGGGATTCGCTGAGCTATCCGGACATGGAAGAGCTGGCCGCTTCGGTACCCATCGGCTCGGAGGGCCTCCGCATTTTGCCGTTCGGCAACGGGGCCGAACGCATGCTGGGCAACCAGGACCTGGGTGCACAGGTCCACAATCTACAATTCAACCGGCACGACCGGGCCCATTTCTTTCGAGCCGCCCTGGAGGGTGTAGCTTTTTCGTTTGTCTACGGAATGGAAGCCCTGAACGAGATGGGGCTCGACGTGCAAGTGATCCGGGTCGGAAACGACAACCTGTTCCAGTCAGCCATCTTTTCGGAAACCATTTCCTATTTGATGGGAAGCCGGATCGAGGTGCTGGACACCACCGGGGCCGTGGGCGCGGCAAAAGCTGCCGGCGTAGCCAATGGGATATACGGCTCCCTCCGGGAAGCCACTGAAGGCAATCGAATCGTGCAGGCATACGAACCCACCGGCACAGACCCGGCCGAATACCACCGCGCTTTCGAAGCCTGGAAAAAAGAACTCGAAAAAACGATTCATCAACCGATATCATAAGCAACAAAAATCATGTCGAATTCGATCAACCTCACTCTGGGTGAGAAGGAGTATTTCAAAGGCATTGGCAAGATCCCCTACGAAGGACCTCAAACCGATAACCCCCTGGCTTTTCGGTGGTACGACGAAAACCGGATGGTAGGCGGCAAACCCATGAAGGAACACTTCCGCTTCGCCGTTTGCTGGTGGCATACCTTTTGCAATACCGGAAACGATCCTTTTGGGGTGGGCACCAAGGTCTTCCCCTGGTCCGGAGCTCCGGATCCCCTGCAGGAAGCGCGGGATAGAATGGACGCCGGTTTCGAATTCATCACCAAACTGGGCGTCCCTTTCTATTGCTTCCACGATTACGATCTGGTGGCCGAGGCCGACTCCCTGGCCGAAAGTCGCCAAAGGCTGGACCAGATCACCGATTACGCCAAAGAAAAGCAAGAGGCTTCCGGGGTCAGGCTTTTGTGGGGAACGGCCAACCTCTTTTCGAATCCGCGCTACATGAACGGCGCCATGTCCAACCCCAACTTCCAGGTGGTGGCCCACGCAGGAGCCCAGGTAAAGAACGCCCTCGACGCTACCATCAAGCTCGGGGGAGCCAACTACGTATTCTGGGGCGGCCGCGAGGGATACATGTCTCTTTTGAATACCGACATGAAACGCGAACTGGATCACATGGGCCGCTTTTTGAACCTGGCCAGAGACTACGCCCGAAGCCAGGGATTCACCGGGAATTTTTTCATCGAACCCAAACCCATGGAGCCCACCAAGCATCAATACGATTTTGATGCCGCTACCTCCATCAAATTCCTGCGGGAATATGGCCTCGACCAGGATTTCAAGTTGAACGTGGAAGTCAACCACGCTACACTGGCTCAACATACGTTCGAACACGAACTACAAGTGGCTGCCGATGCGGGCATGCTCGGCAGCATCGATGCCAATCGGGGCGATTACCAAAACGGCTGGGATACGGATCAGTTCCCCGTTAATCTGTATGAGGTGACCGAGGCAATGCTGGTCATCTTGCGCAGCGGAGGATTTCAGGGAGGAGGCATCAACTTCGACGCCAAGCTCCGCCGCAATTCCACCGACCTGGAAGACCTTTTTTATGCCCACATCGGCGGCATGGACACTTTTGCGCGTGCCCTGCTTGTCGCCTATGACATCCTCGAAAAATCGCCTTTTCAAAAAATGCGAAAGGAGCGATACGCCTCTTTCGACCAGGGGGCAGGCAAAGATTTTGAGGAAGGAAACCTCAGCTTGGCCGATCTGGCCCGATTGGCTCAGGAAGGCGGAGAACCCAAACAGATCAGCGGCAGGCAGGAATTGTTTGAAAACATACTCAACCATCACATCTAGGATGGAATCCATGGAGCCCGGTAAGTAAGACCACCGGGCCCATCGATCTTTCGTACAACCAACTTAAACACAAAAGCGTGGAACTATTCGATTGGATTGTAATCGGCGGTTACTTCCTGATACTCGCCGGCATAGCTATTTGGGTCATTTTACAGAAGCAAGAGAACGCCGAGGATTACTTTCTGGCCGGACGGAATGTGGGCTGGTTTGTAGTAGGCGCTTCGATTTTCGCTTCCAATATCGGATCGGAACACGTGGTCGGACTGGCCGGTTCCGGCGCCGGCGATCGGTTTCCCCTTTTGATCTATGAGCTTCACGCCTGGGTGGTCATCCTCATGGGTTGGGTATTCCTGCCCTTTTACGTGCGCAGTGGGGTCTTTACCATGCCCGAATTCCTGGAAAAACGCTATGGTCCCCGAGCGCGCTGGTTCCTGTCCCTGTTCAGTCTGGCAGCCTATGTGCTGACCAAAGTCTCCGTCACCCTGTATGCCGGAGGGATCGTGATCTCAACCCTGCTGGACATTCCCTTTTTTACAGGCGCTCTGGCGACTGTGTTGCTCACCGGCCTGTACACGGTACTCGGGGGAATGCGGGCCGTAGTGTACACGGAAACCCTGCAGGCCATCATCCTGGTACTCGGCGCGGCTACCTTGACCCTCCTCGGTCTGAATGCGGTTGGGGGATGGGGAGAGGTGGTGGCTAACGTTCGCCCCGGGTACATGGATATGTGGCGTTCGGCCAACGATCCGGAATATCCCTGGCACTGGTTGCTATTGGCATCCACTGTGGTCGGTGTTTGGTATTGGTGTACGGATCAGGTGATCGTCCAACGCGCTTTGACGGCGCGGAACATCACCGAAGGGCGCCGGGGGGCCATATTCGGCGCTTTTTTAAAACTCATGCCGGTCTTCCTGTTTCTCATTCCCGGAGTGATCGCCCTGGTCCTCAAAATGCAAGGTAAACTGAGCTGGGATCGACCGGACGAAGCCTTTCCTGCCCTGATGCTGCACGTACTTCCGGCGGGTTTGCGCGGATTAGTTGCCGCTGGCCTGATGGCTGCCTTGATGTCGTCCCTGGCCTCCGTATTCAACAGCTGCTCTACCTTGTTTACCGTCGATATCTACAAAAAGATCCGCCCGGATGCTCCGGAAAAGAATCTCGTACGGGTGGGGCGGATCGCCACCGCCGTTGTCGTAATCCTGGGTATTCTCTGGATACCGGTCATTGAAAGGCTGGCCGACGGCACCATGTACAACTACCTGCAAAACGTGCAATCCTACATCGCTCCGCCCATCACGGCCGTCTTCTTGCTGGGAATCTTTTTCAGCCGGGTGAATAACCTCGGGGCACTGGCTACCCTCTTTTCCGGCCTGGCGATAGCAGGCATAAAACTTACCCTGGAAATCTTTCAGGGCAGCTTCCCGCCCGACTCCATACTCGGTGGATTTGCTGCCATGAACTTTTTGCAATTTTCTTCCTATTTCTTCCTGTATTGCATCGCCCTGACGATCATCGTAAGCCTGGCTACGAGCCGGCCCCCGGAAGAAAAGCTGCAAGGGCTCACTTTCGCTACCCTGACCCGGGAACAGCGCATTGCCAATCGCCAAAGCTATACGACCTGGGATGTCCTGGCTACGGTTTTTGTACTGGCCATCGTAGCCTTCGTGATGATCTACTTCAGTTAGCCCCTTTCGAGCCCATGATTTCATCGTCGATTAAGTTGAAAAAAGAGACATGCGATATATTGCCTGCGGCTTGCTGATCCTTTTTTCGAGCCCATGGGACCTCGCCTGGGCCCAGATCCGTTTGCCCAGGCTGATCGGCGACAGTATGGTACTCCAGCGAGACGTGGAAGTGAAAATCTGGGGTTGGGCTTCCGGAGGTGAGGAAATCGAATTGACCTTCAAAGGAAAAACGTATACCACCGAATCGGATACAGAGGGAAACTGGGAAATTGCCCTTCCGGCCCAGGAGGCCGGAGGCCCTTTCGAAATGCTGTTATCCGGCAAAAACAAGATCCTCATCCGGGACATCCTCTTCGGAGATGTTTGGGTCTGCTCCGGTCAATCCAATATGGAGCTTTCCATGGCCCGGGTAAAAGACCATTACCGCAGGATCTTTCCCGACCTACCCAATCCGCGGATACGGCAATTCCTCGTTCCGGATCAATATGATTTCGAGCGTGAGCGGGAAGATTTCGAGTCGGGGGTTTGGAAACCGGCCACAGCCAGGAATATACCCGACTTTTCAGCGGTGGGATTCTTTTTCGCTCGCGAGATTTACGCCCGCTATGACATCCCGATCGGTCTTATCAATGCTGCCCTGGGCGGATCTCCTGCCGAGGCCTGGATGAGCGAGGAAGCCCTCCGGTCTTTTACCGAAGCCTTTGCTGAAATGCAAAGGTTCAAAGACGAGGATCTGATCCGGAAAATTCAAAAAGAAGATGCCGAGCGAAGCCGAAGCTGGTATCGGGAATTAAATGAGAAAGACCCCGGCTTAGCCGCCGACTGGCAAGCCCGGGAACTGGAAGATGCGGATTGGTCCATCATGGAAATTCCGGGTTACTGGGCCCGTACCGAGCTGGGGCCGGTAAACGGATCGGTATGGTTCAGAAAACAGATCAAACTTCCTGAAAATCGGGCCGGGCAGGAAGTCAGCCTGTGGCTGGGCCGGGTGGTTGACCAGGACTCCGTTTACGTGAATGGCACCTTCGTCGGCACGGTTTCCTATCAGTATCCCCCCCGAAAATACCGGGTGGATGCTTCCCTGCTACAGCCCGGAGAAAACACCCTGGCCATCCGGGTGATCAATCATTCCGGCAGAGGCGGCTTTTTCCCGGACAAACCCTACTTCCTGGCTGTCGGTGAGGACACCTTGTCGCTGGCAGGTCCATGGAAATTCAAACTGGGAGCGAAAATGCCTCCCCTGCCCGGCCAGACTTTTATCCGTTGGAAACCCGGCGGCTTGTTCCATGCTATGATCGCCCCCCTTCTGAACTCGAGGATTAAAGGCGTATTGTGGTACCAGGGAGAATCCAATACCCGAAATCCCGGAGCCTACAACCGGATTTTTCCCGCCTTGATCGCCGACTGGAGAGCAAGATGGAACCAAGGAGACTTCCCCTTCCTTTTTGTGCAATTGGCCAACTTCATGGAAGAAACGCCCGAACCCGCGGAAAGCGATTGGGCCGCATTGCGACAGGCTCAATTGAATACCCTCTCCCTCCCCCATACCGGAATGGCTGTGGCCATCGATCTGGGGGAGTGGAATGACATCCATCCTCTGAACAAAGAGGATGTCGGAAAAAGATTGGCTTTGCTGGCACGAAAAAAGGCCTATGGAGAATCCGGTCTGTCGGCTTCCAGTCCCAGACCGAAAAAGGCGACATTCCATTCCGAAGAAGTCGTCATCCAATTTCAGGATGTAGGCAACGGGCTGGTCAGCCGGGAAAACGAACCCTTGAGATATTTTGAGATCTCGCCCGACGGCAAGAGATTTATCCGGGCGCAAGCGGAGATCCGGAGAAAAGACCAGGTGGTCGTCTGGCAAGAAAAGGTAAAAAACCCGGTATCTGTCCGCTATGCATGGGCCGACAATCCGGCAACCGCCAACCTGTATTCTCGAAGCGGCTTGCCCGCAAGTCCGTTTCAGCTTGACAAAGGCTCGCAACCGGAATATTGAGGCTTTTTTCCCTCCCTCTTACAAATGAAATTCGACCCGCCGAGGTCGGAAACAGCTATTTTTCTATACTTTTAATAGATTCCGGCAGCTTCTGCCCTACACCTAATTCCTGTTAAATGAGTACGCCACTGATTAAGGAGACCCGGGATGTTTTCGGAAAAAGCGATCCGGACCGGGATTGGAAGATCGAGCCTACGGTTCACCGACAGCAATACGCCCAATCGGCGCCCCAACTAGCTCTTTTGCTCGAAAGAAGTAATACCCTGGCCTATGCCCAGCGCTACGAGGACCTCAACCGCAAGGCCATTGAATCGCGCAACAAGTTCAAGCGGATCTTTTCCAACGCCAACTGGTCCATATTCCTGACGGCTACCTTAGGGGCCTTGTTGCTGGTGGGCTCGGGATTGAGTTCTCTCGCCAGTGATTACCTACCGGAGAGCAGGCTGACCACCTTCATTTGGGCGCTATCCATTCTGGGTATGGTATCCAGTGCACTGGCTACCATGTGGATCAGTCAGATCACCGGAAAAAAACTTTCCCGACAATGGGCGAGTCAGCGCGCCTCGGCCGAAGCCAAACGAATGGCCTACTTCAAAACCGTACTGGAAGAAGCGGAGCCCGATCCAAAAGACCAGTTACTTGCTTTTGAATACACGCGGAGGTATCTGCTCGACAATCAGCTGGACTATTTCCTGGAGCGGGGGAAACAACATAAGGAAGCCGCCGATCGAGCCGCCAAAGTTTCATCCATAGCCCTGATGCTTTCCTCCATCCTCACCGGCATGGCCAGTATTCTGGTGGCAATCACCGGTAAACCCTATTACTCGGTCATTGCAGGTTTGGGTGTCATTGCAACGGCTACCGCTGCCCTGGCCAAAGAACGGTCTCGAGTCCACCTGGACCGGATCAATGCCGAACGCTATCAGAAAGCCTATGATCTGCTCTGGGAACGCAGCCTTGAACTGGATGACTATCGGGAGCAGATAGCCGCAGGAGATCCCAAAGCCGCCATAAAGTTTTACGAACCCATTTTCGTGGCCCTGGAAGCCGATCACAAACAATTTCTGAACGACGAGGAAAAGCGGGAAGCCGCGATCGGTGATATGAAAAAAAGATTGAATGCGGCCATCAAAGCCCGGGAAATATAGAATGTAGTCTCTGTTTCATTTCAGGAAAGGAAAGACAGTCGACTAGCTAAGTACAGACCTAATATTCCTGTAGGCTCAGTCCAAGAGACTGTTCATTAAAGTGTGTCTACTAACTTAGACACTTATGAGTAAAAAGA
>CAZXIX010000077.1:0-16659 GCA_964640855.1 uncultured Saprospiraceae bacterium
ACCAACTGCTGTTCACTTACTTCCACTTTGCCTCCCACGAACCGCTGACCCGGGCCATGATCGACAGTCAGGCCGTTTGCCTGGCTTACGAGACCGTGGAGTTGGATGACCGAAGCCTGCCGCTGTTGGTGCCCATGTCGGAAGTGGCCGGTCGGATGGCCGTGCAGGAAGGCGCCAAGTATCTCGAAAAACCGGTAAAAGGCCGGGGGGTCCTGCTGGGCGGCGTCCCCGGAGTCGAACCCGGCCACGTTCTGATCCTGGGTGGCGGCGTAGTGGGCACGCAAGCCGCCAAAATGGCTTCCGGCCTGGGCGCTCGCGTGACCATCCTGGACATCAACCTGGGGCGTCTCCGCTATCTGGCAGATGTGATGCCGGCCAACGTCACCACCCTGTTTTCCAACGAACTCAACATCCGGGGCCTCATCAAAACAGCCGACCTGATCGTGGGAGCCGTTCTGATCCCCGGGGCCAAAGCACCCAACCTCATCACCCGGGATATGCTCAAGGCCATGAGGCCAGGTACCGTGCTGGTCGACGTAGCCGTAGATCAGGGCGGCTGCATCGAAACCTGCAAACCGACCACCCACGAAGATCCCACCTTCATCATCGACGATGTGGTCCACTATTGTGTGGCCAATATGCCGGGTGCAGTTCCCTATACCTCTACCATTGCCCTGACCAACGCCACCCTGCCCTATGCCATCCAGCTGGCCGATAAGGGATGGAAGAAGGCTAGTCGGGAAAACCAGCCTCTCCGGAAAGGGCTCAACGTAGTCCACGGCAAGGTCGTATACCAAGGGGTAGCGGAGGCTTTCAACCTTGATTTCCAACCGGTGGAAACCGTCCTGTAAGCCTCAAAATCGGAGCTAAAAGACAAAAGCCCTCCCCGAAGATCCGGGAAGGGCTTTTTTTGTCAGCTTATCGAGGGTCAATAAACGCGTCGAAATTCTTTGTCGCCCAGGTATTCTACAATATAGGCCGTCTGAAAACCGACATCCTGCGCCCTCCGCAAGGCATTTCGCGCATCGTTCAGGTCGTTGAAAGAGCTGATGAAGAAAATGGTGTATCCTCGGCGCTCAAACTGGGTGATACGACCCAGACTTTCTAATCCTTTGGGATCAAAGTTGAGCGCGTTGTTGTACGCTGCCAACTGAATGTGGTATCGACCGGGCTCGCCCGATTGGCTATTTTGGTTGTAGGTGGCGGGAGGAGGCGTCGTTGCCGGCTCAGTCGTAGCTGGAAGGCCAAAGGCGCCCGTATTGCTGCTTGAGCGGGTTTGGGCCGAACTCGGTGGCTGGGGCGATGGCGTTGAGGTCTCGCTGACGATGTAAGCGCGGGAATAGCCGAGTTTCTTGACTTCCTGCAGCACCCGCTCCGCTTCCGCTCGAGTTGCAAAAACACCCACGCGGACCTTGTACAAATTACCCTCCTGGACCGTATACACCGTTCCCAAACGCTCCAGATTCTTGAACTTGTCGGTATTGGAGCTTCGCAATGCGGCCACCTGGATAGCGAATCCATCGGCCTTGGATTCGGTCTGGTCATAGTCCGCAGTAAAGGTTCCGCTGGAGGTATTCCGCGCCTGAGCTCCCGTATTCGTGGCGCCCAGCATACCCACCGTGCCCAGTAAGCCGGGGTCCAGACGCGAACCCACCTGTATCTGTCGGCTCACATCCTGATAGCCTGTGCGGCTCATCTGAAGGTTGTATTGGCCGTTCGGCTGCAGAGCCGCGCGATAAATCCCCAGCTGATCCGTCAGGGCGGTCATCTTGCTTTGGGTTTGCAGATTGGTGATCTCCACCAGGACCCCGGGCAGCGGGGCCTGTGTATAGACATCCGTTACCTTACCCTCCGCCATTTCACCGCTTCGGATCAGATAGATCGTGGAAGGCTGGTTGATCCCGCCGCCGGACAGTGAAGAAAGGGCTGCCCGTTGTGACAGGAACCCGGGCGCCCGGGCCTCTACCTCGCAATTCATATTCGACTGCGAGCGCAAAACAAACTGCCCGCTGGGATTGGTAGTATAGGTGCCCTGATTGCAGCTCCGGAAATCCAGGGTGGCTCCCGGAATGGGCTGCCCGTTGGCGCCATTCACGACCTGCAGCCTCATGCCGGTGTTGGAGGAAAATACGGCGTAGATGTCTTCCATACCGGCCCCGCCCGGCCGATTGGATGTAAAAAGCCCCACATGATCTTCCAGGCTATAGACATACCCGTAATCATCGTAGGGAGAATTCACGGGCATCAACAAATTCTTGGGGCTTCCCCAACCACCGCCCGTATTGGAGGCCTGAAATACATCGTACCCCCCGAATCCCTCGTGGTAATCACTGGAAAAGTACAGATAGGTGCCGTCGGTGAAGGGGGCGATTTCGTTGCCCGGGGTATTGATAGCGGACAAGGGCTTGGGGGGATTGAACGAACTTCCGTTCCAGACCGTCTCCCAAATGTCGAAACCACCTTTACCGCCCGGCCGGTCTGAAGCGAAATAGAGCGTTCGCCCATCCGGTGAAAAGGCGGGAAAACCGGTGGAGTATTGGGTGCCGTTGAAGGGAAAAGCAAACTCGTTTTTCCAGGTTGCTTTATCATCCAGTTGAGAAAGGAACAGATCCAGTTTCATACCGGCCGAAGGTATGTGGCGGGTCCCGTTCACAAAGTTATTCCGGGTGTAGGCTATCGCCTGCATGTTCGGGGCAAAAGCGACCGGACCGTTGTTGTGGGCATCGGGTTCGTTGGGCCGCAAAAGAGCGGGAGGCTCAAGGCTTCCCGAAGGATTGACGCGGCTCAGATAAAGATGATCCTCCGCTTTTCCGGACCAATCTGCCGGCGAGCGGTTCATACTCATTCGAAAAGAGGAAAAAACGATACCCTCGTCCGTAAAGGCCACCCCGAAATCTGCGTCGGCGGAGTTCACGGAGGTAGGGACGACCTGGTATTGCGGATCCGGATTCAAATTCAGAAGCGCAAAATCGCAAGTCTTGGCGAAATGAGTCCCCACATCCGGGACGCTACGCGCAAATTTAAGAAACTGTTCCTTGGCATCCTGGTACCTGCCCAACGCCTTCAAAACGAAACCGTAATTCAATATGTGCTCCGTCGGGAAATCCTCCCGATCGGCCACCTTACCGTAGGCAAGAGCAGCCTTGTCCATCTGATTGAGATGCCGGAAGCTATCCCCCAATTTGGTCAGGGACTCCGGATCGTTGGGCCTTATCTGCAGCGCCTCCAAAAAAGTTTCGACCGCAAGGTTGAAGGCGCGAAGCTCGTACTGCTTATTTGCCTTTTTTAGCAAGGTATTGAACTGGGATCGCGCCGGAACGACGGCCAGCAGAAGAAGTAAAGAAAGAAAAATGGTTTTGCCTGTCCGTTTCATAGTGGTAAAATGACGAATTTGTAAAATATTCTTTACCAGCTAAAACCATTTGATTTTGAGGCTGGAAAGGGCGTAATCATGGTGCATGAACGCACACAGAATTCGGAAAGGCCAACCATCAAAATTACGGTTTCTCCGGCAAAACTTCAATTTGGCCCTGTTCAGAAGTACATATCCAGAACGATCAGGCTGGCAAAGATCAGGCTAGCAACCCCATTGGTGGTGAAAAAAGCCAGATCCACTTTGCTCAAGTCCCCGGGTTTGACCAATCGATGCTGGTATATCAGCAGTAGAATAAAGGAGACTATAGCTACCCAGTGCAACCACTGGAAGGGAGGTGAAATGTCGCTTAGCAAAAAACCGGTCCACATCAGGAAGCCGGCGCAAGCGAGATGCAAAAGCTCGGACAAACGCAATGCCCGTTTGCGCCCCCATTGGGAAGGAATGGAAAACAATCGATGCTCCCGATCGAACTGATCGTCCTGAAGCGCATAGATGATATCAAAGCCGGCCACCCAGGAAAGAACCGCCAGACCGAGCAAAATCGGAAGAACGGCAAAATGTCCGGCGGCTGCCAGGTAAGCGCCCACCGGCGCAAGAGAAAGGCCGAGGCCCAAAACCAGATGACAAAACGAAGTAAAACGCTTGGTGTAACTATATCCGAGCACCACCAGTAAGGCCACCGGGGACAGATAGAAGCAAAGGGGATTCAAAAACCAGGTACAAAGAATGAAGAGAGCGGCATTGGCCAGAGTGAACACCAGTGCCTGTCGGGGAGTGACCACCCCGGAAGGGATCTCGCGGCTTTGGGTGCGGGGATTCTGTCGATCGATATCCCGGTCCAGATACCGGTTGAAGGCCATGGCCGCACTGCGCGCGAATACCATGCACAAGATGACCAGAAGGAGCTTCCTCCAGGAGAAGGAAACCGAATCCTCCAGCAAAGCCAGGAAAAAGCCCAATAGGGCAAAGGGCATGGCAAAAACCGTGTGGCTGAACTTGATCAGCGAGAGATAGCGATTCATATTCATTTGCTATAGCTACGCCCGAGAATTCAGGATCAGAGGCGATACAGCTGTCCGGAATCCGGCACTGTATTCTATGAGCAATCTATTCCCTGAGATCCCCTTTCCGGCGTCTGTCGTGCGAAATCCGATTCCTTTTTCACGAAAAGAAGCCTTTTCGATGGGAAGAGACCGGAGTGCAGGCTCGGGTGATGATCCTTTTCTTCATACAGCAAGGGCCGGTCATGCGCTTGCACGGCCGGCCCAAGATTTTCGGTCATCTCCGAGTCGATTAATTGGTGACCTGCATGCCGTTTTGCCCGGTACCCTTCGGATTTACCTGTCCGGAAATGTAAATAACCGTGTTGGCGGGCTGAGTATTGGCGGTGAGCGTCACGCTTTGACGAACGTTGTTTTTCTTGCCGGTCGTATTCAGGCGCACCTTGACTTCCCCTGTCTCACCGGGTGCGATCGGCGTTTTGGGATAGTCCGGAACGGTACAGCCGCAAGAGCCTTTGGCGTTGGTGATCAGCAGCGGTTCTTTTCCGGTATTGGTGAAGGAATACACATGTTCGATGATGTCTCCTTCGGTTGCCGCTCCGAAACTCCACTCTTGGTCCTCGAATTGGATGGAAGTCGTCGGGCCGGCCGGAGCGGCATTGGCGGTCGGATTGTTGACGGCGGTGGCATTGGCCAGGCTTTCGCGTGCCTCCTCGCGCACTTGTTGGTCATCACTGCCGCATGACCATGCAGTGAGGGCGATGAGCAGCAGCGGAAGAATCAGGGATCTGTTCATTTCTTCTGTTTTCTTTAATGAATGAGAAAAAAGCCGGGGGGATGAAAAAGTTTAGGATTCACTGCAAATTTAACAATCCCCCGAGTTAAGGGACTCTATTCCTTTTTTTCGGTTAACGGATGGTTATGCAATTCAGTATCCCGTATAGTTTTCAGGGCGGATGGATTTTAACTCTTCTTTGATCCTGGGATCCAGCTCCAACTGATCAATAAACGTTCGAATATCGGTTTCCATTATCTGAGGTTTCCCCCGGGTCAATTCTTTTAAGGCCTCATAGGGATTGGGATACCCCTCCCGCCGCAATATATTTTGAATGGCCTCGGCTACGACCATCCAGTTGTCCTGTAGGTCTTTCTGCAATTTCGTTTCGTTCAGAAGTAATTTCCCCATGCCTTTTTCCATGGAAAAAAGGGCAACCAGCATATGACCGAGGGGTACACCCAGGTTTCGCAGAACGGTACTGTCGGTGAGGTCTCGCTGCAGACGGGATACCGGCAGCTTTTCGGCCAGGTGGCCCAACAGGGCGTTGGCCACCCCCAGGTTCCCTTCTGCATTCTCAAAATCGATGGGATTGACCTTGTGCGGCATGGCGGAGGATCCGATCTCCCCGGCTACGGTTTTTTGCCGGAAATACTCCAGGGAGATGTAGGTCCAGATATCCCGGCAAAGGTCGATCAGGATGCTATTGATGCGGATAAAGACGTGGAAGAGACCTGCCAGATTATCGTAATGCTCGATCTGCGTGGTCGGATAGGATCGCTTCAACCCCAGGTCCTCCTCCACAAATTGCCGGGCAAAAGCCAGCCAGTCGATATCGGAGAAGCTGACCTTGTGAGCGTTCATGCCGCCGGTAGCGCCGCCAAATTTGGCAGAAAAGGGGACTTGCGCCAATTGTTCCAGCTGGGCTCTCAGCCTTTCGGCAAAAACACCGAACTCGCGCCCCAGGCGGGTAGGCGAAGCCGGTTGCCCATGGGTTCGAGCCAACATGGGAACTTCTTCCCAATCGCGCGACCGGTTTTCCAGATTTTTCAGCAATCGAGTAAGTGCAGGCTGCAGGACCTGTTCGACGGCATGGCGCAGGGACAAAGGAATCGCTGTATTGTTGATGTCCTGGGAGGTCAGCCCGAAGTGAATGAATTCCCGAACCTCCGAAAGCCCCAGGCGATCGAATTCTTCTTTCAAGAAATACTCTACCGCCTTGACGTCGTGATTCGTCATCCGCTCGATCTCCTTGACCCGTTCGGCTGATCTAAGGTCAAATCGATTGGTCAGGCGGATCAGTTCGTTGAGCTGAGACTCCTTTACTCCTTTCAGCTGCGGCAGGGGTATCCGGCACAGGGCCAGGAAGTAACGAACTTCAACGAGAACCCGGTACCGGATCAGGGCATATTCGGAAAAGTAATCGGAAAGCGGACGAGTGCGGGAAGCATATCTCCCGTCGATGGGAGAAATGGCGGTGAGCATAGATCAGATTTTCTTTCGCAAAACACAAAGGTAGTTCACGCAGGGCTTTTTTACACCCCGGCCAGGCCTTATTCCAGCTCGAAAGTGCGGGGCCAGGCCGGAAGGAAATCCCTTTTCGATCAAACCGTCTTTTTCGTGAGCTGCTCCATGCGATCCTTGAGCAGATCGAAATCCACATGCTTGCGGATCAGCGCGATCGCCCTTTTGATCTTCCAGGGAGTGCGCGTGTTGATCTTGACTTCGATCCGGCTGATCTTGACCACGGAGCCCAGGGTATCCAACTTGGTGGTGACCACCGGCACCTTATGCTCCTTGAAATAGGGATTGTCCAGATCGCCTTTGTTGAACCACCGCATGTGCCGGCCGTCGCCGGTTACAATGACGCCGGATATGGGGCTGTGCTTCAGTTTTTTCATCTGGGCAATCTCCCGGACTTTGGCTATGGCTTCATTCAAGCGCCTTTCGCTTACGACCAGCAAAGTATTGTGGAAGGTGCTGAACTCGTCCATATCTACCAGGGAGCCCGAAACGATATCTTCTACCCTTTTGCTCAGGTGCTGCTCGTTCATAATGACATTGCCATCCACGGCCTGCGAAATGGTTTCCATGATGGGATACGAAAGCGTCTGGTCATAAGGAAGCAATCCGAGTATGGGGATATCCAGGGCATTGAGCTTCTTACTCAGATAATAGCCTACCTCGTCGAGCTTGTCTGCACGGACCTTATTCACAATCACGCCCAGCAAGGGTACGTTCTGCTCACGAAACAAGGCCATGCTCATGATCAGCTTGTCCAGGGTACGACCGATGCCGCCCTCCACCACCATTACCACCCCAGCTTTCAGTCTTTTAGCGACATCCGCATTGGAGAGATCCACGATGCTCCCCACCCCGGGATGGCCGGTACCCTCGTAAATGACGAGTTCATGCTGTCTTTCCAGCGTTTCTGAGGCGAAATCCAGTTTGTCTTCAAAATCAAAGCGGCTGGGATCATCCAGGAATTCTTTGGTGACCCCGCGTCCCAGTATGACCGGGCTGTGCAATTCAGGGATCATCTCAAAGCCGATGAAACTGGAGAAAAGAACGGCGTCCTTATCCGCCAGTTTGCCGTCTACGGTGAGGTGCTTCTGCCCCACGGGCTTACAATAGCCCGTATCCACCCCCATATTCCGGAAGTTGGCCACCAGCCCGAGGGTTGAGGTGGTTTTACCCACATGCTGGCCGGTAGCGGCAATGTACAATGAAGACATACCTTTTCAGTTTCTTGTCAAATTTCCTTCCCCAAGGGATAACCGCCAAGGGGGCCGATCTTTCCGGCAACTCGTGCTGTTGTTCCCTTTGGTAAAATAAACGCATTTGTCAAATTAGGATTTTAATTTTCCCTGCAAAGCATTGTTTATTGTCCATGTCCCACAAACCCGTCATTGAGCCCGCAGCAGAAACCGGAAGCCCCGGACCCAAAATGCCTGCCCGGCCGCGTCCGGTAGCTGTGCCCGCCGGGGCTTTGGATTCCCCTTCCCTGTTTGTCAGCGAGAAAAAGAAAAAGAAGAAAAAAAAGAAATGCTGCGAAAAATATAGGAAAGGGAAACAGTGCAAAAATTGTCCGCTGCGCTTCGGGATCTAGCCTATCGGGCCAAAGGCCCGGGGCCGGGAATTTTCTGATCGGGTCTTTCCCCTCGCCTGGCTTTGGCAGCATCCCCCTATTACCGGCTTATCAGGCAGTCAAGCGAACAATTACCGATTTTTCTACATTTGCATCTTTGAGGCCTGAGCCATTGGCCGCCATAATTTTGTAATTCTTAGCCAATTTACCCCGATGCCAAAAAACCTTTTGATCGTAGAGTCACCCGCCAAGGCCAAGACCATTGAAAAATTCCTGGGCAAGGATTTTAAAGTAAAATCCAGCTACGGACATATCCGCGACCTTCCGAAAAGCGAGAAGGCAGTCGATAAAGAAAACGACTACCAGCCCCAATATGAAATTTCTCCCGACAAGAAAAAAGTGGTCAAGGAACTGCGGGACTGGATCAAAAAGGTGGATGAAGTCTGGTTGGCAACGGACGAAGACCGGGAAGGGGAAGCCATCTCCTGGCATCTTTGCCAGGTGCTGGGCCTGGATGAAAGCCAGACCAAGCGGATCGTTTTCCGGGAGATCACCAAACCGGCCATTCAGAAAGCCATACAACATCCCCGTCGGCTGGATACCGGCCTGGTTCATGCTCAGCAAGCGCGCCGGGTGTTGGATCGCCTGGTAGGATACGACCTCAGCGGCCTCTTGCAGAAAACCACCCGCAAATACAATCTATCGGCCGGACGCGTCCAATCCGTAGCCGTTAAGCTGATCGTCGATCGGGAAGATGAGATCAATGACTTCGCCTCCGAAAGCTCTTTTCGGATGCAGGCTTTTTTCCAGGTTGGAAATGAAAAAGGGAAAAAGGTCAGCCTCAAAGCCGAATCGGCCAAAAGGCCCAGGCAAGAAGGTCAGGCTCGCTCTTTTCTGGAAAAATGCATCGGTGCCGCTTTTTCCATCCAGGATATTGAGATCAAGCCGACCAAAAGAAAGCCCGCTCCCCCTTTCACCACTTCCACCCTGCAGCAGGAAGCCAGTCGAAAACTTGGCTTTTCCGTCAGCCGGACCATGTCTGCCGCACAAGGACTCTACGAAGCAGGTCACATCACCTATATGCGGACCGATTCGATCAACCTGAGCGACCTGGCCCTGCAGTCGGCAGCCGCGGAGATCGAAAAGCAGTTTGGCAAGAATTACGTTCAAACCCGGCGCTACAAAAGCAAAAACGCCAATGCCCAGGAAGCGCACGAAGCCATACGGCCCACCGACTTTTCCCAGTCGAGCGTTACCGGCTCTTATGCAGATCAGAAGCGCTTGTACGACCTGATCTGGAAACGCGCCATCGCCTCTCAAATGGCCGAAGCCCGGCTGGAACGGACCATCGTCCGCATCGGGATCAGCACCATGCCCGACGAGGAGTTGCGGGCTGAGGGCGAGGTGCTCAAATTCGATGGCTTTCTTAAAGTCTATCTGGAATCCAGAGACGATGAGGATGAAGAGGAAGAAGAGGTAAGCAGCATGTTGCCCCCCCTGTCGGTGGAGCAGGAACTCCCCCTCGAAAAAATGGTGGCCACCCAACGCTTCACACGCCCCCCTTCCCGCTTCACAGAAGCCAGCCTGGTCAAAAAGCTGGAAGAAGAAGGCATCGGCAGGCCCTCCACCTATGCCCCTACTATCACCAAGATTATCGATCCGGATCGAGGATACATCCAGAAGGTCAATCGCGAAGGAGTCGACCGGAATTTCGAAGTCCTAACCTTGCAGAACGGAGATATTTCCCAGGAAACCCAAACGGAAACGACCGGAGCTGTCAAAAACAAGCTCGTGCCCACCGACATGGGCATCACCATCAGTAAATTCCTGGATAAATACTTCCGGCAGATCATGGACTATGGTTTCACGGCAGACATCGAGAAGGAGTTTGACGAGATCTCCATGGGGCGCAAAACCTGGAACGATTGGATCAAGGAGTTCTATCCGGATTTCTACAAACGACTGAAGGAGGTCGAAAGTGAAAATCCGATCCTTCCGCCCCGAATCCTGGGAAAAGATCCCGAGTCCGGCAATACCGTACTCGCCCGCATGACCCGCAATGGGCCGGTGGTCCAGATCGGTACGCCCGAAGAATTGATCCCGGACGAGAAACCCCGCTATGCCAACCTGCCTCCCCACACTTCCATGTTCACCATCAATCTGGAAGAAGGTCTGGCGCTTTTCCAACTCCCCAGAATTCTGGGCGACTACAAAGGAGACGAGGTCAGCGTGGCCATCGGACGCTATGGCCCCTACGTACGGTTCGGAGACTCCTTTGTATCGTTGCCCAAAGATGAAGATCCCTTCGAGGTGGGTCTGGAGCGGGCGATAGAACTGATCAAGAAAAAGATAGATGAAAATCGGCCCGTCGGTACCTACCAGGGGCTGCCCATTCAAAAGGGGAAGGGTCGATTCGGGCCCTATTTGAAGTGGAATGACCTCTTTGTGAATGTTCCCAAGCGATACGACTTCGAAAACCTGACCCAAAAGGAGATGGACGAGCTCATCGCGGCCAAGGTCGAAAAGGAAGCCAATCGCTACATCCAGCGCTGGGAAAAAGAAAAGATCAGCATCCAGAACGGACGCTGGGGCCCCTTCATTAAGGTCAAGCGAAACAATGTCAAATTGCCCAAAGGCCAGGACGGCAAAAAAATGACGGCGGAAGAAGCCAAAGCACTAAGCCTGGAAGAGGTCAAGGATATCATCGAAGAGCAACTCCCCGGTTCGTTCAAAAATAAAAACGGCAAAGGCACTACCAAAAGCAAGGCGAAAACGAAGAAAAAGAAGTAAGCTTTCGCCGGACTGCCGCCCCCCGTTTAAAAACAACATCATGGCTGACAAAAAGCAAAAAAATCCCAACCAGTTGAACATTGAAATTCCCGAAGAGGTATCGGAGGGGATCTACTCCAATTTGGCTATCATTTCGCACTCTCATTCCGAGTTTGTGCTCGATTTTCTTCGCCTGATGCCCAATGTGCCGAAGGCTAAGGTAAAATCCCGGGTGATCATCACGCCGAACCATGCCAAAAGGCTTCTGAAGGCCCTGGCGGACAATATTGAAAAATACGAATTACAGTTCGGCCCGATCCAGGAGCCGGAGCAGCCCCCTTTTCCACCGATGAGTTTCAATACGCCGAACGCACAGGCCTGAAGATGTCTCCTAGCTGAAGTCGACCAGCTCGATATCGAAAATAAGTATGCTGTTGGGCGGTACATCCTCTCCGGAGCCTCGGGTTCCGTACCCCAAAGCTGAAGGCAGATAGAGTGTGATCTTTCCTCCCTTGCCTATGAGCGGGATGCCGATCTGCCAGCCCGGTATCAGTTGATTGAGCAGGAAAGTGGCCGGAGCGCCGGAATTCGTTACTTCATCGAAAACCGTTCCGTCCAGCAGGCGGCCCTGGTAATAAACCTTCACTCCACTTGAGGGACTCGGTTTGGCCGAAGTACCCGGCTCTACGATGTTGTAGTACAGTCCGGATTCGTGCTCATCCGCCTGCAAATTGTTCTCATTCAGGTAATCCACGATAGCCTGCTGATCCTGTTCAAATCGCTCCTGAGGATCATCTTCCTGACAGGCAGACAAAAATGCAATCGAAAAAAGACAAATGATGACGGTTCGCATGGGAGTATTTTATGAGGCGTCAAAGATAGAAAGCATACACCCATTCTCGCCGAAAAGCCCGCATTTTGTCTGGTGAAACCCTTAATTCCTTTATGGATCGCGAGGGGAATAGTATATTCAGCAGGTGAATGTACAATCGCTATGACCACTAGAACCATGGTATTCCTCGATGCCGGCCATGGGGGACTGGATCCCTCCGGCAATTACACGACCCCGGTAGGGAAAGAATTCAATCACGGAAGAGGACGATTTCACAAGGGCAGTTACTTCTATGAAGGGGTCTGGAACCGAAACCTGGTGTACCGGGTAGCCGACCGGCTGGAAAAACTAGGCATTCCCCACATGGTGGTCAGCCATCCCTACCTGGACTTCTCCCTGAATTACCGGGTCGATACCGCCAACTGGTATCATCAGTATTTTCAAGAAGGCATCTTCATATCCACCCACGCCAATGCTTCTCCCACCCACCAGGCCCGGGGCTACGAGATCTACACTTCCCCCGGAAAGACGCGGGCCGATGAGCTGGCCAACCTCCATTGGTACCAGGTAAAAGAACTGTTGGGAAACAGCATTCGATACCGGCCGGGCAGCGAAAGCGGAGAGCACGACAAGGAAGCCCGATTCTTCGTACTGCAACGCACCCGCATGCCGGCCATTCTGATCGAGCACCTGTTTTTTGACAATTACGAGGATGCCCTGCTGCTCATGGATGAAGAAGTGGTCGAACGCTTTGCCGAGGCACAGGTCCGGGCTATCTTGCTTTGGCAAAGGCAGAATGCTTAGCGCATTATTACTCTTTCTCCCACCCCGCCTGCCGAAGACAATCCGTGCGGCCAGATTGCAGAAGCCGATCTTAGACCCGATGGCCGCTTACCCAAAATGTAAAAAGCTCTTTCTTAACCCCTACGCTTCTTAGATGGATCTAAGAATTTCCCTTGATCCCTGCCATCGTACCCTTATCTTTTAGCCCATCCCAAATGCTCGATATGACCAACCAGGAAATTGCCAAAACCTTTCAGTATCTCGGTAAAATCATGGAACTCCATGGCGAAAATCCCTTCAAGATCCGCTCTTACCAGAATGCTTACATGACCCTTCGCAAACTGGACAAGCCTCTATCGGAGTACGAACCCGCAGAACTGGAAAAGATCAAAGGAGTAGGTAAAGCCATCAGCAGCAAGATCAACGAGCTCCTGGAGACCGGAAAAATGGCTACCCTGCAAAAGTATGAGGAAAAGACACCGGAGGGCATACGCGAATTGCTTCACATCAAGGGATTCGGTCCCAAAAAGATCGGGGTCGTTTGGAAAGACCTCGGGGTGGAAAGTGTGGGTGAACTTCTGTACGCAGTCAATGAGAATCGCCTCATCGAATTGAAAGGCTTCGGACTCAAGACCCAGGAGGACCTCAAGGGAAAACTCGAATACTATCTCAAATCCAAAGGGCAATATCATTATGCCACGCTGGAGGAAGAATCTGCTCGATTGCTTTCCCTGTGGCAGCAGAAATTTCCGAACCTTCGGGTAGAAGCCTCCGGTGCCCTGAGGCGAAAGGAGATCATCCTGGAAAGGATCGAACTGCTCGCCGATCCAGCTTTCCAGGATTTGACAGCGGAGGAAACCGGCATCTCCATCTCGGAGAAAGGATCGGGATTCTGGACGGGCCGGACGGAAAACGACCTGCCGGTACGGATTTATTTTTCGGATCCCAGCCGTTGGGGCTTAAGTCAATTTGAATGGACCGGGGATGCCTCCTTCCGGGAGTCTTTTTCCGCCCAATACGGCAGCCCGAACGAAGCCCGGGAGGAAAAGCAAATCTTTGAAAGGGCTAACCTTCCCTTCATTGTGCCTGAACTACGCAGCGGCGATTGGGCCCTGGAACGGGCGGCGGCAAACCCCCTGCCCGAACCTCTATCCGCGGATCAGATCCGGGGGGTGGTCCATGCCCACAGCACCTGGAGCGACGGGCTGAATTCCATCGGGGAGATGGCGGAGGCTGCACGCGAAGCAGGCTACGAATACCTGGGCCTGACCGACCATTCCCGCTCGGCCTTTTACGCCAACGGCCTGTCCGAAGAACGCATTCGGCAGCAATGGGAAGAGATCGATACCCTGAATCTGAAATGGACGGATTTCCGGATCTTCAAAGGGATCGAAAGCGATATTCTCAATGACGGATCGCTGGATTACGAGGACGAATTACTGGCGCAGTTCGACTTTGTCATCGCTTCCGTACACAGCAATCTCCGAATGGACGAGGCCAAAGCCACACAGCGCCTGATCCGGGCCATCGAAAACCCCTACACGACCATCCTCGGCCATCCGACCGGCCGGCTGTTGCTCTCCCGCCCCGGCTACCCGATCGATCACCGGGCGGTGATCGATGCCTGCGCGGAAAAGGGTGTTGCTATTGAGTTGAATGCCAGCCCCTACCGACTGGACCTGGATTGGAGCTGGATCCCTTACGCGCGGGAGAAAGAGGTGCTGATCTCCATCAACCCCGATGCCCACAGCCGGGCTGGGATCGGGGAGATCCTCTTTGGCGTAGCCGCCGCCCGCAAAGGAGGACTGGATGCCGAAGGATGCCTCAATACGAGATCAAAAGAAGAATTTGAAGCCTGGATCCGGAGGAAGGCATAATAATGTGAAATGCGAATTTGAAAATGTAAAAGAAGTTAATTTGGTTTAAACTGCTTTTGCATTTCAAATTTTACATTTTTTATTCTGATCCGTTCAGAACTTCCACTACTGCATCCGTTAATATTTTTTCCTTCCCCGCCTTCTCCTTCCCCTTTTCGCTCATCGCCCAGGACGCATCCCGTTTCATGACTCTGATTTTTTCGGCTTTTCGAAAACGCAAGGCGCTCCAGTCGGCATCAATGGCGACCTGTCGAACCGGCTCATAACCCAGGTCCCCCAAAGGTTACCATCCGTTGTCCCTACTGATGTCTGTATCGTACTTCCGGGAACTCTTTTTGGGGTAGGCCCACCAGAATAGACTGTCCTCCAGCAACAGTGGATCCAAAACCGGGGCCTGCTCGCTGATTTCAGCGCAACTTTTCACGAAGACCAAAATGAAATCGAAGCCCGCCTCCCCTGCTGCCGCCTCTTCCTGCGCCACGTGCTCAGGAGCCAGGGACAGATAGGCCGGCCGAAAAGAATCGGGTGATACCAGGATCAACAGGCGCTCATGATCCTTGAGTTGCATTTTTTTGAAAACCGCATCCACAATCAGAGGGTATTAGCCCTCTTCAAGATCGGCCGTTCGATTGTAAATCCAAAGAATGACGACCCCAAAAAGAACTGCCGCGACCACCAAAGAAGTATTCACGATAGGATCCGCCTGAAAGGATAAGCGAATCAGCATCGTGGAAATAATAAAACCGGAATTCCGCATGATCTGAGCGAAATTATGGGTGTAACGGAGAGAAAGGATGAGAATAAAAACATCTACCAATACCAGGATCATAAAGAATTCATCGTAGAAGACCTCATTGGTATCCACTATTTCTGCAAGTGCCCCCATGGAATACTGGTAAGCTTCCCACATCCACTCATACAAGGCGATGATCATCATAACTCCCAGCACGGGAAACAGAAGGACAGCCATAACCCGTTTCCAAAGAATGAAAGAACGGATGTCCACTTCCGGGATTTTTACCGGTTTCCTTTTTTTCAATCGGTAAAACCAGTACACCAGAAAGAAAAGGACCAGCGCACCGATCATATCGACCAAAAGCTGCTGCCCCAGTTTCGTGCTCAGGGAGGATACTTGAAGCTCCAGTTTGGAGATGTCCTTGAAAATACGCCGGATCAGGATCAGGGAAATGATCTCGTACTGCTTGGCCAGGGAGGTCGTAAAAGACTGGGGCAAATGGTAGATCAGCAGGTAGATCTCCTGGATCAGGATAAAGGAAAACGGGGTGTAGATCGCTTGCAGATAATTATCCAGAAGGTCAACGCCGGGTTTAACCTGAATCAACTCGAACTGAACGAGGCTGATCAGCCCCAGGTGCAGCAAAAATCCAATGATGGCCAACCAAATGATCAGGCTCTCGAAGGAGGACTTGAAGGCTTCCGAGAAGAGAAAATCGTAAAGGTTTGCCAGCTTTGCTCTTAGCATACAAGAGAAAGAAACGACCGGAGAAAAAGTTCAGACCCGACCACTTATTGCTCATGCAAAATGTCCCTCCTGCCGATCATGCCCACAGGATCTCGGTATCTTCAGTACCCTCTGGAGATCCGGACAACCAACGGTTCTTCTTTATTATTTTCCGGCTTCTTCGAGGGCGGAATTGATGCGATTCATGAAGATGCGGGCCGTGCGCGGCTCTACGGCCAGAATCTCGTAAGTCTCCCCGTCATCCATTTTCAGGATCGTCTCATTTTTCTTCATGGCAAACAACTCATCCATAAAGGCCGTATTGTTGGAGGTGACGTTCAGGATGCCCTCCTGGAAGCCGAAAAAATAAAATAGTCCGCTCGGAGACTTGACGTATAGGTAAAGGCGGTCGCGCATACTGGCGGGCATCTTCACCTCTAGGTAGCATTCCAGCTTTCGGTGAAGAGGGCTGCCGTTGATACTGATTATCCCCAATTTATTTTCCTTGGAGATAAAGGATTGCAAGTCGGTACTCCAGGTCATGGGAATATCGGAGAACAGAAAGGTATAATCGTTGGATTTGGGGGGCAACTCGAGGAAACCGCTGGTTATGCCCGCGATGGCCTCCTGTACGGCCTCGTCATAGACCGGGAAGATCTCGGAAGCGGCTTTTTTGTAATAATTGACATCCCGAAA
>CAZXIX010000077.1:16669-21622 GCA_964640855.1 uncultured Saprospiraceae bacterium
TAGCTGATGATGGGCGCATCGTAACTGCCGGCCTCAATCTCGTTGACCATGATCCGGAGCAGCTTATCGGGCAGGATCAATTTGATACCGGCCATCACTTTGGCTTGGATATCGTAGGTACCGTAGGGGCCGCCCAGGCTATCAGCTCCCTGCGGGAAGACCGTGCTGATCTGTCCGGCTGCATCCAGTTGGATGTAGTCCAGCCCCCCGCCCATATCGAGCTTGCCTTCCGCATTGACGCTTCCCGTCCGGTTGGAAAAAGTCAGGTGGTTGCCGCGCAGCCCATACCCCAGCACTTTGGATGAATCGCCGAATTCAAAAGCGTCCCGCTTCAATTCGTATTTCACCAGACCCTTGACCGGCATGATCGGCCGATCTTTCTGGAAGCCGAGGGGCATCATAACCCTCGGATATACACGCCCCGTTTCCCGGCTTTGGTAAAATCCGGTGAACAGAGATTGGCCGTCCGGGTTGCGGGGGTCATCAAAGCGGATGGCCAGGTCTTTTTTGTCGCCTTCGCTGGCTACGGAAAACCATTCTTTTTCGGGCAGCTGGTCCGCATCCAGCTTGGCAAAGCCATCGAAGAACAGGTTTTTCGAACGGGCATTCAGCGAGATCGTGCCCTGGAAGAGGGTCTTCAGGTCGATGTAAAGGCTGTCTTCTTCCGTAATTTTCCCGGTGGCCTGGGTTTCCGTAAAGCTCGGTCGCCCTTCGCTCCCCCTGATCTCTTTACCTTCGATCTTTTCAAAGAGGATCTCCTGCTCCCGGTTGGCAATGTTGTACTCGTAATAGCCGGTTGCCAAATAGGATTTTCGCCCCAGGATCTCCACCGAGGCTTTGTTGATGACGTGGTATTCGTTGGAGGTATCGGCAATGATCTGAGCGTTGGTCAAGGTGGGGATCACCCCGCCCGGCTGGATGTAGACCTTGTTGCTATCGGGATAGACGCGGGCGTCGCAGGTTTGAATAAAGGGGACGCCCCCCAGGACCAGGTCGTTGGTCCGAAGCTCATAGGTGGCTGTTTTCGCCTCGAAAGACAAGGAGTCCTGCTTGGGATTCACAGCGGTAAAGAGCCCCAATTTGTTGGAATCGGCTTTGAACACCACCCGCTGACGGTCCATTTCCCAGGTGAACTCGTTCATACTCGTCTTGTACTCATTGTACGGCAGGTTGGTTTCCAGGTTCCCATCGTAGGATTCAAAACGAGCCAATTGTTCGTCAAAGAAAACCTCTCCCATCACGCCTTCTGTGTAAACCGCATAGGCTTCTTCCTCTGCTCCGGGCGCTTTGATCCCCACAGAGGTCGTATCGGCTTCGGCTGAGGCCGCTCCCAGCGAAAACAGGTTGGAGGTCAGCCGGGCCAGGTCCCAGTCCAGCGTTCCAATGCCGCTCAAGGCCCCCGGACTCAGCACCACCGTGCCGTCGAAACTTACATTGTAATTTTTGTACAAGTCGAAGGCTTTTCCCTCGCGGGAGCTCACATACATGCTGTCGCGGTAGGGCTTCCAGTCGATGTTCACGCTGGACCCCCGCAATTCCGGTATTTCCTTTTCCGGCTCGCGGATCTCGTCCAGGTTAAAGGAATCCGCACTGACCGTCATGTCCTGGGGCCGAAAAACAAAGTCTTCGGCATCAATAGAGGCATTTTGGTACTTAAGGTTGCCGAAACCGGTCATCCCCTGGCTGTTGAGGCCGACCTTACCGGTGTAAATGCCCCTTCCGCCGTAAACGGGAAAGCCCTCCATCGGACTTTCGTGCTGAAAGCCCAGAGACCGGTCGGTCGCCTGGAAGGAAACGGTTTGACGAAATTCCGGAAAAATACCCCCGCTTTTCATATTTCCCTGAAAGGAAAGCTCCCGGGGATCTATGCGGTCCAGGTTATTGAAACTGAAGGGGTCCAGCTGAAAGTAAAACGAGTCCCGCGCGTAGGAGCTGTCGGCGTCGTAATATATATAAGCGCTTTCATCACTCTGGAAGGAGGGAAACATGAGGATGTTGTTCTTGCCGGATTTATTGGCAGGAGCATCTATGAGCAACGTACCGCTCAGGTTTTCAATGCGCGAGCTCAGGGAAAGGTATTCCGGGTTCCGCCCCTGGTTTTGGCCACCGCCTTTTTCTGCCGGTAGATAAAGATCGAAAAAGGCGATGGAGTCCATGCGGATCTGGAAGGGTTCGTATTCGAAATGGAACCACTTTCCTTCAAAGGTGGAGTAGCCGGCGTACAGGAGCCCGTCAAACTCGAGATTTCGGTTTTCTTTAATGGTGATCTCGTTGTCGTCCGGTATCACCGCTACCCGCTGCCGCGAACTGAATTCCAGATGTTTGATGCCCTGGATCGTCATCGCGTCGTTGCGGAGGTTCATGACCGCATTGGCGCTGTCGGACGTAGATTTGATCTGGATCTGGTCGTAATCGACCTTACCTTGAGCGGCATCTGCATAGAGCAATACCTTGTCCCGGACTTCCACCCGATTTTCCTCCGGATCGTAATCAATGAATCCCTCGCTCACCAGGTCAAAAAGCAGGGACTGGATATTCTCAACGGTGAATTTGGGGTTGATCTGCTGGGCGACATAACTGGCATTCAGGTTGCGGGTTCCGTCTTCAAAAACGATGCGCCGCAGTATGGCAATCGGGTTTACCGAAGTAATATTCTGGACGCGATGATACTCCCCGCGATCAAAAAAACGATGAGACTCGAATACGGCATTACTTTGGTTCGCCAGTTGGACCTGATCCTGCCCAATAACCAGAGAATCGGACTTCAAATAAGCCAAAATGACCTCGGCATTGATGTTCACATCGTGATACGTGCTCGAAAAGGGATATACGTCGTTACCGGTTTTGTCCCTCCTCAACTTGAGTATTCGGCCGGGGATCTCGTACCGCAACCCGATAGATGGGTGGTAGAGGGAATCCTCTGACCCCAGGTAGAGGGCGGCATCCACATCTTCTCCCACGATCAACTCCTCCCGGCGAATTGTAAATAACTCAGCGTCCCCCCGGAAAAGCACCTCCGTTCCCGCTTCGTTCTCCAGAGTGATCCGGGCCTTTTCGCGTTCCGTTCCCGTGCCATACAGGGTGTTCCCTTGCAGGCGAAAACCTCCCTTATATTGAATGCCTTGTCCGAAATTATCAATCTCCAGGATCTGTTTTTTAGACTCAAATCGAGGGTAAGAACCCTCCGTAGCCGGATTGGCAACGATCAATTTGTCCTGGAAAGAACCTTCAATCCGCTTTTCGCCGAAGTAAAGGGGGTAATACAGCCGGGCACCCGTAGATTGGTAGGTGTTTTTGGACATATCGATTTCATAGTCCCCCAATTCGCAATACACATCTTCGAAACCCTCGAAGCGGTCCCAGCTTACCTTTCCGCCCTTTCCGGCAAAGGTGAGCGTCAAAGGCAGAAATGCGCCCGAGGTCTGAACGATCTTGATGCTGTCCTGCTTGCGAAGGGCCAACAGGTCGGTTTCCTCGAATACAAGGGCCGGTTGATCATCTCTGAGTTGGAATTTGCCTCCCTGGCGGGTCGACAGCCAACTGGTACCCAGTTCGGATGGCCGCAGATAACCCGTTTCGAAGAAAGTCTTGGAAAAAGCGAAGAACTTCAGCAGGTTGGTTAGATTTCTCCGCTCCACCTCCAGAACCATGGATTTTACGAGGGAATCCCAATCCCAATACTCCTCGTTGGTCCGTTCGGCCAGAAAAAAGGCGCTGACGGCATCCATGTAGTCGCCCAGAAGAGGAACCGCCGGCAGGCGCCGGCCTCTCATCTCATTGACCGTTTTCATGGTCAAATCCCTCGAAAATTCATCCATGCTGCTTTCAAAGGCAGCCGTGAATGCGACGGCCTGGTCCTCCAACTGCTTATCCTGCTCCAGGATGTACTCCCGAAACTCCAGGACGAAGATGCCCGGATCCTCCGTAAAGAGGCTGTCGGGCTGAGCCTGAGAGAAGGCCTTCCCGGCTGTACAGCAGAAAAGACCCGCGATAAGCGCGAATGGAATAATTCCTTTTGACATAGAGCTCCTTACACCTTTTGAACATGCACGCAGACCCATCCCTCCCGATGATAAATGCCAAGTTGTCGTAGACCTGCGGCTTGCAAGCTATTTATCAGCAACTCCTCGTCTGACTGCAAAACACCCGAGAAGAGGATATGCCCCTTTTCCTTCACCAGATTATATAACGCATCCAGATGCCCCAGGATTACATTCCGGGTGATGTTCGCCAAAATAAAATCATAATCTGAACGCTGCGCCTCCTCCAAACCGCCCTCGCGGAGATGCAGGGAAACTCCGTTCAGGGAAGCATTTTCCCGACTGTTTTCAATGGCTTCTTCGCTGATATCCAGTCCTTCTACATATTGGGCGCCCATCTGGTGGGCCAGAATGGCCAGGATGCCCGTGCCGCATCCGAAATCCAAAACCATGCTGCCTTTCCAATCCAGGTCCTCCATGGCTGACATCATCAGGTAAGTGGTAGCATGATGTCCGGTCCCGAAAGCCATCCTGGGCGAGATGGTAATCTGGTAAGGGACGGATTTGTTTTCCGGATGGAAGGGAGCCCGGACCCAGCAAAAACCCTCCACCCGGATGGGGTCAAAGTGAGATTCCCACTGCCGGTTCCAGTTCTCCTCCGGTATTTCCGAAAGCTCGTACTGAAAGGGGATCCGGCGGGCCAGCCGGTCCAGCTCCTCCCGCCAGCTTTCCGACGGGAGCTCTTTTCCCAGATAGGCTTTCCAACCCTCTGCCGTTTCTTCAAAACCCGTGAAAGGAAGATCTGCCAGAAAAGCCAGTGCCATCTCCTTTTTAGTCTCTTCCACCCGGATCATGCAAAGCACTGTTGCCATCTCTGGTCCTCTAGCCGAAAACTTCCCTGTGACGGGCCTTCAGCGTATTCGACAACAGGGACACGACCGTCATGGGGCCCACCCCGCCCGGTACGGGAGTA
>CAZXIX010000078.1:0-21491 GCA_964640855.1 uncultured Saprospiraceae bacterium
CTCAGTTGGTAGAGCAATGGACTGAAAATCCATGTGTCGGCGGTTCAATTCCGTCCCGCACCACCACCAATTCGTTATGCAGTTCAATTATTCCCAGCATCATTGCCAAATCTATCTTTTGCCCCGCAAATGGTAAAAAGCACGTGATGCCGAAAAGATAAAGGAGGGTTACCATTTGCTTGGTAGCCCTCTTTTTGTTTTGACCTTTGCAAAAACCCTGAAAGCCCATTTTCAGTTGAACCTATGTCCAAAATATCTGTCAGCCACATGAATACCCGACTGCAAATCGCCGTTCAGAAATCCGGGCGCCTCCTGGATGGTTCCCTGCAACTGCTCAAAGAATGCAGCATCGGCATCAACGACGGACGAGGCCAGCTCAAAGCCTCGGCCAGCAACTTCCCGATCGACCTTCTCTTTCTCCGCAACAGCGATATCCCCCAATACGTAGCCGACGGCGTTGCCGACCTGGCCATCATCGGAGAAAATACCGTGATCGAGAAACAAAGAAAACTGGACCTTCTTTTGCCTCTGGGATTCTCCAAATGCCGGCTCAGTATCGCCACCCCCAAATCCATCGAATGGAAAGGCAAAGACAGCCTGCAGGGAAAGCGGATAGCCACCTCTTATCCCAATACCCTCCGTGGATATCTCAAGAATAAACAAATCGAAGCGGACATTCATGAAATCTCCGGATCTGTGGAGATCGCCCCAAACATAGGCCTGGCGGATGCCATTTGCGACCTGGTCAGCACGGGCAGCACTCTTTTCAAGAACGGACTGGAGGAGCGAGAGGTTATTCTGAAATCCGAAGCCTGGCTGGTCGCCAACCCCGACCTATCCCCGGAAAAAAAGCAAATTGCCGGACAACTTCAGTTCCGGCTCAAATCGGTATTGGCGGCGCGCAACAACAAATACCTGCTTATGAACGCCCCTTCCGGGCGGGTCCCGGAAATCATCGGTATTTTGCCGGGCATGAAAAGCCCAACCGTGATGCCTCTGGCCGCGGAGGGATGGAGCTCCATTCACACCGTGATCTCTGAGGATCGCTTCTGGGAAATCATTGATGAACTGCGAAACGCCGGAGCAGAGGGCATCCTGGTGGTTCCAATAGAAAAAATGATCCTCTGATGAGAATTCTCAAAAACCCGCCTCCCGGAAAATGGGCTGACATTCTGAAACGCCCCAGCCTCGACCTGAAACCGCTGGAAGAAACGGTCGACCACGTGATCAGGGAAGTCCGCAACCTGGGCGACCAGGCCGTGAAAAGCTTTACCGATCAATACGACGGGGTGAAAATCACGCAGCTCCAGGTTTCTGCCGAAGAATTCGCCGCTGCTGAAAAAGAAACTCCCCAAGACCTGCGAGAAGCCATTCGGACCGCCTACCAAAACATCCGCACCTTCCATGCCAACCAACTGGAAAACGGCGCCCCGGTGGAGACCATGCCCGGAGTGACGTGCTGGCGCAAGAGCGTTCCGATCGAGAAAGTAGGACTCTACGTGCCGGGCGGCACAGCTCCCTTGTTCAGTTCCGTGCTCATGCTGGGTGTTCCGGCCAAACTGGCCGGCTGCCAGGAAATCGTTCTGTGTTCGCCCCCGCTGAAAGACGGAAGCCTCCACCCGGCCATTCGCTTCGCCGCCCATTTGACCGGTATCGAAAAGGTTTTCAAAGCTGGTGGCATACAGGCCATTGCGGCCATGGCATACGGCACGCAATCCATACCGGCCGTGTACAAGATCTTCGGCCCCGGCAACCAATACGTGACCGCCGCCAAAATGCAGGTCTTGCGGGAAGGAGTGGCCATTGATATGCCGGCCGGCCCCTCCGAAGTCCTGGTTTGCGCCGCCGAAAATGCCAATCCCGCCTTCATCGCCGCCGATCTGCTGTCTCAAGCCGAGCACGGCGTGGATTCCCAGGTCGTACTGATCACTTTTTCCGAAGAAATGGCCAAGCGGGTCCAGACGGAGGTGGAACGTCAGGTCCGGCAACTGCCCAGAGAAAAGATCGCGCGCCACGCCCTGGCGCACAGCATAGCCATCGTAGTGGATTCCGAAGAGACCGCCGCTGCTTTGATCAATACCTATGCCCCGGAACACCTCATCCTCGCCATGGACCATGCCCGGGAGTTTGCCGAGCGCATCCGGAATGCCGGCTCTGTCTTCCTGGGTCACCTGACACCCGAATCGGCCGGCGATTACGCCTCCGGTACCAATCACACCCTGCCCACCAACGGCTTTGCCCGGGCGTACAGCGGGGTTTCCGTGGATTCTTTTGTCAAAAAGATCACCTACCAGGAGCTCAGCCCGGACGGACTTCGCAATCTGGGCCCCAAGGTAGAAATCATGGCTCAGGCCGAAGAACTGGAGGCCCACCGAAATGCGGTCAGTCTGCGCCTGGCATCTCTTAAATCCGATGAAAACACATGAGTATCCAAGCGCTCGTCCGACCCAATATTTTGGCGTTGAAGCCGTATTCTTCTGCCCGACACGAATTCGAGGGGGAGGCTGAGATATTCCTGGATGCCAACGAAAACCCCTTCGAAACCGGATTCAACCGCTATCCCGACCCCTTGCAAAAAGAATTGAAGGAACGGATCGCCGAGATCAAGCAGGTATCGCCCGAACGGATCTTTCTGGGCAATGGCAGCGACGAAGCCATCGACCTGCTGATCCGCATCTTTTGCCAACCGGGCGAGGACGCCATTCTTACGCTCCCTCCCACCTACGGTATGTACAAGGTAGCTGCTGACATAGCCGGGGTCGAAGTGAAGGAAGTCCGCTTGCTGCCCGGGTTCCAGCCCCATGTGGAAGAGATCCTCCAGTCGTCGGACGCCCGCACCAAACTGCTTTTCTTGTGCAGCCCCAATAATCCGACGGGGAACACCTTCCGCCGGGAATCCATCGAGCAGCTACTCCGCGAATTTCAGGGAATCACTGTTTTGGATGAGGCCTACATCGACTTTTCGTCGGGCAAAAGTTGGCTGGAGCGCCTGGAGGAGTTTCCCCGCCTGGTGGTCATGCAAACCTTTTCCAAGGCCTGGGGACTGGCAGGCCTGCGCCTGGGAATGGCTTTTGCTTCGCCGGAGATTATTTCGCTCATCAACCAGGTGAAAGCGCCCTACAACCTCAGTACCCTTACCCAGGAAAAAGCCCTGGAAGCCCTGTCCAGGCCCGGGCAAAAAGATGCTTGGGTCCGGGAATTGCTCAAACAAAAAGCCCTGGTCCAACCTTGGCTCATGGGCCTGGATTATGTGGAACGGATCTTCCCCTCCGAAGCCAATTTCCTCCTGGTAAAAATGAAACAGCCGGAGCAAGTGTACCGTTATCTGATCGGGCAGGGAATCGTTGTCCGCGACCGGTCCCGGGTAGCCTTGTGCGACGGATGTCTGCGCCTCACCATTGGCACAGCCGAAGAAAATGACCGGCTCATGCAGGCCCTTATCCAATATCAACCCGAGCCGGTAGGCCCAAAAGGAACCTGATCATGAAAAAGATCCTCTTCATCGATCGCGACGGCACCCTGATCCTCGAACCGGAGGATTATCAGATCGATAGCTTTGAAAAGCTGGTTTTCTATCCCGGCATGCTCCAGTATTTGCCCCGCATAGCCCGCGAACTGGATTTCGAATGCGTAATGGTGACCAACCAGGATGGACTGGGAACGGAAAGCTTCCCCGAGGAACAATTCTGGCCGCCGCATCTCAAAATGATGGAAACGCTGGAAGGAGAAGGAGTACGATTTCAGGAAATCCTCATCGACCGGAGCTTCAAAAAAGACAACGCGCCAACCCGAAAACCTCAAACCGGCTTGGTCATGCATTATCTGGGGGGCGAGTACGACCTGAAAAACTCCTTCATGATAGGCGATCGTCTTTCCGATATGGAGTTTGCCAAAAACATGGGCGCCCGGGGAATCTGGCTGAATAACGATCCCGACCTCGGCCTGGAGGACCTCAATAGCGATGGCCGGGATCTGAGGTCCTGTATTGCTCTTTCTACAACCGACTGGGCCGAAATCTACCGGTTTTTGAAGCTGGAAACCCGCTCTGCCCACGTCAAACGCACCACCCGGGAAACCGACATCGACATCGAACTGGTACTCGACGGGACGGGTCAGGCCGATAACCGGACAGGACTGGGCTTTTTCGACCACATGCTGGATCAACTGGCCCGTCATTCAGGCTGCAACCTGAAGGTTCGGGTAGAAGGCGACTTACAAGTAGATGAGCATCATACCATCGAGGACACCGCCCTGGCTTTGGGGGAAGCATTCCGCCGGGCCATCGGCGACAAACTCGGCATGGAGCGCTACGGATATCTGTTGCCCATGGATGAGGCGCTGGCACAGGTAGCTATCGATTTTGGAGGCCGCCCCTGGTTGGTTTGGAAAGCGGACTTCCGGCGGGAAAAGATAGGCGATATGCCGACCGAGATGTTTTTCCACTTCTTCAAATCGTTTTCCGATGCAGCCCGATGCAACCTGAATATCAAAGTAGAGGGAGAGAATGAGCATCACAAGATCGAAGCCATTTTCAAAGGGCTCGCCAAAGCCATCAAAATGGCCGTCCGACGAGACCCGGAACATAGGGTGCTTCCCAGTACGAAAGGCGTACTTTGATCGAGATCTTCCACGGACAAGCAGCCAAATTGCGCGGTACCCATCTATAAGCCTTCAGTAAACCGATGCCATGATCGCTATTATTGACTACAATGCGGGAAACGTTCGCTCCGTCCTTTTCGCCATGGAAAGACTGGGCGTTGAGGCGGTGCTTACTTCCGATCACGAAAAGATTCGATCTGCTCAAAAGGTCATCTTCCCCGGCGTAGGAGAAGCGCGCAATACCATGAACTACCTTCAGCAATCCGGCCTGGATGAGGTCATCAAAAGTCTCCGCCAACCGGTTTTCGGGATTTGCCTGGGCATGCAGCTTTTGTGTACCCACTCCGAAGAGTATGACACGAATTGCCTGGGCATCATTCCCCAGGAAGTGAAAAGATTTCGACCCACACGAGGAGAGAAAGTGCCCCACATGGGCTGGAACAGCATTCATCAGCTGAGCAATGGCCTGTTCCAACCCGAACTGGAAGGAAAGCATGCCTATTTTGTCCACAGCTATTATGTAGAAGAGGGCCCCTTTACCACAGCAACCACCGATTACATTCACCCCTTCAGTTCAGCTTTGCAAAAAGATAATTTTTACGCCACCCAATTCCACCCGGAAAAATCCGGCCGGGTCGGCGAGGCGATTTTAAAAGGGTTCCTTTCTCTGTAAATCGGGGAGAAGAGACCCGCGGCCGGCTGAAATCGATCCCCACTCAACCGCATAACCTCACAACCACTCAACCATTCCCATGCACATCATCCCTGCCATAGATCTGATCGAGGGTAAATGCGTCCGGCTCACGGAGGGCGATTATGCTCAAATGAAAATCTACAACGAAGACCCGCTGGAAGTGGCCAAATCCTTCGAAGGAGCAGGTATCCGGCGACTGCACCTGGTCGATCTGGACGGGGCCAAGGCGAAACATATTGTCAATTGGAAGGTTTTGGAACAGCTGGCCACCCGGACCTCCCTGCAAATTGATTTTGGAGGCGGGCTCAAAAGCGACGATGATGTACGGGTCGCTTTCGATTGCGGGGCCAGCCAGATTACCGGAGGCACGGTGGCAGCCCGGGATCCCGAACTCTTCCTCGATTGGCTGGAACGATACGGCGCGGAAAAGATCATTTTGGGTGCTGACGCCAGGGATGGAAGAATCGCCGTCAGCGGCTGGCAGGAAGAAAGCGAGGCAGAGCTGATCCCTTTTATTCGATCCTATCTTGAAAAAGGCATTCAATATGTGATCAGCACAGACATCCGGAAAGACGGCCGCCTGGAAGGACCGGCCCTGGACGTATATCGGAACATCAAAGAGGAGCTCCCGGAAACAAAACTCATTGCCTCCGGAGGGGTGACCTCCCTCCAGGATCTGGAAGAACTTCGAAGAATGGATTGTTACGGCGCCATTGTCGGCAAAGCCATTTATGAGGGCCGTATTTCATTGAAACAACTGGGATCTTTTATCTAAACCCGTTATCCAAATCCGGTGTCAATCGGAACATCTAACCATTCATTGGGCATGTTTACCAAACGCATCATTCCTTGCCTGGACATCAAAGACGGGCGCACCGTAAAAGGGGTAAACTTTGTTAATCTCCGGGACGCCGGCGACCCGGTCGAACTGGGGGCCCGCTACAGCGCAGAAGGAGCTGACGAGCTGGTCTTCCTGGATATTACAGCTACCCACGAGCGGCGCCGCACCCTGGCCGAACTGGCACGCGACATTGCCCGCCAACTCAACATTCCCTTCACCATAGGCGGGGGAGTGCGCTCCGTACAAGATGCGGAAGACCTGCTCGAAGCCGGGGCCGATAAGGTGGCCATCAACTCGGCTGCCGTACGCCGTCCCGATCTGATCGACGAGATGACCCGAGCCTTCGGAAGCCAGTTTGTGGTATTGGCCGTGGACGCCAAGGAACTCCCTCACGGCTGGTACATTCATCTGAACGGCGGCCGCATTCCCACCGAGGTGGAGCTGCTGAGCTGGGTAAAGGAAGGGCAGGAACGAGGTGCCGGCGAGATCCTGTTCACCAGCATGGACCACGACGGCGTCAAGCAGGGGTTTGCTTGCGAAATTACGGCCCGGGTATCCGAGTCTTTATCCATACCGGTCATTGCCTCCGGAGGGGCCGGCGCGAAATCGCACTTCCTGGATGTATTTACCCAGGGGAAAGCCGATGCCGCTTTGGCCGCGAGTATCTTTCATTTCCGGGAGATCCCGATTGCCGACCTGAAGGATTTTCTTTCCCGAAACGGAGTCCCCATCAGATGGGAAGAAGGCTCGCCCGCAGGCCGTCAACCCCTCTGAGTAAAAACCCGAGCTTCTGCGGTCCGGCTTTGAGTTGCCGCCGGGCTGGGCCATAAAGCTACCCTCACGCCTACACCCTTTCGGAAAGGCATTTGGAAAGAGGCTTTAAAAAGCCTGTTCATCCACCAAAGAGGCCAGATTCTCCGCAAAAAGGATCCCTGCCAAAATGCCTACCAAATACAAAAAGATCACTACAAGGGTCAAAATCCCCATGAACCGGAAAAGAGACCGCAAATTGGAGAAAGAGCTATCCAGGTCGACTTGGGAATGGCCCTGCAGAGCGCTTTTCATCTTGGAGGAAAAACGGAATAAGAACCAGGCCGGGAAAAAATACACTAAAGCGATGATCAGGTAAAAAACAGAAAACAGGACCGGCGCAAAAGGCAGGTCCTCCGTAAACGCTCCCCCCAGTGCCGTCAGGAGCGTTCCCATAGCCAGGGCCATGATCACCATGAAGCCCACGAAAATGAATGCAATGATGGCCAGAAAGGTACCCCAGCCCGAAGCCGACCGGAGATAGGACCGGTTGATGGAATTTAATTTCAGGCTTTCAGAAACTACATCAATAGGATCGGTGTTGCTTTCCATAAAATTTTGGGTTCATTAGGTCTATTCAAATGTAAGCATACATGAAGGAGATATCAATGGAAAAGGAAAATCGTATGGCGAATCTGGATTGGGAGAAAAATGACGGCCTTATCCCCGCCATCATCCAGGATGCGCATACACAGCAGGTCCTTATGTTGGGCTACATGACCCAGGAGTCGCTGGAAAAAACCTTGGTCGAGGGCAAGGTCACTTTTTTCAGCCGCAGCAAGAACCGATTGTGGACGAAAGGGGAGACCAGCGATCACTTTCTGAATCTGGTGGACATTAAAGTCGATTGCGATCGGGATACGCTCCTGATCCGGGTGGAGCCCGAGGGTCCCGTCTGCCACACCGGGAGCGATACCTGTTTTGACGAGTCTAATCTGCGAACCGCCTCTTTTTTACCTCATCTGGAAGCCATCATCCAGGACCGGAAAAATAACCCCACCCAAAAATCCTACACCGCCTCTCTCTTTCAAAAAGGGATCAACAAAGTGGCGCAAAAAGTAGGCGAAGAGGCTGTGGAACTCGTCATCGAAGCCAAAGATGACAACGAAGAACTGTTCCTGAATGAGGCAGCTGATCTCCTGTATCATTACCTGGTTCTTCTGGCGGCCAAGGGATACCATTTAAGGGATGTAGAATCCGTACTTGAAAAAAGGCACAAATAAGTGCTGCACGGGAAAATACATTTGCCCAACAAATCGACGATTTTCCTATTTTAACAGAGTTGCCTTTGCGTACCATCTGATTTCCCATGAAAGAAGACTCTCCCAACTCCATTGCTACCTGGTTTCCTTCGGTGTACGGGGAATTGAGAGCGCTGGCACACCACTACTTGTTCCGGGAAGGGCACAATGCCACCCTCAATACTACGGCATTGGTTCATGAAGCCTATCTCAAACTGGAAAAACAACTGGACGAAGACCGGATTACCCGCCAGCAGTTTTTTGGAATGGCTTCGCAGGCCATGCGCCGCATCCTGATCGATTTTGCCCGCGCACGGCTTCGGGAAAAGCGAGGAGGCGGTCAGATCATGCTTACCCACCAGGATGACCAATGGGTCCGGGAGACCACTCCCGAACAACTACTTGCGCTGCATGAGGCCATGGAAAAACTGAGCTCACTCAATAAAAGGCAAAGCCAGGTCATCGAATTTTGGTTCTTCGCCGGATTCAAACAGGAAGAAATTGCCCAAATCCTCGATATTTCACTGGCTTCTGTTCGCAGAGACTGGAGGCTCGGCAGGGCCTGGCTCAGCCGGGAACTGAACAATCTGAATACCAACTAACGGCCTATGGATCCAAACTGGGAGACCGTAACCCGTTTGTTTGACCGGATCATTCAGAGCGCTCCGGAAGAACGGGATCGCCTGTTGGAGCAAATCAAAACAGATCATCCGGAGATCTATCGGGAAGTCGCCTCCTTGCTGCAGGAGGAAGACAACCTGCACCCTTTGCTCCGGGAAGAGCTTTCGCCCGTATACGCTCCCCTGGAGGATCAGCACTTGATCGGAACCCGGGTCGGTCCTTTCCGGTTGACCCAGATGATCGGAGCCGGCGGGATGGGTAGCGTGTTTGCCGGCGAGCGGGTAGACGGAGAGTTCGAGCAAAGGGTAGCCATCAAGCTGATCCGCCCCCAATTGTTGGATCATCTGACGAAAGAACGGTTTCGGCAAGAAAGGCAAATCCTGGCCCGCCTGCAGCATCCCAACATAGCCCGCCTCTACGACGGGGGACTAAGTGAAAGCGGAAGACTCTTTTTTACGATGGAGTGGGTGAGCGGGGTGCCGATCGACCAATACGTGAAGGAAAACCGTTTGGACACCCATCAGATCCTTTCCTTATTTCTGCAGGCCTGCGAGGCAGTCCAGTATGCACACGAAAACCTGATCGTCCATCAAGATCTGAAGCCGGGCAACATCCTGGTCAATCAACAGGGGCGGGTCAAATTGCTGGACTTTGGCATTGCCTGGATCATGGATCCGGGCTTAAGCGGCCCCGAAGAGCGGGCGTTCACGCTGGCCTATGCCGCTCCCGAACAGTACCGGCATCAGGAAGTCACCACCCGGACCGACATTTTTTCCCTGGGTATTGTTCTTTACGAATTGTTGGCCGGCCGGCATCCTTTTGTCGTCGATCTGAGGAAAGCCCAAAACCCCAGACAGTTTAGAGATGATTTTCAATTTCCCCGACCCAGCTCTGATTTCCATCCAGAACAGCGGACCGAAGCCCAGCCTCCCGGCAGAGAGTTGGATGCTATT
This sequence comes from uncultured Saprospiraceae bacterium, assembly GCA_964640855.1. Classification (GTDB taxonomy): domain Bacteria; phylum Bacteroidota; class Bacteroidia; order Chitinophagales; family Saprospiraceae; genus JAJDFU01. The sequence goes on from CAZXIX010000078.1 coordinate 9,760, forward strand.
TGCCTCAAAGCGCTGGAGGAAAAACCCGAGGATCGGTATGCATCCGCAGAAACATTGGCCAACGACCTGAGATCCTATCTGGCAGATCGTCCTATTTCGCTTTTTTCCGGGGATCGGTTTTACCGGTTTCGCAAGCAATTTATCCGAAACCGACTGGCTTACTCCCTGGCGGCCGGCTTCTTTCTGGCTCTTGCAGCTATCATCGGCTTCTTCGGAGTCCAATTGGCCCGGGAAAGAAATACCGCGATCCGGGAGGCGGAACGCGCCCGACAGATCAAAGAACTGACCCTGGACATTTTTCGCAATGCCAACCCGAATGAGATTCAACGCTCCGATATTTCCGGCGTAGAAATCCTGACCCTGGGCCTCACCAACCTGGAAGAGCAACTGCAGGATCAACCCGATCTCCTCCCCGAGATGTACACCGTCATTGGAGATGCATACAAAAACCTCGGTTATTTTGAAGAGGCCGTTCAGGTTTCCGAAAAGGCTCTCCGAACGGCTGTTTCCCTGTACGCCCCGCCTCATCCGGTCATCGCAGAACAACTCCTCAACCTGGCTTCGGTCTACAGCGGGGAATACGTAGAGCTCGAAAAGGCAGATTCCCTTGCCCGGGAAGCCCACCAAATGTTAGTGGCTTCGACCGCCCGGGAGCCCGCCCTGGAAGGTGATATCCTGGTGCAACTGGCCACCGGCGCTTACGATCGAAGCGATTTTCCGGAAGCAGATTCCCTCTATCGGACCGCCCTGGCCAGATACCGCAGCCTGGAAGAGCCCCAACCGGCAGATGAAGCTTTTTGCCTCCACATGATCGGAACCTGTTATCGCAAACAAGAACAATGGGAGCAAGCCGAGACCTACCTGCTTCGGGCAAAGGAGAAATACGAAGAACTGTACTCGCCTCCCCACGTAGATCTCGCCTGGAATCTCAATCACCTGGCCAGCCTGTACCTGGACCAAAACCAACCCGAAAAAGCGGAACCCTATGCCCGGGCTGCCTGGATGCAACGCAAAGCTATATTCGGAGATGACCACATGGAAACCATGGCCAGCCGATCCAACCTGGGACGCATCCTTTTCCGGATGGAAAAATACGAGGATGCCCTTTATCACTTTACGGGTGCTTACGACGCGCTGACGCATATTTTCGGGGAATCCCACCCCTATATGGCTGCTATGTTGTCGAACATTGCCCAATCAGAGAGGGAGCTGGGAGACCTGGAAAAAGCTGAGCGCCTCTACAGGCAGGCCATGGCCATGGAGGACAGCCTGCTGACGCCCGAAAACGTCAGAAGAACCCATACCCAGGTTCGGCTCGGCGATCTGTTACTGGACCGGGATCGCCCCCGGGAAGCCTTGCCCCTTTTGGAGCAAGCGGTTGATCTGCGCTCCACCCATCTTCCGAAAGGCCACCGGCAGATTGCGGAAGCACAAACTTTATTAAGTCGATGCCTGATCCGCATGGGCCGAGTCGATGAAGCCTACCCCATCCTGAAAGAGGCCCTGGCCATCTACCGCCGCGACACGCTCCTCCACGGAGAAAACTGGAGGGAAGCCGAAAGGCTACTCCAAAGCCTGAAGGATGAATACCCCATCGCAGATTGAAATACCCCGTACCCAGGATCTGGATACAGGATATTTCTGGATTTTGGGGAAGCAGAAATAATAACCGCTACAGTTTAGTGACCACAAACCAGACCCGGGCACGTTGGTAGCTGAGACCGCTGCCCCGGGTGAAATCCAGGGAAAACTCTCCGCTGTCGCCAAATACGGTAATCCCTATCTCCCGCCTTTTCTCCCCGAAATTATCGTCATTGGTGGGGTCGTTCTCGGTGAGATAGCCCCTGACGAAGATCTTGTCGCTCCCGCTTACGTTCCTAAAACCAAAGTCGGCTGACCGGTCGGGATAAGCCTTTGTCCCCTCCAGGTTCACATCGGTGATCCCCAGGTCGTACTTTACCTCATTGGCTTGCTGGCTGGTTTTGATGTAGGCTTCGCCGTAAAACTCTGCTTTTCCTCCCTCCACTTCCCCGAAGGGTTCACAATCGTAGCATTGAATCCGGTCCAGCTTAATCTGGTACCGCGTCACATCGGGGAGGTCGAGGTTGCAGGATTTACGCACAAAATCAGCCGCAAAGGCCATCCGGGCCGGCTCCTTGTTTACCAGATAACGGAGTTCGTAGGCAATAGGGGCGGCGGGATTGGTCAGGTCCCACTCCGCCCCTTGCCGGATAACCTCCACCACATTTTCGTAAGAAGGTGCCGCCTGAAGGGCAATGGCGGCCGATCCTCCCCGTACGACATAGGAAATGGAGGTTTGCGACAGTACCTTGCTGACTTCCAGTCCCGACTCAAGCCGGATTTCCCCGATGGGACGGCTCTCGACGGCAGCCCGCAGGACCGCTTTCACATCCTCCGTATTCGAAGTGGTCTCGGCCCGAAAAAAGATCTGGCGACCGTAGTCCACGCGTTTCACATACAAAGGAGGGTTTCCTCCGCCGACCTGATTCTCCGGGTCTACCGCATTGGCTCCATCCCGAAACAGAGAATACATGGTCTCCGGATCATCGATGAAAATGGAGTAGAATACCTGGGTGAACTGCATAGTGACCAAACTTCCGGTCCGCTCTTTTTCGATATCCAATTGTGACTCGACCGAAACGTTGCGATAACGGCCGTCGAGCCCCATGTGAAAGCGGAATTCCTCCCGGGAATTGGTCTCCTCCACGAAAAAACCAAAATTGGCTACCGTACCCTGGACTTCCCCGGAAATGCCCTGCAGCAATTCCGCTGTTTTTTCCTCGACCTCACTGGCGGAGAACTCGGATATATCGATGGATCGATCGCTGCCTCCGCTCAAGCCCGTCAGGGTAATCTTCCCGCTGGCTCTCGGAATGGTGATGGGCGTAAAATCCCCTTCCCGGAATTTCCCTCCCTGAATGAGGGCCCCCGGATAAATAACCCCCGCCATACCGTCTGAAGCGACCATATTGGCCAGACTACGGATCTGCTGTGCCGTGAATGCCGTTTCGTTGCAGCGGAGTTCGCCCCCCGATATGTTTATCGGTTCCAGCTCGATCGTGTCCTGCGGAGTATAGGTGGGTTCTGCTTCAACACCTGCGGTTTCGAGCAGGCCAGACATCTCGATCTGGTCCTCGATGGGGCCTTCCGGATCGGTATATCCGGCCTCTTCCGTACAACCGAAAAAAACAGTCAACAAAAAGCCCAGCAAAAACTTCCACCGTGGTTTAATGGAAATTAACTTCAAATACATGACCTTGGATTTTAATGGTTTAAAAGAGGTTTCACAGATATAGGCGACAAAACCTCCCCATACCGTTAATCGGGCTCACAAAAAAATTTATCCCCCAAATCCCCGGGCCAAAACAGCTAATACCGTATTTTTAAAAAAGAGCAACCCACGCAGACATGCCTGCTAAAACTTACCTGGAATCGGTATTCGGTCACTGGGAAATTGCCGGCTCGGAAGCAGGCATCACCTCCATCCGGCTGGTAGACGAAATTCCCACCATTGAGTTAACCGAAGATATCCCTTCTCCTTTGCTGAGAGCCGCTTTCCAGTTAAGGGAGTATTTTGAAAGGGAACGGGAGACATTCGATCTTCCGATCGACCTGAGCGGCCATCCGGAATTTTACCAAAAGGTATGGGAAGAACTCAGGAGGGTACCTTTCGGGCATACCACTTCCTACCTTGCCCTGGCTTTGAAGCTGGGAGATCGCAAAGCCGTCCGGGCCGTAGGGCAAGCTGCCCGCAATAATCCCATCGCCATTGTAGTTCCCTGCCACCGCTGTATTGCCCTGAACGGGAACCTGCAGGGCTATTTTTACGGCCTCGAATTCAAGGAAAGACTCCTCGCCCACGAAAACCCCATGAGCTTCGCCCGGCAGGGAGAATTGTTCCCGGATTGATCCCTCCTGGAATTTGAAGGCCCGGGAAATACCCGAGCCTTTTTCAAAATCCGCTTCCTTTCTAGCGCGCAGCCTGAACAGGCTGCATTATCGCATTGTCCAGAACGGGGACCGTCTTCAGGTAGGCATATACGGCTTTCACCTCCTGGTCGGTCATGGCGGTATAAGGAGCCATAGGATACTCGTAGGTACCCCCTCTCGGGTTTTGGCCCCATTTCACCGCCTTGGCGAATTCCTCCTCGGTCCAGCTCCCGATCCCGTGCTCCTCATGCATGGTGATGTTGGGAGCGAGTACTACGCTGCCATCCATTCGCAGCAGTTTATTGCCTCCGCCGAAATAGCCGGGCGAGGTTTCCGGGGTCAAAGGGGTGTTGGTTTTGAAATCGGCCGAATGGCATTCATAGCAGCCCAGTCGCCCGGTGGCTACATACTTCCCGAAACTAACCAGGTCCGCCGTATCCGGTACCTCGATCGGTTTTTCCGGATAGGGATAAGGCTTGAAGGCCACCCGGCTCAATCCTTTCACCAAAAGGGAAGGCTCGCAGGGCTTCTGTACCGTCTCGTTCGCCTGCACGAGCGGATGATCCGAACGCAGGAAAGCAATAAGGGCCTCCAGGTCTTCGTCGGCCAGTTGGGGAAATTTCGGCATGTAAGGGGGCGAATAGGTTCCGTCTTTCTTGACTCCCGAACGAATCAGGCGAGCCAGCTCTCCATCGGTATACGATCCGATGCCGGCAGTCGGATGCTGGGTGATGTTGGCGGAATAAATGACGCCGAATTCAGACGGTATATCTTCCACTCGCCGGCCGATCAATTGACGGGTCTCATTGCCCATGTGGCAGTGGTTGCATACCATACTGGCGATGCGAAGGCCTTTTTCCACTTTTTCCGGGCTGAGCTCAACCTTAAGTTCGGGGGTCGCAACATCCTGGTATTTGGGCAACCCGGACACAGAAAGAAATAAAAGCACCCCTCCGGCGATTAGAATAACAAGTCCCAACAGGGACAGCAGCGCGATCAGTAATTTTCTCATATCGATCAGGTTTTAGGTTTGCAGTTTTCTCTTTGTCGTGGGCCAGTTCCCCAGGATTACAGTCTTCCTACCTTAATGAAAGAGCCGAAATTCAGGATTTTCCATAAAACTAAGCGGAAAACTCATGAAATGCCGAGCCTGTAATTTTGTAAGCATATGGTTATTTTAAATACTCACTCAAGTATCCGCCTTCCCTCAGAAAAGCTTGGGGATCCTTCATCCGCAGGATATTTTGCACAGCCTGTTGCTTATCCCTTGCCTTCTCCAAATAGGCCCGGGTGATCTGGTACCCCATCCAATAGCCCAGATCGTTGGGGCGATCATCGCGGCCACTGACCTGGTACATCCAGTCCGTGTAGTCTTTGTCGTTCATCTTTTCCACGAACTCCCGGCACAGGTTATCCCGGTGGGCATAGCCGTAATCGAACGTTTCACCGTTGATGTGATAGCCGGAGATCAATTCGCCCGGGAAATCGGCCCCTCCTTCCAAAAGGGACTGGTGCAGTAGGGTGGGACGATCCTCCGGGAAGATTTGCTGAAAGTGAATCAGTTCGTGAGAGACAATAGGAGGTACGTTTTCCACGCGGGCCTGCATTTCCGCCCCGATGATCAGGCCCTTGCCCGAGGAAGTCCCCCCGGAGTTAAACGCGCCGATGACAAAATAGACCGGCGGGAACCGGGCTTGCAGATACCAGTACTTAAAGGCGTAAAATGCAGCGCGGCTCCGTTTTTCCATCTCTTCCATCCGCAGGGAGATCGCCCTTCTTTTTTCATAATCCTCTTTCCGCTCGAGCACCCTCCGGCGCAGATTTTCGGCATTTTCAATCCGGTACTCTATGAACCCTTTCACGCCATCGGTTCCCGGGTCCAGATACATCTTCTGAAATGGGTTTTGTGTCGTATCCTTCCAAAACTCGTCATAGGCTTCCCAAAATCGGTCAATATCCTCCATTACAAAAAGGGCGCTATCCGGGTCGGTCGGGAAAGTTTGGGAAAATCCCGGAAAAGGACCGGACAGGGCAAGGATCAGGAATAGGGAGATTCGATTCATGCTGTTGGTTTGGATTTTGATTGTGTTGCAGTGTTTTCTTTAAGGTCTTGGCTTTTTCTGACCGGTTGCTTCCATCAGCAGAAAAATCCTGCCCTGGTTCGGATGTAAAAAGGCCCGCCAAACCTCTATGGAGGTAGCATCGCCAAAAAATTGCTTTCTCCACACTATACGCCAAACGGTCAGTCTCCGCCAAATTGAATATATTGCATAGATTTAACTGGTATGCGTTTGGTTGGTCATTCGCATCCCGGCCTGGCAGACCCTCCTCCTAAAAAGATTTATACGAATAGAAAAATCGATAGATAAGGAAATTCAGATGGACCCGAGCGATGATGAGCAGGAAATATTGGCTGGCATCCTGGCCGGAGGGAATCGGCAGGAGAAGGTCATTAAAAAACTTTATCAGGACCTTTTTCATCTCCTTAGAGAAGGTAAAACCAAATACCCGGCTCTGGAAGAGGAAGAGTTGATCTCTGCCTATAACTCCAGCATCATCTCCTTTCGCAGTCAGGTTTTGCAAGCCTCTTTCCGTCGGGAAAGCAGCATTTACACTTTCGTTCGGCGCATTTTCTTCAACAGATGCATTGATATGTTGCGGAAGCGTTCGTCTATTAAAGTGGAGCAACTGGACAATCTACCGGAGGTTCCCGAACGAAATAGACAGAATTCGCTCCAGCAGCTGATCATCGACGATGATTTCAGCCACATGTTGAAGCTTTTGGATACGCTGGGAACGGTCTGCAAACAGATTATCCTGGACTCAGAGTATTGGGGATATACCTCGGAGGAGATCGCCCGGCGTATTAGCTTCGCCAACGCCAAGAGCGTCAATAGTAAAAAATACACTTGTCTCCGTCAATTGCGTAAATTAATGAAGGCCGAAAAAGAAGAATGAGATGGAGCTTGGTTTATTCGAATCCACAAAAAAATACATCAACGGCAAGCTCAGCCCGGAGGAAAAGCAACTATTTGAAAATCGTTTGGCCTCCGATCCTGCCTTCCGGGATGAAGTCAAAGAGTACGTGCGCCTTTTCGAACTCATTCAACAGGCCGGAGACGCCCAACTGGATTCCGAGTTGACCCAACTGGGAAAAAAGCTATTGAGTCAGGGCACTCTCCTGGAGCCCTCTCCAAAGAACCAGCAGCGCCAACAGAAAAGAAAATTTTCCATTTCGAAAGGGGTCTTGCTCATCGCGGCTGCCTTGATCGCCTTCCTGATCATTCTCATTCCCGTCTGGCAATCCCAGATGTCCGAGTTCCCTGAGAAAGTTTCCCCCGAACAACTGTATTCCTCCCATTTTCGAATCTTATCCGCTCCTGCACTGCGGGACTCCGAAGAAATCCATCCCTGGAAGGAGGCCTACCTGGCCGGCGATTATCCGGAAGCTATTCGCCTTCTGGAAGAATTACTTTCCCGGCCGGACTATGCCTACCGCTCGGAGGCCTTCCTCTATCTGGGATTGTGCCACATGGCCATGGACCAACCCCGGAATGCTCTGCAAGCCCTGACGCAGGTAAGTCCGGATAGCTTCGATCACGATCATGCGCTGTGGTATCGAGCCCTGGCCCATTTGAAAGTGGAGGAGGTACAAAAGGCGCAATACCTCCTGGAAAAGATCGCTGCTACGCCCGGAAGTGAGTATAAAGATCAGGCGCGGCAGGTGTTGGAGCAATTGTAGGACGAAGGAGGTTTTCCGAATCCGGGTTTGCCCTTTCCGGGGCGGGATAGAACGCAGATCGCGCCCGGAGACCATTCAAGCGGTTTTGAGCTGTCGTTGCCGATTGCGGAGCCACCAGCCTGACCCGATACCGGCGATGAGCAATACCAGCAGAAGCATCCACCGATAAGAGGAAGATCCATTCGCCGGAATGGGCTGGTCATCTCCGATCAATATAAAAGTCCCCCAAAAGAAAGGATGGTTTCTGCGACTGGATTGCAGGTATTCCAGCTTGGCCAGTTGCAATGCCTCATCTTTGTTGGCGCCTTTTTCCAGGTGGCGGTAGAACGTTTCCATAATGCGTGCCGTAGAGGCGTCGTCTGCCTGCCACAGGCTGGTTACGATATTCGGACAACCCGCGTATTTGAAAGCACGTGCCAGACTCATGATGCCTTCGCCCTGAACCAACCTTCCGACTCCCGTATTGCAAGCACTCAGTACCGCGAGCTCTGCATTCAATTGCATGGCGTAGATCTCGTAAGCATGTAGAAATCCATCATTTCGGGAGGCTTGCGGGCTTTTTTCGAACGGGTAAGGTCCGCTACGGATTTGCATTTTGGGAGCCCGGACGGAATCCTGCCCATTGCTTCCATCCTGTGAAAAGACCAGTCCGGAGTACAACGGATTGCATTGGTTGACGAATCCGTGCATCGCCAGGTGAAGAATGCCATGCCGACCGGCCTGCTCCTTGAAGGTCAGCTCGGTGGCCGACTGAGCCAGGAAAGAGTTGCCGCGGAGCAGCTTGGTGACCGATCGGACCTCTTCCTGATTCTTTCCGAGGTTACCGAAGTTGACGCTGCCCGGATCTTCGCAGAACAACTCGGCATCGCGGGCCTGAGCCAGTACCTCCTGCCCATAGGTTGGAGCAAAGCCGATCATGGAACTCGATGTTTTTCGATCTTCCAAAGGAAACAGCAAAAGCGTTGCCGAATATTCATATCGCACCCGGCTTTCGTTCAGGACGTAGGGCAGAGCCGCGTAATCCACTTTCGCCCCCTCCGGAGAGGACTGGGTCAATAGAAGTTCGAAAGGCAAATAGCCGAGCGGACCGTCCGGAATGACGACCAGGCTTTTAACCGGAGACTCGAGTACCGGCTGGATCAAACCCTCGTACAAGCCATGGGCAAGGGAAGTGTATGTTTGAAAAAGCTCTTGGCTAAGTCCTTTTTCAAGGATCTGGTTGCGGTCGCGCAATTGGCCGATGAAAGCGGGAAGCTGATCCTCCAACACAATATCGTGGTCCAGTACCCGAAACTTGATCTCCTTCGGTGTTATCAAGAATGCAAAAGACTGATCATCTCCGACAAAGTACTCCAGGAGGGCACCGTCTCCGGGAAGAATTTCCTGAATGTCATCCAGGCCGACGGTCTTTTCGTCGTATTTCAATTGAAAATAGACCGGAAAGTCTGACTCCAGCTCGACCATCAAGGCTTCGTAAGCTCTATTCCGATCCAGGATCTTGCTCTGCCAGAGTAAGATCTTGTCTTCATTCGCCTTCTGCCCTTTTTGCTTCTCCCGGAAAACACGCTCTTTATAAAAGGCGATATCCAGCTTGATCTGTTTTTCTTTTTCCAGGAGAGAATCCGGAATGCCCGCCTGATTCCGGGCAGCGGACTCCTGTACCGCTGCCGCCAAAAGAGAGGCTTTACTTTTTTCGGCAAACCGAAAGGCCAATTCCAGGTAGGCTTCCTCCCCTTCCCGTTGGTACAGAGTATAGGCAAGATCGATGGCCGACTCGACCAAAGGCCGGATCTCCTCGTTCCAGAATTGCTGTGAACTTTCCTGGTATTCCCGCCGAAGGATATCCACCAGGTCGATAGCGCGCTGGAAGGTTTGGAGGGCTCCTTGCTGCATGACCCGGTCTCCGGTTTGCCCGGCATAGGCTTTCATGGCATCGCCTTTGTCCCGAAGGGTTTTGAGCAGATCTACCGGAGATATATATTCCTCGAGCTCCGGAACAGCGGTATAGCTGGAGTCCGAAAAGGTGGGTACCAGGGAGAGTAAGGCCTGGTGGTAACTGGTGATGGCTTCTTCGTACTTTCCCTGGCGATCATAGACCTGCGCCTGATTCCGCCACCCCAAAGCGACTCGGGGATGATGAAAGCCATAACGCTGGAGGTAAGCATCCCGTGCTCTGCGGTTGAAATCGATCGCCTTTTCAAATTGACCGGTTTTCCGATACAGCACTCCGATGTTGTTGTAAACCAATGGGTCGCTCCGATCCAATTTCCGGTCCAGATCCAGGGCACGAAACAGATAAACCTCCGCGCTGTCGTACTGCGCCGTGCGGAGAAAAAAGCCGCACCGATTCAGATAGGCTTTCCTGAACTCGATCGGACTTTTTTCCTCTCGGGTAAAACGCTGTAGTTCCGCGATGTGCCTGCGGTTGTATTCGAGCGCCTGCTCGTATTGCCCTTTCCCACTGTAGGTCACGCTTAAATTGCCGTACTGGGCATCGGAATATTCGCCGGTTTCCCGGTTGAGCCGGATAGAAGCCAAATAGTAATCAATCGCCCGGTCCAGATCTCCCCGGTTGTCAAAAAAAACGCCCAGGTTGGAGTAGGATATCGCCAGATTAACCGAATCGATCTTCCCCCGGGCGAGTAGCAAGCTTAACTCCTGTTGGGCCGTTTCAACGGCTTTATCGTAATCACCTGTAGCATTGTACAAAACGCTTTTAAGTCCAAGAACGGCCTCTTGAAACTCGTGGTCAAAAGGAAGCACTTTCACGGAGGAAGAGGCCCTGTCGAGAGCTGACTCCATGAGGGGTAAATCCTGGTCGAAATACCCTGTCAACGCCTGGTCCAATTGGGCAAAGGCCGCCATTTCCCACCGACCAAGCTTACGGTAATTCTCCTCTGCTTTTTCAAAATAGACCACCGCACTGTCATATTGCTCCTCGCCTGACCAGGCATACCCATTTATGTGGTCCGAAAGGGCATCGACCAGCCAACGCAGGGAATCATTACCCCTTTCGTAAAAAAACCTTAATTCATCCAGGTAAATTTGAGCGCTATCGAACTCTTCATTCCAAAGAAGGGAGTCGGCTTTTGTGTAAAAAGCTCGGAAAGCCTCGCCTTCCGAAGCAGATAAGCCCAAATGAGGAAGCGGTGCCTTATCCCTTTTTGAAAAACCCAAAAGGACTGCCGCTACTGCCAGGAGCAGTACAACGAAGCACAGATCTACGCTAACCGTCCATTTATTCATGAGCTGGAATACTCTTTTCCTCTTCGGCCGTCCCGGATACCCTTTTCAGGATAAAAGGATAAACCACCCTTCCTCAAATCTAAAGTATTTACAGCCGCACAGCACAAGGGAGTGAAAGATCAACTCCTTCCTTTTACCGGGACCTGCATTATCCGCGCTGACAATAGTAGCCGGATCCCGGAGGAAAACTCGCCCGGGTAGTCAATCGGAAATCGGTCAGGATGGGATACAGGTAGCCCGTACAGCGCTCCTCCAGAATGACCGTGAGGTAAGCGGCCTTATTTTCTCCGTGTTTGACGTATCGCCTGTCGTGAAAAGGGATGGAGAACTTTTTTCCCTTGTAGTTGCGGTTTAAACGGATCGGGCACTTGATCTCGGCCGGGGGAAAAGGATGTTCCAGGGCATTGCTGCCATCCTCTTCTTCGATGAGGATCGAACCTTTTATGTCATACAAACCCGGCGGGATGAGACCGCTTTCGTCCTCCTCGGCCGTTAGGGTGATGCCAACGCAGGGATCGGAAGCTTCGGAATCCGTTACTTTTACTTTGAACTTACTAGGCATAGGTGTCGATTTTAGGCGTAGATAATTATTCAGGTACTTCCGTTTCCAGCTTACTACAGGGCAACTTGCGGCATTAATTTTTTTACCGGAATGGGACCCATTTTCATAAGCTTAATATAGACCATTTTTGAATAGCATTAGCATTCAATGGGCTTACCGCCGTGCATCGAGACTATCTAGTTGCCCCTGATAAACAATACTTCCAGCTACAAGCCACTGAAAATTAGCAGC
>CAZXIX010000079.1:0-21389 GCA_964640855.1 uncultured Saprospiraceae bacterium
TACAACGGCACAAAATCCTATACCCATTACCTCGACCAGGCACGCCAGGAAGTAAAGCGCAAATACGAGATCATGGCGCGCCCGGTGGATAAGCGTGAAAATTTCATAAAGCGCTGTGTCGCCATCCCGGGCGATACGGTAGAAATGATAATGGGCGACCTGTTCATAAACGGGGAGATAGCCTGGAAGCCCAAACACCTGTATAACCGCTATACGGTGGACGGGTCGGTTATCGACACCCGGCTGCGGAAAATGGGCATCGACAAGCTCAGCCAGTTCAACGGACGCGAAGCCTACCTGACTGAAAAGCAGGCAGAAGATCTTGAATCCTTTTCCTCGGTGCGCGATGTCTCGCGGCTGCGCTACCTGCCGAAGTACCCCACCGAATTGTTTCCCAACGACCTGCGCTACACCTGGACGGCGGACGATATGGGCCCCATTCCGATACCCGCTAAAGGACAGACCGTAAAGCTCAACCGGCTGAACTGGCCGTTCTTCGAGCGCGCCATTTCCACCTTCGAGGACAATGCTGTTCAGGTGGATACTTCCGGGGTTTTCGTGATAAACGGGGATACCACCAGCGAGTATACCTTCAAAATGGACTATTACTTAATGATGGGCGACAACCGGCACAACTCGGAAGACTCCCGGGTCTGGGGTTTTGTGCCTGAAAATCACGTCGTAGGAAAACCTCTTTTCATCTGGTTCTCCTTGCGAAACAATAAAATCTTCGGCGAGGGAGGAGGCATCCGCTTCAATCGTATTTTCTCCTCTGCGACCAAGGAATAAATCCTGCTTTGTCCATAGCTGAAAAGAAAACCTCCCGCGCAGCAGAGCTGGCGGGAGGTTTTCTTTAAGCGGGGATCTCTTTCCGCCTTAATTCGTCTTCACGATTTGCTGCACACCCGTTTCGCTTCCCACGGTAATCCGCAGCCAGTAGGTTCCGGAAGGCAGGTTCATCGCGTCCACGGAAAAGCGATTCTTTCCGCTGGAGAGAAGCTCATTTTGCTGAAGCAGCCGCTTACCCATCAGGTCAAATAGCTCGACCTGAGCCTGGCCGGCGCGATCGCTTTCAAAATCCACCTGGAAGTCGTGGCGGAACGGATTAGGAAAGACAGCCAGTTGGGAAGACAACCGGTTGCGTTCCCGGGTAGAAGTGAGCAGCCGGGTGCCGTTGGAGAACCAGGTCCCCCAAAAGGCATTATCAACAAACCGGAACAAATCTCCATTCCCGTTGATCTTGTCGTCCTGGATGGCCCGGATGGCGATGATATCGCTGCCCTGATCATTGAAGTCAAAAATGATACCGGAATCATCGCTCAGGTAACTGGGAAAGCCTATGGTGTTATTGGAAGAGAGTACTCCCTGATCCAGCGTTTCCAGATTAACTCCCAGGATCAAATTTTCGTTGTTGTTTCCGTCCAGATAATCCAGAGCGATAATAAAGGGGGAATTTTTGGCGAAAGTCGGATTCCCGATGCTGACGTCCTCCGGCAATCCGGTGAACAGTTTGAAAATATTCCCGTCACTAAAATCGCCGGCATCTGAATTCCAGGCCCTTAAAAAGCCAATGTCCCAGTATTCCAACTGTCCGAATCCGCTATTGATCCGGTTGAGGGCGTCGTACATCACAAAGTTCCCGCTGAAATCCCATTCCAGGGCCTCTGCGTACTGCACATCGCCGGTCGAAATACCTCCCTGTGCCGTCGTTGGGTTGAAAAGCTCAAATATCTGTCCTACGGCAGGTTGTTGGGATAGATCGAATACGTAGATCAGATTATCAAAATCCTCCGTTATGGCCGCCAGGCGCTGTCCATCCCGGGAAATAGCCGCATTTCGCCAAACCTGGTCGGTGCTGATATCTTCAATCCGGAATTCCCCCAACTCCCAATCAAAAAAAATGGCCTTGATCGTCTTGTCTGAGTCGACGAAAACCGCTGCCCTTCCATCGTCCGTTACGCTCGGTTTAAACAGAGGTGCCGTATTGGTTAACCCGCTGGTGGTGATGATGTTCCCCTGGTCATCCGTCAGGTCCAGTCCGCCAGTTAGCAGGTTCACGATCAGGACAAAGCTGATACCGGGATTGATCTCGACATCCTCCGACTCTTCATTCACTCCGCCTCCGGTGCCAATGCCTACCGTGGCAAATGCATTGGAAGCGGCCTGGACCGTGGCATTGTTTCCCAGATCGGAAGCCGCTTGCTCAATAGCTGCTCGCATATCGATGAATTGGGACGTCCGGGTCAGATAGGTGGTGAGCGCCCGGTAGTAGACCTGTTCGGCGAGATCTTTTCCTACTTGCTGAGAAAATATAACAAAGGCCCGGTTGGCAATACCGCTGTTGATGTGTACGCCCCCGTTATTCGCCTCCCCCCTGAATTGCTCTGAGGTATTGGCCGGTTGAAAACCGGGATCGGCAAGAGAACTTCCTCCTTGATTGGGATCCTCCATATTGCGTAAGGCACCGCTGGGAAAGGCCTGGGGCAAGACGACATCTTCTCCGAGCAGGAAGTCCTCCCGGTCGATCATGACCCCAAATACATCGGCAAAAGACTCGTTGAGTGCCCCGGACTCACCCTGGTACTCGAGGTTGGCCGTATTCTGAATGACCCCATGTGAGATCTCGTGCCCGGCAACGTCAAGGGCTCCGGCCAGCGGCCGGAAGGCCTGGTTCCCGTTGCCGTAGAACATGGCAAAGCCGTTCCAGAAAGCGTTGTCCATCGGTTGGCCGCTCTCGCTGACGTTGATGAAGGAAATCACGTTGCCCCCTTGTCCATTGATGGAGTTCCGGCCAAAGGTCTGCCGGAAATATTCGTAGGCAACTCCGGCATTAGCGTGGGCGGAGACACCGATGGGGTTATCCCAGTTATTGTTCGGAGAGGTTATGTGTATGGGCTGAAACTCATCTCCATCCTGGGGTGAAGCATTCTGAGCATCCCCGGTCAGGATAACCCCGACTCCATCGTTGGGCAGGGTAGATTGAGAAGCGTTGAACATGGGACGGCTCACGTCTACAAAAAAGTAAGTCCCATTCAGCTCATAGGTATTGACGGTACGGGATTCGTTGTTCAAATCAGTGGCCGTGGCCGTACCCGGCCCATCGAAGGGCGCAAGCTCGGCAGAGAGCGGGGGTGTTTCCGGAAGGGAGTGTACATCCGGGACGGGGGCTGCGGCATGCACCGTCTTTTCCGGATGCGGATGCAATTGGCAAACGGTGTTGAAGTGGTTCAATACGGTTCCGGTCTGTGCATCGATGAAATATTTCCAGCGGTTGCCCAGGTTGGGCTGGATCTCGACCGACCAGGCGAGGTATTCCTGGCGGGGATCCCCCTGGAGGTGATATACAACGAGCTCTGCTTCGTGCGTACCTCCCTGGATCCAGGAACCGGTTAAGGCAGACAGGTCCTGGACCGGCGTAAATTGATTTACGTGATCCAGAGCAAGGTCAATGGCCTCCGATTCCGGAATGCCGGGCCGGGTATTTTGAAGTTTGGGCGTGGGGAAAAAGCGACCATTGAAAATTTCGATCTTCCCGTTCTTTCGGTGGAGGATCACTTCTCCCCCATACACTTTTACGCCCTGGAAAAACTGATCGTAGCGCAAATGCTCCATGCCCAGGTCATCGACCTGCATTTCCCGGAAAACGAATTCTTCGCGGGTATTCTCGATTCGAAGCATGGGAGTCAACTCCCCCAGATAAACTTCGGCCTGGCTTTGAATGGCCCGCTCCGAGCGACTGAAATCAACGGGCAATCCCAGGTCCCCCTTGATGAAAACGGGTAATCCCGTTTTGGGATCGGCGACCCATTTCTCGAAATCACCTGAAAAACCAGCCGGAGCCAGAGAGCGAGCGTCTCCCAAAACAGTCTCCAGGCTATAACCGAAAGGAGAAGTAGCCTTGGGGACGGACAGAGGCAAGCCCTTGAGCGGCGCCAGGTTTTCCAGGCGGGTTTGGGACTCTCGCTCGGTATTCACATCCTTCAAATGCGGCTTGAAGGTGGTTTGGCCCAACAGAGGCAACCAACTGCTGCACACCATGAGGGCCAAGGGTAGAGTAATTCTGCTTAACATATTTACAAGTTTTCAAATTTGGAATAGGCAGTGGAGGGGTATAGCCCGGAAAAGCAGGCTCAAATCAGCTTTGAATGTATTCGATGAGTTGTTGATAGAGTTCTTTTACATCTTCGATCCCGCTCTCGGTCTGTTCTCCCCAGACCCAGCCGCAAGTATCCCCGGCTGTATCCATCTTCAGGAAGTAGTAGTAATTCTCCGGCTGTTCAAAGCCGTTTTCGCAGGGGGCGAGGGATTCACAGGCTTTGAAAAGGGATTTGACCTTCCTTTTTCTCAAATGTTCAATTTTCTCCTCTTCCCCGGACATGGAATCGGTCTTGAAAAGATCACCGTTCTCCTCGAGGCGGTATTTGGAGACCAGGCCGGAAACTCCGCCGCCGGAACCGAATTGCAGACTTCTCATTTGCGGGGAATCACCGTTACGGGTGGAAGAACAGGCAAACAGGAATAAAAAGAGAAAGAGGAGAGTAAAAATGCGCATGCAACACTTGGTATTTAGGGTAATTAGATGGCCAATCCAGGGTGAGCCGGATCAGCGCCTGCAAATTATTACATAAAATAATAATTGGCTATTATATTTGTGGTCCATTTATTTCCCCGGGGGAAATTTATTTTCGGAACTATGATTAAATTTTTATTCGTTTTCTGCTTTTTTTCTTTGGTTCTTTCCTTACGGGCACAGGAGGCTAAAGGCCATACGCAGCAGATCAGGCATGACAAGGTAAAAAGTTCCCCGGGTCAGACGATCATCCGCGAGGTCACTTCTGATGACAAGGGCTACAAATCATATCGAAAAGAGGTTTGTCCATTTACCGGGGAGGTGATCTACTCCGAAGTGGAATACTCTGCCCGGGAGGGAAGATACGTACCGGCGACCTCGGGCAAGTGCGGCAGCCCGCAGAATGAAGTACCCGTTCGCAACAAACTTTCGGCTGCGCCCTACAGGCCTGGCGCTGATGGGCGGGAGATCCTGTCGGAAAAAGACTAGCCTCCCCGCTCCGCTTGTCACTCCACAACCCATTCCGAAAAAACCTGCCCCCTGCGGTATTGGGTCAAAACGTGATGTACCGTTTCGGTCAGCTTTTCCGGCAGGTCCTCGATGTCGAACCAGGTGGCTTTTTTAAACTTCGCCGGTTCACCCGATTTGAGATGGCCCTCCCAACGCTGGGTCTTGAAGTAAAAAACCAATCGCCGTTTTCCCGTCCGGAATTTTTTTTCCAGCACATGGACCAACTGAAGGTCTTCCGCCCGAAGGCGGATACCGGCTTCCTCAAAACTTTCTCTGATCAAAGCTTCCTTGGCGGTTTCTCCGGGCTCAGCCGTACCGCCCACGAGGGTGTAGTTCCCTCCGTTGGGCTTGGTTTGCCGCAGCAAAAGGATCTGGCCTTTATTGTAGAGGATGAGGCGAACTTTGAACTGCACCGTCGGGTTTCCTTTTCCCATATCAGCCGTCAAAATAATAGAAAAAAGCAGAATCCCGTTGGCTGAATTCACCTATTTGGGAACCCTCCGTGTAAAAGCTTTTAAGCTTTTTAGGCTCTTTATTAATTCGCTTATTTTCAATCACTTATGAAATTTATTTTTCTATTATTCAGGACTTGAGACCACATATTTCTTTTAAATCCGGCTTTGGCTTCCTACCTTTGACCGGAACGATTAATTAACGTTCAACTGGTTATTACCCAACATATTCCTTCGAACATTTTTCCGGTCAGGAATCTAACCTTCAACCATTTTCGAAAACGGAATTTAAATAAAGGGTCAAACTACCAGCGAATATGCTCTACGAAAACGTCTTGGCGACCATAGGGAACACTCCCCTGATCAAATTGAGTCGCATCTCTGCTCCCATCTCCGCTACGGTTTTGGGAAAGGTAGAGAGTTTCAACCCGGGCCATTCCGCGAAGGACCGTACGGCGCATTATATGGTGGAACAGGCCGAGCGCTCCGGTAAATTGAAACCCGGAGGGACGATCATTGAGGCCACCTCCGGAAATACGGGTTACAGCCTGGCCATGGTATGTTCCATTAAAGGTTATAAATGCGTACTTACGGTTTCCGACAAGTCGTCCAAAGAGAAAATCGCGCTGCTCCGTTCCATGGGGGCGCAGGTCATCGTGTGTCCTGCCAACGTGGAGCCCGAAGATCCACGTTCGTATTATGCTCAGGCAGAGAGACTGGCCAGGGAGATTCCCAACTCTTTCTACCTGGCCCAGAATTTCAACCTGAACAATCAGGGAGCCCATTACCATTCGACTGGTCCGGAAATCTGGAAACAAACCAGGGGGCGGGTCACACACTTTGTGTGCTGCGCCGGCACCGGAGGAACTCTTTCCGGTACGGCCCAGTACCTGAAAGAGAAGAACCCGAATATCCGGGTCATCGGTGTAGATGCCTATGGGTCCGTTCTGCAAAAATTCTGGTTGACCGGTAAGCTGGACAAGAGCGAAATCTTTCCCTATAAAGTGGAAGGCCTCGGGAAGACCATTATTCCCGATAATGTCGCCTTCGATCTCATCGACGACTTCATCAAGGTCACCGATAAAACCAGCGCCCTGCGCGCTCGTCAACTGGCCCGAAAAGAAGGATTGCTGTTAGGCTATTCCAGCGGGGCCGCTATGCAATGCGTTTTCCAGATCAAAGATCAACTCAAGCCGACCGATGTGGTTGTCGTCCTTTTTCCCGACCACGGCTCGCGCTACGTAGGCAAGATCTACAACGATGATTGGATGCGCGAGCAGGGCTTCATGGGTGTTCGCATTCCCGAGGGAAGCAGCAGTAGCTACAGTTTCCGGAAAATTTACCGAACCTACCGGATCAAATACAAGCGATATGTCCGGCAGACCCTCAAAATGTATAGCTGACCTGATCTTCGTTTGCTACTTTTGGGGTCTAATTTTCATCAGCTTAAATCCGTGTAGAAATGAATTCTGCTTCATCCCGAAAATTCCAATCCGCCAAAAACGAGTCTCCGGCCATGTTCGAGAACAAATGGCTGGATAGGCTAACGCGGACGCACATCGCCATTCCGGTCGGTATGTTCTTCCTCTATGCCTTTGGCTTAATCCTCTACACCAAGTACACCACCCAACTGGGGAACTGGACCATTACCGGATTGTTTTTCGGCGGATGGCTGGTCTTCACTTTTGCCGAGTACATGATGCACCGCTATCTGTACCACCTGCCGCCCACCTCCGAATTCAACAAAAAGGCAGCCTACAAAATGCACGGTCTGCACCACGATTACCCAAAAGATAAACAGCGACTGGCCATGCCTCCCATACTGAGTGTCATCATCGGTACGGTCCTTTTGTTCTTGTTCGAATTGATCATGGATCAGTATTCCTTTTCTTTTCTGGCCGGTTTTATGATTGGCTATGCCTTTTACCTGCTGGTTCACTATTCCGTACATATCTTCCGGCCGCCGCATAAATTCCTTAAACCTTTGTGGACCAATCATGCGGTTCACCACTATCAGGATAATACGGTCTTCTTCGGGGTTAGTTCACCCCTCTGGGACTACATCATCGGAACCCTGCCCGAAAAGAAAGAAAAACCCGGTATCGAAGCAACGGCAGAATAATCCCGGGGGAAGCTTTCCGTGGCCTCGTCTGGACGAAGACCCTCAAAGCTTGTCCCCTAAGGCTACCGGGCTTTTACGAATCCTGGTCCAGTAGGGAAATCTGCTCTGAAGGAGGCTTGCGGTTGGTCAATCCCAATAAACCGGCGAAAATCATCGTCAGCAGACAACCGATCAGGTTCAGCCACAAATAGGCGATATCCACGTAACCTTCGGCGTTGGCCCAAAATGTCAGCAGGACGAATACCTCGGCCAGCAAAGCGGCGAGGAAAACAGCATTGCCCCGGACCCACTTCATGAAAAAGGCCACCACGAACACTCCGAGGATCACCCCGTAGAATAAGGAACCAATGATATTGACGGCCTGAATGAGGTTATCAAACAGGTCTGCGGTAGCGGCAAAGGCCAGGGCGATCAGGCCCCAAACAATGGTAAAGATCCGGGAAGCATTGAGATAGTGCCGATCGCTTTGGTTGGGCACCAGCATCCGCCGGTAAATATCTACGACCGTAGTCGTAGCCAGGGCATTGAGCTCGGAAGCCGTAGAGGACATAGCCGCCGAGAAGATCACGGCCAGCAGCAAACCGACCAACCCGATTGGCAGATAATTCGTCACCAGCGTTATGAATACGTAGTCCTTATCGTTCGTTTTGGCGAGTACGTTATTTTTTTCGATCAGGGTAGCCGCATCCTGACGCAGTGCCTTTTCTTCTTCCTGATAATCAAAAAGTATGGCCTGATACCGATCAATGGCTGCTTCATCTTCCACCCTCAGCGCTTCCACCATATCCATAGCTACCTCTCGCCTTTCGGAAAACAATTGCTCGTGCTCCTCTTCAAGCGCCATGTAGCTGGCCATGGCCGAGGTATCAAGCGCCTCGAGATTGGAGGAGTTGAAGTGTAGAGGCGGCTTTACGAAAAGGAAAAAGATGAAGACCAGGATACCCACGAATAAAACGAGAAACTGCATGGGAACCTTGAAAATACCGTTAAAAAGCAGGCCCAGACGACTTTCCGTCAGAGATTTTCCGGACAAATAACGCTGAACCTGACTCTGGTCCGTTCCGAAATAGGATAAGAAAAGGAAGACTCCCCCGAGTATACCCGACCAGAAATTGTACCGATCGGAAAGGTCGAATTCAAAACTCACAACGTTCAACTTTCCCATCTTGCCGGCCAGGCCGATCGCATCCCCGAATTGCAACCCCTCCGGGAGTTGATACACAATTATCCCCGCTGCCACGAACATACCGACCAGGATAACGATCATTTGCTGCTTCTGAGTGACGCTGACGGCCTTGGTGCCCCCGACCACGGTATAAAAGATCACAACGGCGCCAATGAAGAGGTTGGTAAGGGTCAGATTCCATCCCAAAATGGCGGACAAAATAATGGCAGGGGCATAAATCGTCAATCCGGCGGCCAGGCCGCGTTGTACCAAAAAGAAGAAAGCCGTTAAAACCCGGGTTTTCAGATCGAAGCGACCCTCCAGGTATTCGTAAGCCGTATACACCCTGAGCCGGTAGTAGATCGGTAAAGCAAATATGCTGAGAAAAACCATGGCAATGGGCAGCCCGAAATAGAATTGGGCAAATCGCATCCCATCGAAATAGGCTTGTCCGGGGGTAGACAAAAAAGTGATCGCACTGGCCTGAGTCGCCATAATACTGAGCCCGATCGTCCACCAGGGCAGGTCCCGATCGCCTAATAAAAAACTTTGGACCGTGTTGACATGCCGGGTTTTCCAGACGCCGTAGGAGACGATGGCGAACAAGGTACCCGACATGACTATCCAATCTACGAGGTGCATGCGCAGAGAACTTTGACGTTAGGAGTAATAATGGGTAAAGAGGTAGAACAAAAAGATAAACAGCGCATGAAGCATCAGGACAAGCAGATATAACCGGTTCCAGGTGCCCATGATCGGAGGACGCTCATTCAGTTCCTCGGAATCGGGCACATACGGGTCGGGCTTTTCCATAGGTTAGCAAGTTCTTTGAAAAGGCGACATTTCAGCTAGAATAGCTTAAAATAAGGAGTCTGCCCCGTCTCGACCGCTTTTTGTGCCGGTATCGGCCGGGCTTTATGAAAATCTTAAGGTTTATCCTTTTGACCCAAAGAAACCAGATTGGCGAATAAGCGGTAGGCCCCCGGTACGCCGGCGGGCAATTCGCGGAAAAAGGACAGACCGGTATAGACGTAGTGCCCCTGTCCATATCGGGCCACCAGCAAACTGCCGTCTTTTGGGTCTTCTCCGGGATCATTCATACTCAGGATGGCTTGAAAGGAAGGGCCCCACTTGTCGGGAAAATAAAGGCCGCGTTCCTGTACCCAGCCCTCAAAATCCTTCTGTGTGATCACGTTAGGATAGTTCAGTACCTCGTGATCAGGCTTAAGCAGGCGCACTTCAGCCCCTTCTACCGACACCCGGTCCCGGGAAAGCTTCAGGGTATCCGGTGGTCCCAATTCTTCCTCCGGAAGCTGCAGCCGGAAAGAGGTATTGTACTGCACGACCAGGGTGCCTCCTTTCTTTACGTATTCCATCAATTCCGGCTGAAGAAAGCGCATGCGCTGGCGGGTATTGTAAGCCCGGATGCCGGTCACCACCGCATCGTATTGAGCCAGATTCTCCGCTTTAATATCCTTATCCTCCAGGAGAACGACTTCATAGCCCATCTGCTCCAGGCTGATCGGTACCTCATCACCGGTCCCCATCACATATCCGATGCGACGGCCGGCATGCCGTATATCGATATTGACCACTTTCCCCCTGCTTTCCTGGAACACCAGCTGCCGGGGAATGTGGTCGTAGTCGATCTCCGCCATTTCCTGCCGGAAGGTATCTCCCTCTACATAGGCATAGGGACGAATCTGTCCTTCGCTTGGTTCGGAAGGAGGGGTCAATTGAAATCGAATGCGTTCTTCCCCTCCCTTAAGAGGTATGCTAAAGGAAATTTCCTGTGGCTCCAATACCCAACCTGCGGGTACATCCATACTCACCACACCCCGGCTGTTGTCCCGATTGGCCCTGACAACCAACTCGACGGGCTGGGATTCCGGCTTGGTGAAAACCTGAACCTTTTGATCCAGAGAAACACTGACCACCGGCAAAACCTCGAACGGGCGGTAAACTTCTCCCTCAACCGGATCCGACCGGCGAAAAACGACATCCCGTGTCCAGCGGATCTTTTTGCCGTATACCGCAAAATCGAAGGCTACTCTCAGCAGACGGGGCGTTTCCGGAAGACCGATCAACCGTTGATCGTTCGCCTGATACATACCCAGTTCCCAGGGCTCATTCAGCCAATAGGCATTGGAGTAGGGGAAATCGTCCGGCAACCGGATCTGGACATACATGGTCCATTTTTCATTTTCTTCCAATTTCAGGCTCAGGGTGGTATCCCAAATTTCAGGGAGTATCCGGAACCCCTGAAACGCCAAACCTTCCATGGCGCGACTCACCACTTCCAACTCGATTTCAAGGCTGTCGCCGGGAGTGGCGGTAGGGTCTCCGCCCAGGGCCTCCAGATACAGGCCCATGCAGGCAGCGATCAATTCTTTTGCTTCCTGTATTTTCAATCTTTTCCAATGACCGTCCGGGAGAGATTCCATGAGTCCCAGGGCTTCCACCAGTCCGGCAACGCTTTTTTCAGGCTGCTCGAAATCGAATTCTTCCTCCACCTTCCTCAGAATCTCTCCGATCGGTTCGCCGCCTTCTAGCCGCGACCAGCTGGTATTAATTCCGGAAAAGGGGTCCGAAAGATCCGGAGGCAGGTCGCCCTGGATCAATTCCAGGTATTCCATATCGGTCCCTCTCACTCCGATCCGCCCGAAACCCTGGCTTTTGTGTTGACTCCGGCTCAAGGCAGAGATCTCTCCGTTGGAATACCCATTGAAGGAATAGTATTTTCCAATATCCAGTTTGACCATTTCGGATTTATCAACTTTCTCCCAGCCCCCCGGCTGGTTGCGGTAAAACCAGGAGGAGATGTTGTGAAAGGCACGACGAGCCTGCCAGGGCGGGTAAAAAATCTGCTGCTCCGGATGCACTTCCTCCTTTCCGGATAATTGAAAAGCCTCGTAACTCAGCATGGCCGACCCGGTATGGTGGCCGTGGGTAGGTCTTTTACCGGTATGATCAAAACGGTTTATGATGATGTCGGGGCGCCACCGACGAATGGCCCAGATTACGTCCGCCAAGACTTCTTCCCTGTTCCAAATGGTGAAGGACTCTTGAGCAGTCTTGGAATAGCCAAAATCGTTGGCTCGCGTAAAGAACTGGGTGCCGCCGTCGATCCGGCGGGCTGCCAGAAGTTCCTGAGTCCGTATGATGCCCAGCAATTCCCGGATCTCCGGCCCGATCAGGTTTTGTCCGCCGTCACCCCGCGTAAGAGACAAATAGGCAGTATTGGCCTTTAATTCGTTGCTGAGGTACGCGATCAAGCTGGTATTTTCGTCATCCGGATGAGCGGCTATGTACAAGGCCGATCCGAGGAAATTCAATTTTTGGATCCCTTGGTGGATTTCCGCAGATGACCATTTTCTGGGTGCCTGACCGAATAATAAAAGGGGCAATAGAGCGAACAGGAAGGTAATATGGCTGGTGATTCGCATGGGGAACAGATATGGTTTGAAAATGGCAACGCTAGGTAAATATAGCAAGTTCAACCCAGCTGGTACGGAGGATCGGAGACGATAATTCCCTTACCTTTACCGACCCGAAATCAAAAGAAAACAGATTCGGTATGAACGCCTCCAAGAAGTTTGTGTGTATACACGGTCACTTTTACCAACCCCCCCGAGAGAATGCCTGGCTGGAGGTCGTCGAATCCCAGGATAGCGCCTCTCCTTTTCACGACTGGAACGACCGTATCAATTTTGAGTGCTACGCGCCCAATACGGCAGCCCGTATCCTGGATTACAACAACCGGATCATCCAGATCGTAAACAACTATTCCCACATCAGTTTCAACTTCGGTCCCACGCTTTTGTCCTGGATGGAAAAGGCCGATCCCGAAACCTATGCGGCCATACAGCAAGCTGACCGCATCAGCAGCGTGCGATTTGGAGGACATGGCGCGGCCCTTGCCCAGGTCTACAATCATATGATCATGCCCCTGGCCAACAGCCGGGATAAGGAAACTCAGGTCCTGTGGGGATTGCGCGATTTCGAGCATCGCTTTCAGCGCCCGGCCGAAGGCATGTGGCTGGCCGAAACGGCCGTTGACGACGAAACGCTGGAGATCCTGGCCGAAAACGGTATCGCCTTTACCCTGCTCGCTCCCCGCCAGGCCAAAGCCGTACGCCCTGTAGGCGGACGCAAGTGGACCAACGTCAGCGATTCGCGAATCGATCCTACTCAGCCTTATCTATATCGTCTACCCTCCGGGCGATCCATCGTCCTGTTTTTCTACGACGGCCACGTCGCCCAGGGAGTGGCTTTTGAAGGCCTGCTCAACAACGGCCAGGCATTTGCCGATCGAATCCTGGGCACCCTATCGAATGACGACCGCCCCCAATTGGCCCATATTGCTACCGATGGCGAAAGTTACGGCCACCACCATCGCTACGGAGAGATGGCTCTTGCTTCCTGCTTGAAACACATCGAGGAGTCTCAGCTGGCCAGCCTGACCAATTATGGAGAATACCTGGAAAATTTCCCGCCCGAATTCGAAGTTCAGATCCATCAAGACAGTTCCTGGAGTTGCGTACATGGGGTAGAACGCTGGCGGGCCAACTGCGGCTGCAATTCAGGCGGGCGCCCCGATTGGAACCAGGAGTGGCGTGCTCCCCTTCGCGAAACACTCGACTGGCTGCGCGAAGAATTGAGCACATTTTACGAAGAGGAGACGAAAGACTTTTTTGAGAATCCCTGGCAAGCCCGTGACCGCTACATCGATTGCATCCTGAATCGGGAGGAGGAGAATCTTAAGCAATTCATCGTGGAGACTACCGGCCGAACGCTGTCTGACGAACAGGAGACCCATTTGCTGAGGCTTCTGGAGATGCAGCGCAATGCCATGCTGATGTACACGAGCTGCGGGTGGTTTTTCGATGAGGTTTCCGGTATCGAGACCAATCAGATCCTGCAATACGCTTACCGGGCTATCGATTTCGCCTGGAAAGTGAGGGGCGTCGATCTGAAATCTGAGTTCCTGGATCGACTGGAAAAAGTGCCCAGCAATGTACTCTCCAATGCAGCCGAAAGCCTTCGGCTTTATGTGCAACCCAAGCATGTCGATCTGGAAAGGGTGGGTATGCACTACGCTGTGGCTTCCCTTTTCGAAGACTATCCCAACGAATATCGATTTTTCAACTATTGGGCCTACACCCGCTCTTTTCAACGGCTCAAGGCTGGTCATCAGCGACTGAACATCGGCCGTTCGGTCGTTAAATCGGTCCTGACCCACTCCGAAAAAGAATTTTGTTTTGCGGTTCTCTATCTCGGCCAGCAAAACCTCATCGGAAACATCCGAACCGATATGTCGGAGGTTGAGTTTGAGGCGATGAAAGCTGATCTGGTTCCGGCCTTCCATTCCACCAACCTCGGAGAGGTGATCGGCATCATGCAAAACTATTTCGGCTCCGAAAAATATTCCATCCGCCACCTTTTCAAGGACGAGCGGCAGAAGATCCTGCAGGACATCGCAAGCAAGAGCCTGCGACGGGCCGAACTGGCCTTCCGGGAGATCTACAACGAGACCTATCAGCTCATGACCGATATGAGCAAGGAAGGGATTCCCATTCCAGCCGTATACCTCAGCACGGTTGAGCACATCATCAACCAGGAGTTGTTGAACCAGTTTTCCGGTGATCTGGACCTCAAAGAGCTGCAGTATCTGGCCTCCGAAAGAGAGAAATGGGGGATTCGCCTACAGGATGAGCCCACCCTCCAACTAGCCGCCAGCGAGCACTTTTTCCGTCAGATCAAAACCATGGAGAACGAACCTCTCGAACTGCAACCCGAACGGATACGCTATTTGATCGAGTTGCTGGAAGAAACGCGAAAAATGGGCCTGGAACTGGACCTGTGGAAGTCCCAGAATTATTTCTTTTACCTGATGTTGCGTTTTCGGAACGGGGAATTGGAATTCCCCGATACTGCCTGGCGCGATCTTTTCCTGTCGCTGGGAGAAGCCATCGGGGTGAACACCGAGTCCATCCGGATAACTGCCGCCGCCAGCTGAACCCACTTTAAAGATCCCTTGGGCCGGAATCCGGAAAAAGGCGAAAGCCCGAAATGGACTTTGATTTTATTCTAGGTGGGGAAGGCCGGACCCACTGCCGGAGGGCCGCTGCACGATCTGCCCGAAAATAGATTCCGGGCTAAGTTCCGCCTCTACCGAATCCTCGTCATCCTGTTCGTCCGGCATTCCCTGGACCTCCTTGACCTTGAGTTTCGGATTGACATGGATGAAGTCCATTTCATCGTACTCGTAGATAGACCAGCGGCCCCATTTGTATTCCAGAGCCGTCAGGTTTTCGATCCAGTCGCCGGAGTTCAGATAGGTGACGCTGTGCCCGTCCTTTTCGGTCATACGCATCTGCGGACGGTGGATGTGACCGCAGATCACATAATCGTAGCCCTGCTCATGTGCCAGAGAAATGGCCGTATCTTCGAAATCGCTGATGAATTTTACGGCCTCCTTAACGCTATCCTTTACTTTTTTGGCCAGGGAGATCCTTGCCAATCCCATAGCCACGCGGAGATTGTTGATGGCCCGGTTGACCAGGATCAGCAGATCATAACCCTTACCTCCCAGCTTGGAAATAAAGGGTGAATATCGGATGAACACATCAAAAATATCCCCGTGGAAGATCCAGTAGGATTTCCCGGCCAGATGGAGGATTAGTTTATCCCGAAGGTGTACGTTGCCCGAAGAAAAGTCTGTGTAGCGCCGCAGAACATCGTCGTGGTTGCCCGTGATGTAGTAGACCTTGGTCCCTTTGGATGCCATCCGAAGAATACGCTGGATAACCTGCAGGTGCTCTTTGGGGAAATAGCGTTTTTTGAACTGCCACATATCGATGAAATCCCCGTTCAAAATGAGGATTCCCACCTTAATGGATTTGAGGTAGTTCAACAATTCCTTGGCGTGACATCCATAAGTACCCAGGTGGACATCAGAAAGTATAACGATATCGATCTCGCGCTTCATAGCTGGTAGGTGCTGTGCTTGAATATTCTTGGTAAGATCAATTCTTATTGTAAAATGACAGTAAAGGCTGGATTATCAAATATTTAAATTCAATACCAAAGACAGAAACGGGGGTTGGTCCGAAAAGTAAACGGTTAGTTCTCAAACCGCCAAAAGAGACCGATGCGGAATCCCGGACCGGTCGGGATGGGGTAAAAACCGGTCAGGTAGAAAAAACGATCTTGAAAAGCCGGAAAAATCCGCTCCATATTCTCCCATTTGACCATGGCTTTGAACTTGGTAACCCGGAAGGCGAAGAAGCCATCTATGGAAGGATAGAAATCGGCGGCACGGCCGTTCTGGATAACAAACTGACCACTCAGAGGCATGTAGTAATCCGGGAAAAAGCGGGTGAAATACCGTCCGTCAAAACCTATTTTCACATTCAGCACATTAAACCAGCGCCCGCGATAATACAGGCTGTGTTTTCCGAAGATCTCCGGTAATCGTATGGCTTCGTTGGCCGTGCTCCGCTGGCCAACCCAGGTGTTGTCGAGATGGAAATTACCTACTTTCAGATCCAGATGCAGAGCCAATTGGAATACGCTCACCGGAGAACTGATCTGCCGAGGCAGGGCCAGGGAGTCGTAGTAAATGTAGT
Organism: uncultured Saprospiraceae bacterium; assembly: GCA_964640855.1. Lineage (GTDB taxonomy): Bacteria > Bacteroidota > Bacteroidia > Chitinophagales > Saprospiraceae > JAJDFU01. Next base: position 16,451 of record CAZXIX010000079.1, read on the forward strand.
TGTTCAGCAGGTGATAGCCCACTTCGGCCTGCAGACCCAACCGGGGAAGCCGAAGGCCTCCTTTTACCGAAGTGGCAAGGGTTTTGTTGAAATCATTGCGCCAAACATCGTTGCCGGTCAAAATGAATCGATCCTGAAGCCAGAGCGGACTGTAGAGCTGATTTTCCACGGTAGCGAACAATCCGATAAACCGGCCGATGGAGAAGTCAAAATCCCCTCCAATCCGGTAGTCTCCCCCGTTATCCAATAAGCCCAGGTGTCCGAAGGCCCGGATCTTCAATTTGGCGGAAGGATTGAAACTGGCCTCTCCCTCCAGGAACAGGTTGTTCAGGGTGGAGTCGACCGGCGCCTGCCGGAGCAAATGCAGGGTATGCCGGATACCGACCCGAATCAGCCCTTTTTGGCGCTTGGTTTGAAAGGGGCCGCCCGGGTCCAGTTGGGCAAAACTGAGGTACACTCCGTTCTGCAGGAAGTTGTGCCTCATCTGAAACCGCCCCCCACGGGCATCCACCAGAAAATCGGGAAATCGACGATAAAAGGCCGTATCCGTCAGAATGCCCCCCGGAAACTCATGGGTAGTCTTGAAGTTGCCGTTCGTGTAGGTGATCTGATGGGTAAGAAGAATGTTCCTTTTCTCCTGCTGCGCCGAGGTCAATGAAAAATGATGGGTGTATCCCAGGGTCCGGCGCACATTCCGGGTCGTCGAATTGGATAGGAACACATCTGCCGACTGGGGGGTGCTGAAATCCCCTTCGTCTTCGGGTTCTACCCGGAGACCGCCGTTGTTTTCCTGCTCCACGATATTGGTCACAAAAGCGATGAAGCCGCGGTACCGCTTGCTTCGGCTTCGAAAATATATGCCCGCCCCAAGAGCCGTGACCCGGCCGTTTTGATTGGGGAATTGGTTTCGGGTCCCCAGTTGACTGATCCGATCGTATTCGGCATTGAGAACGAGGTTTTCCCCGAATCCCTTTCCCAGACGAGCTTTTATGTATCCATCCGTCTGCTGAGCCCCCTGCACATATCCCAGGTCGGTGTAGGCTCTTCCGACCCTATGGTAAGGCATACTGTCAAAGGGAAGCTGATACAGTTCGAACTGATTCAGACCCACCGAAAACCCCTGCCGGAAAGGCAAGGAAAACCAGATCGGGCGGGCTGCTGACCCGAGTGTACCCAGGGTGGCATAATCGATATCCCGCTTGCGGGAGGGATCGTATTGCTGGACCCGTTTGTCCAGGGTAGAGTCCAGAAAGTGGTATTCCTGATCCGGGTTGAGGGCATGATACTTGAAGATGCCCACCGAGTCCGGGCCTTCAGGTATTTCACCCTGCTCCCGGGATTCCATGTTTTGACCGGAAAACCCACCGGAAAGAGGAATGTCTTGTGCGGACAAGGAAGAGCCCCAAAAGAAAAGCAGCAAGCCGCTTATCCAGGCCGCCTGGAAAAAAAATCGATTCCCACTATCTTCCTTTCCGTCTTTGTACACCGATTACATGCCTTAATGAGAGATCAAGCATTGGGTTTGATCTCAGGATGCTAAATCCAGAACGGCCGGACTCATTCCCATATTGGAAAAACCGCCGTCGTGATAAAGATTCTGCATGGTCACCATGCGGGTCAGATCCGAGAAGAGACTAATGCAATAGTCGGCACAGCTTTCGGCCGATGCATTACCCAGGGGAGACATTTTTTCAGCGTATTCGAAGAATTCATCAAAGCCCTTGACCCCGCTTCCCGCCGTGGTCCGCGTTGGCGATTGGGAGATGGTATTCACCCTTACCTTATCCCGATGGGCAAAATGGTAGCCAAAACTGCGGGCAAAGGATTCCAGTAAGGCTTTGGACTCGGCCATTTCGTTGTAATCCGGAAAAGTTCGCTGGGCCGCGATGTAGGTTAGTGCCAATATGGACCCCCATTCATTCATACCTTCCATTTTCCAAAGCACCTGCATCATTTTATGAAAGCTGATGGCCGAGACATCAAAAGTCTTCTGCATCCAATCGTAGTTCAGGTCGGTATAATCCCGCTTTTTGCGGACGTTGACCGACATGCCGATGGAGTGCAACACGAAATCCAACTTGCCGCCCAGGATCTCCTGGCTTTTCGTGAACAGGTTCTCCAGATCTTCTAGCTGGGTGGCATCCGCCGGGATCAGTTCCGCATTCAGCTTTTCAGCCAAATCCTGAATTCCGCCAAACCGGAGGGCCACCGGGGCATTGGTCAGGGTAATGGCGGCGCCTTCCTCAACACAGCGCTCTGCCACTTTCCAGGCGATCGAATTTTCGTCCAGAGCGCCAAAGATGACGCCTCGCTTTCCGGCTAACAACTGATGGGCCATGATCTTGCTTTGATTGGTTTGAGCGCCAAAAATAGGGAGAATGTATGAACTTGCCGGCCGGCTCTCCAACCATGCCCCGATTCACGCTGCGATCGCCGGGACTATCCGATCCGGAGCAATTCCTTTGCATTTTCGATGGCAGAATCCGTGGGAGGGCTCTGGCTTAGCATAGTCGCAATGTGCCGGATACGGGCATCCTCATCCAGCAGCCTTATGCGCGAATAAGTCCGGTCCTCCGTCACATCCTTGTAGACGAAGTAGTGCGCATCCGCTTTGGAGGCGATTTGCGGAGAATGGGTAATATTGATCACCTGATGACGATCCGACAATTCGCGGAGGATGCTGCCCATTTTCAAGGCTACGTCTCCGGAAACACCCGTATCGATCTCGTCAAAGATCAGCGTAGGCAAAGGGATGGCATCGGCAACCAGCGATTTGGTGACCAGGGTCAGCCGGGCCAATTCGCCCCCCGATGCCACGTCTTTGATCGCTTGCAACCGCCCACCCCGGTTGGCCGAGAATAGAAAACTGACCTCGTCTTTGCCGGCGGGGCCGAATTCCGGCAAGCTCCCCATGACAATCTTCAGCTGGGCGTGCTCCATCGACAGTTGGGCCAATTGCCGAACGACTTGGTCCTGAAAATCCGGAATCACGGCTGCCCGATTCTGATGCAACTGCTCCGACATCCGGTCGAGTGCCTCCTCATCCTCCTGGATCTGCCGCTCGAGCGCTTCCATGTCGCCGGCTTGCTGACCGGTTTGCTCGAGCCGGCTCCGAAACTCTTCCCGCTTCTCAATCAGTTCTTCGACCGTGGCAACCTGGTGTTTTTTCTGTAGGCGGTAGATCAAATCCAGGCGCTCCTGCACCTCCCGCAGGCGTTCGGGCTGGTACTCGGTCTGATCAGCCAGCCGCTCGCTGTCCCGGGCCAATTCCTCCAGTTCCAGTCGCAAGCCGGTAAAGCGTTCGATCAGGTTCGATACCTCGCCCCCCACCTTTTCGAGAGGAAGCAACTCCGCGTTCATCTGGTCCAATTGATCCACGATAGACAGTTCGCTTTCCGTCAGGTGGTGGTGGAGTTGCCCCAGACTTCGCTTGATCTCCTCGGCATGGCTGAGGATCTCCAACTCTTCCTCCAGTTTCAACTGCTCTCCCTCGGTCAGCTCCGCTTTGTCGAGCTCATCCAATTGAAATTGAAGGAAATCCGTTTCCTGGTTGGAGCGTTGCAAAGCTTCCTTTCCGTGTTTCAGCTTCAGAAGAGATTGGCGATAGGTGGTATACCGGCCGTGGTACTCCCTCACCAGTTCCTTGTGACCGGCCAGGGCATCGAGCAAGCGGAGTTGAAAGGACAGGTCCTGCAGGTCGAGGGTGTCGAATTGTTGATGCAGGTCGATCAGAGCACTACTGAGTTTTTGCAAGACCGGTAAGGTGGCGGGCAGATCGTTGATGAAAGCGCGGCTTTTGCCGGAAGGAAGGATCTCTCGCCGAATGATCAGATCGTCTTCGTAATCAAGGGCATGTTCTTCGAAAAATCCGGCCAGATCGTATTTCCGGATATCGTATTCGGCTTCTACAACGCATTTCCGGCTGGTGTCGTACAGGGATTTCGTATCGGCCCGATTGCCCATAACCAGTCCCAGGGCCCCCAGGAGAATGGATTTCCCGGCCCCGGTCTCACCGGTAATGATGGTGAGCCCCTCAGAAAAATTAATTCTAAGCTCCTCGATCAAAGCATAATTACGAATCTCAAGGCTCCTGATCATGCGACTGCGTGCTAATGAATGGCATTCCCGGACCGACGGTAATTTTAAACCCTGCCGACCTTTATGTGATTTTCAGATGTTCAAAAATAGGGGTTTAGGGTTTAAATGCTCTATTTTTACCTTTCCACAAAATTAATCCGGAAACCATATGATGAATCGATGGATGCTGGCTTTTTTACTCTTTGGGCTTTTCGCCTGCCAGCAAGACCCTATGGCGGGGTGGAAGGAAACGGAACTGCTGGCCTACGGCATTCCGGTTTCGATCATGGCTCCAGACAGCGTACAAATTGAATCCGGCCCCCTGGGCCCCTATCAAGAGGTTACCCTGATTAGCGAAGAGGAAGGATACTCAGTTCAGGTTCTCGCTTCGCCAGCCAACACAACCGATCTGGCCCGTCTCAAAGCCCAGCAACTCGCCTTTGTCAAAGAAAACCCCTACTATCAAAAACTGATTAAGGAAGAGGAAGCCGGTTTCATTTATGAGACCGCCATCGATTCAGCTACCGTGAGCTATGGCTTTCGGTATATTCTGGTGCAGGGTGACCAAGAGTTCGTCTTTCGGGAAGGCCTTACCGGCTTTTTTGAACGCGAGCAGGTGGAACGCATGTACGAAAGCGTGAAATAAAAGATTTACCACCCCATGAATATGGGGTAAAACAATAAGCCCGTCCCCCCGAAGGAGACGGGCTTTATCCTTTCGGGCGGTCATCCTTTAGAGGTTGGATGCTCCCGGATTGGCATCGTTGTAGCGCTTCGTAACCTCATCCCAATTGATCAGGCTGAAAAAGGCTTCTATGTAATCAGGGCGGCGATTCTGATAGTTGAGGTAATAGGCATGCTC
>CAZXIX010000080.1:0-20503 GCA_964640855.1 uncultured Saprospiraceae bacterium
TGCCACGGGGCTGTTTACCCAAAACGCACGTGGCAGCTTCCCGTACCTGTTCAAGTCCAACCGCTTCATGGCCAAACTGGATCTCGGCGCTACGGCCAGCGTGGTAGCCGGGGATAACGTCTGGTTGAACAACGGCGCCTTTTTCACGGAATTCAGCCCCTTCGGTAACAACCCTCCTCCGGACGACCGATTCGGGGGCTTCGAGTACGCGCTTACCGCAGGGGCAACCCTTTTGCTCAGGGTGACCCGCAACACCTATCTCTACGGTAACTACAAGGCCTTGTTCATGCAAACCCTGGGACGGGATGTCTACCGCTCCGATAATCCAAGCAGTATCGGTACGGAGAACCTGTACGGGGGCTTCGTGGGATCGATCTCCACGGGGAGTGGGAACGTCTTCAATTTTAACCTCTCGGCCGGCCAGCAGCCTTACCGGATCGGTACGGGTATGCTGCTCTGCCAGATCGCGCTCAACGGGGGCGAAAGGGGTGCCCTGAATATTTGGCCCCGGTTCTCCGGCGACTTTGTCGGCCTCGCCCAGCTCCACTACAACAACCTGAAAGCGGAGTACTTCTACATCGATCCCAACGAATTCGGAGGACTGGAATCCAATACGCGGCTCACGGGCTTCAATCTCGAGTACGGGAAGGTCTCCGGGGTAAAAGCCGGCTTCACGTACTTGCGCGTGCTCCGTTCTACCGCCCTGGTCTTGTTTCCCGATGGAAGGCAGGAGACGCGCGACGGGCTAAACGCCCTGAATTTACGCGCAGAATGGGTAGCCCGGCCGAATACCAATACGTTGATCGCCAGTGTGGAAGGCGGTTTGCAGACCAACAGCCGGTTTCCACTGCTCGCCTGGGGCGTGGCCGCGGAACTGGGCTATGCCTTTAGGAGCGCCAAGTTGAGCCCGTCCTTCAGCTATCGTTTTTCCCACCTGACCGGAGATAACCCGGAAACGGAACGTTTCGAGCGTTGGGACCTTTTGTATTCCGGTAATGATGTGAATACCTGGATCCAGGGTTTGCTCATGAAGAACATCCTTTTCAATACCAACCTGCAGGCCCATCGCCTCCAGGCCCAAATGCTCGTCAAAGGCTGGCGCTTTACCGGACAGTATTTCTATTTCCGGTCGGATGAATTGAACAACCTCCCGCTGGCCCTCAACACCTTTGCCTCCCGGGAGCTGGCTCATCAGATCACCATCATGGTCGAAAAAAGCTTTTTGAGGCGCTTTTATACGCGCATCCTTTTTCACTCCCTCTGGGCACTGGATGGCATTACAGATCCTCTTCCACAGGAGAACACCAACCCCTGGACGGGATTTCAGGTTTTGGTAAAATATCAGCTCTAGAAGGGAAACGAAGGCATTATGAATCAAATCGTCTTACGTGGAGCCGCCATAAATGGCATTATCAACGGGATCATCAATGGTGGCATCCAATGGTTTTCCTTCCGGAACCTCGAACAGGTACCTATTTCAGTTGATGCGATCACGAACGATGAGGTAACGGTTCTGGGTACCGGAGTGCATTTGGCTATCACCCTGGCCATGATCCTCACCTTCGTGGCCTACTTTTCCATCAAAAAAGACCGGCGCCCTTCCTGGGGAAGACTGATCTGGCTGATCCTCAAGCACGGGTTTTTCACCTTCGGGGTCGTCACCGGCCTCTCTGTCCTCTGGCAATATTATGCCGGAGCGGTAGAGGTCAGTCCCTTGGCCGCGACCCTCATCGTAGGGCTGATCGCGGGAGCTGTGGCTGCAGTGGTCAATTACCTGACCCTGGAGCCCTATGCAACAGAACCGAGCCCGGAATTTGCCACCCGGAGAAAGTACCAACGAGCCCCTTAGGCTTCGGAAAAAGATGGGTATCCAGTAATTCTGGACTGCTTTCATAAAAACCAAAACACCATCGTCATGAAAAGATCATTTCTCCGGCACCTCCCGCCGCCTTCTTCTTTAAAATTGGTTTTCTTCCTTGTGCTGGGCTGTTCCCTTTTCACGCCCCTTTTCGGGCAGGAAGTGCCGGCGGAAGAATCCAAAGACGACCGGCTGGTCACGAAGGGCCGTGGCTTTCTGAGCTTGTCCTTCTCCCTGGATCAGCGCCGGGCGGAGAACGAATCCCAACTTTTCCGGGAGGTCGTCAGTCAGAACCAATACAACTATCGCATAACGCTGAACGGCGGCTACGCTCTGGCGAACAATCTAACCTTGGGCCTGGGCATGAGCTACGGCCGCGAGAAAGAAGACGTTACCTTCCTGGACGATAATGACGACGAGGTCACTTCCCGTTTTTTGCAGCAGGATATCTCCTTCGTCCCCAACATGCGGAATTACATTCCACTGGGGAACGGCATCTTGCAGATCTTCGTGCAGACGGATATGCGTTTTTCCTTTGTCGAGTCCCTGCAGCGGGATTTTTACCCGGACGAGATCGACAAGACCGAAGGAGACGTATTTGAGTACCGGCTCGGCGTTTCCCCGGGAGTCCTGCTATTCTTTGATCGACATTGGGCTTTTGAGGCTTCGGTAGGCCTGGCGGGACTGACTTCCCGGGTTACCAAAGAGACCTTTAACGATGATGTAGAGAACCAGACCAAAATCGTAAAAACCGATATCGATCTGCGGCTCAACCTGCTGGCCCTCAACCTGGGTGTAGCCTATTACTTTTAAACCTGTCCTTTCCGGGAGGTGAGATTGGCCTGCAGTCCTTCTTTTTTGGAAAACACCTCCCCGTTTTTTTCAATCCCAATATGGTTTACGATGAAAAAGCTGATTCGACATACCCTTACCCTTTTCACCTTGATCCCCTTGCTGTCTTCCTGCATTCAGGAAGACCAGTTTGGCTTGTCGGGCTTTAAGGCCATCAAAGCCTTTGAAATTCCAGGCCAGGCCGGCAGCACCACGATCAATCCTTCGGATCGTACCCTTGCCGTATCTTTCCCGGAGGGAACAGATCTCACCAGCCTGGCTCCCTCAGTAATTGAACTGTCCAATTTCGCGACCGTAACGCCGGGCGTAGGCGAGGCCCAGGATTTCAGCTCGCCGGTCATCTACACAGTTACGGCCGAAGACGGCACTCAGGCCGAGTGGGAGGTCACGGCCATTCGGGCCGATCCCCAGCCGCAATTGCCCAACAGTAATTTTGACCAGTGGTATGATGCCGGCGGCTATCAGCAACCCGGAGAAGGTCCTGACAACAAAACCTGGGACACCGCCAACAAGGCGCTGGCGCTGGTCGGCCGCTTCAATACCTTTCCGGAAGATCTGGGAGATGGCGACCTGGCCGCACGGATGGTCAGCCAGGCGGCTCCCCTCATCGTGCGCATGGCGGCTGCCACGCTATACACCGGCTCCTTTACCGATGAATTCCCCAGCGCCACGGATCCGCGATCCAATATTGACTTCGGCGTCCCCTTTGCCGGCCGGCCGCAGGCTTTCCGCCTTGATTATCGCTATCTGCCCGGCGAGGAATACCTCGACGCTGACGGCAACCCGCTTCCCGGCGGCGATCAGGCCGATATTTACGTATTGCTCGAAAAGCGGGAAAACGGGCAGGTGGAACGCATCGGTACCGGCTGGTATCGCAGCGACGAACGCATAGAAGACTGGACGACACTGGAGGTGCCGATCCAATACGGCGAGCTTACCTCTGCGGACCCCGAGTTTGAGTATGCCAATATCCGCCCGGGTGAAAGCTGGGGAAATCCCGACGATACGCCGACGCACATTACCGTTGTTTTTTCTTCCAGCGCATTGGGCGACTTTTTTACCGGCGCCATCGGCAGCGAACTGTGGGTGAACGACTTTGAGCTGGTCTATTGATTAAAGTATGGTTCTTATATTAAATGGGAAATGATCCTTTTCGTATCGAGGCTTAAATTATTCTAGGTATGGCACGTTTTTTGGAACTGGGATTTCGGTCCAGGTTTTTGGGGCTGCTTTTATTAGGGGGATTTCTGATTCAGGGGAAGGGGCAAGCTCAGGAGACAGCCCCCTCGCCTCCTGCCGATACGATCCGGGCCGGCATTCCCGTCGAAAACATTCCCACGGCCTCCGGCGAAACGGGCCTGTTGATCTTGCGGGAATCCGAAGCCTTGATCTCCCCGGGGCAGATAGCCCTCGAAAAAGCGGAAAACGATTCGCTGCTGGCCCTGCTGGACACTCTCCTGGCTCGAGAGCGCCGGATCGAACTGCAGACCCTGGACGGGCGGTCCCTCAACAATAAGCGAAGCTTGTGGCGCGGATACCAGGATCAAACCCAGCGCCAGATCAATCAACTGAGGGGATTCCTGGATGACCTGGGCGGAGCCAGAACCCGAATCCAGCAGGAATATGATCTATGGAAGAATACGCAGGAAAACATCGATACGGCGATCGTTGACTCAACCATCGTCGAGACGGTAGATGGGATCGTTCTTCTCACCGACAGCCTTAACCGTACGATCGTTAGCCGGACCAACGAAGTCCTGGCCCTTCTCAATCCCTTGACGGGGTATGATGTCGAGATCAACGATCTGATCGAGCGGATCAATACCATTCTCATCCAGCGAGAAGGAGAAATCTTTTCCAAAACGAATCCCGCCCTCTGGGAACTGGACCTTTCGGCTTCGGAACAATGGAATACGGGGGAGTATATCCAACTATTTTTAGATGAGGAGGGGAGCGTGCTGGAGACCTATTACCGGAATAACCAGAGGTCCTTCTTCGCCTTTCTGGGATTTCTCCTGCTATTGCTGGCCTTTTTCTTCTATTTGAAAAACCGGATAAAGGAAATTATCCCGGAGGACCCCACCATTTCCCAATACGGCCTCAAACGCATTCTCAGTCGGCCCGCCAGCGTGGCTCTGACCCTGGCCATCTTCTCTACGGGCTTGTTTTTCCAGAATCAGCCACCGATCATGATGGATCTGACGATCATCATTCTGGTCGTCCCCCTGCTGGACATTGGATTTCACATTTCCAAAAAAAGAGGATATCCTTATTTGGCCGTATTCGGGCTATTGTCTCTTCTGCGCTTCCTGAATGATGTTTTCCCGCCGGAAATGCTTCTGCATCGGGTTATCCTATTGATTGCCGGATTGCTCGAAGTCATTTTCCTTTTCCGGCTGATCCGGCTGATGCGAAGGGAGTCCATAGCCAAAAAGCTATACCAGCAACTGATCCTTCTGTTGATCAATTTTCACCTGATCGCAGCTTTCGTCGGTTTGGTCGCCAACTTTACGGGGCACCTGAGCCTGGCGGATACAGCCATTGATACGGCGATCAACAATACGCTGGTCGGCTTGCTCCTGGTCATTTCCGCTACCACCCTGATCGGCCTCATCCAGTTGGGCATTGACGGTCGGCTGTTTGGGCGCCTGAATTTTGTCCGAAACCGCAGCAAGCAGTTGAAAAAGCAAACGGTCAACGTCATTATGTTCCTGGCCATCCTGGTTTGGCTGGATGCCATCATTCGCACGCTTGGGGTCGGGAAAAACTTTTATACCTGGTTGGGGAACGTCCTGACCAGCGAGATCTCCCTGGGAGATATCAGTTTCAGCCTGGGGAAGGTTCTGCTTTTCTTTTTGGTCATCTGGCTCTCCATCATCATCTCCCGCTTTATCCGGTATGTACTGGAAGACGACATCCTGAGCCGGGTGACCCTGGAAAAGGGGGTGCCCCGGATGATCTCAGCCGTGGTCACCTATTCGCTGATCACCGTGGGGGTGTTGCTGGCGGTCAATGCCGTGGGGATACCGCTAAACCAACTGACCATCATCTTCAGTGCTTTCAGCGTGGGGATCGGCTTCGGCTTGCAGAATGTGGTCAATAACTTCGTTTCCGGGATAATTTTGTTGTTCGAGCGGCCGGTTCAGATCGGCGATACGGTGGAAGTGGGCGGACTGGTCGGCACGGTAAGCGCGATGGGGATCCGTTCCAGCCATATCAGGACCTTCGACGGGGCGGAGGTGATCGTTCCCAACGGGCATCTCATCTCCAATCAGGTAACCAACTGGACTCTGAACGATAAAAGGCGACGGATCGAGGTCATTGCGGGGGTCGCCTACGGATCGGATGTGCACAAGGTGCAACAGTTGCTGCTGGAAATCATTACCAACCATCCGGACGTCATCAAGCCTCCCAATCCCCTGGTGTTGTTCCAATCCATGAGTGAAAGCTCGCTGGACTTCCGGATGTTATTCTGGACGGATAAATTCGATGACTGGATCCGGATCCGGAGCGAAGTGATCTTCCAGGTGCATGATACGCTATACCGGGAAGGTATTTCCATTCCCTTTCCGCAGCGCGATCTGCACATCAAGTCTTTCGAGGGAATTCCGAATTTCCAGTTCGGCAAAGGCGGGCAGAACGGCGACGAGCTCAAAGAGGAAAGTTGATCAACAGGATTCCTGCCTGTCTCCGGGCGTCTTGCCGCGATGGCTTTTCGGGGAGCCAAGAGCAGCTGTCGAAATCTCCATTATGAGCTTTGGAGGGCTTCTGCTTTTTCTTCTTCTCCCTTGAGCCGGCGGAGATATCTGGAAAAGGACTTCATGACCCAGAGATGGACCACGGCCTGGGTGAGCACATACATGTACCAGGGCAGGGTGGGGACGAATTCATGGATGGCTGCGATGACGTAGCGGCCTTTCAGAACACTCCGGAATTCAAGCCAGCCGTAGTCAACTCGTTTTACCAGCAGGCCCCCGACGATGTAGAATAGCTGTCTTCGTTCGTCGCTACGGTCGGGGATAAACTGCAATTTCAGCAATTCTAAGGGGCCGATTCGAAATATGGAGTACTCGCCCTCGGGTTCGACCCGGATCAGATACCGGAAGAAACGGGGCAGCCAGGTCTGATAGCGGCGGGCGACCCAGGTGGCGGACCGTCTTCCCGGGTTGGGGAGCCGTTGCACGGATCGTACTGTGTTTTTTGCCGTGGGGGATTTTTGAGAAGGGGGTAGGGTAGGGATTTGGTCCTTGTCGAACAGGGCCCTTCGGGCTGCAGTTTCGAAATTTTCGGTTTGGGGAAAATGGGCCATCAGCTTGTTGTCGCTCACCAGAAGCTCGTGCCGCAGGCTTTCGATCAGCGGGGAGACCAGTATCCGGCTGGAATCGGCGAAGAGGGCTACCCACAATTTCGAAAAGCCCAGCGAAAACACCGGAACCGTTGTGATCCAGCGTTTTTTCCCGAGGAGCCGGGCTACCGTACGCATCATCTCCACGTAGTTGATAATTTCCCGACCGCCGATATCGAAATGCTGGTCGTAAACCTCTTCGTTGCCCAGGCAAAAGTCCAGGATGTTGAGCGTATCCTCCAGGGAGATGGGCTGGGTTTGGGAAAGGGTCCATTGGGGGCAGATCATTACCGGCAGACGCCGGACCAGCTTTTCGATGATCCGGAAGGAAGACCCGCCGGGTCCGGCGATGATCCCGGCCCTCAAGGCGGTTAGGGGTACCTCCGTATTGCTCAGCGTTTGCTCTACCTCATACCGGCTGCGTAAATGCCGGGAAAAATCGTCTTCATCCTTGGGCAGTATACCGCCCAGAAAAATGATTTGGCGGAGATGGTTCTTTTGGGCAGCCCGGGCAAAATTATCCGCCAGCAGCAGGTCGGTATCCTCGAAAGATCCCTGGTTCAGGCGGGTCGAAGGCTGCATCGAGTGGACCAGATAAATGGCAAAGTCGGCCCCTTCCAGAGCATTTTCGGTACTGCTCAGGGAATAGAGTTCTACCTCCCGCCATTCTACTCCAGAGCCCGGATCGGGCTCCATGACACGACGGCTGAGGGCAATGATGTTGTATTTGCGCCGGTATCGATCTATGAACCAGCGTCCGATGAAGCCTGTGGCTCCGGCAATGACAACAGTCGATTTCATGTTGGACAAACGGTAGAGTCCGGGTAGTGTTCGGGAGAAAGGAGTTTAAATTGGAGTTTATGAAGTAATTCGTTTGGCCTGAAGACGAGCCTCAAGAGATTAGTCTCCGATAGCCTGGATTTTGGCAAGGCAGATGAATTAGAGGGGATTCGATTGTAAATCCATAAGAAATCTTTCATCTGAAAGGCGTTTAGAAAATCGGGCCTTTTCGTTCCTGCCTAGGAGCGTTTTTGGGATTAATTTAAACACTAATGGAGGCTGGCAGGATTGTCGGTTTTTTATTGAAATAAAAAACAGGTTAAAATAATTAGGGAACTTTATGTGTCATACTCCCTGAAGCCCTAATTTAAATGGCAAGGGAAGTGCTCGAATAAGATCTGAAATGTGTGCTGCAATAGCCCGATCTTTTATGGTAGCTGGTGCGGGTATGTTTAATTTTTTGAGTTATGTAATAGCTTTGCTTAAAGAGGTAATATGGAAAGACGGCTTATAAACATTTCGTTCAGGTGAAGTTTTTTCAGAGCAAAAACAGGACTGTTCACAGCAGGTTGGTGATATAAAACAAAGCTTGTACCCCATTAAAATGGGGTACGGATAAGAACAGCTCAGTTATGGGATTATGGAATAATCATATATATTTGAGATGAGCAAAAGCGTTAGATAAGCATTTAGTCACCCCCCCCTTGCCCGGGATATCACCGGGTATTTCCCGTTAATTCAATGTCAACGCTACTCACGTAAATGCAAATAGGTATTTGCGACCTCCGCAAAAGAGGTCAGGCTGTGACCAATAATTGGGAACGGCTTGTTGAGAGGCTAGCTATTCGAGGAAAAAATCATGGCATTCTCCGTGTATATGGAGTGCTGCCCTTTTTTCAATTAAATCCCGTTATGGGAAAGTAAATTTTACCCTCAAACCGTTTTAGAAGGATGGTTTTCTCTTAAAGAAATCTTCCTGCTATTCAATCTCCCCTTAATCGCCTGTGCATCAGTATCAACTGTCTGCTCAGGACGGCCTTATTTTTTTCCATAGGGAAAGATCAAGTCTATCCCTATGGCTGGTTTTGTTTTGACATAAAAGAAATAATTGGTTTTACTATCACCCGTAGGAAAATGAAAACATCGAGAAATCCTTTTTTCCAGGCTGTGCTTTGTACGCATTCATTTTATTCGTCAAGGCATAATCATTCTTCTCTCAGAAGAAAAGAGCCTGACTCCAACACGGAGCCGGTTTTCGAAAGAGAAGAGTTGGATCGACGAAGAATCGATGTTTCTTTCAGGGCCGGCGTTTCGATCTTCTCCTTGAAGTCTTCATCTATCTGTTATAATCTCATTCACCCAGTTAATCCCTTTACCATGCTCCGTTCTCTACTTTCGCCGGGCCACTCCTTTGGCATCCGACTCCTATTTGTATTTCTTTTCGGACTATTTCTAACCCAGGGGTTTGGACAAGAAAAACCTAACGTTGTAGTCATCCTGGTCGATGATATGGGCTTTTCGGATTTGGGCTGCTACGGTAGCGAGATCCAAACGCCTGTATTGGACGGAATGGCTGCTAACGGGTTGCTATTTAATCGCTTTTACAATACGGCAAAATGTAGTCCCTCCCGCGCCAGTTTGCTGACGGGGCAATATCCACATGCGGCGGGCATGGAAAACCTGACCACTTCCGGCAATAATAATTCACCGGCTTACCTGGGATATATCTCACCCAATACGGTGACCCTGGCCGAGGTGCTGGGGGATAATGGGTATGGGACCTATATGTCCGGTAAATGGCATGTCGGTGAAAACAGCCAACATTGGCCACGGCAACGCGGGTTCGACCGCTATTGGGGTCTGATCAGCGGGGCCAACAGCTACTACGAATTGCTCACGCAATACGGTCGGCAAATGGCTCTGGATGATACCCCGTGGAATCCATCCAGCGATTATACCCAGGCGGAAATGACCCGGCACAATCGGTCCGACTTTTATATGACCGACGCAACCGTTGACTACGGGATTGATTTTCTGGAAGAACATAACACCACTCGCTCCAGCGACCCCTTTTTCCTATACCTTTCTTTCACTGCGCCCCACTGGCCACTGCATGCACCAGAGGACGATATTGCGGCTTATAACGGAGTTTACGATCAGGGCTGGGATGTCGTCCGTGAGCAACGGCTGAATAACATGATTTCGAAAGGAATCGTGCCTGCAGGCACTACACTAACCCCTCGGGATGGTACGGCCTGGAATTCAATAAATCCGACCGACGGCGACAATGACATTGATCTTGACCAGGGAGACCGCATTCGTCGTATGCAGACCTATGCCGCCCAGATGAGTAGAGTGGATGCAGCGATCGGAAAACTGGTTGACCACTTAACGGCTACCGGGCAGTTAAGCAATACCCTCATATTGTTTATGTCCGACAACGGCGGTAGCGCCGAAGATGTTACAGGCCGCAATCGCCATCAAGCCGGAACCCTCGTCGGAGAAGAAGGCTCCTATATGTCCTATCTGCGCGAGTGGTCAAATGTCTCCAATGCTCCTTTCAGTCGTCACAAAAATGAAACCGACGAGGGTGGAATCGCTACGCCCCTGATTGCTTACTGGCCAGCTGGAATAACTCCCGGCGCCACCGATCAGATCGGTCACCTGAAAGATATCATGCCCACGGTCCTGGAAGCTGCTGGCCTTACCGCTGCCTACCCGGACAATTACAACGGCAATTCTATCATTCCGATGGCCGGGGAAAGCTTCGCCCAGGTATTCGCAGATGCATCAGCCGACGAAGAGCGCGAGATTTTCTGGGAGTACAGTGGCGAACGTGCCGTTCGATACGGCAAGTGGAAGATTCAGTCAAACAGCGCAAATGGTTCCTGGAGTTTGTTCAACATGGAAACGGACGTCACCGAGTCCAACAACCTGGCGAGTCAATTCCCCACTATTGTCAATAACCTCAACCAGCGCTACGAATTGTGGGAGACTTCGGTCGGCCACCAATCTGGGACACTCCCGAATCCAAATAATCCACCCACTGTAGCAAACCCCTTGCAGGATCAGGTCGCTTCAGAGAATGTATCCTTCGGGTTTACCATCCCGAATACCACTTTCTCAGATGATTCGGAAGATCACTTAATTTATTCGGCTACTTTATCCGACGGTAGTCCGCTCCCGGCCTGGCTAAGTTTTGAGCCCCTTAACGAGACTTTTAGCGGAACACCCACCTCTTCGGATTTATCCCAACTTCCGATTGAAATCAAAGTAATTGCAACCGATTGGGATGGCAACACCCAGGAAGATGTCTTCACCCTTGCTGAGGGTGTAGTTGAACCTTTCGACGGCTGTCCTGAACTGTCCACGCTGCCCTGCGAGGACATTGTAGTTTCTACTCTTCCCTATGATTTGACTTTCGATGGCTCTGAAGCTCAAGGGTTAGCCGACAACGCGGGACTGTTAACAGGCTTCACTCTGGTAGATCCACCTTCGGTTCCTTTAGTTACTCCATCCAATTCGGACGTCCCCGGTTACGAACCGACCCATCTTTCCATAGCTAATGGTCTGCTGAGTATCACCACCACGGCAGGCATTGCTTTCCAGGACAACAATCAAAATACCAACGTCAATTCCCAGGTCAATACGCTCGGCATCGGGCTCGGGGCCATTACCGAAGTGCTGGAGCTGGAAACGGAGCTCATAAATCCATCCATTGGCTTGGGCAACTCCGAACAGGCCGGCTTGTGGTTCGGATTAGACGAAGACAACTTCTTTAAATTCAACGTCGTTTCTTCCGGGAATGGGCCGCGGATCGCGCTCCGTCGGGAAGAAGGAGCTCAATCAACTGGCCCAGATCAACTTTTTGCCGACGTCGCCGACTACAGCTCGAGTACGGTAACCCTTCGGATGGTGATCGACCCCATTGCCGAGGAAGTAACGGCCTTCTATACCATCGACGCCAATCCCGAAGTAGAACTGGGCAGCCTGAGCATCCCTGCGTCCTTCTTGCAGGGCTCTACCTTCGGGGGCAAGTTTAGTGAGAATGTCACCTTCGCAGGGATCTTTGCCACGCACCGAAACGGTGTTCAGCTGGTATACGATTTCAGCAAATTCTCTGTACGGGAAGCATCCATCGACGGACCGATAGTGGCCAACGCCATCCCGGATCAAACCAGCCTGGAAGCGGGCGAAGCGATTAACTTTCAATTGGCCGCCAATACCTTCTCAGATGCACAGGACGGCACCAATCTTACATTATCCGCTGAGCTGGTAAACGGAGATCCTCTTCCCAACTGGTTGACCTTTACGCCGGGTACCGGCACCTTCAGCGCGGCTGCCAACACGAGTGTAGCTGACAGCTACGAGATTGTGGTGACGGCTACGGACAGCGATGGACAATCCGTAAGTGATGTCTTTTTACTTCTGATCGCTGAACCTTTCGCCGGCTTTACCTTATCCGAGGAGTTCGACTATGACCTCGGCGATCTTGCGGCTACTTCCCCTTGGGTACCGGGAGGCGGAAACAATGGCGCCGCCGAGGTGATCGATTTTACCAATACGCTACCGGGCCGCTTCAGCAACGACAAAGCAGTACTGCTTACCCGTGTATCTGGAAACGCGGCTTACAATTATAATCCCGCCGGCGGATCCAATTATTTCGCCACACCCATTCCTCTGGCGCCAAACGTACCTTTTTATTTCGGTCTCGACTTTTTCGTCGGAGAACCTACCGACCTGGCTGACGGAGGTGGGTTCCGAGCCTTTATGGAATTCGATCCGGACGGTACGGAAAACAATAATGAGTCTGTCCGCATTCGAATCTTGCGCGAGGGCTCTGACCTGTTTACGACCGTCGCCTTTGGCGGCAGCAGCAGCGGCAGCGAAGGCGTAGTTGCATTGCCCTTCACAGCAGGCGTCGGCCACCAGGTCTTACTGCGTGGAGTTTGGGACGGCACCAAAATTACTTACGACCTCGCACTTGATCCTGACCTTGAGTTAGCCGACATAAGCTGGACCAGCGTTGGCGATCAGGCGATTTCGGTCAATAGCAGTACGCTTGATTTCACTCGCCTTTTCATAGGTACGATCGGGGGAGGCCCGCAAAGCAACGGCATTTTCCAGGCCGTGCGCGTCAGCACGGATTTCCCTGCGGTCGTTATCGAAGGCAATAGCCCACCGGTGGTTGTCAATCCGGTTCCGGATCAAGGTCCCTTTTTCGCGGGAGAGGCTTTCTCTTTTTCTGTCGCAGGCACCTTTGAGGATAGCGATGCAAACCAGAGTCTGCAATATTCGGCACAATTATCGGGTGGAGCTGATCTGCCTTCCTGGCTGGATTTTGATGCCGATAGTCAGACCTTTTCCGTAGAAGCAGGCAACAGTCCGGTGGCAAATTTGATCATTGAGGTACTGGCATTTGATGGTACAGCCACTTCTGTTCCCGAAACCTTCCAACTGGAGATCCTGCCAGCCAACAACGGAAATGCGCAGGTTCTTTACCGCGAAGTCTTTGGTAATGATAACACCACAACCAACCCCAATAATGGAATCAAGGATCCCCTGGATACAGATGCCGGTGCAGGGTGGTTGGGGTATCATTCGGCCGCTGGGTCTGAGGTCATCTTGTTTGACCGCACGGATCTCCGGCCCAAGGATGCTGTTTCGGGCTTCCCCGGAAAACCAGCTAACCTGGATAATGTAAATGCCGGATTGACACGCTCCCAAGAGGACGGTTTCCTCTTTGGTGCTGTGACCTCTGATCGATGGTTCTCATTTACAGAGGAATTCAACATTGATTTATCGCAGTATGAAAATCTGGAATTCAGTTGGTTCCAGGGGCATAGTACGACCGAAGCGGCTACTCATCTGGCCGTAAAGATTAATGACAGCTGGTACGTGTCTGTTTCAGGTAAAACGAATACGCCCGTTTCTTCGGCGAGTAATTTCGATACCGACGCCGAACTCCAAACGGTCACCTTCAGTCTTACTGCTGCTTCTTGGGTCGAGTTAGACTTTGTCCCGGGTACCATCCTGGCTTTAGGAAATACGCCTGGATCGGATCTTCCAGCCGATGGGGTGATCAACGGCTTTGGATTCTATACGGAGGTTTCTGCAAACAACCCCTCTTCCGTATCTCTTCGATTGGATGCTTTGGAAGTCAAGGGTGAGGAAATTGTAACTGTAGAATCCAGCGAGACGGACATCCTGGCCTTTTCTTTCAATGAGCAGACCGGCCCGGCCACCCTTAACGACGAGGCTCATACCGTCACCGTCATTGTGGCTAATGGAACGGACCTTACCAACCTGATCCCCACCTTTGTCTTGTCTGACGGAGCAACCAGCAATCTGATTAGCGGTGAGGCTGGTGACTTTGCCACTATCCCCACCACCATCACGGTTACAGCAGAAGACGGAATCACTACCCAGGATTGGGGTATTACGGTGATCGAAGAAGTTATTCTCTCCGATGCAACAGATATTCTGGAATTCTCCTTTGCCGAGCAGACTGGCGAGGCTGTCATAGATGCGGATGCACATACGATCACGGTTGAGGTAACCAATGGAACGGACCTTGCCAACCTGATTCCCATCTTCCTATTGTCTGACGGAGCAACCAGCAATCTGGTTAGCGGTGAGGCCGGTAACTTTGCCACTATCCCCACCACCCTCACCATAACGGCTGAAGATGGGATCACTACCCAGGACTGGGCTGTGACGGTGAATGAGGCTGAGGCTCCTTTTGCTGTAAATATCAATTTCCAAGATGCCGAAACGGTGCCACCTACCGGCTACCTGATCGATTTTGGTCAAGCCTTTGCTGACCGTGGAAATGGCTTCACCTATGGGTGGAAAAAAGTTTCCGATGATCAACCCCAGGATTTGACGAGTCCGGCTCCCGGAACCGGCAGAAACCGCCTGGATGCTGCTAACTACGCTGCAGCATCTGACCAGGAAAAATTGGAGGCTACCCTGGTACATGCCCAAGGCAACCATATCGGAGGCTGGTCCGGGCAACCAAGAGGTACCGAGGTGTATTGGGAAATAGAAGTCCCGAACGGAAACTACCTGGTTGAAATAGGGGCAGGTGAGATCAACTCCGGTTCAAATCCAGAGTTCAACACCTTTAATGTTGAGGGCATAACCCTGATTGCCGGATTTGATTCCAAGGGCATTAGCAACAATACAAACAACAGTTTTGTCATTGCTGTAACCGATGGTTTTTTGACCGTTGATGCTTTTGGTGGCTCCAACTCAAAGATCAATTACATTGAAATAACGGAATCGGACCAAACGCCTGTTCCCTTTCAATCACTCGGGTTCGACCCGACCTCTCTGGATGCGCAGGTGATTGTTGCCTCTTCATCTACAGCCTCCGCGAATATAACCACCGATGCAGGCATTCCAGGGACTATTGCCTTGGTGCCCGACCCTTTGAAGCCATCCGACTGGCTGGGTTTGCCAGCTACTCCAGTATTGGGCAGCAACGAATTTAGTTTTGATGGTACCGGATTATCCCCCGACGAGATCTTATCTGCAACGGTCATAGCAAGTGCCGTAGGCTTCGCCCCCGCTTCATTTGACCTGAATTTGGAAGTCGTTGTACCGCCCGTTTCTATTCCTTTCCGATTGAACGTAAGCGGTAACGAATTTGACAAGGAGGGCGATGTGTTTATGGCCGATAACGGCTCCTATTTTACGGGTGATTTCCAGATATCTACGAATCCCTATGCCCTGATTGGAGGTTTTGAAGATCTTTACATACCCCGCCTTTTCGGTACGGATTTCACTTTTTCGGCAGTAATCGAGAATGGAACCTACCAGGTTGTCCTGCATATGATTGAGAATTTTCAGAATGCAGCTGATGTAAGGGTTTTTGACGTGTTGGCTGAAGGAGAAATCAAAATCGATAACCTGGACTTGTTTCAGAAGTATGGAAAATTCCAACTCGGATTAGAGTCTTTCGAGGTAACCGTAACGGATCAGGAATTGAATCTTCAGTTTTTACCCGAACCTCTGAAAAACCAAGCCATCATTCAGGCTATCGAGATCCTGCCCGTCAATAATGAGCCCAGCAGCGAAAACGATATTTTGGCCTTTACTCTACCGGAAGCAACTGAAGGCGCAACCATTGACGTTGATAATCACACCATCGCTCTATTAGTGCCGGCAGGTACGGAGGTGACGGCCTTAATACCTACCATTGAGGTTTCCCCTCAGGCCACTATCGATCCAGCCTCCGGAGTGGCTCAGGATTTTAGCAACCCTGTCACCTATACAGTGACCGCCGAAAATGGTACTCCCCAGGTTTGGACTACCACGGTTACCGTCATTTCTGTCAGCGACCGGGATGGTGATGGCCTGCCCGACAATATTGACCTTTGTCCGGATTTTTATGATCCCTCAAACCTCGACTTTAACGGGAATGGGATAGGGGACTTTTGCGAAAATACCCCAGTAAGCTATTCTACTCAGGAGCCACCCAACATCTTGTGGATCACCGTAGAAGATATGAGCCCCCAGCTGGCTTCCTATGGCGATGCCACTGCGAGCACGCCCAATCTCGATCAGCTGGCGGCAGAAGGTGTTCGCTTCATGAATGCCTTTACCACATCAGGCGTGTGCTCACCCTCTCGTGCGGCCATCATACTGGGTATGCACCAAAATTCTGCCGGAGCTCAGCATATGCGGGTTACCCAGAACAGCAGCAATCAACCAAATGCCGAAGTGCAAATAGGAGCCTATGAAGCTGTGCCGCCTGCCGCTGCCAAAACATTTACCGAGTACCTGCGTGCAGCGGGCTATTTTGTAACCAATGACAGTAAAACGGATTTCCAGTTTGAGGTGCCCATAACCACTTTCGACGAAAATGGCGGAGGCTTCGATTGGCAAAACCGTCCCGACCCCAATCAGCCTTTCTTCTCCATAATCAACCTGAATACCACCCACGAATCCCAGGTATTTAATCGAGTAGGCCAGAACGGGAATATTGATCCCAATAGCGTACCTGTACCACCCTATTATCCAGATAATCAGTTGGTTAGGGAGGACATTGCGGTTAATTACCATAATATTTCCCGCATGGACCAACAGGTGGGGGATATCCTCAATCGCCTGGAACAGGACGGGCTTTTGGACAACACCATCGTATTCTTCTTCAGTGATCACGGTGCCGGTCTACCGCGTGCCAAGCGCTGGATCTATGACTCAGGGATCCGCATTCCCATGATTGTGCGTTTCCCCGATGGAAGCTTCGCTAACGAAGTAACCAGTGAAATGATCAGTACGGTAGATTTGGCGCCGACCTTATTATCCTTGGCCGGCGTGCCCGTTCCGGATCATATGCAAGGTCAAGCCTTTCTGGGGGATGTTCAGGCCGATCAAGACCGGACTTACATCTATGCAGCTAAAGACCGGATGATCGAAAGCTACGATTACATTCGCGCCGTGCGGGACCAGCAATTCAAGTTGATCCGCAACTACGATGTCAATCGTCCTTACATACAGCCGCTTCAGTATCGGGATCAGATGAATATCATGCAGGAGATCCTGGCAATGAAGAATAATGGCACAGGTGACCCCATTCAGTCTCTCTGGCTCGCTGATACCCGTACGGAATATGAATTGTACGACTTATCGAAGGATCCGCATGAGGTCAACAACCTGGCTGATGATCCGACTTATACCGAAAAGTTCAACGAGCTGAAGGCGGCTCTGGATGCCTGGATGATTGAAACGCAAGGCACGGCCGACCCGGACGTAAGCGATCTGCCGGCTGCTGAATTGGCGCTTCGCAACGTGGGCTGGCCGAACGGCATACAGCCAACTACTGAAGATCCGGTGCCCAGTCTGGGCGTCAACGACGAACTCACTATTACCTGTGCCACAGAAGGGGCGTCCATAGCCTATAAGGTGGATGATGAACCCTATTGGAAAGTTTATACCGGACCCTTTACGCTGCCGGAAGGTAGTGAGGTGAAAACCCGGGCCATTCGCATAGGATACGAGGAAAGTGCGGAAGTAAGCTTGTTGAATAAGCAACCGGCACCTGTTTTGGCCGGTGTCCTGCCGGATCAACTGGCATTACTGGGCCAGGAAAGAACGTTTGTTCTGCCGGAAGGCTTGTTCGATCATCCGGTCCAGAATGAGGAACTGACTTACAATGCTACTTTGGACAATGGCGATCCGCTACCGAATTGGATTCAGTTTGACCCTGATCAAAAAATCTTTACGGTAAACGCGATCGAGCCGTCCACTCTGGTGGTGAAAGTGATTGCCACAGACAGCGGAAATGAAAGTGATGAGATCAGTTTTGAGCTCGTGGTCGTTGATGGCACCGTCGAGCAAACGGTATATCGGGAAGTCTTTGGAAACATAGACCCTGATAATAATAAGCCCTTGAGCAATGCAGAGTGGAGAGCTTTCGTAGACAACGGGCTCGAAGCAACGGATAGTAACGAGTCTCCCAGCGGGGTACTTTCCCGCTTCGGAGGTGCTCCGGCAAATCAGGACAACATTAATGCTGGAGGGCCAAGTGAATCTCTGGACAACGGCTTCTTCTTCTCCGGATTGGTCGAACAAACCTATGGATTCGGGTTTACGGAAGAATTCAGCCTTCCGTTTACCGATCAGATCAATTATAATTTCAGTTGGTATCAAGGGCACAATTCCGATGTTATGGCTACACGAGTCGCCTTACGCATCGATGGCCAATGGTACGTCAGCGAATCAGCCTATACCAATACCATTGTAGGCTCAGCGGCTAACTTCAATAGTGAGGCTGCACTTCAGAATGTTGAATTAGATCGTTCAGCCACTGCATGGAGAACGCTGGATTTCGTCTCGGGCAGCACCTTGACTCTGGCTCCAGCCCCATTGGCGGAACCCCTTCCTCAAGGTACATTGGAGGCCTTCGGGTTATTCACTGAAGTCAACGATGGCGGTACCAATTTCCGGGTAGATGCTTTTGCTATTCAAATTAGTCCTTTACCGAATACGGCTCCTGTTTTTGCGCAGACCGACTACGATTTCAATATCGACCAGAATGCGTTGGGTGGCGCTGCCGTAGGAACGGTGGCAGCTACAGATGCCGACGATACGGAGCTCACCTATCAGTTGACGGGCACGGGTTCTGAGAATTTCGAAGTAGATGGGGATGGCAACATCACTCTTATTGCCGAACCCATATTATCAGTAGGCACCTATAATCTTGTACTCACCGTTCAGGATGACGAACTAGCCTCGGCCAACACCAACGTCAATATCAGGGTCAATGAAGCTTTGGTAAATATCATACCCGTCTTTGCCGAAACGAACTACGATTTCAATATCGACCAGAATGCGTCGGGAGGGGCTGTTGTAGGAATGGCTGCAGCCACAGATGAAGACGATACGGAGCTTACTTATGTGCTTAGCGGTGAAGGTTCTGAGAATTTCGAGGTAGATGGGGATGGCAACATTACTCTGATCGCCGAGCCAGTCTTGGTCGTGGGTACGTACAATCTTGTGCTTACGGTTCAGGATGATGAGTTGGGCTCAGCCACTGCCGATGTCAATATTACCGTGAATGAGGTAATTCTGCCTTTTGCAGTGAAGGTCAACTTCATGAGCGAAAAGCAAGGAAACCAAAACGGAGCGGTGATAGCTTCTCCGGCAGGTTACCTGAAAGACTTCGGAGAGGCCTACGGTTTGAGAAACGGACCTGATCAGGGAGGTGGGATTTACACCTATGGCTGGAAGCAGGTTTCGGATGACAGCCCCATCGATGTCACTCAGTACGCTGCTGGAAACGTCAATGGAAGCGGTCGCAACCGTTTGGGAGGCGACTATAATGCCTCAACGGTTCAGGAGCAGATAGAAGGAACGCTGATGCACATGCAGGGCAACCACATTGGAGGTTGGTCCGGTCAGCCGCGTTCCAACGAGATCTACTGGGAGTTCGAAATCCCCAACGGGACCTATGAAATAAAAGTCGGAGCGGGTGATTATGATCCGGGCAGTGATCCCGAATCGCACACGCTCAATGTAGAAGGCATCACCTTTATCACGGGGCAGGTACCCGACAACGGGACGCCGGGCTTTGTTCACCTGAGCAATTTCACCCAGGTTATCGAAGTCACAGACGGCTTCCTGACGGTAACAGCCCTGGGCGGAATCAATTCCAAGATCAATTACATAGAGGTTACCGAAACGGAAGCTCCAGCCGTTACGGCAGGCACCTTCACTTTCGATCCCAATCCGTTGGTGATCGATGTTGAGCCGGAGGCCTCGGTAGATTCTACGGTTGAGTTGAGTGCCAGTACGGGTACGCCTGCGGTGACCCTGATACTGGATCCGGAAAGCGAAGCAAGCTGGCTGAGCGTTCCGGCTGCCCCGGTCATTGGATCGAATGTCTTCACGGCCGACGCTACCGGACAGACCGAGGGAACGCAAACGGCTTCGGCTATTGCCACAGCCGTAGGATTTGTACCCGAAGTATTGCCGATCAATATAAACGTGGCCACAGCCATTAATGAACCGCCAACAGTTTTGGCCGGTCAATCTTTCGAAATTGATATTGTAGACGTAGCGGAAAATGACGTAGTAGGTACCGTATCTGCCACAGATGATGCAGGCGTTACATCCTTCAATATCATCAGCGGGAATGACCTCGGCATCTTTGCGCTCAG
>CAZXIX010000081.1:0-19967 GCA_964640855.1 uncultured Saprospiraceae bacterium
CTTTTTACTCATAAGTGTCTAAGTTAGTAGACACACTTTAATGAACAGTCTCCGGCCAAGGCCTCGCTTAAGAAGAGAACCACTTGCATAAATCTTACTTTCGCGTCACCAGCGGCTGCTCTCCGGCATGGACTGTGGGTTGTGGGCCGTTCGTCGCTAATCGTCATTTCGTAAAATGCTCCTTCCGCGGCCCCGGGCCAAAGGTCTCGGCATTGTATTCTTTTGATTTTCCTTTCGGAACGGACAGGCTCTCCCAGGACGGTCCCTTCAGATGTTTGGCCCAAAACACCATTTGCCCAACGTGATAGGCATAATGCCTCAGTTGGCGCTGCAGCGCTTCCAGCACCGTATGCCCCTGATTGCGGATGTAAATGATCTTCTCCACATCCTCCGCTGTCAGCGTTTCGAGGGCGGCGAAGACCCCCTGCCAACCTTCCTCCCAGGCTTGCAGGATCTCCTCCCTGGTATCGAGACTCTGAACGAACTCGTCATCTCGCTCGCGCCAGGGCTTTTCCCCGTCGCTGGTCAGAAAATCCGTGAAGCGGGAACGCATATTGCCGTGCAGGTGTTTGACGATCACCGCTATGCTGTTGCTCTCGGGATCCGGGGCCCGTTTGAGCTCCTCCTCCGACAATTGCCGGAGGGCACCCTCCCCCAGCTTCTTGTAATAGCGGTACAGCAAAAGCGTACTTTCGAGAAAATTTTCGGTCGGAATCATAAATTTGTGTTTCGATTAAAAAGGCTTTTTAGAAAAGGCAGATGTACCGGCAAATAAATTTGGGGTAAAAGCGATTGATGCTCACCTCGATCTGGGCGAGGCCAGATCAGAGAGGGGCTTTTATGCTGGTCTCTGAATACTCGTCTCACGACTACATAGAATCTTGAGCATGAAATGAGCAGACTACTTTAACCATAAGTTCACCTGTCGATGCATGTAGGATCTAACGTCTATTGGCCCCAAAAAAGAGGATAACAGTACAACCTTATGATAGATATAAACCACTACAAACTCAGAATTATCCAAGCCATTATGCAATGCGAGGACCAAGAGGTGCTCGAAACGATCGAGCAGCTACTGAAAATGGCCCCTTCCTCCGGAGAGGCTCCTGTTTTTCAGTCTCCTTCTGCCTTTCCAGAAAATACGGAACTTCGGGATTTGCAGCAATCCATTCAAGACGTATTCGGAGACGGCAAACCCGTATAGTACTCCTCCCCGACTGATCATTCATCTTTAAAATGATTTTTTTCTAATCTGAATCTAAAAGGGCCTACTTTTGGGCCCACCTAAAATCCGCGTGCATGCTGCAGCGATCCATAGCGAGCTATCGGGCCTCTTTCCGCGATCTTACGCGGGAGACCTGGGTACTATCGGCTGTGACGCTGATCAATCGGAGCGGCACGATGGTCATCCCTTTTTTATCGGTTTACCTGAAAACGGTATTGGGCTTCAGCCTGATGCAGGTGGGCTGGGTGCTGGCTTCTTTCGGCTGCGGCTCCATGCTCGGGTCTTTTCTGGGGGGAAGGCTGACCGACCGTTTTGGTCATTACTATATCCAATTCTGGTCGCTCTTCCTGTCGGGCTGGTTCTACATTTCGCTTATCTGGGTGAAAGCCTTCGAACATTGGGTGATCGCCGTCTTCCTGTTGAGCGTCATCACCGATTCTTTCCGCCCCGCCACCATGGCTGCCATTGCAGACTACAGTTCGGAAGGGACGCGAACCCGATCCATCTCCCTCATCCGCCTGGCCATCAATCTCGGGTGGACTACCGGTCCGGCCGTAGGAGGATTCGTAGCCGCCACCCTGGGCTATACCGGTCTGTTCATTCTGGATGGCCTGACCTGTCTGTTCGCTTCCCTGGTTTTCATCCGCTTGTTGCAGAACCCAGGCCGGAGCCGACCCGCTATGGATGCTGGAGCAGACCCGAAAGCAGCAAGCCGGTCTTTGCCCAAGCGGCCTTACTTCGTGTTTCTGTTCTTCCATCTGCTGGTTTTGCTCAGCTTCATGCAGTTGTTCATTTCCTTTCCGGTTTACTTCAAGGAGCACCTGTCTCTGGACGAATTCCGGATAGGCCTGCTGATGGCGCTGAACGGATTCCTCGTTCTGGTGATCGAAATGCCCCTGATCTATTACCTGGAAAACAAAGCCGGTATCTTAAAATGGATTGCCCTGGGAGCGGGTCTGATCGGGCTGACCTTCCTGCTGCTTTTCCTTTTCCCCCACTGGCCTATGGTGGTCCTTTTCGCCATGATCTCACTGAGCGTAGGGGAAATATTCTATCTCCCCTTTTCAAATTCGTATGCCCTGGCCCAGAGTTCTCCGGAAAACCGGGGCTCCTACATGGGCTGGTATGCCATGGCAGGCTCGGGAGCCTTTATTCTGGCCTCGGTCGTCGGCAACCAATTTACCAGCCTGGCGGGCTACCCCGCTCTCTGGATCCTGCTGAGCCTGATCTGCCTGGCGTCTGTGATCGCCTGGTTTGTCCAGGATCGGGCTTGATGAATCCTTAAATCAGCTTCCCCCGACAACATAAACCGTCATGCCATGTTAGATTATCGTATATTATTTACTTAAAAACCCAAAAATCATGGCAAAGGAAACTTTCTCTGCTTTTCAGAATGTAGAACCGGGCTCCGGACAGGCACAATCCTGGCCCGATCTGGCCATTCAGCTTTACGATCGTCTTACCGGGCGCAATGCTGAGATCACCTACGATTTCGAAAATTTCGAACTTCACGTTCCCAGTGATACTTCTGCCAATCCAACGCATGCCGTTTGGCGCATGAATGGTACGCTGAAGATCCGGACCCGCGATACGGCATCTGAATAGTCAAACCTAACACCGCCGGGTGTATGCCCGGCGGCCCCCTATGGATATTATATTTCAACTTCTCTCGGGAGTCCGGATCGACGCCGATCTCCGGATGGACTCGGAATACGGCACCTTGGATATACGTTCCCAGGAAAACGGGGAAGTGCTGCTGGATTTCTCCTCCGAAAAGGCTTTCCGGTTTTTCTTACGCAGCTTGCAGAAACTTCACATTTCGGCCATTCAGTTGAATCGAATGGTCAGTCAGGTAGAATCTCTCCCTTATCCGCTTACGGTCCGGGTAGATGGAAACGGTTATCTGTCCCATGTCCCCGGCCAGAGATTACAAATGAATCGCTGGAAGTTTGCCCGGCTTGTCTTGCTCAACTGGTTAGGCGGTTAATCCTTATTTTACCGAACGAACAAAGGCAATCCACTTTGCCGGCAGAAAAAGGAAAAGACATAGCTCGGGCGAAGGCTCTCCTGCAATCGGGTAAGCTGGTAGGAATCCCTACGGAAACCGTGTATGGCTTAGCCGGCAATGCTTTTTTGCCGGCAGCAGTAGCCGAAATATTCCGGGTAAAAAACCGCCCCCGCTTCGATCCCCTCATCCTTCATTTCGGGAACATCGACCAACTGTTCCCTTTGATCCGGACTTTTCCGGAACCGGCCCGGATCCTGGCTGAACATTTCTGGCCCGGCCCGCTCACCCTTCTTTTACCCAAAAGCGATCGGGTCGACGATCTGATCACTGCCGGAACGGAACGAGTGGCTCTTCGGATACCCGCCCATCCGCTGAGCCTGTCCTTGCTCCGGGACATAAGCTTTCCCCTCGCAGCCCCTTCGGCCAACCCCTTCGGCTACATCAGTCCTACACGGGCGGACCACGTCCTGCAACAGTTGGGAGATCAGATCGAATACGTGCTGGACGGAG
The DNA here is from genome assembly GCA_964640855.1 of uncultured Saprospiraceae bacterium. GTDB lineage: Bacteria > Bacteroidota > Bacteroidia > Chitinophagales > Saprospiraceae > JAJDFU01. The sequence continues at coordinate 3,744 of CAZXIX010000081.1, forward strand.
GGCCCTGCCAGGTAGGAGTGGAGAGCACCATACTGGGGTTTGAAGACGGCCAACCCACCGTTTTTCGAAAAGGAGGGATCCCTGTGGAATCCCTGGAAGAACTCATCGGTCCGGTACACATACGGGCCCACTCCACCTCCGATCCCAAAGCGCCGGGCATGCTTAAAAGCCATTATGCGCCTAAGGTCCCCCTTTTTCTGGGAGACATACCTAAATTGCGCGGCCAGTGGGCTGGCCGACCTTACGGCATCCTGTCGTTCCAAATAAACTACGACGACCAACCCGAGGAATGGCAGCGCGTACTATCTTCTTCGGGAGACTTGAGCGAAGCCGCCCACAATTTATTTGCCAGCCTCCGACATCTCGACCAGCAGCCCATCCATGGCATATTGGCCGAACTTCTCCCCGAAACCGGGCTGGGCAGAGCCATCAACGATCGCCTGAAACGAGCTGCTGCTGATAAAACAACAGATTACTAAAGAAGGAATGTGCCGCTTAACTGCTACTTTAGCCGTGATTTGTAAATTTCTTCCCAGGAAAACATACGGATGAAATGATCAGAGTTTTCAGCATTTTCTTTTTCCTGATGATCCTGGCAGCTTGTGGTTCGGAAGCACCCGTCAAAAATGCGGACGAACTGATTCTGGGGCACTGGGAATTAACCGAGGCCAGTCGAAACGGCAAGCCCACCAATACCCTGGAGGGTTTGTACTTCGATTTCTTTCAGGATGGCTACATGCGAACCAATTTTCCGGGGCAGGCAGGAAGCGCCAAGTACCGGATCGTCGACAATGTGGTGGAGCAATACGAAACCGATCAGCCTCTGGAACTGACCATTTCTTCCTTATCCGACAGCACTCTGGTCTTCGTGACCGAGATCCAGACCTTCCATTTTCAACTCGACATGAAAAAGGTATTGCTGGAAAACTGATCAGCCTGCTGCGGAAATAGCGCTATAGCGTTCGACAAATTTTTTCATTTCCTCCACCATTTCCGGAGACCCGATGGCAATGGTCGTACGTTGGTGGAGATCCTCTACGGGCATTTCCAGGATGCGTTCCAGGCCCATGTTCAAAGCCTTTCCACCTGCCTGTTCTACGATGAAGGAAAGTGGATTGCACTCGTATACGAGCCTCAGCTTGCCGTGGGGGTATTTCCGCGTGTTGGGATACAGAAATATGCCGCCCTGGAACATGATCCGGTGTACATCCGAAACCATGGACCCGATGTACCGCAGGCGCAGGTTCAGATCAGAGCAATAGTCGATGTAGCGGCGCATTTCCACGTCAAACTTCAGGTAGTAGCCCTGGTTGACGGAATAATAGTTCCCCCGTTTCGGCACCTGGATATCCCGATGGGAAAGGCAGAATTCGCCGATGGAGGGATCCAGCGTAAAGCCGTTGACGCCCCGCCCGGTAGAATAGACCAGAATGGTGGAGGTACCGTAAAGCACATAACCCGCAGCCACCAGCTCGGTACCCGATTGCAGAAAATCATGCAGCTTGATGGGCGAACCGGTTTTACTTTTGCGCCGGTAGATCCCGAAGATCGTTCCCACCGATACGTTGACGTCGATATTGGAGGAGCCATCCAGGGGATCGAAGACCACGACGTATTTGGAGTCTTTGCTCTCCACGGCCGGGATCGGGATCCAGTCCTCATTCTCTTCGGAAGCGATCCCGCAGCACTCGCCGCTGTTTTTCAGGCAGTCGATCAGGATATCGTTGGCGTAAAGATCCAGCTTCTGCACCTGATCCCCGGTAACGTTTTCCGTCTTGGCTTCCCCCAGTATATTGACAAGGCCGGCCTTATTGACTTCGCGATTCACAATTTTGGCAGCTACCCCGATGTCTCTCAGCAAACCGGTTAGCTCTCCCGAAGCGTAGGGAAAATCTTTCTGTCGGCGAATAATGAATTCGTCTAGCGTGACGATTCGATTCATGCGAAATGAGGTTTTATTTGGTGAATGGTTGGCTTTTTAAAGGGAGCAGCCGTTACCAAAGATAGACAGAAATGAGATTTGACGCGAGGATCCGATCCATTCCCTACCTTCGCGATCCGAACTAATTCCCAGTCCCAATGGTTGGATGAGGGGATAAAAATGCACGGCTTCCATGCTGAAGGTCCGCAAAAGGGATCCGGCAGATGAAATCACTAATCAAAGAACTGCCTTTTGAAAGACCTGGCCTATCTCAACCAATATTTTTTAACGTATCGCTGGCGTTTTTTGGCCGGTATTCTCTTCGTGTCCCTGTCGAACTACTTTCGGGTACTTCAGCCTCAGATCATACGGGAAGCGCTGGACCTGGTCGTGGAGAACATTAATTTGTTCGGACTGCTGGACGGCTTTCAACTCCAGGAGGAAATATTCTCTTCCCTGGGCCGCAACCTGCTCTTCTTTGGCGGCCTGGTACTCTTTTTCGCCTTGCTCATGGGCATATTTATGTTCTTCATGCGGCAAACGATCATCGTCATGTCCCGCCTGATCGAGTACGACATTCGCAAAAAGATATTTGCCCATTACGAGGAACTCGACCTGGCCTTTTACAAACGAAATAATACGGGCGATCTGATGTCCCGGATTACGGAGGATGTTTCCAAGGTCCGGATGTACCTGGGGCCGGCCGTGCTGTACGGGATCAACCTGGTCTCTTTGTTTGTGATGGTGATCTACTCCATGCTGAGCGTAAGCCCTCTGCTGACCTTGTATTGCCTGGCACCTCTCCCCCTGCTATCCATATCGATTTACTATGTCAGCAACCTGATCAACAAGAAAAGCGAACGCATTCAGCGGCAACTGGCCAGTCTCAACAGCACGGCGCAGGAGGTCTACAGTGGCATTCGGGTCGTGAAATCCTATGTGCAGGAGATACCCATGATCCGCCATTTCACCCACGAAAGCGATATTTACAAGGGAGAAGCCCTGGGACTGGCGCGGGTCAACGCGCTCTTTTACCCCCTGATGCTGCTCCTGATCGGAACCAGTACCATCATCACGGTCTATGTGGGCGGCCTGCAGGTGCTGAAGGGAAGCGTTACCCCCGGCAATATTGCGGAGTTCGTCATTTACGTCAATATGCTTACCTGGCCGGTGACGGCCATAGGCTGGATCGCTTCGATCATCCAGCAAGCGGCGGCCTCCCAAAAGCGGATCAACGAGTTCCTGGATACCCAACCCACGATCACCAACCCCAAAATCCAAGCCCGGCCCATAGCCGGGAAGATCGAGTTCGATCGCGTTAGCTTTACCTACCCGGACAACGGGATACAGGCATTGAAAAACGTTTCCTTTGACCTGGAACCCGGACAAAAGTTGGCTGTGATCGGCCGGACCGGCTCGGGAAAGTCTACCCTGGCGGATCTGCTCGTGCGCATGTTCGACGTCACGGAGGGTGAAATCCGCATCGACGGGACCCCGATCGAGCAAATGGACCTGGCAAACCTGCGCCGGCGCGTGGGCTATGTACCCCAGGACATCTTCCTTTTTTCCGACACCATCGCCCAGAATATTGCCTTTGGAAGAGCGGAAGCCTCCAGGGAAGAAATTGAAGATTTTGCCCGTTATTCGGCCGTTTATGACGACATCGCAGATCTGAGCCATGGCTTCGAAACCCTGGTCGGCGAACGGGGCGTCACGCTTTCCGGTGGACAAAAACAACGCGTTTCCATAGCTCGTGCCCTGATCAAAAGGCCGGATATCATCCTCCTGGACGATTGCCTGTCTGCGGTTGATACCAAGACCGAAAAACAGATCCTGGGTTACCTGGAGGAGGAACTCTCCGAAAAAACGGCGATCATCATTACCCACCGGATCTATTCTTTGCTCGAATTTGACAAGATCATTGTGCTCGAAGAGGGTGAAATCGTCGAGCAAGGAACCCATAAAGAGCTCCTCGACCGGCAAGGCTATTATTACGATCTTTTCGTCAGGCAAAGCCTGGAGGAGGAAGAGCCTTCCTGACCTCTTCTTCCCGTTGAGAAACTCCTTTTTGGCAAACTCCGGCTTTCGGAAAAAGCCCGCTCGCAGGGCTTCTCCAACTTTTTTTTGCAATTTTCTGCAAATCTTTACTTTTGTATATACTCATTTCAATTGAACCAAAACGCAGCTAAGTGGATAAGGAGCGGAATTCCAGGCAGTTTGAGAGTGTGTTCTCGAAGCGAATTCGTGCGGGAAAAAGAAGGACCTACTTCTTTGATGTGCGCAAAACCAAGGGCGATGATTACTACCTCACCTTGACGGAAAGCACTAAAAAGTTCAACGGCGAAGGCTATGAACGGCACAAGATCTTCCTTTACAAAGAGGATTTCAATCGTTTTCTGGAAGGTCTTGAAGATGCCATCAATCACGTCAAGACCGAATTGATGCCGGATTACGATTACGATGAATTTACGCGCAGGCACGAAGAATACGAAAACGAAAACCAGGTCAACCCTTCGGAAAACAACACGCCTAAGGCTTCATCCGAGGAGGAAGAAGTGAAGACCGAGGACGATATGTCCTGGTAAAAACCAGAAGCAAAAACCGGTGGTCTGCTGATGATTTCCCATCATAAGACCACCCTCCTCTTTATACCCTGCCCCTAGTAAGCTCCGAAATACCGGCGCAGGAACCACTCTCCCGTCAACAAAGCGACGAGGACAAAAAACACCCACTTCAAATTGAGCAGGGGCAAGGTCTTTACGCTGCTGTACACCACCGGCTTCAGGGCGGGCAGTTCTTGCAAGGTCTCTCCCAATTGGGTCATTTCATCGGGAAAGAAGGCTTTTCCTCCGGTTCGCTGGGCAATCAATCGGAGTCCGCCGAAATCCGCCGTCGTCTCGTACAATTCCAGCTGTATGGGTTGTACGCTGAAAGATCCGGCAGCCTCATAGGGTACCCCATTGAGTTGGGTAGCCGCTTCATAGGTATAATTCCCCACCGGGAACCGTCCGACATTCAAGCTGTAGATCACCCCCATTTTGTTGAAGGTATAGGTGAATTCGTCTCCGGTTTCTTCCGAACGAATGGTCAGGAGGACATCCGGTTCGTTCACCAGCTCATAATTGTCGTTGTATAATTCGGCGTTGAAAGGGATGGCTTCCGTTTCCTGGAACAGGTTTTTGGGCAAACTCACCCGAAATTTCCGTTTGTCGTCCTTCAGGCTGACATACTGGAGCGTTTTGCCGAGCAATTCCTCAAATAGCTCATGATTTTCGCGCTGGAGGAAATCGAAGAGCCTCCAGCGCCACAGCCCATCGCCGCAAAGCACGCCCGTACGCAAACCTTTTTCCTCGCCCAGGACCAGTAAGGGGAAACGCGTATCCACCCGACCGATGCGTTGGTACAGGACAACGGATGCAAAAGGGGCTACCTGGTACTCCCCGAACGGAGCCCGAAGGGGAGTGAAAGACGGAAGCTCCAGCCGAAGGGATTCGCTCAAATTGAACAAATTGAAGGCCGGGGAGGGAATGGGCTGGACCTCATTGAAGGTACGGCCCTCTGCCTGTATCCCCACCAACCCCTGCACCTGATTCAGCCGCTCGATGTCGGTCTCCCCGGTCAATATGAACAAACGGGGCAGGCCTTCTTCGTTGGCCGTTTGAAGGATTTTTGCCGCCTGTTGGGTCCGGCTTGGCAACCCATGAAAGATCACGAAATCAAATTCCTGCACCGGTGGAACATCCCGGTTGATATAGGCTATCTCGACTTCGTAATTCTTGCTTTTCAACAGGGTCTGACGGATGGCTGTGAGGTCGGGATGGGGCACCCCGGCCAGCACCAGCACCTTCTGCCGGGCATCCAGCACCTCAATGAAGATGTCTTTGACGTTATTTTGAGCGGATACCTCGCCGGATAACTCTTCCAGGGAGAACCGATAGCGTTGTACGCCCGCCGCCGTCATTTCCAGTTCAAATTCCAGCGTCCGGAAAAACTCATTGCCCTCGACCTGCAATGCCCTTTCCTCCACCAGGCGGGTTCCTGAAGAGGTGACCCGGCTCAATCGCAAGGACGTCTGCTCACCGGCCAGGGAACGGGCTCCCAGGTCCACCTGCACCTGTAGGCGATCTCCCAGATAAGCGATCTGATTGTGAAATACCCGACGGACAAAAAGGTCTATTTTGGGAATGGAATCCCCCAGGAGAACGGGAAAAACCGGCACGCCGAGATTTTCGGAAAAATAGAGCGGGTTATTACCCTGGTTGTAGCGCCCGTCCGTGGCAAGAACTATGGCACCCAGGTTTTGATCGCTATGCAGGTCGTAAACCGATTGCAGGGAAGCACCAATATCGGTAGACTTGTCTTGAAAGGAATCTACCAGGCCGGCACGGACCTCTGATCCGAAGGAATAGTATTTCAGATCGTAATCCTGACCCAGGTCATTTTCCAACCCGCGCAAAGACTGCTGAAATTCGCCCAGCGTGGCCTCCTCCATGCCCGCTCCGATGGAAGCGGACACATCCTGGGCTACCGCTACGATGGGAAGCCGGGTATCGAGCACCACTCGTTTCAAAAGAGGTTCCAGCAGAAGAACGCAGATCAGCGACACGGAAAGGGCGCGCAGGCCAAAAAGCAGCGGGACGAACCATCCGGGTTGTTCGCGAAAGGTTTTATCCCGGAAATAAAGCAGGGTGGCGTAGCCCAGGCCAGCCAACAGGCAAAACAGTAATCCAAAAGCCGGGTAGGTAAAATTGATTGATTCCATAGACGATGGGGAAACGCTCTTATAACGAAGGGCGACGGGTCTGCAAGTATACCCAATTTTGTTTGTCAGAAAAGGATGGGCTGTTAATGTTTTTTTAAACCCATCAAGTATTTGATTCCTTTATCTTGTAATGCATTCTTTATATATAATCCGGGGGAAAGGATCTTGGTTTAACAAAGGAAAGAGTTTGACAATTATTCTGTACGGGGCGCTTTTTCGCAAAAAAGATGGCCCGGGGCTCTGCGGCTTCCATTTCTCAAGCTTTTATCCAATACGGGCTAAAGCCCTGACGTTCCTTAAGAAGGCTGCGATCCAACAGTTAAGCCTTTCTTTGAAAACCCATTTCCCAAAAACCCCCGCCTTTGTTCTTTAATCTACCTCAATGATGACCAAGAAGCATCTTATTTCCGGTTTTTTACTGCTTTTTCTTTTAGCTGCTTTTTCCCCTGCCAAAGCCGCCTATCTCTTATTGCCCATGGAGCCGGATGGACAACGAGATCATCTGAAAGCGTACGGGCTCACCTATTGGGTCCTCGAAAATGGGATCGAAGCCTGGTGGCTGCTCAATTACCGCGGAGGCGCCTTTGCCTTTCCCTACAGTCCCGCTTTTGAAAAGGAGTGCAAAACCCGGGGGGTGACCTTTGAAATCATAGCCGACGCCCAGTTCAACGGCATTCTGGAAGAGATCTCCGATCCCGAGATCAATATGGAGGCCATGAAGCTGGAAAAAGCTCCGAAAATAGCCGTCTACACCCCCGATTTCAACGCCCGGGGAGAAAAGATCCAACCCTGGGACGATGCGGTGACCCTGGTGCTTACCTACGCTGAGATCCCCTACGAAACCATTTACGACCGGGAAGTACTTGACGACAAGCTGGTCGAATACGATTGGCTGCACCTGCACCACGAAGACTTCACGGGTCAGTACGGTCGGTTTTTCCGCTCCTACCAGAATCAGCCCTGGTACCGGGAAAATGTGCGCCGCATGGAAAGTATGGCCTCCGAATTGGGATTCAAAAAGGTATCCCAGCTCAAACTGGCCGTGGTCAAGCGGATCCGTGAATATGTATTTGGCGGCGGATTCATGTTTGCCATGTGCTCGGCTACGGATACCTACGACATCGCGCTCGCTGCCGAAGGCGTTGACATTTGCGCCGAGATGTACGACGGAGACCCGGCCGATCCGGATGCGCCGCAAAAGCTGGATTTCAGCCGCACCTTTGCCTTCGAGAATTTCTATCTGTCCCGCCACCCCCTGGAATACGAATACTCCAGCATCGATCACAACAACGGCCGCAACGTGAATCCCGAACAGGATTATTTCACCTTGTTCGATTTTTCGGCCAAATGGGATCCGGTACCCACTATGCTCACGCAGAACCACACCCGCACGGTGAAGGGATTCATGGGGCAAACCACCGCCTTCCGGAAGCAGCACATCAAATCCAGCGTGTTGATCATGGGAGAAAACAAGCCCGCCAGCGAGGCGCGCTACATCCACGGGAACTTCGGAGAAGGATTCTGGACCTTTTACGGAGGGCACGATCCGGAAGACTATCGCCATTATGTGCACGACCCGGAAACGGATCTGAGCCTGCATCCGAATTCACCCGGCTACCGGCTCATCCTGAACAATGTGCTCTTCCCGGCGGCCCGCAAGAAGAAGCGGAAAACCTGAACCGCTTTTCTCTTCAGGCTGTTCCCAAAGAAAAATGATCTGCTTACATGACTAGGCAACTCCAATCCATACTGGCCGTTATCGGTGGTGCGACCGTAATCGGCCTGATCGTCGTAGCCGCCATTGCCTGGACGGGCTCCAACGAGGACGATCAGGCCGAACAGGGCCCTGCCGAAATGACCGCCCCGGCAAGGGAAGATATTCCCAACGGCCTCATTGAAGAGGAAAAAGCCAACATCCGACTGTTCGAAAAAGCCAAACCCTCGGTCTGTTACATCAATACCTCGGTCGTTCAGCGCAGCTATTATTCCCGAAACGTCATGGAAGTGCCCCGGGGATCGGGCTCCGGCTTCACCTGGGATAAAGACGGACACATCATCACCAATTTTCACGTCATCCAGAATGCCGATGTGGCCCGGGTTACCCTGTTCGACGGCAGCAACTACGAGGCTTCCCTGGTAGGGGTCGCGCCCGAAAAGGACCTCGCCGTGCTCAAGATCGATGCTCCGCCCTCCCGGCTGAAACCCATACCGCTCAGCAATTCCTACAATCTGCAGGTCGGACAGATCGCCTATGCCATCGGCAATCCCTTCGGCCTGGATTACACTTTTACCAAAGGGATCATCAGCGCTTTGGGCAGAGAGATCAAATCACCGGCCCAGATCCCCATTCGAGACGTGATCCAGACGGATGCAGCCATCAATCCCGGAAATTCCGGAGGGCCCCTGCTCAACAGCTCGGGCGAACTGATCGGGGTGAATACCGCCATTTACAGCCCTTCCGGCGCCTCAGCCGGGATCGGGTTCAGCATACCCGTAGACGAGGTGCGCTGGGTGGTGCCGGAATTGATCCAATTCGGTGAGATCAGACGACCTACCATCGGCATCGAACCCGCTTCCCCCAGCATCGCTCGTCGGCTTCAGATCAAAAAAGGAGTGCTGATCATCAATAACATACCCGGAGGACCCGCGGATAGAGCCGGCCTGCGCCCAACGACCCAAAACCGGTACGGAGAGATCACCCTGGGGGACATCATCATAGGCATCGACAACGAACCGGTGAATTCCCTGAATGACCTCCTTCTAAGCCTGGAAAAATACCAAAGCGGACAGGAAGTGACCCTCCGCATCATGAGGGATGAGGAGGAGTTGACGTTTCCACTGGTTTTGGCAGGCGCCAATTGATGGTTTTATTCTGGGGCGACAAGGATATTTATCGATTTCAAAGCCCGGTATCAGGCCTTTCCAGCCATTTTTAGCGAATTTTCGTTAAATTTTTCTAAACCCGTGTTAAAGTACTGTCTCCTCAGTCCGATTCTTCCTATTTTTGCTCATCAAGGAAAAAATCCTGGCCTGGGATTTTCTGGCGACAAAAGGAATTGGAGGTTTATCAACGAAGCTGACGCGCTAGCAGCTACATACCCAAGAAAAATGTAGTCTCCACATCACCAGTGGCCAATCCTATGCCGAAACCAAGCGTTCGGCGAGAAGCTGCAGGTGCTCAAGAATATGGGTTTTAGGTGTTTTTGAGGAGAGGGGGTTCGCCCCCTTTCCTCTTTTTTTTGCTCCCACTGTGACCTGACTTGCAAATCTTCGTCCCAATAGCGAAACACATCCAAAGGGATGTACAAATGAAAAATTTTAATCCATAGATGTGACCTTTTCAAAAAGGGTCGTCGAAAGGATGAAAGCAGGACAGACAGAACGAAAGGAATAGGGTTTTTTCATGATAAAATATGGGTTTAGATGATGGGAAGAGGGGAACTCGTTTCCCCTCTTACTTAAAACCGGCCCTGCCTTTCGGAAATGAGTTGAAAAGAGCATTCTGCTTTTTTGTAGCAGGAAAATGGGTTTTCGGAGGGGGGCTTCCCCTCCACTTTCCTGCACAAAAGAGAGGAAAAAGATAAAGGGCTTAGGCTCATAGGATTAGGAATATGGGTTTTAGGTGTTTTTAGAGGAGGGGAGTTCGCTCCCCTCTTTTTTACCTACCTGCGATAGCAAAAACCTTTCTGATACAAACCCGATTCCCAAAGCAATAATCAACGCGGCAACAGTACGCTTCTGACGGTAGTCATAGGTTTCTCATAATAAGATAATGGGTTTTAGGTGTTTAGGAAGGGGTTAGGCCGAGAAGCCTGCCCCTTCTTTAGTTCCACCTGACCCTTCCTTATCTATCCGAGCCCAGCAACTGGATCTCCCCCTGAATTTGCTTTTGCCGCCCGTCTGAAACTTCCAGCTCGATCAGGTACAAATAAACGCCAGGCATCAACCGTTGGCCACCGGACCGGCCGTCCCAACCGGCAGACGGATCGTTGGGCCGAAAGGATTCCCGGAAATACAGCCGATTTCCCCAACGGTCAAAAATGGACATTTGCTTCACGGATACCACATCCTCCCCCGCCTGCACATAGAAAAAATCATTGGCGCCATCTCCATTAGGAGAAAAAGCAGTGGGCAGGTAAATGCGCTCGGCAACGACCCGAATGGTCAGACTGTCCCGGCCCGAGCACCCCATGGAATTGGAGGCCGTCAGAACAATGGTTTGGGTTGCATCGGCCCGGAAGATCTTTTCCAGGGGATCGGTTGTGGCTTGCAGATCGTTCGGTTCCCAAACCAGGCTATCCCAGGGACCCGTGACCCGAGCTGCCAGTCGCAAGGGAACCCCTTTTTCCGTACGAAGATCAGGCCCGAGGTCCACCTGAATGGGCAGAGGATCGTCCAGTCGAAGCAGCGTATCCAAGCGGCAGCCATCCTGGCCCCTGACCTCCAGTTCGTAAACACCCGACGGCAGATCATTCCATTGCCCTGCCGAATCTGACGGCTCACCATCCAGCAGAAAAGCAAAGGGAGGGGCTCCTCCAAGGACCGAATCCACCCTCAGTCGAAAGCGGCCGTTCGCCTCACAGGTAACGGGTTCGGCAGTCCAATCCACCGCACGGATCCATTCACCCAAACGCTCCACCTTTACCCTTGCCGTATCCCGGCAACCGTTTCCGGCGTCCGCTACGGTCAACCAATAGGTACCCGGAGAGGCTGTACGAAAGGAAAGGCCAGGTGGGTCAGGGATGGGGTTTTCGTCCTTGCCCCAGGTCCGTATGGGCTCTCCGGAGAAGGTTTCCGACACGCCTACCAGCAGGACGCTATCCCGCCGGCAATCCAGGTCGCCATCCGAATCCAGGGAAACAAAAGGCGTGACCGTATCCTGGACTACTTCCGTCGTTTGCACAAAGCGGCAGCCGGAGGCGAGTTCCTCCAATTCGAGCCGATAAGTACCGGCTTGGTCCACCCACACAGCAGAGGAAACCGGCGCCGGGAAGAAATCCCCCGGTCCCGACCAGGAAAACTGCCATTTCGAAGGGTCCAGGCCCTCCACTTTCAGGGGAACCGAGGTGTTCCGGCAATTCAAGGTGTCGGGCGGAGTGATCCCGTTTGCAGGCTTCACCCATTCCAATTGGGCAACTACGATACTATCGCAACCGTTGGCTGCGGGATAAGACCACTCATAGCGACCGCTATCCCGCAACACTTGCCCTTCCACCACCACCGAATCACCGGGACAGATCCGAAAATCGAAAGTGGTTTCGGCCGGTTTGGGCAGGATCTCGATCTGCCAGGCATTTCGGGAGCGGGATCCGCACCAGGGCGGATCTACCCCACCAAGCAAAACATCGAGCCCGTTCAGGGTCAGGGATAGGAGGTCATTGACGGCCGGCAGGCTATCGCGGCGAGCCAGGCTGAATCCCCAGATCGAATATTGCCCGGGCGGCAGTTGGCTCAGGTCGAAAGGGTCGAACAGTATATCGGTGATCTGCCCATTGCGGACGGCCAGAAAGGAGTAGATGTAGTCTTCGGGATCCGGCCGGACCTCCGGAAAAGTATACTCGGGCTCCACGAAAGACAGGAGCAAGCTTGAGTCGCCTTCGCAGTACCTTCCGCTCAACGTATCTGGCAGTGCTCCCCCGTTGGCAAAGCAACATTCCAAGCCATCGGAATTGCAGAATTCCAGGCGGAAGCCATTCAGGATGCCGCCGGCATTTCCATTGCGAATGATCAACTGCCAGGTGCCGTTGACAGGACCTCTGTCAAAATCCTCCAGGCAACCGGAGGAGGGATAGTAGCTTCCCCGGTATTCGCCGCCGATCACGTAATCATTCTCTTCGTGGGACCAGACAGGGGGGAAACCGGGATCGGGCGCAGCGGGAGTTCCGCAAGGAACGAACCGCACATCCCAGGTAGCCAGGAGGGAGCTCCCCGCTGTTGGAGTGGGCCGGGACATCAAGCTTATACTTTGCCCACCCGGAGAAAGCAGGGTCAGTTCCAGGTCGCCCGCCCATTTGTGAGAGAACTGCAGAGAAACCCGGCACAAGGATTGATCCCCGGCTTGCAGATCATTCGAAAGATGATCCTGAATGAGAAGGCCGAAGGTATCTACGCTGTTGGGACGGATGGTTTGGTTTCCCGTCCAACCACAGGGCTGGCTGTTCAGGTTCAAACCCAAAGCCGATAAGGTCCAAGTGATCAAAAGTTTTCTCACAGCCAATAGCTACAGCCGGCCTTTCGGGCCGGTTCCATTTCTTTCGGCAGGTATGGAGCAGGAGGGAAGTAAGAAGGGCGTCCTGTGATCTACTCGATACAAGATGCCACTTTAGTTTTTTGTCTTTCTTCCCGCAACCAACTACCGCACCAGGGTCACTTCTCCTTGGTCATCGACCAGCGTCCCGTCCAGTCGTTCGCCTACGAAGCGGTACACGTAAACACCGGAGTTCATATTCCGACCGGCGTGCCGGCCGTCCCAGCCCAGATCGGTGTCGAAAGGCGACATTTCTTCTACGCCATACACCAGCTCGCCCCAGCGATCGTAAACCTGGAACAGTTTTACCTGCTGGATTTCCGGCCCGACGAAGGGCTTGAAGAGGTCGTTGTTGCCGTCGTTGTTGGGGGAAAAGGCCGTGGGCACATAGACTGCTTGCCTTCCGTCAACGAGGATGATGATCTCATTGCGGGCGATGCAGCCCTCGGAATTACTGGCAGCCACCTGGTAGACCGTGTTGGAGGTGGGGCTCGCCGTCACCGTAGCCGATAGCGAATCCAGCAAGGCGTTGTTTTCCGCCCAGCGGATGGTCGAAAGGGACATACCCGGATTGATGACGGCCGAAAGCCGGACCGAATCCCCCAGGCGCAATACGAACGGGCTGGGCAGGTTGGCGTTGATGCCTACCAGAAATTCTTCGGGTTCTTCGATCTGCACCTGGGCGGTGGCTTCGCAGCCACTGCTGTCCACCACCCGCAATTCGTAGGTACCGGCCGGGAGATTGAAGAAATCCCTGACGCCTCCGGTTTCGGCCCCGTCGAAGGAAAAGGTGTAGGGAGGGGTCCCCCCCTGAATATCCGGCACGGAGATCTGCCCGTCGATCTCCCCGAAGCAACTGATGTTCTGGGAGAGGATATCCATGATCGGCAGGGCGGTATCCGCTACGACGTTTACGGTGGAGATGCTTGGACAACCGCTGGTGTCGCTGACCTCCAGGGTATAGGTGCCGGGTTGGTTGACTTCCGTCGTCCGGCTGTTTTGGTCGAAAAGGACGTTTGCGGTCCCCTGATAGGTCCAGCGATAGCGGACGCCCGGGCCGGAGGCGGTACTGTCGGTACCGATGATGACGGAGGGATTGGTACAGCTGATGGTTTGATCGGGGCCGGCCACGGAGGCGGGGCCTTCCGCCACTTCCACATCGATCAGACTGGGTGTGGTGGCGCAAGCCTGTGCGGAATCCGGCACAAAGGCAAAGGAGTACACGGCGCCTGCCTGCCCAAACGGGTTGAAAGTCCCGGCGGCGGCATCGAAAGCGCCTCCCTGGCTGGGCAGAGCGGAAATTTCGGACCAGTTACCGGCAAAGGTATCGGTCAGAAAGCTATTCAGATCGAGCAGGGTATCCGTTGCTGAACATTGGGTGGGCACCGGGAATGCCGGAATGCTGTCCGGCAGGTAGGAAACGGTAGTCGTATCGGGATCGGACAGGCAGCCGTCCACTTCAACGGTCAGAACGTAGTCGCCGTCGGTAGTGGGGTCGGTGGGATTTTGCTGATTGGAGGTATAGCCTCCCGGACCTTCCCAACTGTAAGTGATGACGGAGCCGCTATCGGGCGTACTTCCCAATAGTTCGATCGTGCCCCAGCGGCAAAAGGGGCCGGAGTTATCCGCTACGGCCGGCGGAGGGGGTCCTTCGCCGATGATCACCTGCCGGGAACGGGAGCAATTGGTCAGCACATTGACCGCCAGAGCGGAATAGCGTCCGGAGCAGAGATTGTCGATGGTCACCGGACCCGTTTGGTTATCGGCCTGAAAAATGACGTTGTTCTGATCGTCGAAAACGGTATAATCCCAGGTGCCGGGGTCGATACCCCCGCTGCCGACCATTTGGAAACTCCCGTCGCATTGTTCGCGACAGGTAGTCAGCTGCACGTTATTGATCGCCGGATCCCTGTCGTTGCAGCAGTTCAGGGAAGAAAGGAAGAAATCGGAGGTATTGTTGTTGCACCCGGTCTGGAACCAGGACCCGGTTTCTCCGTCGGAATAGACTGTGAATTGTACGGACAGATCGTTTCCGGCGGGCGTAGCCGGGCAGCTGCTGACCGTGCGGATGGTGAAGCAAAACTCCCGGGCCGGGCTTGAGGTCCCGATGCTGTCGCAGCCGTTATCTCCGTCTCCCCAGTTGTTGCCCGGATTCCCGTCTGTGGGCGGGGTGGGATTGTTGCTATCGTAGGCAAAGCCCGGGCCGTAGGTTCGCCCGGTGGCGTTGCTGGTCCAGGAATTGTACCAGCTCCACTGCCCGAAGCCGTCACAGGATTCGGGAACGACCGGCTGGATGGTGGAAAGATCCCAACCGGGCCCCATGGCGACTTCAAT
The DNA here is from genome assembly GCA_964640855.1 of uncultured Saprospiraceae bacterium. Classification (GTDB taxonomy): domain Bacteria; phylum Bacteroidota; class Bacteroidia; order Chitinophagales; family Saprospiraceae; genus JAJDFU01. The sequence continues at coordinate 19,008 of CAZXIX010000081.1, forward strand.
GGCATGCAGCCATTCTTTGTCGGTCAGGTCCCATTGGTTGACGGTATAACAAAAAGTGACCTCCTGACCGGTGGAATAGGTACCGTTGACCGGAGGCGGGCTGGCCACCAATTCGTTGATGTTCTGACAGGCGTCGCAATCGCTGAAACTGGTCATCTGGATATCGAAGGTGCCCTGATCGGCGGGGCTTTCGCCGGAGACCATCAGATAGTACCGGCGACCGGGATTTACGCTCGCCAGGAAGCTGAGCGAACCGGAGCCGGCCGTTCCCTTGCCGCAAGCGACCGGACTGAGGAATTCGCATTCGTCACCGTTGTACAGGATGGCATTGGGCGTATTCAGATTGCCGGTAACATTGATCAGGATGGTACGGACTTCGGCATCGAAATAGTACCAGACTTCGGAGGCCGGGCCGTCGTTCGTTCCACCCGAACAGCCGGCGAATACCGGATAAGGGGTGATGGGGGTAGCTCCTGTGTTGTCTCCCGAAAAAACATCAACAGCCGGAGCGCCGGCCGGACAACCACCGGGCATGGAAAGCATGAGGGGGGTGGCATTGGCGCAATCGTCGTTGGCAGGTTGGGCAGAAATACAGGACACCCAAAGCAAAAGACCGGCAAGAGCGATCTTCCATTTCATAGGATTATAATTTGAGGTGCAACTGGCCAACGGGCAAGGTAAGGATTGCCTGGGAAAAAAACTCCTTTCCATCCTGCCTGTAAGCCGGCTCCATTTCTATTCCTTCATTAAACGAGTAGGAACAAAATCTTGGTGTATGATAACATCGGCATTCCATGGAAAGGGGTGTTTATCCGATGTTGTGGTCTGTTTTTCCGAAGCAAAGGTGCGTTGGACAGGGCTGCGCCCTCGATGGCAGCGGCTGACGCCGCGTTTGACAGGGCTGCGCCCTCGATGGCAGCGGCTGGCGCCGCGTTGGACAGGGCTGACGCCCTCGGTGGC
>CAZXIX010000082.1:0-3650 GCA_964640855.1 uncultured Saprospiraceae bacterium
GCCGACAGCGTGACATTTTGTCTTTCCAAAGGGTTGTGCGCGCCGGTTGGTTCGAGTCGGTAAAATCATCCGTTTCCGGATCAATCCTTTCTGTGCGTTCTTTCAGGCGAAAGTAATTCAGGCTGAAGTAAGAAAAGTACCACTCCCCGAGAATGGATTGCAGGAGGGCGCGGGTGGTACCGCTTTCTTCGGCCTCTGCTTCCCGGACGATGCGGATGGCCGCCACTCTCTCATTGTCTTCCAGGTGGGAGGCCATATTGGCTTGCAGCAGAAGGGATTTAACGAGGGAGGGGCCATCCTTGGCCTTCCGGGCCTGCTCGACCGCTGTTTCGGCTTTGGATAGCGCAGAGCGGTACAATCCCTTTTGCTCCAGCGAGTCAATTTCCAACCAAAGCGCTTTCATCGATTGCGAAAACGCTTGCTGCTGGAATAAGGATGCAAAGAGTAAAACCAGGATGAATCGCATATAGGATCATTTACCATTAAGAGTGCCGCATCCGTTGGATTGCATAAATACCGGACGCATATTTTTGGGTTTAGGTTGGGTCCGCCTCCGACGGGACCGGGAATCGCCGTATATCGACCTCCGGATCCAGCTCTTTTCCCGAGACCAGGTGTTCGACCAACTGTTGTGCAAAAAAAGGCCCCAGGGATGTCCCTTTGGAACCCAAACCGTTGAAAATAGCCAGCCCGGGCAACAGCGGGTGGATGCCCAGGAAAGGGCGCCTATCCTTTACGGTGGGCCGAATCCCGGCCAGATGCTCTTCTACCTCAAAAGGAGTATTAAAGAGCTGCCGGAGTTGGTCCAGCAGCCAGGCTTTACCTTTTTCCGTGGGTTGCTCGTCTTCGAACTGGTTTTCCATGGTGGCTCCGATCCAGTAGAGGTCTTCTTCCAGGGGGACTACAAAAATCCGGTTTTTTAATATCTTTTTAGAGGCCATGCCGGGGATTCGGACCCGAAAAATTTCCCCTTTGGCCCCGCGGAAGGGCAGATAGCTGAAAAAGGGGTTGAATTTGCCCCAATAGCCTTCGCAGAAGATAACCGTCCGGGCCTGAATGCCGGGGTAGTGCCAGGTACCGTTCTGCTGCACAAAATCCTCGTGCCGGATGGGTCGGTGGATCAATCGGCCTTCTTCTCGGAGCTTTCGGGAAAAAGCGGCTATGAGTCTGCTTACGGCGGCCCGGCCGGAATGACGTACCTCGCCGTAGGCATGGGCTTCGTGGATCCAGCCCCGATAGTTGTCCAGATCGGGTTTTTCGACCATGTACTTTTGGTAGTCGGGATCTTCGGCCCTTGCCCACCAGCTGTTCACATCGGCGGTGGTGAGCAGGGAGCGCAAGATGGGGCGTTCTTCGTTCAGAGAGATGCCGAGTTCGCTTTCCAGTTGGGCATAGGTGGAGCGGGCGAAGGGGAGTAGTTCATCGAAGCGCCAGGATTTGACGTAGTAGCGCCCGGTGATGGGATTGATGAGCCCGGCGGCCACGCGGGAGGCGGCTTGCGGGCGGGGATCATCCAGGACTAGCACCTCTTGTCCGGCCCTGCGGAGGAACCAGGCCATGAGCGTACCGGCCAGGCCCTGGCCTATGATGAGGAAATCGGTTTTCATACGGTTCATGGGAGAATTGTCCTTCTCATCCCGGACATATCGGAAACGAGCATTTTCGGTACGATCAAGATACGGACGACTACCGAGAGATTAGAGTCCAGCGTAAGGTTTTACGTTTTCCATCCCCGGATTCCTCCATCCCTACAACGATTCCCACTCCGTTCGCACTTTTTTCGGTAAACCGGCGACGATGAGGTCGTAGCTGTGATCGATGAGTTCCCGGAGAAAGTCGTCTTCCAGGCTGCCTTCAAAGGAGACGGTGTTCCAGTGTTGCTTGTTCATGTGGTAGCCGGGGCGGATCTCCTCGTGTTCGGCACGCAATTGCTCAGCGCGATCCGGATCGCATTTCAGGTTGGCGGTGAATTCCTCCTGATTGAGGGAAGCCAGGGCGAACATCTTGCCCATGACTTTGAAAACGAGCACGTCCGGGCCAAAAGGGAGCCCTTCATCCACGCCTTTTTTGCTGAGGCAGTACTCGCGAAATTCTTCGATGTTCATGCCGGGAAGATAGAGCAAAATGGCGACAGATGGCAGCTCCCGTTGGTCGTGTAGGCAAGGCCCTGCGGGCTGTTGGCAGCTCCCTTCGGTCGCGTAAGCAGGCCCTGCGGGCCGTAGGCAGCTCCCTTCGGTCGCGGAGACAAGTCGTACCAAAAAGGGAAACGCTCTTCCCACTTGCAAACCACTTGCAAACCACTTGCAAACCACTTGTAAGCCACTTGTAAGCCACTTGTAAGCCACTTGTAAACGTCCGAAGGACTGTAATCCATCGCCTTCCACCAGAATCTCGCTTTTGGGAAGAAAGCCTTAATTTTGCAGTCTGCTTTTCAAAAGCATGCCGGTCCTGTAGTTCAAGGGATAGAATAGGAGTTTCCTAAACTCTAGATCCTGGTTCGAGTCCAGGCAGGACCACCAAGGAATAGCGAATGACAAATGTTTGGACCAGGAAGGAAGAAGAGACTCTAATGATTATTGGTCGCTCCACCTTCCCTTATTCCTTCGGCCTACTGTTCGCTCAGCCGCCCGCGCCCTTTGATTCCCTGAGCCCCTTCTACCCACCTACCCATAGGGTTGATCCGAATCAAAATTGCCCGCCGGCCAATCGATGCCCAGGGCCCGGGCCGTGATGGGGCCCACAATGCAGTCGTCCGAGTCGGGGCCAAAGGCTTCCAGTTGGAAAGCCTGCACGGCCTTGAAGGTGCGGGGACCGAAATCGCCGTCGATGTAGCCGGAATAGTAGCCCTTCCCCTCGCCATTGAGGGCGCGCTGCAGGTTGCGGACCAGTTGGTAGGGTGAATAGGCATAGTGCCTGAGGAAGGCCCGGTCGTGGGAGCCAAAACGGAGCCGGGGAGTCATGGGGCGACCCACATCCTGATCGCTCACCTTGTGCACATCGCGACCGTTGAAAAGGCCGTAGTAGAAATTAGTCTGACCGACCATGCTGTAGGCCGTCTTCAGAAAGCGGGCCCACGGACCGGTATGCTGGTTGTAGCGGAAAGGGTCCTTGGTCTTGGGATAACCCATGATCACCTGGCAGCCGGCGCTGGCAAAATAATTGTGGTTTAAACCCATGTTATAGGCCGCATGGATATTGTCATAGGGACGGGTGTATTCGATGCGGTCGTCCTGGTCGTAATCCAGGTCATCGGCTGTGCGCCGCACCGGTACGGCAAAATCCATCCGGAAAGCATCGTGGCTCGTAGGCGCCTGGTACTTGTGCCGCCCCTTCCGGTAATTTTTGAACAGGCCGGTCATCAACTGATTGGTGCCTCTCCCGCCTCGATACAAACTGGCACTGATGTAGCTGACATGAGGAACCTTACTGGCCGGAAACAAAGCCATTCGGTTCTCTTTGGGCAACCATTGCCCCAGGGTGCAACGCAAATGCTCGTGATCCACCGGAACCAATTCCATCGGATGGGATTCCTCAAAATCCATGGCTCCCTCGACGACTAAGGGCAAGCAGCCCCGAATCCCGAAAAAAACCAGCTGATCTTCCGGTACTTCAAAATAATTCAGCCGAAAAAGCTTTCGCAGATGAGAAGT
>CAZXIX010000082.1:3660-19680 GCA_964640855.1 uncultured Saprospiraceae bacterium
AAGTGCTGAAGGTGAACATGTATATATATTTTTAATAATAAAATAGCGACCATCCCCGTTACCCCGGGTTCTCTTCGAAAGAAGGCGCAGTGAGATTACTCCAAACCTGGCGGGCAGCTATCCGTACTTATGAACTCCTGAATGCTAACATTAATAGGCTTCAGCGCAGGGGAGTAAATTTTCTATTATCTCTTTTTTATTAAGACAAAATAACGGTCCGACTTTCATGATCGAACCCGAAAACAAGTGATCTATGCTATGAATTATAATATAATAAAATTTTATTTTTAAAACCAGAATTTTCTGTTCCGCCCATCGCCTATCCATCCGTTTACTTTCCGCTGGCATCGCCCTTGGGTTGCCTGCGGAAGAGGTTCAGGATGGGGTCAAGCAGGCTGGAAAAGCTGGTATTCAGATTGGAAAGACTTTCAAACAGACGCTGCAACACGGGGACGACAACCGCCAGCCCCCCGATCAGGGCCATGGTTTCGTTCAGGAATTCCCGCTGGGTGAAAACGAGAAAGCCGCCTAACGCAATTATGATCACCGCAATGGGGAAGCGGAAACGGTTCCAGTTGCCTTCTTTCTTTTGCTTATCCAGAAGCCGCAGGGCTTCCTCCGGACGGATGGAGGTGCGCACGAAATTCCGGAAGCTCTTGTTCATGATGCTGGGGCTTTTGTCCGACACAATGATGATCCCCTTGCGGGCCAATCCGTCAAAAACCTCCTTGTTCTTGCCGTTGACGACACCGTCTTTGGCCAGGTCGAAGATCATGTAGTGTTCTTCCTCCCCGCAGGACGACCAGAGCGACCGGTAGTACAGTTTGGCCCGGGATTCCACCAATTCGATGACATCCTGCTCGGTGGTCCCCGGCGTACAATATCGATCCAGCAATTCCTGTTGCATAACCTGCAGATAAGGGCTTTGCGCGCATTCCTTGATCAGGCGGTTCCGGACTTTCTGCCGGGCATCCGCCAGATAGTAATGCGGAAAATAGATCCCCTTGATGGTCAGGGACAAGCGTTTCCGCCAGATAGCCAGATCCGTTCTCAGCTTTTCTTCTTCTTTCGGATCTTGGGTCTGAGCCAAAGCTTCTTCATAATATTTGTACAATTCCGCCGGGGTCACGTTCGTGACGATGGTGTAGTCTTCCTGCTTATCGGCCAGGGTGATGAGCTTCTTGAGCTTTCGGTCCAGCGCGGAAAAGTTCTTTTTCAAGTCGTTCTTATCCAGGATCAGAGGCTGATTGAAGACCTGGATGATCTCCCGGCCCTTGTTGAGCTGTTCGGGTTCTTCAGCCATTTCGTGGGCTTCCTCTACGACATCTCTGGCTGCTTCGTTGAGGTTTTCGTCGTCTACGTAGAACAGGAAAGGCCCCGATCGGCTGCAGAATCTTTCCAGCCGGTTCAGATCGTAAAGAAACCGCCAGAAGTCGAGCGGATATACGACCTTGGTAAACTGGGTAAGCAGATCCAGGTTCTCCATTTCGGTAATCCTCGCGTCCCCGCTTTCCGGAGGCGGGCCCACATCGAGCAGCAGCCCTTCCTGCTCCATTTGACTGTAGGCCGACACCAGGAAAAGCTGCTTGCGGGGCATTTCTTCGCGCAGACGTTTGATGAAATTGAGGCACTTTTTTCGATTTCCGGGGGTGTCCAGGGCCCGGTCGAGGTGATTCAGCACCAGAAAGGGCAATTTGCGCCATTCGTCCAGGCGTCCTGACAGTTTATCGCCCTCGGGAAAGCCTTCCCGGGTGACATCTTTCAGGCTGATGATGTCCTCTTCCCTGAAATTCGGGTATCCGGCCCGCTCGGCCTTCCACTCCAGCACATATTGAAAGTCCCGGTACAAAGGGCTGGGCGGCACCACCAGGAAAACGGATTCGCGGGTTTCGAGCAGCACTCGTTTGTTCCGGCGAGGCGGCAGGTCGATCTTGACCAACAAACTCTGGCTGAACAAGCGGCCAATGTGGAAATCGACCAGCCGGTAGACCAGATACAGGAGCACCACCATGCCTAACCAAAACAAATAGGTATAGAAATTATCCGGTCGGGTGGGAAAGGTGAAAGTCGGCAGCAATTTGGAAGCGATAAACAAATCCCGGGAACGATCCAGGAAATAGAGGCTGTCCGGCCCTTCCACCCAGATCCAGGTGGAATCCTGGTTGTTAGAAACATGCAATCGGTTGGTTTCCCGGATCAGCTCATTGAAGATCGGGCGAATGGTCGACAGGGATCTATACAACTCGCGGTCGGTGCGATAGGGTCCAAAGTGTTTGCCCTCGGCGGGAAAGATCAGGCTGTTGGATGGGGAGTATACCTTCCAACCCCAGGGAGCCAGGCTGTCTTTTTCATACTGGTAACGAACCTTCGTCCGAAGAACCGATCCGCCGTAAAATTTGGAGTGGATCCCCTTCGTAGCCAGATTATTCCGTACCTCCTTGCTCTCCGCTACCTCCTTATACCGTTGGTAGATCCATTGGTTCCTTTCGGCATAATCATTCAGCAAATTGATCTGGGAACGCTTAAGCAAAAGAACCTTTTCATGCTCCAGGGTGAATTGGTAAAACTTGACGACCGGGAACAGGCAGCTGATCCCCAGCCAGGTGATGAAAAACCACCGAAACGTCTGATTGACCCCGACGAAGCGGAGAGGGTTGCCCTTCTCCGGTAAGCCGGACCGAAGGACCCATTTTCCAAGCCGAAAATTCCCGGACAAGACCAGTCCTACCAGGATAGCGATCGATGGGATCGCCAGGGTCACCTGCAATGGAGGGGTATCTGCCTGCAGGTACCATACCGGGGCAAAAAGAGCGAGCAGCGTAATACCCAGCACCCCGAAGCCGAGCATGAACCGCCGGTTTCCTTTCCAGCTGAAATCCAGGCTCGCGTCCTGGCTCAAAAAATAATAAGCCGCCACCAGAACGCTGAAATTGGCCAACAGCAGCAAATAGATCATGTACAAAGGCGGGGTGGAAAAGCTGGCAAATACCAACAGTGCCAGGGTCAGCAGGTTAAAGAAGGTGAGCTCCATGTAGGCCCCCCGTTTAAATTGAAGCGGCCGGATCCAGTCGATCACCTGTACGTAGGCTTTTTTTACCCAGTCGGGCTGCCGGAAGGCATACATGATCCCCCATACCAGCAAGCCCAGGGAAAACAGGATCAGGCTGAGAACATAGGTCTGACTGATGGCTTGTATGTGCGGAATGCGATGAAAGGATTCTTCCCGGAAGGTCACCAGAAAAAGAGGCGAATTCTCGATGGGGGAAACATAGAATCGATGAGGAATGCCCGTGTAGCTTCCTCCGAAATGCAGGCCCGCCCGCGAAACCATGGCCGAGCGCAAAGCCCGGCTGTTGCATTCCTCCAGGAAATTCTCCTGTAGGTTCTTGGCCAGTTTGGAATGAAACTGCACCTCCCCCTTGGAGTCGATCACACAAAAACCGAATCCCTGAGGCAAAAGCGGACGGATCAGCGAGGTAAGTTTGATGGTCATAAAAATGACGGATACATCCCCCGTTTGGGCGGATGGGCGATCCGACGGGCTGGTCCCGGGATCATATTTTTTGGAAACGGCCGCCAGTTGCTCCCCGGTCGACCGGCTCAAAATGGATTCCAGCACGTATTCCCGTTCCGTGGTATCGGGAAATTTCCAGCCTCTGCCCAGCTTAAATTGTTCGAGGTATTGCCTGCCCGTCAGCGTAATGTCCTGAGGGGTAGGTATCTCCCGCACGGTTAGCTCCTTCCGAATGGACTCGTCGCGGGGGTCGGTCAGGTAGACGGACCGGAAATAGGGATAAATCCGGGGTTTGAGGTTGTAATACGCACTTCGGATCTTCTCGTATCGAAACCTGACATCCGGCCTCAGGATATCGGTGATGGAGGTATCCTTGACCAAGCCGAGGGCAAATACCTTTTCATAATCTCCCAATTGGGTATAGATCGAATCGATCTCTTCGAACAGCGCCTCCCGGATCTCCTCGTTCAAATCCTCCAAATGCTCCTTCTCCTTCTCCCGATCTACGAAAAAGAACTGGAACAAGTCCAGGCTGGCCAGTACCAGGAGCGCTGTCACCAGCAGAATACCGAAAAACGACAGATAGACATCCCGGATCTCGAGTTGTTCGATCCGGCTCATCAAAAGGAGCTTCAGGGTAGGCAGGGAGAAAAAGATAAACAGCGTGACGAGCACGATCACCAGGATCAGTGTAGCGGGTATGCGGGTTTTCTCCGTCGAAAAGCGCTTGGCATCCACCAGGCCGCAAAGCACCAAACGCTGGTCACGGGAAAAGGTCAGAGGCTTCAGGTAAACCTGGTAAGGTACGCCCGGGATCGTATGATCCTTCAGCCCGGTATTCCCTTCCCGGATCAGGGTATCGATGGTATCGCCTATGCGATTGGAGTAGAAATTATCTCCATAGGTCTGAAAAATGGCCACCGATTCCGTAAAATAATCCTTCCGTTTTGGGTCTTCGGAAACCTCGGCCAGCGGTACCCCGAAGACGATGAATTCATCGAAAACGCCTTCTCTCAAGGCGGGTGTGATTACCTTCTCCAGGTTTCGGGAAATGGAAAAAAAGGTGCTGTCGTTTACCTTTCCAAAAAAATTGACATCCCAACCGGTTTCCCCTCCGGGCTCCAGTCGAAACCCCTCCGGAAAAGTGGAATCCGAAGACTCGGGAATGATGACGTAATTCAGGTTGGACTCTTTCTGATAAGTATCTCGGAATTGGTCCAGGCTTAAAGAAGTGCTTGCCTGGGCGATGGCGTTTTTTAAGTCCCGAATGGTTTCATCGACCCGCTGGTCGCCCCCGGCATTCGAAAAAGACAGACGCACCTCTTCCCGTTGGGCCTGCCTGTCCGATTTCCTCCCTCCGGGATCTTCCTCATTGATGAAAACATTCAGCTCGATCCGGTCGCTCCCGGGGGAGGCCTTGTTGACCGTTTGGTAATAGTCCTCCTTCTTCTCTTCCTGAATTCGAAAGCCGTCAGACTGGGAAAACTCCACATCCCCCTCAGAGATCGGCATATACTCCGGGAAGGTGATCTGCCGGGCCAGTTCGCCGCCCGACGAATCCGACTCTTGCAAACCGGCCTTCGCCAATTCGGCATTTACCTTGGAAGCATTTGCCTGTATCAGTTTCCGGAGCAATTCCTCTACCTGTACCTGGACGTCGTTCCATTCTTTTTGAAAAATATTCCGGGCCTGGCGTTTCAGGTCTTCCAGGTTTTTGGCCGCATTGTTCCTGGCGTTTTCCTGGTAGTTCCGGTTCGAGAGAAGGATGTTGTTATGCACCCGATAGAGGACCCGCTCATGCCGGCGGTGCAGATCATCCTCCCGGTTCTGGACGTAGAAATAAAAATAGCCCAGGGCACCCAGGGCCAGTACAGCATAAATGGCCAGGATAAAGGAGAAATTCCGGTTGCGGGAACTACCGTTGGGCATGTGGGGCCGAGTTGGTGCCGATGCGGCCGATAATAGAATAATAGTAATCTATGAAAAAAATCTTTAGCCCGGAGTAAAATGCGGCTCAAAGGCCCAAAATCAGCTTGTCTGGCCGCTCTTTGATGACAAATGCTACTGCAAGGACGGAGCCGAACTCCTAACTTATCCGGATAGGGCAGATAGAAAACTGTCAGGATCCCATGTACTTGAAACTTCTGGCTACAGACCTGGATGGAACCATTGCGCAAGAGGATCAGGTCTCGGATAAGGTTTGGAAGACCCTGGAATCGGCCCGGGAAAACGGGTATCAGATCATACTGGTGACCGGCCGTACCATGAAGGCCTTGCGAGCCATTCGTCCGTTTGAGGAAATCTGTGAGGCCATCGTGGCCGAAAACGGAGCTCTCGTTTATTTCCCGCGTTCCCGGGTGGAATACCTGCCTTTTGGCCAGCTGGACCCTGAGATCACCCGGCAGCTGAAAGAAAGTGGGATTCCGTTGGAAGTCGGACGCTCCATGGCCGCCACCTGGGTGCCACACGATGAAGTGGCCAACCAGATCATCACCCGCATGCGCTACGCTGCCACCATCGAATTCAACAAAGGAGCCGTGATGGTCATGCCCCAGGGAGCCACCAAGGGAAGCGGGTTGATGGTGGCGCTGCACGAACTGGGCTACTCCCGCCACCACCTGGTCGCTTTCGGGGATGCAGAAAACGACCGGAGTTTCTTTGAACAGGCAGAATTATCGGTAGCCGTGGGGAATGCCGCCCCCGAAATAAAGGCTCTGGCCAATATTTGCCTATCCGAGCCGGACGGTAGCGGGGTCAGTGGTTTTATCGAGAGGCTTCTGGAGGGTCAAGTCCCCTCTTTCCGAAGCAAAGAAGAAGATTTCATCCGGTTCGGGGAATCCCCCGAGGGAACGATCCATCAGTTGCATCCCTTCAACCTCCTCAACCGTAACCTCTGCATAGTCGGCTCCAGCGGGAGCGGCAAGTCCTGGCTTGCGGGCCACCTCGTCGAACAACTGCTCCAAAAGGAGTATCAGGTCTGTATTATTGATCCCGAAGGCGATTATCGTTCCATAAGGGCCTTCCCCCATACTCTTTTGTTGGGCGGTGCCGCAGAGCCGCCCCCGGCGGTGGAAACGGTGATCACGTTGATGGAATACGCCAACCTCAGCACCATCGTGGATCTTTCCCTATGTCCGGTCGAAAAGCAGATCCCTTATGTAGAGAATTTGCTTCGGGCCCTCTTCCAACTGCACAAGAAAAACGGAAAGCCCCAATGGGTCCTGATGGATGAGGCCCATTATTTTCTACAGGATTCGAAAAGCCCGCTTTCCCGCCTTGTGCTTGAGAACCTGGACCACGGGGGCCTGGCGCTGATCACGTATCGGCTGGGACAGATCCCGCCGGATATCCGGGAGAAGATCCCGAACTGGATGATCACCAACGTCAAACTTCCGGAGGAGGTCCGGGCCATCCGGGAAGGCCTGACCCGAAAATACCCCGACCAGACCCTCAACCTGGATGTCATCAGCGAGCTAAAAAAGGGGCAGGTGCTACTTTCCATGGATCCGGATACCGTCCCGGGTTCCTGGCCTCAATTGGTGGAGTATGGAAAGGTTCGACGGGCGGTGCCGCACATCAGGCATTTACACAAATACCTGTATGCTCCCCTACCGGGTCACCGGCAGTTTTACTTTAACATCCGTGAGAAATCCTACGAGGGTCCGCTTACCGCCTCCAATCTTTGGGAATTCGGAGAACTGATCCCGCGCCTCCCGCTGGAAACCCTGGAATATCACACGGAAAGACGGGATTTTGAACGCTGGCTGACCGACGTGGTCCACGACCGGATCCTGGCCCGGCGCATGCGCCGGATCTCCAGGCGAAATCCCATGGGGGAAGCCCTCCGTCAGGATATGGTGGAGGTGGTACAGGACCGGCTGGAGGAATTGCAGAAATTGGTTTGATCAAAACATTGAAAATGTGACAAATTGAAGCCGGATCTAAATTTTCCGCTCTTTCATTCTTTAATTTTTTCATTCTTTCATTATTCATTTTTTCATTATCCATTCCTTCATTAACCCATGACCCTCACCCAGTTGGAATACATCATCGCGGTAGATACCCATCGAAATTTTGCTTTGGCAGCCCATTATTGCGGCGTGACACAACCCACCCTGAGTACTCAGATCAAAAAGTTGGAGGAGGAACTCGAGGTCATTTTGTTTGACCGGAGTAAAAAGCCGGTGTTGACCACCGACATCGGAAGACAGATCATTGCCCAGGCTCGCAAGGTAATCCGGGAAACCCGGCAGATCCCCGAGCTGATCGAGCTGGGGAAAGGCTCCGTACAAGGTCAGCTTCGCCTGGGGATCATCCCCACCCTCAGCCCCTACCTGCTGCCGATGTTTATCATGAAATTCATGGAAAAGTTTCCCCAGGTGGAAGTGGTCGTGGAAGAATTGTTGAGCGAGCAGATTGTGAATCGCCTGAATTCGGACCAACTGGACGTTGGCATCCTGGTGACGCCCTTGCAGGAAAAAGGCTTGCTGGAGCGGCCTCTTTTCTACGAGCTTTTTGTAGCCTACGTCTCCACGCACCACCCCCTGAGCCGGGAAGGCCAGATCGGATTCGATGACCTGGACCTGCGGGAAATGTGGCTCCTCAAAGAAGGTCATTGTTTTCGCAATCAGGTCGTTAACCTATGCAATAAAAAGCTCGAACACGAGCCGGGCCGCCTGCGCTTCGAAAGCGGAAGCCTGGAGACGCTCCGCCGGATCGTAGAGCAGCAATACGGATACACCCTCTTGCCGGAACTGGCCACGCTGGATATGGCTGCCGAGCAATATCAACACATTCGGCACTTCCGGAATCCCCAGCCCGTTCGGGAGGTCAGCCTGGTATTGCACCGCAATCAGATCAAAGCCCGGCTGATCGATCTGCTTGCGGAAGAGATCCTCTTGCACATTCCAGATATCCTCAAAAACCCGGATCGGGGGAGGAAAGTGGCGTGGAAGAATGAGGGATGAATAGAGGAATACTGAACAAGGAACACTGAACAAGGAACAAGGAATAGAAGAAAAGGGACAATTCCCGATCTCCATTCCTAAAGAGAAATCACCAACCTCCTTACTAAACGATGAGCTGATATTCCTTTTCCCTTTCCAAATAATAAATGGCATTCTCGGGTAGGACCACATCCAGAGGGAGATGTTGGCGCCGGGCGACGCTTTTTTCGAACAGCACATGGTTGACTGCCGTCATCAGCCCTATGTACCCCTGCTGGACCGGATTTTGGTTGATGATGAAATCAATCTGTCGCTTTTGCAAATAGGCCAGATTTTCAGGCAATAGGTCAAAACCCACGAGGCGAACATCTTCAAGCAGATCACCGGCACTTCTCAGCAAAAAATACGCTCTGGAGTTGGTGATGAACAAACCTCTGAGCTTAGTGTGCCGGCTGCGCAGGTCGGCAACGAATGCCCGCAACAGATCCGGATCCATATAAGAATCGAACTCAGCGGTTTCCACGGTCAGATGGGTTGCCGCCAGATATTTTCGGAAACCCGCCTCTTTTTCCCGCAGATGACGCGCATTCTCCCGGGTTTCTTTTCCCAGGTTCAGCAGCAGGGCCTCTCCCTTTTCCGGCCCGACAACCAAGTCGAGCAAACGACCCGCCAAAATACCGCTTTGGTGACTATCCTGGCCGACATAGCTCAACACCTCGGATTCTATCAGGTCGGTGTTGATCAGGATGACAGGTATGTGCCGACTGTTCACCTGATCCAACAACCAGAGACTCTCTTCCTGGAAAATAGGAGCGACCAGCAAAGCATCGAATGGTTCTCCGGCCAAGATCGCCTCTGCTTTTTTCCTGAAGTCACGGGACGAAAAAAGATCAAAGTGGATCGCTTTGTTCAAGACACCGTAATGCTCAACCCCTTGCAAAGCTTTTTCCAACCCCAGCTGAGGCAATTGCCAGTAAGGATCCGAGTCCGGTTGTGGCATCAGAGATATGACCTGAATGGATTTTTTGCTCGCCAGTGCGCGAGCCATGATATTGGGGCTGTAATCCATTTCCTCCAGGGCCTTCAGAACTTTTTCCCGGGCAGCCGAAGAAACATGACCCCGATCGTGCAAAACCCGGTCTACGGTACCGGTGCTCACACCCGCCCGAAGGGCTATATCCTTTATCCGAATCTTTGATTTTCCCATACCTAATTCTGTTCTCCCCCAAGCAACTCCTTTTCCCTCACCGCCACAACTCTTTTCGTAATCAGAATAATATTTTACTGTGTTCGAACACAAAATTAATATATTTTTTCCGTGTGCGCACACAGAGTTGTAAAAATCCTATTATCTTGCAACCGCTTTACGAACCCAACCAAACGGATAACGCTTGGAAGCAGCAATTGGCATCGATGTGGGCGGAACCGGTACTCAGCTCGCCCTTGTTCGGGAGGACGGGGTGATCCTGGACCGGGTTTCCTTCCCAACCGACCGTTATTCGGAAAGCCAAAGCTTTATTCAGCAACTTCTGTATCAGGTGAACCGGCTGGAGGAAAAGGTCGAAACCGGAATGCGCATCATGGGAATCGGCATCGGCGCTCCGGCATGTAATTCCCGCAAAGGAACCATTGAGTATGCAGCCAACCTTCCCTTCGAGCTTTCTTTTCCCTTAGCCCGGATCTTTGAAGAAAGAAGTGGCTACCCCACCCGACTGATGAAAGATTCCGGCGCAGCTGCCCTGGGGGAGAAGCTTTTCGGCGGAGCCAAAGACTTTGACCATTTCATCGTCATCACCCTGGGGACGGGTTTGGGATCCGGGATCATGGTCAAAAATGAGATCGTAACCGGAGCCTACGGTTATGCCAGCGAATTTGGCCACAGCCAGGTCCCGGGTACCTACCGCCAATGTGGTTGCGGGAAAACAGGTTGCCTGGAAACCTACGCCTCGGCTTCGGGTCTGAAAAGAACTGCTTTTGAGCTGATGGCTTTCCGGAATACATCCAGTCCCTTGAGAAGGTATAGCTTTCTCGATCTGGGCTCGGAGCAAATCTACCAGGCAGCTCTCGAGGGAGACCCGATTGCCCTGGAGATTTTCGAACAAACCGGAAAGGTCCTGGGGGCTTCCCTGGCCAACCTGGCCGTTACCCTCGAACCTGAGGCCATTTTTCTGGCCGGAGGTCTCGCACAAGCAGGCGACATCTTATTCAAGCCCGTAGAAAAACACCTTCACCAAAACATTTTTCCGGATATGAGGGATCGTATCCGGTTACTTCCTTCCCGGTTGGGACATAACGAATCTGCCCTTTTGGGTGCCGCTTCCCTCATTTTTAAAATGCAACCCTCTTTTACCTCATGACTAACGCTATAAATCAATCTGCCATGTCGCACTTCAAATACCAATTCAAATCCTTCGAAAAGATCCCCACCAAGATTTGGGAAGACGCGAGCGAAGCTTCCCGGCATGTCGCCCAATCCATCGCGCTGGCCATCCGGCAAAAGCAACAGGAAGGGGAGAACATCGTTTTGGGGCTTGCCACCGGTTCCTCTCCCATTCGGGTGTACGAAGAACTCGTCCGGCTGCACAAGGAAGAAGGTTTGAGTTTTCGCAACGTGATCACCTTCAACCTGGACGAATACTACCCCATCTCCCCGGACGCCAAACAGAGCTACGTGCGTTTCATGCGCGAGTATCTGTTTGACCACGTTGACATTCCCCGGGATCAGATCCATATTCCCGACGGAACCTTGCCGCTGGATAAGGTGGCAGCCTACTGCGAGGAATACGAAAAGCAGATCGATCTCTACGGCGGCATCGATATCCAGATCCTCGGTATCGGGCGTACCGGACATATCGGTTTCAACGAACCGGGCTCCCGCGTAAACTCCCCTACCCGGCTGGTGCGGCTGGACGGCCTGACCCGGCGCGACGCCCTCAAGGACTTCGACAAGGAGGAGGACGTTCCCTACCGGGCCATCACCACGGGTATCGCTTCCATCATGAAGTCGAAAACCATCTACCTCCTGGGCTGGGGGCAGCATAAGGCGCCCATCCTCAAACGCGCCCTGGAGGGCCCCATTTCACCCTCGGTACCGGCTACCTTTCTACAGAATCACCCCCATGTCAAAGCCATTCTCGATAAAGGTGCTGCGGAGGCGCTGACCCAATTCGAAGCGCCCTGGCTGGTGGGAATGGTCGAATGGCAAGAGGATCTCATCTGCAAAGCGGTTACCTGGCTGTCCTTCAAGCTGGGCAAGCCCATCCTGAAGCTGACCGACGAAGATTACGGGGAGAACGGGTTGAGCGACCTCATCGTGGAATACGCTTCCGCCTACAGCATCAACATTATGGTTTTCAACCGCCTGCAGCACACCATCACGGGCTGGCCCGGCGGAAAACCCAATGCCGACGATACGACCCGGCCCGAGCGCGCCTTGCCGGCTCAAAAAAGGGTGATCATCTTCAGCCCCCATCCGGATGACGATGTGATCAGCATGGGGGGAACTTTCCTGCGCCTGGTCGACCAGGGCCACGACGTACATGTGGCCTACCAAACCAGCGGAAACATCGCCGTGCACGATCACGACGCCCTTCGCTACGTAGAATTTATGGAAGAGTTCCAGCAAAAGAAGAAGGGCTCTTTGTCGGAGGAGGATCTTAAAGAAATGAAGAAAGTGATCCGAAACCTGCGCGAGAAAGATCCCCGGCAAGTAGACATTCCGGAAGTACGCCGGATCAAAGGGCTGATCCGGAGGGGCGAGGCGCGGGCCGGAGCCCGGTTCTGCGGCCTGAAAGACGACCACATCCACTTCCTGGACATGCCTTTTTATGAAACGGGCCGCTCCCGCAAAAAGCCGCTGGGCAAGAAGGATGTCGAACTGATCGTCGATCTGATCAAAGAAATCCAGCCGCACCAGATCTATGCGGCCGGGGACCTGGCCGACCCCCACGGCACCCATCGGGTTTGTCTGAACGGCATCCTGGAAGCGCTGAAGCAGCTGAAAGGCGAAAAATGGATGAAAGATACCTGGCTGTGGCTCTACCGCGGCGCCTGGCACGAATGGCGGGTCGATGAGATCGAAATGGCCGTACCCCTCAGTCCTCAGGAACTGAACAAAAAGCGGCGGGCCATTTTCATGCACCAAAGCCAGAAAGACAGACCCCCCTTCCCCGGAAGCGATCCGCGGGAGTTTTGGCAACGCGCCGAAGACCGCAACCGGGATACGGCCGATCAATACCGGAAACTCGGTTTCGCCGAGTACGAAGCCATGGAAGCCTTTGTACGCTGGAAATTCTGATCGCCGAAAAGGTTCAGCAACCCGGGTTTTTCTTACTTTACTCTGCACTCGCAAGAATAGATGAGTCCTTGCCTTGCTAGCCCGATCGGAAAACGACCTGCTATATCTCAAACGAAAAACATGCAACTCAGCACTTTAGACTGGTCCTTGATCCTGGCCTTCTTTGCCCTTTACATCATCATCGGCCTACGGGTAGCCCGCCAATCCGGAAAAAGCTTCCAGGAGTTTTTCCTTTCCGGACGGGGCATGCCCTGGTGGCTCCTGGGCGTGAGTATGGTGGCAACCACCTTCTCGGCCGATACGCCCAACCTGGTGACCGATATCGTTCGCAAGAACGGCGTGGCGGGCAACTGGGTTTGGTGGGCCTTCCTGCTGACGGGCATGCTGACCGTTTTCGTCTACGCAAAACTCTGGCGCCGATCGGGTATTCTGACCGACCTGGAATTTTATGAATTACGCTACAGCGGTGTAGAAGCTGCCTTCCTGCGGGGGTTCCGGGCCATCTACCTGGGTGTTTTCTTCAATATTGCCATCATGGCCACTGTGTGCCTGGCCGCGATCAAGATCGGAGGGGTGATGCTGGGGGTGGATCCAGTGACGACCGTCCTGGTGGCCTCCGTTGTTACCGTTTTATACACCTCCCTGGGGGGGCTCCGGGGGGTTATCCTGACTGACTTTATACAGTTTATCATTGCCATGGTAGGTGTGATCGCTGCAGCCATCATCATCCTGCAACTTCCCGAAATCGGCGGGCTTTCCAACCTGCTGGAACACGAAAATGTAGCCGGAAAACTGAATTTTCTACCCGACTTCAACGACCCGGCCACCCTAATTCCCTTGTTTATCATTCCGGTAGCAGTACAATGGTGGGCTGTGTGGTATCCCGGAGCGGAACCCGGTGGAGGCGGTTATATCGTACAGCGTATGCTTTCGGCCAAGGACGAATCCAACGCCGTCGGGGCTACCCTGTTTTTTAACCTGGCTCACTATGCCCTTCGGCCCTGGCCCTGGTTGATCATCGCCCTGGCCTCCCTGGTCGTCTTTCCAGATATGGATTCGCTGGCTGAGGCTTTTCCCAACGTAAGTCCGGATGTAATAAACGATGATCTGGCCTTCTCCGCCATGCTGACTTTTCTTCCCAGCGGGCTCCTGGGGCTCGTCGTGGCTTCGTTGATCGCCGCCTTTATGTCGACCATTTCCACCCACCTTAATTGGGGTTCCTCTTACATCGTCAACGATTTTTACCGGCGCTTCTACCGCCCGGAGGCCAGCGACCGGGAACTGGTGAATGCCGGCCGGATTTCAACTGTTCTACTGATGGCGTTTTCGGCCATTTTTGCCCTATACCTGACCAATGCCCTGCAGGCCTTCAACATCCTCCTACAGATCGGCGCAGGTACCGGGCTGATCTTCATTTTGCGCTGGTTTTGGTGGCGGATCAATGCCTACAGCGAAATCGCCGGTATGGTGATCAGTTTCGCAGTCGCACTGTTTTTTGAATTCGGTTACTCCGGCGAACTGGCAGATCATTGGAGACTCTTGATCGGGGTCGCCATCACCACCGCTGGCTGGTTGATCGTGACCTTTCTGACCCGCCCCACGGAACATGAAACGCTGGTCCGTTTTTTCAATCTCGTACAACCTCATCGCATGGGCTGGAGAGCGGTGCTGGAGGGCAGAGCCGGCGGAATACCTACAGAAGGGGCCATTCCGGTTGTCCGGGAAGAAGGAACTTCCCTGGCACGGGAAATTGGTGGCATGATAGCCGGTGTGACATTGGTGTGGGGAGGTCTGTTCACGACCGGATTCCTGATCTACGGGAATTACCTGAATGCAACGATTGCCCTGGCATTCACCGCTTTGGGAGCCGGATATCTGATTCGGAACTGGAAGGCATTGCGGGGAGCCCAGGCATAAAAAAAACCCGCCGGCTGGCGAGGTTTTTTCCCGGGACACTGAGGCTTAGTGGAAGGTCGGATTTTTAACCTTATTCTTGCCGAAGGGGTCCGCTTCCCAGGTCAGGCGAAGGCCGGCACCGGCAAAAGGCGAATGGGTACCGTTGTGCCACATGTAACCGCCCCGCAGATAGGGACCGAATACAAAACCGTACTGGGTATTGATGCTGGGTTGCACCTCCAGAAAGGTTTGCTTTGCCGGACGGAGATCCAGTTCGCCGTACATGAAACCGGCCGTAACCGGCAGATTAAAGCCATTGTCAAAGCCGAAAACGTATCCGGCGCGTCCTCCCAGCAGATAACCATCGGCATCTGCATCTTCCTCCGTGGGCAGCCCCAGGATCATCTGTGCACCCGGCAAAACCTGAATCTGACCAAACTGAAATCCAAATTCGGCCGCGGCTGAGAAACCGGCACCGCTGCGGGTAAGGTCAGAATAAAGCGTACCGACGTCGCCGGAAATCAGCATCCGGGTTTGAGCATGGGCCGATCCGGAAAAGAGGAGAACGAGAAAGAAAAATCCAATGAGAGTGGGAAATTGCTTGTTCATGTTATTTCAATTGTGGAACGGGATTTGCCGCTACGGCAAATCCCGTTGGTAAGAATGGAAAAGAATTAATTGCGATTCGCGGTGGCGGTTGACCCACTGCCGTTGGGAGACTTCAGGGTCCAGACGGTGTTGCCGTTACCTGCGGGTGTCCGGAAAACATCGTTTTTCCGTCCGGGCAGGAAGACCTGAGCCGTCTCTCCACCATTCCCGTTGCTGAACCGGTTGTCGCTTCCGTGAGGGATCAGAACAATGCAGGTGTTGCGGTTCAGGTAGCCCCAGATATACTCGTTTGTCTCGGCATCGTATCCTTCGAAAATCGGAGAGATCTTTTCAGGAACTTCATCGCACACCTCGTACTCAACCGGGACCTCGACATTCTGGTAAATGGTGTCGACCCGAATGATGGTTTCACCTTCCACCTCAATGGTGTCCCGCACGATGATCACTTCCGGGATGGTGCACTCACGACGAGCAGCTCATCCAGCTTGCCGATAATGATCTCCAACAGTTCTTTGTTTACGACATTGTTGGCGACAATCCGCTCGATGGCCAGGTATTGATTCTGGATCTCGAGCGAGTGGCTGGTGAGTTCAGAGCGAAGCAATTCCACTTCCAGGGAGTTGTCTCCGCCCTCTGAGGTGGTCCTATTTGACCGGACACCTTGTTTAACCACTTTTATGTTTCAGCCCCTGGATCATTTTCCCTAAATAGTCGTCCCTGAAAAAGCCCTTTTTAGGCCATTCGGGGTTGTAAAAAGA